>JBJKQL010000056.1:0-5712 GCA_046705265.1 Ferrovibrionaceae bacterium
CCTCGTCGTCATCCGCGGCGTCTTTCTCGAAGCGCTCCCCGCCCGCCTCGTCTTCCACCAGCTCTGGCCCATGGCCATCATCGCCCTCCTCACCCTCGCCGGAGCCGCATGGCTCTTCCGACATCGCACCGTTTGACTTTTTCCAGCCGAGGATGTCGTCATACGGAGCGCCTTGCTCTCGAAAGCCGGCCGTCGACGCACGGCGACGATCGGCGACCGCAGACAGTCTCCGCCAAGCAGCGCACTGCAAAATCAGGGTTTCATTCACAGCAAAGCGAGGGCAGTCGCAGTTCCGGCCCTGGTTCGTTAGGCCAACGCTCCAGGCTGGCCTGATGGCGCCATGGCCTTCGTTCAGCCAAGCACTTGTCATTAAAAGCCCTCAAAGAAATCGCCATCCCTTGGATGCGAGAATAGGGGAAACTCCCATCTTTAACGGTATCGTCATGGTGGCCATGTAACACCGGTTCGGCCTGAAGTCGGCTCGCTGGTGAATTCCCGTGCCTGCCGCAGCGAGATCGACGAATCGATGAACGACTTAGCTGCACCCGCTGTGTTTCGGCTCTCCGGTACGCCGGCCGATCCGGCGAGGGAATAGCAGGAACCCGTCACAGGAGGCGAAATGCAGACGCATCTTTTCCTCTCCGCTTGTCATCCTGCCCCCCCTTTGGGTGGCGAATCCCCGGATTTTACGCAACCCAGCAGGAGGCGAAGACTTGGGCGCATCCTGTTGCAGCTGCCTGGCTTCGCGGCGATGGCGCTTTGCGGTCTCGCCATGGCAATGGTCATGCCGACGCTCGCCCACGCGGCAGACAATCCGGTTACCTTTCAGCCCCTCAATGTTCGCGGCGACGAACCGAGCTATCTCGAAATGGATATCGGCGCCTTCAACATCCAGGGTAATTCGGATCGCGACGCCGCGACGGTCGGGGAGGCCGAGTTCCGTTACGGCAGAAAGTGGTTCTTCGTTGGCCCGGCCGTTGGACTTCTCGCCAATACGCAGGGGGCGGTCTACGGCTACGTCGGGCTCTATTCCGACATCGTCCTCGGCAACCGCATCGTCATCACACCGCTCGCGGGCCTCGGCGGTTATGATCGGGGAAGCAGTCTCGACCTCGGCGGTACCTTTGCGTTCCGCCTGAGCGCGACGATCGCCTATCAATTCGATAACCAATCCCGGCTCGGATTCAAGGTCGGACATATCGCGAACGCGGGGCTCTACAACAGGAATCCCGGCGAGACCGAGCTTCTGGTCAGCTATTCCCTCCCGCTTCGCTGATATTCGGATTAGGAAATCCGCCGCATCGCGATACCGCTGATCGTGCGAGCTTCGGAACCACGACGCTAGCGCGCCTCGGCTGATCGGCTCGTACCTTGGTGCGGAAGCCGGGTATTGATCCAGGCCCGGAGCCGTCGCCGTGCCGGCCGTTCGACAAGATGATGCATTGCGAGGCTGCCGAGGACGAGGAGCGCGGCATAAGCCAGCGTCACGCCCACGGCGTAGAGCGGGCCCAGGGTGAGATACTGCTCCTTTAGAACATGGGTGGCGCGCTCGACCGGTGCCTGCATCAGATAGAGCGAGTAGCTCGCCTCGCCGATCCTGACCAGGGGGCGCCAACTGAACGCGCGCGAGACGGCGTTATCCGGCAGACTCGAGGCGAGGATGAATGGCGGGAAAAGCAGTACCGGGACGAGTCCCCCGAGCGCTGGATAGGCAAGGCACGTCGCGACCGCCGTACTCCCGACCGCGACGGCGAGCACACGCCATGCCCCTTCGGTCGGCGATGCGACATCGAGGAGGCGGCGCAGCAGGCATCCGATGGCGAATTCGCCAGCCGCGCGCAGCAAAGCGGCGAAACCGATGGCTTGGTTGAACGTGCGGTGAAACGGCCCGAGATAGACGCCGGCGAGACCAAGAAGCAGAACGCCAAGCGCGCAAAGCACCCCTCTTTTTCCAAGCCTTAACAAGGGGACAACGGCGATCGGAAACAAGAGATAGGCAAACCATTCGGCGCTGACGGACCAATCGGGATAGTTCCACTGCAGGTGCCTCGTGAAGCCCCAGGTCTGCACCATTGCAACCTGGAAGGCGAGTGCCGTCTGCCCGTAATTTCTCGGGTTAAGCGAGAACAAGGGCATGCGCGCGCTAAGCCAGAGCAGGATGGCGAGAAGGCCGAGCGCGACAAGGTAAACGGGATAGAGCCGTGCGGCGCGAAGGGCGATGAAGCGGAGAAAAGTGCGGTGCCCAGGATGGTCGAGAAAATCCCGCCCGTGCACATGCGCGATGACGAAGCCGCTCAACATGAAAAAGAGATCGACGCCGAGATAGCCATAGGTGAATGGCGGAAACACATCCGCGAGGCCAAACGGCTTCAAGAGTATCAAGCGATAATGGAAGGTCAGCACCCATAGGGCCGCGATCGCCCTGAGACCAGTCAAACCTTCAAGGCGCCCGCCAAGCCTGGGCGGCGCTTTCCGCCCCGCTGGCTGAAAAGGCGGATGATCTTTTAACCCTGGCGCTTTGCGGTTCGAGGAGGGCTGGCTCCGGCGCTGTGCGGGCCTTAAGGAGGGAACAGTCATGGACACGCGGTATTCTGTGGCGGTCTACGCCCTATCTAAGCCGCCAATACAGGACGGCCAGCCCCGGCCCAAGACGGTCACAGCGCGTTACCTCAGGCCGAGGACGGCCAACCGATCGAGACATACGCTGATTGCCGGTCCCAGAAATCGAATTTTTGTCCGGCCGCATGATCGGCGTCGTGGTGCCTTGGCTGCCTTTTCTTAAGTTTTTGTTTTGCCCGGGGGATTTCTCTTTGATGAGATGCGGCCGAAGGGCATGACGGGCCGCATCGCGGGCACTGCCTGCTGCGTCGCAAACCGATACTCGCTAGACCAAGAATCGGCTCCATTTGAGCAGCAGCTCTGTGCCCTCTTGTTCACAGAACGGCCACTGCTCGAGTGAAACGCGTGACCGTTCTTCGGGCCGGCACCGGGAGGGTCAGGGGGACGCGGCAACTGGGCTGTTACCAGGGCCTCATGCCTCGTCCCAGCCCAGGTCGCGCCGGAAGACGAAGAATCGCTGGGTCGGGCGGTCCAAGGGCATGTCCGGGGTCGCGAGGCTAGAGGTGTATTTCGCTTCGGCTGGACACCTGCAGCAAACGGGGTTATCGAGTGGAACTGTCGCTGAAACTCCAATTCGTTAGGGCGAAACGGGATGCCGGCAAGTTATGCTTCGTATGCGGAAGGGTGCCTCGATCTCCTGCGGCGCACCAAGACCGCTGACCTGGATCGCCGCATGGAGGAAGCGATCGCCGGTGTGGCAACAGCGCTGATCGCGCGGCTGCCGGTCTTGATCTGCGGCAACGGGGGTTCGGCCGCGGATGCAATGCACATCGCCGGTGAACTCGCCTCGCGCTTTCTCATCGAACGGCCTGGCCTCAAGGCGATCGCGCTCGGCGCCAACGTCGCGACACTGACGGCCTGGAGCAACGATTACGCCTACGAGACGGTTTATGCCCGGCAGGTGGAGGCTTACGGCGAAGCGGGCGGCGTGGTGTGGGGCCTCAGCACCAGCGGCAATTCCAAAAACGTCGTTGCCGCGTTTGAACGGGCGAAGGCGATGAAGATGACCACCATTGCGATGACCGGCGAAGGCGGCGGCAAACTGGCCGCGCTTGCGGACGTGTTATTGGATGTCCCCTCCCGCTCGACGCCGCGCATCCAGGAAGTACACATTTCCATGTACCATTACATTTGCCAATGCGTCGAGGAACGCTGTGCGGCTGCGTTCGAGAGTTCCGGGGGCAAGTCTTCGCCTGCCTATTGAGCGGCGGAAGCGGCTCGGTGCGATCGCCGGGCGGCTCGCGATTGCGATCTGGATATATAATGGGTTGCGGCCCAATTGGGTTAGCCGCGAGCGCACCGCCGGTCGGCGGTCGGCGGATCGCTCCCGGCACCGCGAAGCCAGCGAGCTGAACCAAGACGCGTCGGCCTTCAGGCACGCCGTCTTCCTCGCGCCGGTGCCTGCTTAAAAACCCTGACCCGCGACGTGGCCCTGTTGTTCTCAGGACCCGCCGTTTCCCGCGGCAATACACCCGAAGCCGGCAGGACAAAACCGCTCTCCATACCAATTATTTGTGCCTTATGAGTTGTAGCCGCTTCCGGTTCGCCCACAATATATGGTATCGTCACTGTTAACGGCGATCAGGCGTTCGCCGCCATGCCGTCGGGGATAGCGGCCATTGAGAGCAGTGAGGCCGAGTTGGCGCCACACCGATTAACCTCGTCGAAGGGCGACCCGGCGGCGAGGGCGATCGTCTCGGTCACGATGCCGAGCTAGCCTATGGCGGCGTGCAAGGGAGGGGCAACGCGTTGGCCGCATCGAGCGAACAAAAGATCGACGTGTTGCTTGCCGCGGTTTTGGCGCTGGCGGCGGCCGTGACCGAACTGAATTCCGCCATCGTCAACATCAATGCGCACGTCGTCTTTGACGCGTCCGAGCCGGCGCAGAACGCGCAGGACAGCATCGACCAGTCGATGAAAGCGTGCTTGCAGGAGATCAGGGTCGCGCTCGACGCGCTAAAGAGAGGACAGACCTCTTGAGTAGCGAAGACGCAAGGGTTGCGCTCGACCTTCTGCACCGGCGGGTCGCGCATGCCGAGGCAGAAGCCCGCCGATTGCGGGAAGGTCCGGGGCGAGAGCGCAGACCCGGCGTCGATCCTGGTAAGGGCAACGGCGGTTCGCAAGTGCCGGACGTCGGCGAGCGCCTCGGGCGCCTGGAGGCGATGATTGGCGGGCTGCGGCACTCGCAGAGCACGGCCGTCAGCCTGGCGGTCGTTCTGTTCCTGATTTTGGCGGGCCTTGTAGCCTACGGATTTGCACGGGTCGATTCTCAAGGCCAGCGCCTCGATCATCTGAGTACTGAGGTCACGGCCTTGCCGTCAAGAATGACCGGCGACTTGCAGAACCTGATCAAGACCTTCGCCGAGAGTATCGCGATGACAAAGCGGTCTCCCGAGGTCATCGTATTGCCTGCTCCGCGCGCGCCGGCGACGGACTCGACCCGGTAATGGGCCCCTTCCGTCGATAACGAAGATCCGGGGCTAGGCGAATACCCTCGATTTGAGCAAAGACTGCCGCCTTGCTGCAGGGCCCTCCGATAAGCTGCCAGCAAATTGCCGTGGGGATTCCGATTGAGGCGCCGACTGCTCATAGAAGCCCCAATCGGGGGGGCCGATCACGCGCGTCCTGGTTCCGCCGCGGACCACGGATGCGCCGCGCGCGCATGACCGCAGCGGGCAAAACGGTGCGCATTGGCGTCAAGGCTTTCCCCAATACTCGTCCAGCGTTTCGCAGGTCGACAGAAGTCTTGAGCAAAGGAACCGTGTGGTGGTTAACGCCGTTTACCCTAATAGTTAGTAAAATTTCGATTGCAACTTCAAAAAAAACTGACGAAATTTGGTATCGAAATAATTAAGCCCTGAAAAGCTGGCGCCGCAGGATTTGGGCTCGGCGGTTTTGAACCAGGGCAGGGGTGCAAGGGGCAAGGGGGTAGCATGTCTGCCTGGAACCGGCGGCGCATCAGCCTGATGGCTGGGTGTGCGGCAGTAGCGCTGATGGCATCTGGCGGCGGCGTGAGGGTGGCACTGGCGGCGGGGACGCCGGGCGGGGTTGGCCCGAACAACATCACGGTGGATGGGCGGACGCTGACGCAGG
>JBJKQL010000057.1:0-2928 GCA_046705265.1 Ferrovibrionaceae bacterium
TTGACCATCGAGTGGGAATGAGAGGTTAAAAATGCTCCTTATAATTCAGTGTCTTATATAGGATTTGGAATGGCCGGATTATAGCCTCTTCGGAGCTTTCTTTACGACCGAGGCATGACCGCCGAAACCGTTCCCGGAAAGAGTCATGCGGGGCTTCAGGTCTTGAAATGGCCGGGCATTGGCCGTACATTGGCGGTAGGAGTATCGCTATGGCAAATGTAGCCTCGAAATCGGCCCGCGGTCGCACCCGCGCGCAACGCCTTGAGACGCGGGTGACGGCGGAGCAGAAGACGCTTATCGAACACGCCGCCGCCCTCCAGGGACGGACGGTCACAGATTTCGTGCTGACCAGCGTCCAGGATGCTGCACGGCGGGCGATTGAGGAATACCAGCAGATCGAATTGTCGGTGCGCGACAGCCAGGCGTTTGTTGATGCTCTGTTGAATCCGAAGCCCGTCAACGACCGCCTGCGCGACACGGTGCGCCGCTATCGCGAAGCCACCGGCGTATAGCCGGTGCCAGGCGCTCCGGAGGGATCGCTTCGGGTCGAGGCGCTTGGTCCGCAGCACGATCGTGGTTCGTTCGTCAGCGGCGCCGAAGCGCTCGATCGCTATCTACGAAGCCAGGCTGGCCAGGATGCCCGCAAGAACATGGCGGCGCCGTTCGTACTCGTGCTGCCGGACGGCGCCATCGGCGGCTATTACACTCTATCCGCAACCGGCGTGAAACTCGCCGAGTTTCCGGCTGATGTCACCCGCAAGCTGCCGCGCTATCCACTCGTCCCGGCGACGCTTTTGGGCCGGCTCGCCGTCGATCGAAACTATCAAGGGCGAGGGTATGGCCGATTTCTGTTAGCGGACGCGTTGCATCGCGCGGTTCGTAGCGAGATCGCCTCGTTTGCCGTTATCGTGGATGCCAAAGATGAGGCGGCCCGTCAGTTCTATTTACGTGAGAGCTTTCTGCCACTTCCCGATCAACTGATGAAGCTCTTCCGGCCGATGGAAGACCTGGCGAAGCTCTTCGAAGGTTAGCGGACGGGGATCACCTGGAGAGCCCGCTCTATGAAGACTTGGCTGAGCGGAGATGTGTCGAAACGACTGGCGCTGGGCGGTGACGCCGAGACTGCGCACGAACTTGAGCTCGAGATTGAGCAGGTTCGAGTCCGTTTAGCCGCAAATGAGGCGGAGCGGAAAGAGCTTGAGGCCGCGCTGAGGGATCTCGTGAGCCGGTGCTCCGCGGCGGCTGCAGATTATTCATCACCCACAATTGCAGATGCGCCGAAGGTGATGGCCGCGTCATCCGCCGCGGAAAAGATCGCGCTGTTTCGGAGCCTATTCGCTGGCCGCGCTGACGTATTCCCTGTCAGGTGGGAAAACCGGAAGACCGCCAAGTCCGGCTATGCGCCCGCATGCGCCAACGAGTGGGTTAAGGGGATATGCGGCAAGCCCCAGGTCAAATGTGGGGAATGCCCTCATCAAGCCTTCATCCCGGTCACCGACGACGTCAGCGAAAAGCATCTGCGCGGCGGCGAGGGCGCACGCGGCTCTGGTGTCGATTTCGTGGCGGGTGTTTATCCGCTGCTTCCTGACGAGACCTGCTGGTTTTTGGCCGCTGATTTTGACGAGGAGAGTTGGGCGGCTGACGCCTTGGCCGTGCTTGAAACTTGCCAGGCCAAGGGCGTGCCGGCGGCCCTTGAGCGGTCTCGATCCGGCAATGGCGGTCATGTGTGGATTTTCTTCTCTGAGCCGGTTTCGGCGCGCACGGCTCGGCAGCTTGGCGCGGCCATGCTGACAGAGACAATGGAGCGTCGGCCCGAAATAGGTTTCGCCTCATATGATCGCTTTTTCCCGAGCCAGGACACCATGCCGGTCGGCGGTTTCGGCAACCTAATCGCCTTGCCTTTGCAGCGCCGGGCGCGCGAGATTGGAAACAGTGTCTTCGTCGACCATGATCTTCGTCCGTACGACGACCAATGGGCGTTTCTGGCTGCGAGGCCACGGTTATCAGCCAAGGCCGCCGCCGAAATCGTTGACGATGCGGAGGCGCGAGGCCGTGTCCTGGGCGTCCGCATGCCTGTCGAAGATGAGGATGCGGACGAGCCATGGCGCATGACTCCGTCTCGGCGCCCCAAAGCGGGCCCGATCGGCAGTCCCCTATCGGGCAAGATCACGATAGTGGTCGCCGACCAACTCTATATCGACCGGACCGATTTGCCGCCGGCAATGACGGCGCGGCTCATACGCCTAGCGGCCTTCCAAAACCCAGAGTTTTATCGTGCGCAGTCGATGCGCTTCCCGACCTTCGGCAAGCCTCGGATTGTCTCCTGCGCCGAACTTCATCGGCGTCATGTGGCGCTGCCTCGCGGATGCCTCGACGAAGCTGTTGAGCTGATCCGAGCCGAGGGCGCCGAGATTGAGTTGAATGATCTGAGGGTGATCGGCAATCCGCTTGCCAGCCGAGTACGGTTTCAGGGGACGCTGTACGAGTCGCAGATCAAGGCGTTTGAGGCCCTTCTTCCGCATGAGAATGGCGTGCTCGCGGCGACGACCGCTTTCGGCAAGACGGTAGTGGCCGCGGCCCTTATTGCGCAACGCGGATGCAATGCTCTCGTTCTCGTCCATCGCCGCGAGTTACTCACCCAGTGGGTGGAGCGGCTAAGGACATTCCTCGAGATCGATCCGAAAGACATCGGCGTTATCGGCGGCGGATGTCGCAAGCCAACTGGCACCATTGATGTCGCGCTGATTCAAAGCCTCGTGCGCCGAGGCGAAGTCTCCGACCTGGTAGCGGATTACGGCCATCTAGTACAGTGATTCCTTGAAACCAATCATTTCGAGTGATTTTCCAACAGCCTGAACAACGTGCTTTTAACAAGGAAAAACTGCTTGTCTATCGTGTCCCCCATAGGATTCGAATCAAGGAAGCGGT
>JBJKQL010000058.1:0-8144 GCA_046705265.1 Ferrovibrionaceae bacterium
ATCGCGCGCTCGACAACTACACCGCCGTGCGGTTGCGCCGGTGGTTGCGCTTCAAGTACAAGGTCAGGCGGAAAAGGGGCGGGACCTATCCACTCCCGCATCTCTACGGGTACTTCGGGCTCGTACGCCTGACTGCGCGAGGGCGCAGCGACCCGTGGGCGAAGGCGTGATGTCTTGTCCGAGAGCCGGATGCAGCAAATCTGCCTGTCCGGTTCGATGAGCGGGATGTGGAAACGGAGCCAGGGTTGAACTCGTGAGGCACCGCCAGACGAAAGAGGCGGAAACAGATAGGTCCAGCCTACTGCCACCGCGCCACATCTCGACTCTACCTGACAGGGCCGTTAGGGGCGATGACGTCGGTCGGCCGGCTTGGGTCGTTTTCGGTTTGCACGTCTTTGTCACACACTCGGTAAGAGTATCTGAATCGCTCGACAGCGGGCACCCATGGATACGCGCCTTTGCAACCTTGCTGCCCGTCGGCCTATCGTCACGGAACGAGCGGCAGCAAATGCGGTCCCGAGGGACCGCCTGCGCTGCCGGCAGCGACAAGCGCAAGGAGGCCTCCGATGGTCACAATATGGCACAGAGCGGGCGAGCTCGGATGGCAGGCGGCCGATTTCGAACTCGAGGGTACCAATCGACGGCGGTGTAGGCCAGTAGCATATTGCCGGCATTGCTTGGAATCGGCAACCCAGCGATGCCTATGACCGCAAGCGCGGGCGCCAAGTGAGGGTGAGCACGAGGTCGACCAGACCCCCGCTCGCCGGCGACATGCCGGGAGCAGCGCCAGCAGCAGAACGAAGGACGCGCGAGGCAAGCGGGACATTGCGAACTGATCGCATACGCATGGAATGACTTATAGAATGAGTGAAGGCCAGATGCCGACGCCGATTTCCGCGACGATTAGCATCGTGGAACGGGAAGCATGCATGGCTTGGAAGAAGCCGATCGGCATGATGGGCCACGAGAGCGAGTGCAATCGCGGTATTCAGCCACCTCGGCACGCCCGAGTCGATCGACTTGGGCAGGAAGCACTTGCTGGGCGAGGAGACGCTCGGCTTCGAACGCGCCTTGCCCGCAGCGTCGGGAGAGCCAGGATGATGTGTGTGGCAGCGACTTCGACTGCCTATTCATCAACGTCGAGCACGACTCCCTGTTGCCGGCGACCGCTTCGCAGTTCCCTATTGCCGCCACCGAGAATGTGCTCGCGTGTTGCGGCGGGCTACGCTAGGGTCCGACAGGCTTCTGTAGAGGACGCGCCCCATGCACGAGCCCGCAAAGCTCAAGGTCGCTGTCGCCCAGATCGAGAGCATGGTCGGTGACCTTCCGGCCAATCTGCGTAAGCATCTCGATGTGATCGCCGAGGCGCGTGCAGCTGGCGCGAACCTTCTCCTCTTCCCCGAGCTGTCGCTCACCGGCTATATCGCGGGCAAGGATGCATTGGCCTGCGCCATACTTCGAAGCGATCCTATGGTGCGCGAAATCGCGGCCGCCGCCGGCGAGATGTGCACGGTGTTCGGTTGCATCGAGGAAGGGCCGGCGGCGCAATTCCACAACACCTGCCTTGCCGTGCGCAACGGAGGCTTGGTCTTCCTGCACCACAAGGTGAACCTGCCGACCTATGGGGCGCTGGAGGAGGGCAAGCACTTCGCTGGCGGGCGCTATGTCGAGACCTTCGCCCTCACACCGCGCTGGCGGGCATCCATCCTGATCTGCGCCGACCTGTGGAACCCGGCCTTGGCGCACCTGGTAGCGGTGCACGGCACGACCGTCCTGATGGCCCCCATCAGCTCGGCGGTAGAGGCGATGGGGGTCGAGTTCGATACCGCTGAGGGTTGGGATCGCGTGCTCGGCTTCTACGCGATGATCTACGGTATGCCCGTAATGGTGGCGAACCGCGTAGGGGCGGAAGGCAACCTGCATTTCTGGGGCGGTTCGCGCATTCTCGACCCGTTTGGGCGCGTCGTCGCGAAGGCGGGCAACGAAGAGGCGCTCGTTACCGGCGAGCTCGACTACCAGAACGTTCGGCAAGCGCGCTATCGCCTGCCTACGCTGCGGGATTCCAACCTCGATCTCATCCTACGCGAGACCGAGCGGCTGGCGCAGACCGTCGGAGTGCCGGTAAGTGTGAGGAACGACTGATGCGCGACTTCCTGCTGTCCGAGCCCGATCGGGCTTTCCGCGCGGAGTTACGGGACTTCCTCGCACGCAGCCTTGCGCCGCGCACCGCCACGATCGAGGCTGATGGGGATTGGGAGGTGATCAGCGCCGTCGTGCGCGCGCTGGGTGAGGCGGGATATTTGAGGCTGATGTTCCCTGACCTCTATCGCGGGCCGTTGGTGAAACCGGGCCTCACCCACGCGACCCTCCTGTCAGAGGAAGCGGCGTACCTGAACTACGCCTTCGAGACGACCATCGCAACCGCGCTGAGCTGCGCCGTACCGCTTTACCGCCATGGGCGGCCCGAGTTGCGCGACCGTTACCTCGCCGGTCTGTTGGACGGGACGAACGTGGGCGCCATCTGCGTGACCGAGCGCAATGTCGGCTCCGACGCCGCCGGGATGGAGACGACGGTGCGGCGCGACACCACGACTAACGAATGGGTGGTCGACGGATTCAAGCGCTACATCTCCAACGCCTCGATCGCCGACGTGTACGTGGTCTACGGCATCACCAACTTGGACGCGCCATCACACCGGGGGATGAACTGCGTCGCCGTGCCGGCCGACGCCGGCGGCATTTCCTTTCCGCGCAATTACCATTTCATGGGCAGGCGCGGCTCGGTGGTGGGCGAAGTCGCGTTCGCGGACTGCCGCGTGCCCGCCGAGAACGTACTGGGCGAGGTGGGAGCGGGCGTCCGCGTGATGCTCGGAATGTTCAACCTCGAGCGCATCCTGCTCGGCGGGGCGGGGCTCGGCGTCGCACGCAGCGCCTGTGACATCGCCGTCGCCCATGCACAGGCGCGCACGGCGTTCGGCGGCAGACTGAGCACGAAGGAGCTAGTCTGGGACAAGATCGCCGAGATGCGCTGGCGCATCGACGCGGCCGAGCTCCTAACCTATCGCGCGGCCGCAATGTTCGATGCGGGTGCGGACGGGCGTGCGTTGATGCAGCCGGCGGCAATGGCCAAGCTGGTGGCGAGCGAAGCGGCCAATTTTTGTGCCGACGCGACCGTGCAGATCCTGGGTGGCGATGGGCTCACGCGCGAGTATGGCCGCGCCGAGCAGATCTATCGCGATGCACGCGCGCTCACCATCGTCGGCGGCACCACCGAGATCGTGAAGTATGTCATCGCGCGGGCCGACCTTTCCGCCGCGCCACCGGAGCTCTGATCCTCTGTCACGTGTGCCGTCATGGATATCGGAACCGTCTTCCATCAAGTCGCCGACCGCCATCCGGAACGCACCGCGCTCGTCTTCGAAGACCGGCGCTGGACCTACGCCGAATGGCACGGGCGGGTGATGCGGTTCGCCCAGGCGCTGGCGGACATCGGCGTGCGGCCGGGCGACCGGGTGGCGTTCCAAGTCTCCACGTCCGAGAACTCGGCCACCAGCTATTTCGCCTGCCAGGTTCTGGGCGCTGTGGCGGTACCGCTCAACTTCCGCCTATCACTGGGCGAGGTGACTTTCGTGCTGCGGGATTCCGGCGCGCGCGTTTTCATCTATGCGAGCTATCTGGTCGACATCGCGCTGGAGGTGCAATCGCGGCTGCGCTCCACGCACGACTATATTAACTGCGCCCTCGACCAGTCGGTCGTGCCGCCCGGCCATCACCACTTCGACACGCTGGTCGAGGACACGGTCGATCGCGGCCTTCAGCAGCCCGTCTCCGGCGACCAGGAGCTGTCGGCGCTGGTCTATACCTCGGGCACGACCGGCCGGCCCAAGGGGGTGATGCACGGCCACGCCAACGACGTCGCGATCGCGATGAACTGCGTGATGGAGTACGGGCTCACCCACAATGACGTGGCACTCCACGTCGCGCCGCTCTACCACGTGGGCGGCATGCAGGCGTTCTTTATCCCGCACATGATGGTGGGTGGGGCGAATGTGGTGCTCGGCCGATACGAGGCGACCACGGCGCTGGAGGCGATCCAGGCCGAGCGGGTGACGACCCTGTTCGCCGTGCCCGTGCAGATTCAGGAGATGCTAGGCCATCCGCGCTTCGCCGAGTTTGACGTGCGGAGCCTGCGCATGATCACCACCGGCGGCGCGGCGATTTCCGCAGCGACGATCGAGCGCACGATCCGCGCGTTCTGCCCCAACATCTTCAACGGCTACGGCATGACTGAGGCGAGCCTAACACTGCTGCTGCATCCCGAGGACGCGCTCAGCCATCTCGGATCGTGCGGCAAGCCGACGTTGATTTCGGGATGTCGCATCGTCGCCAACGACCCCACGCGGGACGTGCCGCCGAGCGAGATCGTCGCTCCAGACGAGATCGGCCAGCTTATCGTGCGCGGCCCGCAGGTCATGCTTGGCTATTGGAACAACGCGTTCGAGACGGCGCGCAAGGTGAAGGCCGGCTGGCTCTACACCGGCGACCTGATGAGCAGGGACACGGCGGGCTACTACCATTTCCACGGGCGCGCCGACGACATGATCGTGTCGGGCGGCGAGAATATCTATCCGCGCGAGGTGGAGGAAGTTCTGTTCCGCTGCCCCGGCGTCGCCGACGCGGCAGTCGTGGGCCTGCCTGACCCGCGCTGGGGCGAGGCGGTGACGGCCTTCGTGGTGAAGGGCGATCCCGCGCTTGATGCCGAGGCGATCGACGCGCATTTCTGCGGAAGCCGCGAACTCGCCGCCTTCAAGCGACCGCGCCATGTGGAATTCGTGGAGAGCCTACCACGCAACCCGAGCGGCAAAGTGGTCAAGCGCGACCTCCTGGCGGCCTACACCGCCACGAGGTGAGTGGCTGAGCGTTAAGCTGAACTTCAACACCGCGAATCGAGAAGTTGTTGATTTGACGCAGTGATTTAGGAAATTCAGGGCGACGTGGCACCACACCGCGGCCGCCCGCGACGTCCTGTCGGCTGGGCCGGCCGTTTCGGCAGCGGCAAGGCGGCGCCGACCGCCTTGAACACGGTGGCGGCATTTTCCGGAGCGGCGCTGCGCAGGATGAAGCGCTTGTCCGACTGCTCGACGGTGACCTCCTTGACCCGATCGAGATCGCGCACGAAGTCATTCCATTCGGGATCAACGCCGATTGCGGCGAGACGCTCGTCGAGTTCCTTGCGCAACACGAGCGCGAGGAAGGAACAAGACAGGTGGCCGACGATTGCGGCGTTGCATTGGTGATCGACAGGGCGGGTCTCGAGAATCGATTTGGCGGTTCGAAAGATTTGTTTCACGCGCCAAAGCTGACGGTATGCGAGGGCGACGGCGAGTGTCGGCAGGGTGCCGTTGGTGCGCAGCACGTAAAGTCCGTCGAAGCGGGCATCCTCGGCGATCCGGGCGGGATCGATCTCGAAATGGCGATCGCGCGGGGTCTTGAGAAAGCGCCGATAGCCAGCGTTGCCGACCAGATCCTTGTCGCCGCGCCCGAGCTTGGTTTGCAAGCCGTCGAGAGTGGCGGCCCGCACGGCGGCATCACGCTTGGCCTCTTCGGGGCTGAAGCAGACGACATAGCGCCGCGGCCTGACCTCACCGCGGACCACCACCTCCTTGACCTCGAGGGCAGTGTCCTTGCCACGGGCACGCGGGATGCTGAGCGGCACCGTCGGCCTGGTGTCGGCCAGCACAACCTCGCGCACCTCCTTGTCGCTGCGTTCGCGGGCGCCGAGGATGTAATCGATGCCCCGCTTCTCGAGCTCGGTCATGGTCTCGGCCGAGATCATGCCACGATCGGCGCAGACGTACATCCGATTTGCGCCGCTGTTCATCAGTAAGGAAATGCGTCAAGCACCGTTGGCGCCTCACGGCAATTCCCATAATATTCGTGAAAGGATCAAATATACGTCAATAATAGAATCCGCATGCCGCATTCTGACACGCTGCAGCTAATGTCTGCGCCAGATGCTCCGATTGTCCGTATCACCGCAAATAAGACCAGGACCGGCTGCCCGTACCTTGCCCGTATCTTGAGGCCGACGTCAAAATTCCATACAAGGGCATCCGGATTTTCACTGCGGAGCGCTCACTGTCAGCCGTCGGTGAATAGCCTCTGCGCGGAGCTCCTTCAATACAGGCGTATCGAGCACCTCAATTATACGCTCGGATGAAACGACCACTCCTATCCCTGCGGGCATCTCTATTGGCCCACTTCTATCGGCAGCCGTAATTTCTGTCGACGGCGCGTCCCACGCGCCTTGCAGGATTCCAAGCAAAAGCAGATCGTGGTTTCTACGTGCGGGCCTTAACCTTTGATCTTCGATTTGAACGTTCTCCTGCTTGAAATTCGGGCGAACAAAAACCGGGGAACCGCTCATGCCCTGCAAGGCCTGAAATTCTACCATGCATGCGTCGATCATTCGGGGCGGCAACCATCTCTCATCTTCGGGGTTCTTTACCGGAAATTTTTCGTCTCCAGGCAGGAGCGCTATGCTTCCAATGTGGACCACGGGAAAATTGCGTTTCGCTCCGCGCAGAACTCTAAGAAGACGAACTGCATAACAGGTGTCACCAATCTCGATGTGGTTATCGGTAAAATGCCTTTTGGTCAGGAGAAAATCCTGCGGCAGGTATAGACAGTCATGGCCCTGCATTAGCCGCTCTTGGTCGAAGGGGGCTACGGCCACATCAACACTCTCGTCCGGATGAAAAAACCACTGCGTGTCGACGGTCTCTATGCTCATTGACGTGCCGTCTTTGTGGTTCACGCGGATCAGAAAGCTGCTGTGTTCTACCGGCTTTGTAGAGAATCTTGCCGTGAACGTCGCAATATGCCTCGCGGTAACCAAGTAGCCGAAGCCTTCGTAATCAATAAAAAAGCCGGTGCCAACCACACGCATGCCGGTCTCGCGATCTTGGTTGTCCGAAAATCCTATGAACGCAGTACACTTGCGGATGTCGTCCCGAACTCGCACAGTCCGCCCTTTCGCGATTTGGCGCCTTATCCGCGGCGTCCCCTAAACGAAAAATTGGCCATGGCCTGCCGAATATTCAAGGTTCCCGTCTGGTCTTCTTAGACGTTAGTGTTCTGACTCATTCATAAGCATCCTGCTTTTGCCGAGGCCAAAGCTTTCTTGGCCCGGCGGGGTTTGGCGAGGATCGAACTGGCGGTCGCGGTCCATTTGAAAGGCTTTGGATTTTGATTTCGATGCTCGATCCAGGCGGCAATGGCGATCTCGAGTTCTTCTACATTGTTGAAGGTCCCGCGTCGAATTCTCTGGCGCGTGATTTCGGCAAAGAGCCGCTCGACCAGGTTGAGCCAGGAGCTGGATGTCGGGGTGAAGTGCAGGGTGAAGCGTTTGTGCCGCGCCAGCCAGCGCTTCACTTCCGGGGTCTTGTGGGAGGCATAGTTGTCGAGGATCAGATGCAGAGTGAGGTCGGGCGGGGTCTCGCGGTCGATCTTGTTGAGGAAGCCCAGGAATTCCTTCTCCCTGTGGCGAGGGAGGTATTCGCCGATGACTGTGCCTGTGGCGATGTCGAGCGCTGCGAACAGCGTTGTGGTGCCGTTGCGCTTGTAATCATGGGTCATGGTTCCCGCCCGCCCTTTCTTCAAGGGTAAGCCGGGCTGGGGGCGGTCGAGCGCTTGGATCTGGCTTTTCTCGTCGACCGACAGCACCACGGCTTTCTCCGGCGGGTCGAGATAAAACCCGACAATATCCTCGACTTTGCCGATGAAGTCGGGATCATTGGAAACCTTGAAGCTGCGCACAAGATGCGGCTTGAGACTGTACTCGGCCCAGATACGCTGCACACTCGTGTGGCTGATGCCTATTTCCTTGGCCATGGCTCGCGTGCTCCACTGGGTCGCGTTGACCGGGCGTTCCTTCATGGTCTTTTCCACGACCGCGAGCCTGAGCGTCCGGGGGAGCGGCTTCTTGCCGGGCGGCTTGGAGCGACCCTTGATGAGCCCTGCGACGCCAGCTTCAAGGAAATACTCCTGCCACCGCCAAACCGTCGTCTTCGTCACCCCGACCTCACGCATGATCGCCGCGATCCTATGACCCTCCGCGCTCATGAGGACGATCTTGGCGCGCT
>JBJKQL010000059.1:0-15370 GCA_046705265.1 Ferrovibrionaceae bacterium
GCCCCGCCGCTCTCCGCCAAGACCTTCGTGATCGCAGCCGTCAGCGTCGTCTTCCCATGATCAACGTGACCTATCGTCCCTATGTTGCAGTGCGGCTTCGTCCGCTCAAACTTAACCTTCGCCATGGGAATGCTCCGTCAAATTGAGTCGAGGTTTACGCAAACTTCGCGCGGACTTCGTCCGAGATCGCCTGCGGAACCAGAGTGTAATGATCGAAATGCATGGTGTACTGCGCACGACCTTGGGTCATTGAACGCAGGTTGTTGACATACCCGAACATATTGGCAAGCGGCACCATGGCGCTGATGACCTGCGCATTGCTGCGCCGATCGGTGCCGGTCACCTGGCCGCGACGGCCGGCCAGATCACCCATCACGTCGCCGACGAACTCCTCAGGCGTGACCACCTCGACGCGCATGATCGGCTCCAGGAGCTTGACCCCGCCCTTCGGTGCGACTTCGCGGAACGCCGCACGCGCAGCGATCTCGAACGCGAGCGAAGAGGAATCGACATCGTGACTCGCGCCATCGACCAGTGTGGCTTTGAAATCGATCACCGGAAAGCCCGCCAGCACGCCACCATCAGCAACCGAGCGGATGCCCTTTTCAACCGCAGGTATGTATTCTTTCGGCACGGAACCGCCCACCACCTTGTTCTCGAACACGATTCCAGAACCCGGTTCCAGTGGCTCGAATTGCACCTTGATACGCGCGAACTGACCGGAGCCGCCGGTCTGCTTCTTGTGGGTGTAGTCGATCTCGGCCTGACGGGTGAAGGTTTCGCGATAGGCGACCTGCGGCGCGCCGACGTTGGCTTCGACCTTGAATTCGCGGCGCATGCGATCGACCAGAACTTCGAGATGCAGTTCCCCCATCCCCTTGATAACCGTCTGGCCGCTCTCCGGATCGACGGAAACGCGGAAGGACGGGTCTTCGGCGGCGAGACGACCGAGGGCAATGCCCATCTTTTCCTGGTCGTTCTTCGTCTTGGGCTCAACGGCGACTTCGATAACGGGATCCGGGAACTCCATTTTCTCGAGAATCACCGGATTGTTCGGATCGCACAACGTATCGCCCGTCGTGGTGTTTTTAAGACCGGCCAGTGCAACGATATCGCCGGCACGGGCTTCCTTGACATCCTCGCGATGGTTGGCGTGCATCTGCAACATGCGGCCGATGCGCTCACGACCGTCCTTCGTGCTGTTGAGCACGCCGCTGCCTGAAGCCAAGACGCCGGAATAGATTCGGACGAATGTCAGCGAGCCGACAAAGGGGTCGGTCATGATCTTGAACGCGAGGCCAGAGAATGGCGCGTCATCAGAGGTTTCGCGCACCAGCTCCTTATCACCCTTGAGATTGACGCCGCGCACGGCTGCCACGTCGACCGGCGACGGCAGAAAGTCCACCACCGCATCGAGAAGCGGCTGCACGCCCTTGTTCTTGAATGCCGAACCACAAAGCACAGGAACGAAAGCACCTCCCATCACGCCCTTGCGGATGCAGGCCTTGAGCGTCACCTCATCAGGCTCGGTGCCATCGAGATAAGCCGAAAGCGCGGCGTCATCCTGCTCGACCACCGCTTCAATCATGTGGCTTCGCGCCTCCGCCGCCCGCGCCGCCAAGCTGTCGGGAATGTCGGCGTAATAGAATTCGGCACCAAGCGTCTCGTCCTTCCACAAGACCGCCTTGTTCTTCACCAGGTCGACAACCCCGGAAAAATCCGACTCGATGCCGACCGGAAGCTGCAGCACCACAGGCTTGGCGCCGAGGCGTTCCGGGATCATCCTCACCGTGCGGTCGAAATCCGCCCCGGTGCGGTCCATCTTGTTGACGAAGCAAATGCGCGGCACGTGATACTTGTCGGCTTGGCGCCACACCGTCTCCGACTGTGGCTCGACGCCGGCAACCGAATCGAACACCGCAACTGCACCGTCAAGGACGCGCAACGAGCGCTCCACCTCGATGGTGAAATCGACATGGCCAGGCGTATCGATGATGTTGATACGATGATCACGCCAGAAGCAGGTGGTGGCCGCCGAGGTAATGGTGATACCCCGCTCCTGCTCCTGCTCCATCCAATCCATGGTCGCGGCGCCGTCATGCACCTCGCCGATCTTATGCGACCGACCGGTATAGAAAAGAATACGCTCCGTGGTCGTGGTCTTCCCGGCATCGATATGGGCCATGATGCCGATGTTCCGATAATGATCGAGAGAGGTTGTGCGCGCCATGGGAGGAAACTCCGATCCGCCTTACCAGCGATAATGCGAAAAGGCCTTGTTGGCCTCAGCCATCCGGTGCGTATCTTCCCGCTTCTTCACGGCATTGCCGCGATTATTCGCCGCGTCGAGGATTTCGTTCGACAAACGGTCGATCATGGTGTGCTCATTGCGCCCGCGCGCTGTTAAAATCAACCAACGAATAGCCAGCGTCTGGCTTCGATCGGCGCGCACTTCAACCGGCACCTGATAGGTCGCACCGCCGACCCGGCGCGATCGCACCTCGATCTGCGGACGGACGTTGGAAATCGCGTCGTGAAACACCCGGAGCGGGTCCTGGCCGGTGCGGCCGCGCACCTTGTCGAGAGCCCCGTAGAGAATTTTTTCCGCGATCGACTTCTTGCCGGAGTACATGAGCGCGCTCATGAATTGCGATACGACCACATCCCCGAACTTGGGGTCGGGCAGGATTTCCCGTCTCTCGGCAGCGTGACGACGCGACATCTTGAACCTCGCTAACCTCTCTTACTTCGGTCGCTTGACGCCGTACTTCGAGCGCCGCTGGCGACGGTCTTTCACCCCTTGAGTATCGAGAACGCCGCGCACGATATGGTAGCGCACGCCCGGCAAGTCCTTGACACGGCCGCCACGGATGAGCACCACGGAGTGCTCCTGAAGGTTGTGACCTTCGCCAGGGATATAGCTCGTCACTTCCATCCCGTTGGTAAGGCGGACGCGCGCCACTTTACGCAACGCGGAATTCGGCTTTTTCGGCGTTGTCGTATAGACTCGAGTGCAGACACCGCGCTTCTGCGGACAGGCCTCAAGCGCCGGAACCTTATTCCGGGCCTTAACCGGCTGACGAGGCTTGCGAACCAGCTGATTTATCGTCGGCATCGCGCCTTTTCCTTCCACCTTAACCGGTCGCCCGATAACGCAAAAAATACCGCGGAGCCATTGTGCGCCGCCACGGTGCTGACCCCGCTTGAAGGCCGTTTCGTACTGCTTCTCTGGCCTTAGCCCCTGTAGCTCAGGCCGATTTCCGGACGCCGCGTCTAGGCTGAACCCCTACCACCGGCGCCAAAAGTGAGGCGCATACTATGAATCACCCCTCCCGCCGTCAAGCGCAAAGAGGATAAGCGTAAGCCTTATCGGAGTTATTCGCTCTCGCCCAACACCCGATCAGCGCTCGCGCGAAAGTTCAGCCGTCCCAGCCGTCGCTTGGCCTTCTACTTCCGCGAATTCGCGGTCGCGCTCACTCGCAATCTGACGCAACCGGGTCATCATGGCGCCGGTTCCAGCCGGAATCAGGCGGCCGACGATGACATTCTCCTTGAGGCCGATGAGCGAATCGGTGCGCCCCGCGACCGCCGCCTCAGTCAGGACCCTGGTCGTCTCCTGAAACGACGCAGCGGAAATGAACGAGCGCGTCTGCAAACTTGCCTTAGTGATGCCTTGCAGCACCGGATGCGCGGTCGCAAGCCGACCGCCCTCGGTAACGGCCTTGGCGTTGACCTCCTCGAATTCGGAACGATCGACCTGTTCGCCAGCAAGAAAGGTCGTGTCACCAGAGGTGTCGATCTCCACTTTCTGCAGCATCTGGCGGGCAATGACTTCGATGTGCTTGTCGTTGATCTTCACGCCCTGCAGCCGATAGACCTCCTGGATCTCGTCCACGAGATAATTAGCCAAAGCCTCGACGCCGAGAACCTTGAGGATGTCGTGCGGCGCCGGGTTGCCGTCGAGCAGAAGGTCGCCACGGTGGACATAATCGCCCTCCTGCACGGAGATGTGCTTGCCGCGAGGAATGAGGTATTCAATCGCCGTCTCGGAGGGATCGTCCGGCCGCACGATGATCCGCCGCTTTGCTTTGTAGTCCTTGCCAAACTCGATGCGGCCCGGCGCCTCGGCGATGATCGCGTGATCCTTCGGCCGCCGTGCCTCGAAGAGTTCCGCAACGCGCGGCAGACCACCGGTAATGTCGCGCGTTTTCGTGCCCTCAAGCGGAATGCGCGCCAGCACGTCGCCGGCATGAACCGTGGCACCGTCTTCAACCGACAGAATGGCGTCCACGGACAGGAAGTAACGCGCTTCC
The DNA here is from genome assembly GCA_046705265.1 of Ferrovibrionaceae bacterium. Lineage (GTDB taxonomy): Bacteria > Pseudomonadota > Alphaproteobacteria > Ferrovibrionales > Ferrovibrionaceae > JAJYTL01. Next base: position 4,314 of record JBJKQL010000059.1, read on the forward strand.
GTGCCGTTCGCCAAGGTAAGGACGTTGCCCGCTTCGTCGCGGAGCGTGACGCGGGGCCGGAGCTCCGCCGCCTTCGGTTGCTGCTTCCAGTCGGTGACCACGCGGTAGGTGATGCCCGTCGCCTCGTCTACGGTCTCGCGCATCGAAATGCCTTCGACCAAGTCGCGATAGCTGACAATCCCTTCGCGTTCGGTGATGATCGGCCGGGTATAGGGATCCCATTCAACCAGGCGTTGGCCCTTCTTCACTTGGTCACCATCGTCCACGACGAGGCGGGCACCATAGACCACCTTGTGGCGGGCGCGTTCGCGGCCACCTTCGTCGATCAGCACCACCTCAGTATTTCGGCCCATGACCACGAGCCGCTTCTGGCTGTCGACAACGACATTGCGATTCTGGATCCGCACCATCGCGTCGTAGGCCGCTTCGAAGCTCGATTGCTCCGCGACCTGCGCCGTTCCGCCGATGTGGAAGGTTCGCATGGTAAGCTGCGTCCCCGGCTCGCCGATCGACTGAGCCGCAATGACCCCGACGGCTTCGCCGATATTGACCGGTGTGCCACGCGCGAGATCGCGGCCATAGCATTTGCCACAAACACCTTCTGCGGTTTCGCAGGTGAGGACCGAGCGGATCTGAACCGATTCAACGCCAGCCGTCTCGATGCGCTCCACCGCCTCCTCGTCAATCATCTCGCCGGCAGCGACCAGAATTTCGGTCGAGATTGGGTCGCGCACGTCGACCGCCGCGAAACGGCCAAGCGTGCGCTCGCCCAAGGTGGCGATGATTTCGGCACCTTCGACCACCTCGCGGACGGTAAGGCCGCGCGTTGTGCCGCAATCTTCTTCGGTGATGATGCAATCCTGCGCCACGTCAACGAGACGGCGGGTGAGATAGCCCGAGTTGGCGGTCTTCAAGGCGGTATCGGCCAAGCCTTTGCGCGCGCCGTGGGTCGAGTTGAAGTACTCAAGAACGGTCAAGCCTTCCTTGAAGTTCGAGATGATCGGCGTCTCGATGATCTCGCCCGACGGCTTCGCCATCAGGCCACGCATGCCGGCAAGCTGTTTCATTTGCGCCGCCGAGCCGCGAGCACCCGAATGGGCCATCATATAGATCGAATTGATCGGCGGAGAGCCCTTGGCCGTGGTCCCGGAGGCAGTGCCCGAAATGACTTTCATCATTTCCTCGGCCACCCGGTCAGTGCATTGCGACCAAGCGTCGACCACCTTGTTGTACTTTTCACCCTGCGTAATGAGCCCGTCGAGATACTGTTGCTCGTATTCCGCGACCACGGTCTTGGTCTCATCGACCAAGCCCTGCTTTGCGGCCGGCACCAGCATGTCGTCCTTGCCGAACGAAATGCCGGCTCGACAGGCATGGCCGAATCCGATCGCCATCAGCCGATCAGTGAAGATCACGGTCTCCTTCTGTCCGCAATGGCGGTAGACGGCATCGATGACCTGGGAGATTTCCTTTTTCGTCAGCAGCCGGTTGACGAGGGAGAACGGCACCTTGGGGTGATGCGGCAGAATTTCCGCAAGTAGCATGCGGCCCGGCGTGGTCTCCACCACTGCCGTTACCGACTCACCATCGTCCTTCACGTAATGCGTACGCGCACGAATCTTGGCGTGGAGCGAAACCTGGCCGGCATTCAGGGCATGCTCAATCTCGGCAACGTCGCGGAAAATCGTGCCGGCGCCCTGTTCGCCCTCGCGCTCCATGGTTAGAAAATAGAGCCCAAGCACAATGTCCTGGCTTGGCACGATAATCGGCTTGCCATTGGCCGGGCTCAGGATGTTGTTGGTCGACATCATGAGGACACGGGCTTCGAGCTGCGCCTCAAGCGAGAGCGGAACGTGCACGGCCATCTGGTCGCCGTCGAAATCGGCATTGAAAGCCGCACAAACCAGCGGATGAAGCTGGATCGCCTTGCCTTCGATCAGCACCGGCTCAAAGGCCTGGATGCCGAGACGGTGCAAGGTCGGCGCGCGGTTGAGCAACACCGGATGTTCGCGGATGACCTCTTCGAGAATATCCCAGACCTCGGGCCGCTCCTTTTCAACCAGCTTCTTCGCCATCTTGATGGTTGCGGCCATGCCCTTGAGTTCGAGACGCGAATAAATGAACGGCTTGAACAGCTCAAGTGCCATCTTCTTCGGCAGACCGCATTGATGGAGCTTCAGCTCCGGCCCGACGACGATGACGGAACGGCCGGAATAGTCCACGCGCTTGCCAAGAAGGTTTTGACGGAAACGGCCCTGCTTACCCTTCAACATATCGGCAAGCGACTTCAACGGCCGCTTGTTAGCGCCAGTGATGACGCGACCGCGGCGACCATTGTCGAACAAGGCGTCGACGGCCTCCTGCAGCATGCGTTTTTCATTGCGCACGATGATGTCGGGCGCACGCAGCTCGATCAGCCGCTTCAGCCGGTTGTTGCGGTTGATGACGCGACGATAAAGATCATTCAGGTCCGAGGTCGCAAAGCGACCGCCGTCGAGCGGCACCAGAGGCCTCAGCTCGGGCGGAATCACCGGAATCACGGTCAGGATCATCCACTCCGGACGATTGCCGGATTCGATCAGCGACTCGATCAGCTTCAGCCGCTTAACCGTCTTTTTCGGCTTCACTTCAGAGGCGACGGCAGCAAGTTCGGCACGAAGCCGCTCGCGTTCCTCGTTGATGTCGATGCGAGCCAGCATATCGCGCACTGCCTCGGCGCCGATTTTCGCCGTGAAGGCATCCTCGCCATATTCTTCCTGGGCGCGGAGATAACGCTCTTCGCTCAGAAGTTCGCCTTCCTTCAGGGGCGATAGCCCAGGTTCGACGACGACGTAATTCTCAAAATAGAGGACCTGTTCAAGATCCTTCAGCGTCATGTCGAGGAGCAATCCAATGCGGCTCGGCAGCGACTTCAGGAACCAGATATGCGCAACCGGCGAAGCCAGCTCGATATGGCCCATGCGCTCCCGGCGGACCTTGGAGAGCGTCACCTCGACACCGCACTTCTCGCAGGTGATACCCCGGTATTTCATCCGCTTATACTTGCCGCATAAGCACTCATAGTCCTTGATCGGCCCGAAGATACGGGCGCAGAAGAGCCCGTCACGCTCCGGCTTGAAGGTTCGGTAGTTGATGGTTTCCGGCTTCTTGATCTCGCCGAAGGACCAAGAGCGGATGCGCTCCGGGCTGGCGATCGAGATGCGGATCTGATCGAACCCCTGAGGTCCGCTCGGTTGACCGAAGATTTGCATCAACTCATTCATGAACCGTCTCCTTGTCGCTCCTCTACCCTGCTTTCCGTCGCCTGCCGCAAATCTATTTCTGCAACAGCTCGACGTTCAGGCCGAGGGAGCGCATTTCCTTGACCAGGACGTTGAAGGATTCCGGAATCCCAGCTTCGAAAGTGTCGTCCCCTCGGACGATCGCTTCATAGACCTTGGTGCGACCGGCCACGTCGTCGGATTTCACCGTTAATATTTCCTGCAGCGTATAGGCGGCACCGTAAGCCTGCAGGGCCCAGACCTCCATCTCGCCAAACCGCTGGCCACCGAACTGAGCCTTGCCGCCGAGCGGCTGCTGCGTGACCAAGCTGTAGGGGCCAATCGAACGGGCGTGGATCTTGTCGTCCACCAGGTGATGCAGCTTCAGCATATAGATGTAGCCTACCGTCACCTTGCGTTCGAATGGAGTGCCGGTGCGCCCGTCGACCAGCGTCACCTGACCCGAAGAATCGAGTCCCGCCTTCTCCAGCATCTCGACGATATCTTCCTCGTGGGCGCCGTCGAAAACCGGCGTTGCCACCGGAACGCCGCCCTTGAGGTTGCCAGCAAGGTCGAGAACCTGATCGTTGCTGAGTGGTGCCACCCGCTCGTCATATTCGTTCTTGCCGTAGATGCTGCGCAGCGTGCGGCGGACGTCATCCACCTTCATGCTCCGCTGCATCTTTGCCAAGACGTCGCCGATCTGACGGCCGAGACCCCGGCAAGCCCAACCGAGATGGGTCTCGAGAATCTGTCCGACATTCATGCGTGAGGGAACGCCCAGCGGATTGAGCACGATATCGACCGCCGTGCCATCCTCGAGGAAAGGCATGTCCTCATCCGGCATGATGCGCGAGATGACACCTTTATTGCCGTGGCGGCCCGCCATCTTGTCTCCCGGCTGCAGTTTACGTTTCACCGCGACGAAGACCTTCACCATCTTCATCACGCCAGGCGGCAGTTCGTCACCGCGCTGCAGCTTCTCGACCTTGTTCTCGAACCGCTCCTTGAGACGGTTCATGGCCTCGTCGTACTGCCGACGCAACGCCTCGATATCGGCAACCGCCTTTTCGTTCTTGAGGTTGATCTGCCACCATTGGCCGGGTGTCAGCTCGGCAAGAACGGTCTCCGTGATGCGGCCACCCTGGCGGAAGCCCTTCGGCCCGCTGTCTGCCGTCTTCCCGACCAGGAAGTCGTGCAGGCGGGCATAGATGTTGCGTTCGAGAATCGCCTTCTCGTCATCCTTATCCTTGGCCAGGCGTTCGATTTCCTGGCGCTCGATAGCGAGTGCCCGTTGATCCTTTTCGACGCCGTGCCGGTTGAACACACGGACCTCGACCACCGTGCCGGAAACACCGGGGGGGACACGGAGCGACGTGTCGCGGACGTCGGAGGCCTTCTCGCCGAAGATCGCGCGCAAGAGCTTCTCTTCCGGCGTCATCGGGCTCTCGCCCTTCGGGGTCACCTTGCCAACTAGGATATCGCCCGGCTTCACCTCGGCACCGATATAGACGATGCCTGCCTCGTCGAGGTTGCGCAGGCCTTCCTCGCCGACGTTCGGAATGTCACGCGTGATCTCTTCCGGCCCGAGCTTGGTGTCGCGGGCCATGATTTCGAACTCCTCGATATGGATCGAGGTGAAGACGTCCTCCTTGACGATCCTCTCGGAGATCAGGATCGAGTCCTCAAAGTTGTAACCGTTCCACGGCATGAAAGCGACTAGCACATTGCGGCCGAGCGCCAGTTCACCGAGTTCGGTCGACGGCCCATCGGCGATGATGTCACCGGCTTCGACCTGATCACCGACGCGAACGAGGGGACGCTGATTGATGCAGGTGTTCTGATTCGAACGTTGGAACTTGAGCAGGTTGTAGATATCAACGCCCGAGCGCGAGAGATCAGTCTGATCGAGCGCACGGATGACGATGCGGGTTGCGTCCACTTGGTCGACGATGCCGGCCCGCTTGGCGACGATGGCGACGCCGCTGTCTCGCGCCACCACCTCCTCCATGCCGGTACCAACCAAGGGGGCCTCACTGCGAATCAAAGGCACCGCTTGACGCTGCATGTTCGAACCCATAAGGGCGCGGTTGGCGTCGTCGTTCTCAAGGAACGGGATCAGCGCCGCTGCCACCGAGACGAGCTGCTTTGGCGACACATCGATGAAGTCGATCGACTCCGGGCGCGACATGACGAAGTCACCCCCCGCGCGGCAACTCACGAGATCAGCGGTGAAACGGCCCTTGATGTCAAGTGCCGCGTTCGCCTGCGCAATGGTGTAACGGCCCTCCTCGATGGCCGAGAGATGCACCACTTCATTGGTCACGCGTCCATCCTTGACACGCCGATAGGGACTTTCGATGAAACCGTATTGATTAACCCGCGCATAGGTCGCGAGCGAGTTGATAAGACCGATGTTCGGCCCTTCCGGCGTCTCGATCGGACAGATGCGGCCGTAATGGGTCGGGTGCACATCGCGCACCTCGAAGCCCGCACGCTCGCGCGTAAGGCCGCCTGGCCCAAGCGCCGAAAGACGGCGCTTGTGGGTGATCTCGGACAGCGGGTTGGTTTGATCCATGAACTGACTGAGCTGCGAGGACCCGAAAAACTCTCTCACCGCCGCCACCGCCGGCTTGGCGTTAATCAGATCATGAGGCATGACGGTATCGATCTCGACCGAGCTCATGCGCTCTCGGATCGCCCGCTCCATGCGCAAAAGGCCAATCCGATACTGGTTCTCCATCAACTCGCCAACCGAACGAACCCGGCGGTTTCCGAGATGGTCGATGTCGTCGATCTCGCCGCGACCGTCCTTGAGCTCGACCAAAGTACGGATCACCGCGAGAATATCCTCTTGGCTCAGGACGCGGGGCGTATCTGCGGGCGGCATGTCGAGGCGCGCGTTCAGCTTCACTCGGCCGACGGCTGAAAGATCGTAGCGCTCGGGATCGAAAAAGAGACCGTGAAAGAGCGCCTCCGCCGTTTCCTGGGTCGGCGGTTCGCCGGGCCGCATGACGCGATAGATCTCGATCAACGCCTGGTCCTTCGGCCCGTTCTTATCCGCTGCCATGGTATTGCGGATATAGGCACCGACGGTCACGTGATCGATGTCGAGCGTCGCCAGCGTCGTGACGCTGGCCTCTTCGAGAAGGGCGATCTTCGCTGCCGAAAGCTCATCGCCAGCTTCGACGTAGACCTCGCCGGTTTCCTCGTTGATGATGTCATTCGCGACATAGCGGCCAACCAGCTCCTCCGCCGTCACGAGGATTTCCTTGAGCCCATCCGCCTCGAGTTTTTTCGCTAGCCTCGGCGTCAGCTTCGCACCCGCCTCGGCAACCACCTTGCCGCTCGCCGCGTTGACGAGATCGGCGACAAGCTTGATGCCGCGCATGCGATCCGGCCGGTAGGCCACCCGCCAGCCCTTCTTGTCGCGGCGATAGGTTACCTTGCGGTAGAAATAGCCGAGAATGTCCTCCTGGCTCATGCCGAGGGCAAAAAGCAATGTCGTGACCGGCAGTTTGCGGCGGCGGTCGATGCGGACATGAATAATGTCCTTGGCGTCGAACTCAAAATCGAGCCAGGAACCACGATAGGGGATGATGCGCGCGGCGAACAGAAACTTGCCCGACGAATGCGTCTTGCCGCGATCGTGATCGAAGAACACGCCGGGGCTGCGATGCATTTGGCTTACGATCACGCGTTCGGTACCGTTGATGATGAAGGTGCCCTTGTCCGTCATCAGCGGCATGTCGCCCATGTAGACGTCCTGCTCTTTGATATCGAGCACGGACTTGGCGCCGGTGTCGGGATCAGTCTCGAAAACGATGAGGCGAAGCGTAACCCGGAATGGCGCGGCGAAAGTCATTCCGCGCTGCTGGCACTCATCGACATCGTACTTCGGTGGCTCGAACTCGTATTTCACGAATTCGAGGGAGGCATTGCCCGAGAAGTCCTTGATCGGGAAGACTGACTTAAACACCTCCTGCAGTCCCACGTCTTCCCTGAGCTCCGCCGGCACGTGGATCTGCAGGAAATGGTCATAGGAACTCTTTTGCACCTCGATCAAATTGGGCATCGAAGTGACCGTGGGAATGCGGCCAAAATTCTTCCGTACACGCTTGCGGCCGGTAAAGGACAGCGTCATGATTAATCCTCGCCTTCAATCGTCCCACAGGTAACGGCCGGCTTTGTGGCCGCGTCGGCAATCCAAACAGGAAGTAACGGCGCGGCTGGCCCTAGGCGGTCCGCCGCGCCGCCGTCCATCCCGATCCGCCAGCTCTTACTTCACTTCGACGGTCGCACCCGCCGATTCGAGCTGAGCCTTGATCTTCGCGGCCTCTTCCTTGGTCACGCCCTCCTTAACCGGCTTCGGCGCGCCTTCCACGAGATCCTTCGCTTCCTTCAGACCAAGGCTCGTGATCGCGCGAACTTCCTTGATCACGTTAATCTTCTTTTCGCCGGCCGCGGCCAGGATAACGGTAAACTCCGTCTGCTCTTCAGCCGCCGGTGCGGCTGCGCCGCCCGCGGGAACCGCCGCCACGGCCACCGGTGCCGCGGCGGAAACGCCCCACTTCTCTTCCAGAAGCTTGGTCAGCTCCGCCGCCTCGATGACGGTAAGCTGCGACAGTTGATCGACAATCTTTAGCAAATCGGTCATTTCTTTCGGGTCTCCTTGGGACCAATCGGGTTAGCGGAGGGGGCTACGCCGCCTCGCCTTTTTCGGCATGCGCGTTCAGAACCCGGGCCAAACCGGCGCCTGGTGCCTGGATCACGCTCGCGAGCTTGGTCGCCGGCGCCATCAGAAGGCCGAGCAGCGTCGCCCGGACTCCCTCGAGCGGCGGCAAGGTAGCAAGGGCCTTGACGCCGGGGGCGTCGAGGACCGTTGTTTCCATGGCACCGCCAAGAACAACCAGCTTGTTGTTCTTTTGCGCGTAATCCACCGCCACCTTCGCGGCCGCGACCGGATCGTCAGAACAGGCGATCGCGGTCGGCCCGCGGAAATGGTCGGCCAGCGGCTCGAACTGCGTACCTTTGAGGGCAAGACGCGCGAGCCGGTTCTTGGTGACCTTGAAGCTGCTTCCGGCGGTTCGCATCTCACGACGAAGATCGCTCATCTCCGCCACCGTGAGACCGGTATTCCGCGCCACTACCACCAGCCGTGCGGTCTGAAACACCTGCCGGAGGCTGCCCACAAGCTCGGTCTTCTCCGTTCGGTTCACGTCGTCTCTCCAACTCCGGGGGCGATACGGCACCGTGCCGGTCAGCCCCAACTGTGACAGGGACCGGCCAAAGCCGGACCCGGTTCGCCTGTCCCAGGACCCGAATCGAGGAGGCGCCCGGCCTTGCCTTACGGCCGCAACAACCCCTCAAGCCTCGTCCCGTCTATGCAGGCGACAAAATTAAGCCGCTCCGCGGCACCTGCAGTCTCGGACAGGAACCGCCCGCCCAAACCGAAGGCGCGCGGAACTCTTGAGCTCGCGTTATTCGCCGCCCAGTAAACTCGCAAGTTCTAGCTTCACGCCCGGCGCCATTGTCGAACTCAGCGTCACCTTGCGGACGAAGGTACCTTTGACGCCCGTCGGCTTCGCGCGCATCACGGCACCGACGAACGCCTTGACATTCTCGACCAGCGCTTCATCGGGAAACGACGCCTTGCCAATTCCGGCCTGGACGATGCCCGCCTTCTCGGCGCGGAACTCGACCTGGCCGCTTTTCACGGAACGCACTGCCTGCGAGACATCTGCGTTCACCGTGCCGAGTTTCGGATTCGGCATCAGGCCACGCGGCCCAAGCACCTTGCCGAGGCGCCCCACCACGCCCATCATGTCGGGCGTGGCGATGCAGCGGTCGAAGTCAATCTCACCCTTCGCGACCTTCTCCGCCAAATCTTCGGCGCCGACGATATCGGCACCAGCGGCTTTGGCCTCCTCCGCCTTGGCGCCTCGCGCGAACACGGCGACCCGCATGGTCTTACCGGTGCCCTTTGGCAGTTGCACGGTGCCGCGCACCATCTGATCCGCGTGACGCGGATCGATGCCGAGATTCATCGCAATCTCTATTGTCTCGTCGAACTTCGCCGCGGCATTAGTGCGGACGAGTTTCACCGCATCGTCCAGGGCATAGACCGCCTCGGGCTTGATCGCGGCTTGCGCCGCCTTCAATCGTTTACCTGCCATGGCCTATTCCTGAACTGCGATGCCCATGGAACGCGCCGACCCCCTGATCATTTGCATCGCAGCATCGATGTCAAACGCGTTCAGATCCTTCATCTTGATCTCGGCGATTTCGCGGATCTGTGCCTCCGTCACCGTTGCGACCTGCTCCCGGCCAGTGGCCTTCGCCCCCTTCTCCACCTTCGCCGCCTTCTTCAGAAAATACGAAGCTGGCGGCGTTTTCGTCACAAAAGAGAAGGAGCGATCGGAATAGACCGTTATCACCACCGGGATCGGCATTCCGGGCTCCAGCCCCTGAGTCTGCGCGTTAAAGCTCTTGCAGAACTCCATGATGTTGAGGCCGCGTTGACCCAGCGCCGGACCAATGGGCGGCGACGGATTGGCTTGGCCAGCCTTTACCTCAAGCTTTATGTAACCCTCAACCTTCTTCGCCATTTTCTACCCCATCGCCGGCCTAGACCGCAACCTGTCTGCGGAAAAACAAGCTAAGTATTTGACGTATCAAATTTTTTCGACTTGTGAATACTCAAGTTCAACTGGCGTGGCACGGCCGAAGATGGAAACGGCCACTTTAACGCGAGCGCGCGCCTCGTCGATCTCCTCGACAAACCCGGTGAATGAGGTAAAAGGACCATCGTTCACCCGAACCTGCTCGCCGACTTCGAAGGTAATCGACGGCTTCGGCCGCTCGATTCCCTCCTGCATCTGGCGCATGATGTGTTCGGCCTCGGCCTCGCTGATCGGCGAAGGCTTGCCGCCGGAACTGAGAAAGCTGGTTACCTTTGGCGTGTTCTTCACCAAATGGTAGGTTTCTTCGTTCATTTCCATGTGTAGGAGCACGTAGCCAGGAAAAAACTTGCGTTCAGTGCTCACTTTATGGCCGCGGCGCACTTCGACGACTTCCTCAACCGGGACCAGAATCTGATCGAACATATCCATCATCCCGCGTGCCTGCGCGAGTTCGCGGATCGACTGCGCCACCTTCTTCTCGAAGCCCGAATAGGCATGAAGAATATACCAGCGCTTTGCCATTACGTCAGACTCCCAGGCCGAGAATAAAGCGCACGGCATGCCCCAAGATCAAATCCACTACAAAGAAGAACAACGCCACCACTACCACCATCAGGAATACGACACCCGTCGTGACCAAGGTCTCCTTGCGTGTCGCCCAGGTTACCTTGGAGACCTCCTGCCGCACCTGCCGATAGAACTCACCTGGATTGAATCTTGCCATGGTTTCAAACCGGCTTTCCAGCAGGCGCCAGACGGCCCAAGTATCCCTTTCCAACCAAGGGCTGGCAGGAGTGGAGGGACTCGAACCCCCAACCCCCGGTTTTGGAGACCGGTGCTCTGACCAATTGAGCTACACTCCTTTGTCCGCGTCTTGGCACCTGCCCGAGCCGTTACGCGATAATGGAGGCGACGACGCCGGCGCCGACGGTGCGGCCCCCTTCGCGGATGGCGAAGCGCAGACCCTCGTCCATCGCAACCGGCGCGATCAACTCCACCTCCATCGTCACATTATCCCCCGGCATCACCATCTCCGTCCCTTCCGGCAGACGCACAACCCCGGTCACGTCCGTCGTCCGGAAATAAAACTGTGGCCGGTAGTTGGTGAAGAACG
>JBJKQL010000060.1:0-12362 GCA_046705265.1 Ferrovibrionaceae bacterium
ATACATATAATACATTGATATAACACACATAACGCAACAACCTCTTCCGCCTCCCCACCACCCCCCGGCCCAGATATCCAATCCCCCATCCATCACGATAGCCCTATAATCTATGTAACCGCTTCCACATAGGCTGCGCTTTGGACTTTTGGCTTTCTGAAATTTGGTGTATCAGAATGCCATCCTGAAGATTGAGATCGTTCTCCACCGGAATCCCAAAAAGGCATTGGCTGGCAAGGCGGCGAAAGATGACCAAGCGCAAGCGTAAGGCTGACCAGCCGGCGAGCGGGCGTCGACATACGGTTACAAGCAAGGAGATCGCACGCGAGGCCGGCGTTTCTACAGCGACGGTCTCTCGTGTCTTCAATCAGCCGGAAAAAGTACGGCCTGCCACTCGTGAGTTGGTGCTGAAGATCATGAAGCGCCACCACTATGTTTCAGACGGCATGGCGGTAGCCCTCGCTTCACGACGTTCGCAGATGCTTGGCTTGATAATACCGACCATCACGAATTCGATCTACGCGTCTTGCACGCAAGCACTTAAACGTATTGCCCAGGATGCCGGATATTCGGTCCTCATCGGTATTTCAGAGTATTCGGTGGAGCACGAGGATATGCTGATACATCGGCTCATGGAACGCCGAATTGAGGGTTTAATTCTAACGGGCGCGGAACGTGATCCTCTCCTTTATGAGAAGATCAGGCACAACAACCTGCCATTTGTGGTCACATGGCAGCTGGTGCACGATAACGAGTTTCCTTCAGTATCTTTCGATAATTATAAGGCTGCGCGGACAGCGGTTGAGCACCTGGTTAGCTTGGGTCATCGCCGGATTGGCCTCATTTGTGGGCGCACGGACGTCAATGACCGTGCGCGTGATCGTCGTCGCGGTTATGAAGCCGTGCTCCGAAAATATGGCATCGATGTGGACGCTCGGCTGATCTTCGAACGTGACTTTGAGTTTGTTGAAGGGCGAGCGGCAATGAACCGGCTTCTGAGCATCGATCCCAGGCCAACCGCGGCATTTTGCGCAAATGATATTCAGGCGATCGGTGCGCTTTACGAATGTCGAGAGTCGGGCATCCGGGTACCAGAGGATTTATCAATCATCGGCTTTGATGATCTGCCCATTGCCCAATACACTTGGCCCCAGCTGACCACCATCCGCGTACCAGCAAGCGAGATGGGCCGCCGCGCGGCGGAAAGCTTGCTGACGGCGCTCAAGACAGGCCAGCCGCCACTTTCGGTCGAGCTTCCGACAGACCTTATCATTCGCGGATCAACGGCGGCACCACAGGCCACAAAGGGACGTCCGCAACGTGCTCGAATACCGAAGTCAGCATCCGTATAAAAAGTAGTTCCGGTTGAGATGCTTTAGTCGATGTTAGGCTCCAGTGGCGACTATTGGTCCAGCCTCCGACGCTGGACTAGGGAGTCGGTGTTCTAAGGCGCCTTAATGCTTAGGCGAAGCCATGAAGCACTGAGAAATTGGCCTGCGACGCGAGCACTTCAGGCTGACGCCTGCTTGCCACAGCCACTTCGATGCCCTTGCGGGCGAACATACGGGCCAGTGCCTGGCCGACCGCGCCGAAACCTATAATTGCGTAGGTCATGTTACCTTTCCGATCCGTGTTGAAGTTGATCGCCCGGAATGATCCAGGCGCGATAAGGGTCTTCCCGGAGTGTCAGGCACCCACACGCTTTCGGCGCGATTTCAGATGGCCGAGAAGCCTCCGTCGACAGACAACTCCAGCCCATTCACGAAGCTCGAATCGTCTGAAGCAAGAAACAGCGCGGCCGTCGCAATTTCCTCAGGACGCCCCATCTTTCCCCGCGGGATCAGCGATTCGAACATCCGCTTCCCCTCCTCGTCGAGAACTTGGTCCTGCATCGGTGTGGCGATTGGCCCCGGGTGCAGCACGTTCACCCGGATATTCCTGCCCTTCAGCTCGTTGAGCCACCCGCGTGCGAATGCATGCAACGCCGCCTTGCTCGCCGCATACACACTGTAACCAGGAAAACCTTTCACCGAAGCAACTGATCCGGTCATGAAGATCGATCCGCCATCGTTGAACAGCGGCAACGCCTTTTGCACCGTGAACAACGTGCCGCGCGTATTAAGGCCGAAGGTCTCGTCGAAATGCCGCTCGGTAATCTCGCCTAGTGGGACGGCTTCGCCCGTGCCGGCGCTCGCATACAGGATGTCGATCTTGCCCTTTTCCCGCTTGACTGTATCGAACAGGCGGTCGAGGTCGTCGAGATTGGACGCATCGCCGCGCACGCCGGTCACGTTCCGGCCAATCAGCCTGACGGCCTCGTCGAGCGCCTCCTGCCTCCGGCCCGTGATGAAAACGTAGGCGCCTTCTCCAACGAACCGCTTGGCGCTCGCCAGCGCCATGCCGCTCGATCCGCCCGTGATGACCGCAACCTTACCCTCGAGCTTTCCCATGACTTCTCCTTTCGTCGTGTCGGACAGCATCTCTGTTCCCATTCGCGACATGATGCTTCCTTCAAGCTCTGCCTTTGGCTCCTCCGGGGAGACCCCCGACAAGCTCGAAATGGGTCCGCCGGTCTCAGGCGTCGAGTGCGGAAGCGCGCACATCGGTGGTGCGAAATCGATCCGACTGGACGACTGACGCCCGCCGCGGCGATCGGTGTCCGCTTTTGTTCGGAATTGAGCCGCGCTTGTCGGCATAGGCTATGATGGGCTCCGTGTTGCCCACATACGAGAGGCTGTTCGATGGTGTTGGACATGGGCTTTGGAAGGCGCACCCCGCGGTGCGGGATTGCACCATGATCGACTGGGACGACGTTCGCCACTTTCTTGCCGTCGCGCGTGAAGGCTCGGTCAGAGCCGCCGCCGAGCGCCTCGGGGTGAACCACACGACCGTGCTGCGGCGTATCGCCCAGCTTGAGGAGCGCCTGGGTGCGCGGATGTTCGAGAAGCAGCCCTCAGGCTATCGTCTGACGAATGCGGGCGAGGAGGTCCTCCAGTTCGCGGAGCAGATGGAGGCGTCGTCGAATCGGCTGGAGACGCGGGTCTTCGGGCGCGACCAGGGCGTACGCGGACTCTTGCGAGTGACACTGGCGCCGATCCTCGCGACGCACTTGCTCATGCCAGACTTCGCCGAGTTTGCGCGTCTGCATCCGGACATCGAGATGGAAATCTTGTCGTCCGGCGAGTTGGCAAATCTGACCAACCGAGAGGCCGACGTCGCGATCCGCGTCGTCTACGACCGCAAAACCCTGCCGCTCAATCTTCACGGCCTGAAGGGACCGGAGCTGTTCGGCGGCATCTACATGTCCCGCGATCGACTAGCCGCGTGCCGTGCGGGCGCTCCTGACCCCATCCGGTGGATCGTCATAAGCATTCATGGAATCCCGGACTGGGCCCGCGAGGGTGAGGTTCGCACCACGGGGGTTCCATTCACGACCACGGACGCCGAGGCGCAGATCGTTGCAGTACGGCAAGGGCTCGGCATCACGACACTACCGTGCTTCATCGGAGATGCCGACCCCCTACTGGTGAGGGTGCCGGGCACCGACCTGCACATATTTGGAACGCTCTGGATTCTGACGCAGGGTGAGACCCGCAAGACGAAGCGCGTGCGGCTCCTCACTGAGTTCGTATCCCGCAGGCTCGCCGCGTACGCGCCGCTTCTCGCGGGACTGTCTCTATCGCGCGACTGACGCGCGGCAGGTCGCTGGCGACGTTTGCCGTAATTCGGTCGGAAGCCGAGCTGCGATCCCTTCAAACGACGTCGCGGTCAATCCGTCGCGCTGCTGACGGTAGTTTTCGGCTACGTCGGCGGTGCGGCAGTGCCTCCGCAACAGCGGCTGTGCCACCGCTGCGGCCGTCGCCTGGACCAACGCGGCTTGATTGGCCGGCCTCCGCCGCAGGCCGAATGCCGGGGTTCTCGTCAAAGCGTCCAAAAGTCGACAGGCCGATTTCCACCCAAACTCGGCATTTGTCCGCCCGGCTGGCAAGGTTCGGAATGAGGCAGTCAGACGCGGATCGGAATCCAGATGGTCACGCCGCCATTGCCGGTTCGCGGATCAAAGGTGTCGTTGTGCCGCTCGAAGCTCGGCCCTTCGATAGGCGTCTTGCTGCTCTTCGGAAACCAGTCGTCCCAGATTGCTTGGTAGGTTTCCCGGATCTGGGTGACATGACCGTCGTGCGGAAAGACCGCATAGGTTGCGGGTTGAATTCTGATCTTGATGCAACCCTTGGGTACGTTGACAAACTTCGTCACGCCGGCGGCGCAGACATATTCAATGCCGTCGTCATTCGAGCTGGTGGCGATGCCGACCGGCGGCTCGGCGATCTTATCGTCGATCTCGCCATAAGGCGCGGACATGAACCGTTCCCATTGGCCGGCGATATTCTGCGCGTCCCTGTACGGCACATGCTCGCATAAGCCTACGAACAGAAGCTCTCCCACCTTCTCGAATCGCGGCTCTTCCAGCTTCATCGCTTTGGCCTCCAGGTGACGAATGGCATCGACGAGCTTCAGCCCTTCGATGGATTGGGATCTGCGCACTTCCTCCGGCGTTCTGCCGAACTGGGCCTTGAAGGCGCGGGAGAGGCCCTCGTGACTCGCATAACCGCTGTCCAGGGCGACGCTCAGAATATCGTTTGCGCCGGAAGCGAGTGCATAGGCCGCTTCAGTAAGCCTTCGTCCCCGCAGATATTCGACGACAGACAGGTCTGCGGCTTCGCCGAACGCATGCGCAAGATGGAAACGCGAGACGGCGCAATATCTTGCGATCTGATCGAGTGTCAGATCGTGGTGCAGGTTGCGTTCGATGATGAACAGCGCTTTGTTGGTAACCGACATCGTTTCTTCCGTTTCCGGACAAAACGAATGTTAGCGGTTTCGGGATCCTCGCGCTTGACCGGAATTGCGGTCCAGCCGGATTTACTGGCGGCACGAATATCCGCGTGATGGCCAGCGGGCACGCGGGCGGCCATCCCGACAAATGGCCGGGATGGGACGTTCGGAGCGACAGCAAGATTGCGACGGCCAACGGCTCCTATTGGCCGGGCGGTCATTTATGGCATCGCCATTGCTGCCGCCGCGAGGTGTTCCACCTGTGGTCCGCGAATGGCCGGAACTCCCTCTACGCGCCGGCGACTCTTTTGACGACGCACAGTCGAATGAGTCCGGTCAGGGCAATGGCCGGCGGCGGCACTTTGAACTGTCCGCTCGGACAAGTTTGATAGGGTCGAATCCACCGAGACTGTGTGAAAGCACTGTTCTTAATCGTGGGCATCTATCTTGCCTATGCCCGTACGGAGAGGAAGCTTCCAGGTAGCCCCCAACCAGCCAGGATCGCAATCGTCCCATTGGCTGATCCCTGAAGCAGACAGCCCAGGTTCGTAGGCGTGAGATGACCGATTAGGCGTCGCCGCCAAAACACCGCATAGCTTGGCACTCTCGGGTTTGCGACGTTAAAGCCTGCAAATTTAAGGCATTCAGCTTCCCCTCAACCTCCTACACCTGTATCGACTCGTGACCATTAGTTTGGCAAGTGCGGATCGGCGGTGCTTCACAACGGCGCACCATCAGAACTCCATAAGATTTAAGGATGCTGGGCGTTCGTGGCGGCAAGTCCCGCATTTTGATACAAAACGCGTTTGCGACTGCCCATGAAGTGCACTACAAGAAAATGATCAGGCGTAATAGAGTTGGAGTGGATAGCGTTTCATTATTTTGACCGGTGGTGCGGACCCCGGGGACTGATGACCGGTAGCATCATCCACCGCTGTCAGGGGGGAGCTCGCAATGAGGAAAACGCTTGGGTACGTTCTTGGCGCCGCCGTTCTCGCGGCAGCCTTGGCTATGCCGGCGATTACCGCAACAGCAATGGAGATGTCTGGAACTCCCGCCCATTTCTCTCCCACCCGGACCGCTTACAGCGCAGACCATGCTTTTCTCGTCAAACTCCTGAGCGTGCCGAAGCCCATCCTGTTCGAAAAATATTTCTCCCTTAAGTTCGCGGTTTACAACGGTCATCATCCTGGCACGCCGTTGCCCAACGCCTCGATGCGCATCTTTGCCGGAATGCGTCACGGCCTCAAGCACGGCTTTGCGCACGGCATGCAATCGTCACCGAAAATATCCAGCCACAACGGTGTGTTTACCGTGCAGGGCATGTATTTCACCATGATGGGCCCCTGGGTCCTTAAGATGTGGGTCACTGATGGCTCAAGGCACGGCATTGTCTATTTCAAACTTCCTTGTTGCGGCGCTTGATGACGCGTCCGTTGCGGTCCGCTATTTTCACCGGCCTAATGATCGGCGCTGCGTTTCTGAGCCTGAGTCCGGGACACGCTCAGACCAGGGCGTCAGGAGCCATCGCCACCGCACATGACGGCAAAGTCGCCGCAGGAGCGCTGCATTTCAGCAAAGGCGAACGGATCGCGATCTTTCAGTTGTCTCCGATCGGCCGCCTGCCACCAGATCCTACAGATAAGGTTGGGAACGATCCGCGGGCGGCGAGGTTCGGCCAGTACCTCTTCTTCGACCCGAACCTGTCGGAGAATCACAAGATTTCATGCGCAAGCTGCCACCAGCCGGCTCGTGCGTTCACGGACGGGCGACGTATCGGCATTGGCGTCGGAAAGGATACACGTAATACGCCGACACTCCTGAATGTTGCCTATAGTCACTGGTTCTTCTGGGATGGGCGCGCGGATTCGCTCTGGGCTCAGGCGCTTTATGTCATGGAAACACCGGCCGAATTTGACTCAGACCGCCTCCATATCGCCCATGTCATCTACGATAATGCAGCCCTCCGGAAGGCTTACCAGCAGATTTTCGGCCCCATGCCACCACTCGACGATGCTGCCCGCTTCCCTCCGCATGCCCGGCCAGTGCCCGGTCATCCGAATGCGCCACTGTCGGAAGCCTGGGCCGCGATGGCTCCGGCGGACCAATATGCCATCAATCGCGTGTTCAGCAACCTTGGCAAAACGATCGAAGCATACGAACGCAAGCTGATAAGTTCTGATTCACGCTTCGACCAATTCGTGAAGGGGCTGAAAACACATGACGCCGCGCAGCTGGCGCGGCTCTCTCCTGCCGCCCAGCGCGGCCTCAAGCTTTTCATCGGCGCGGCGCATTGCGATCTCTGCCATTCCGGTCCTCGCTTTACCGATGGACAGTTCCATGATCTTGGCCTGCCAGTCTTGCCGGGGGAGAATCCGGACATCGGCCGCGAAGCAGGGATCCGCGATGTTAAGGTCGACATCTTCAATGGAATTGGGCCGTTCAGCGATGAACGTAATGAGGCGGCAAAAAGCAAGCTTGAGTTTCTCCCGCAGGCTGCCTCCGCGCGCGGGAAGTTCAAAACTCCGACGCTGCGCAACGTGGCCCGCACCGCACCCTATATGCATGACGGCCGCTTCAAGACTCTCACGCAGGTCGTACGCTTCTATGCGGAGGGGCAGGCCGCCATCCATGGCAAGTTCGTTGGCAAGCGCGATAGGCTACTCGACATCATTCCGCATCTAACATCATCCCAGATCCACGATCTTGTTGCATTTCTCAAATCTTTGAACAGCAAGCCATTGCCGCATAGTCTCCTCATTCAGACATCTCCGCCATGACGACACACGGTTAGGAAAAGCCGGCCGAACGGGGATCGACCACCTGACTCTGGCCCCGTGCCCAACCTTGGCAATAGCGGGAAATGGGCATGATAGCTCATTCACGGCATCATGCTCGCTCCGCTTACCTTATGGCGCTCCACTTGCAGTTTGCGAATGGCCGCAAACCGAATATGAAGACATTGACTGCGTCACCATGACGGCTCTAGCCAAGCATTTCACTGACCGTTCGCGAATGGCCGGATCCTCCCGCTAAGGGACGAAGCGGGGACGCACTGTTGGTGCAAATTCGATAATCCCGCCCCATTCAGAACACTGGACGAAATGGGCCCACT
Source organism: Ferrovibrionaceae bacterium (assembly GCA_046705265.1). Taxonomy (GTDB): domain Bacteria; phylum Pseudomonadota; class Alphaproteobacteria; order Ferrovibrionales; family Ferrovibrionaceae; genus JAJYTL01. The sequence continues at coordinate 7,949 of JBJKQL010000060.1, forward strand.
GGTGAATCTTTCATTTTTCGGCCGCGGTTCGTTGACACTGCCTTGCCGTGACCGGCCTCGTCCTCAGGAACCTAACTCAAGGTCGAAAATATCCGGCAGAGCCCTTGGCAGCAGTACTGTTGCCGGCGAAAATCGGTCCATGATGGATCCACGCCGGTGAGCCCTTTCCGCACACCGCGACCAAGCAGAGCCGGACCTTCGTGGCACTCGCTAAGTAGAATGTGACGGCCGCTATGAAGGCGTACGAACGCTAGCCAATGATCAAGCACTGCACCTTTTCGCATCACGACGCCGCTCGCTTTTACGATCGGCTCGGGTCCGGCTTGGACACTCAGGGGTTCTACGAATCCAGGGCTCTGCGCGAGCTCGCTGCGCGCCTGAACCTTGAGACCGCGCAGGCAGTGCTGGAATTCGGCTGTGGCACCGGCCGTTTCGCAGCTGAGCTGCTGCAAACCAATCTGGCCTCCACAGCAACTTATCTCGGCTTGGACGTGAGCGGCACGATGGTCGGATTGGCGCGAAGCCGGCTTGAGCGATGGGCCGACCGCGCCCAGATTAGGCAGACCGACGGCATGCCCCATATTGCTGCCCCGGACGGGGCTTTCGACCGGTTCATCTGCACCTATGTCCTGGATCTGCTATCGGCCGACGACATCCGCATCGTGCTGGCGGAAGCCCACCGGGTGCTGAAAGCCGGTGGATTGCTTGGTCTCGCCAGCTTGACCGACGGACCGACGGCGGCCTCTCGAATCGTAACCGTAATATGGCGCGGTCTGCATCGTCTTTCGCCGTGGCTCGTCGGCGGCTGCCGGCCGATTTCACTTCCCTCCTTCCTCATGAATGGAGAATGGCATATTGACTACTCGACCATCACCGTGTCTTTTGGCGTGCCATCCGAAATCCTCGTCGCAAGGTGCGTCGCGGCGCCATGAGCGGTCGCCTGAACTCGTCATAACCAAAAAGCAAGCGCGCAGCGCTCTTTCCGGTGGCGCTATCGCGCCAGAACCAACGGATGGAATGAATCAAACAGGCCACCATTCGAAGCTGAGCGACCAATCCTATCTGGAATATTTGTGGCAGACGTTAGCGCAAAATTCGGAAGCGGTGAACGGCCGAAATCTATCAAGGAGACATTCATAGCGTTATCATTCTAGCTTTCGCCAAGCGTTTTTCAGGCAGTTCGTGAACGGCCGGAAACTCCCTGACAAGGCCGCTATCGGTGGTGACGTCGGCCGGCCGGCTTGGGTCGTTTTCGGTCTGCACGTCTTTATCATGCACCCGATAGGAGTATCTGAATCGCTCGACAGCCGGCGCCCATCGATACGGGCCTTTGCAACCCTGCTGCCCATCGGCCTATCGTAACGGAATGAGCGGCGGCAAATGCAGTCCCGAGGGACCGCTTGCCGCTGCCGACAGCGACAAGCGCAAGGAGGCTCCGATGGTCACAATATCGCAAAGAGCGGGATTGCAAAGAGCGGGCGAGCTCGGCTGGCACGCGGCCGATTTCGAACTCGAGGGTACCGATGGGCGGCGTCACCGCCTCATCGATGTCAAGGGCGAGCGGGGCACGCTCGTGATGTTCATCTGCAACCACTGCCCCTATGTGAAGGGCGTGATCGACGATCTGGTGCAGGACTGCAGGTCGCTCGAGGCCGACGGTGTCAAGGCTGTCGCGATGATGCCGAACGACACAGAGGCCTATTCGGCCGATTCCTTCGACAATATGAAGGCCTTCGCCAAGGCCCATGGTTTCGGCTTTCCCTATCTCATCGACCGTACCCAGGAGGTCGCCCGCGCCTATGGCGCCGTCTGCACGCCGGACATCTTTGGCTTCGACCGCGAGCTCTTGCTGCGCTATCGCGGCCGTGTGGTGGACATGCGCGGCGCCACGCCGGTCAAGGGTGCCAAGCGCGAGATGCTGCAGGCCATGTATCACATCGCGCGCACGGGTCAGTGCGCGACCGAGCAGGTGCCGGCAATTGGCTGCTCGATCAAATGGCGGTCTTGAGCAGCGCGCTCTCGCTCGCCTGGGCGGCGTTGGGCGGTATCGGCTCTTTGCCTTCACAATCGCGGCAAGCCCTGTATGCCGCGCGTCTAGCCCTCCTAGACTTCGATCTGGCCAAAAAACGTCGCGCCGAGCCAGAGGAATATGGCTGCGACGCCGACGAGCACGCTGAAATCGAGCCACAGCGGGAACGCCGACGTACCGCTAAGAAAGTGCCGGAGTGCATCGACGCCGTACGAGAGAGGATCTACCCGAGCGAGCCAGAGCAAGACATCTGGCACGTTCGCAAGTGGAAAGAGCGCGCCAGAAAGGAAAAACAGCGGCATCACTAGAAAGTTCATGATGAGCTGGAAACCTTGCATGTCGCGCAATTTCGACGCAACCATCATGCCGAGTGCGCTGAAGAGCAAGGCGATCAGCATCATCACCACGATTGACGGAAGTATCCCAAACCAGGAGACGGGCCGAAAGCCAACCAGTGTCGCGATAACGAGGACCAGCGTGCCCTGCACGGCCGCCACCGTTGCGCCGCCTAGCGTTCGTCCAAACATAATGGAGAGGCGCGAGACCGGTGCGACGAGGGTCTCCTTCAAAAAACCGAACTGCCGGTCCCAGATCACCTGCATGCCGTTGAAAATCGCCATAAAGATGATCGACATCCCGATGATGCCCGGCGCGAGGAAGTCGAGGTAGTTGCCCTGACCTGCTCGGGTAAAGACGGGCCCGAGACCGTAGCCGAGCGCGACCAGGAAAAGAACGGGTTGGCCGAGGGAGCCGACGACCCGGGATTTGCTGCGGACGAAACGCAATAGTTCCCGCCGCCACATGACATAGATGCCATTCATCGATGGATCCTTACCGCCGGCGGCCAGTCCAAACTTGGCGTGCTTGGCGCATGCGATCCACCGCGCCACTCCCTGCTTCCGCCCGAAGCTCGCTCCCTGTGAGTTTGAGGAATGCGGCCTCGAGTGAGGTAGTGCCCGTCAGGTCCTTGAGGTCCTGCCCGGATCCTTTCGCGATGATCTTGCCATGATCGATGATGGCGATCGTCTTCGCCATCTGATCGGCTTCCTCCATGTAGTGGGTGGTGAAGAAAACCGTGATACCCTCTGATTCATTGAGCTTCGTCACATAGGTCCAGAGATGGTTCCTGGTCTGCGGATCGAGTCCCAGCGTCGGTTCATCGAGAAAGATGATCTTCGGATGATGGAGAAGGCCGCGGGCAATTTCCAGCCTCCGTTTCATTCCTCCCGAGAAGTCCCGGACAAAGTCATGTTTCCGGTCCGTGAGTTCGACGAGCGTCAGCAACTCGTCGATACGCTTTGCACGCAGGTCCTTGGGCACGCCGTAGAGGATTCCATGAAATTCCATATTCTCGAATGCCGTGAGATCGTCATCGAGCGAAGGGTCTTGGAACACGATGCCGAACGAATGTCGCGCCGCAGCGGGATCTCTGACAGGATCATGGCCGTTCAGCTTTATCGTCCCTGCTGTTGGGCGCATCAAGGTCGTGAGCATCTTGATCGTCGTCGACTTGCCGGCGCCATTTGGGCCGAGAAAGGCGAAAATCCCCGCTTCCTCGACCGCGAACGAGACGTCATCGACGGCAACGAAGTCGCCGAATTTCTTCGTCAGGTGCTCGACCTCTATGATTACAGGCATGATTCGATAATCGGCGCTAATTCAGACGTTCCTTCACTTTGCGTAGAGCTTTCGTCAGCGATGGACGGCGGCGCGGATCTCGTCAGTCATCCGCCTGACGATCTCTAGCACCCGCTCTTGCGCCTCGGGCGAGGCGTCGCGAGCGGCGCGCAGCGCTTCGCGCAGAGCATGCCGCGCGGCACGGAACTCGGGGCGATTGTCAACGTCCTCGTCGACGGCCTCTCCGGCGAAGAAGCGCCGCATGCGCTCCATCTTGCGCGCGATGCGCTCGAACTGGTGGAAGATGGTGCGAGCCGTCTCGCGATTTTTTTCAAGCTCGGCTTTGCCCGCGTCAGTGATGCGATAGAGTTTTTTGGTGCCTTCGCTTTCGACAGTGGCGTAACCGATTTCGTCGAGATAGCTCAGCGCCGGATAGACCATGCCGGGACTCGGCGCATAGAAGCCGCCTGTGCGGTCCGTCAGTTCCTTCATCAAGTCGTAGCCGTGGCGCGGCTGCTCCTCAAGCAACACCAAAAAGACAAGGTGCAGCTCGGCACTCTCCAGTTTCCGGCCGGCACTCATGCCGCGGGGACCGAATCCGTCCGTCATCCACCAGTTGAACCGACCATGGCTGTGGCGTTGCCGCATGAAACGCCTCTGATCGAAGCTCGTACAACTGTACATCATCGCCTCATATATTAGAAGATATATCATAAGATATATTTTTAGATTTTCCCTGTCAATGGATAGCCGGGGGGCAGCCAGGGC
>JBJKQL010000061.1:0-3234 GCA_046705265.1 Ferrovibrionaceae bacterium
CGCATCACCATGAAATTCACCACCCCCGGCCGGGCCGTCTACCGCTTCCAAACCGTCCGGGTCATTCACCCCAGAAGCGGACAACTGATGTGCTACAAAAACTGGACATCTTGACAAGCTGCCAACAGCCCCTTCTTCACCGTCTCTCACAGTAGCGGGCGTTCCCCGCATGAGGCTCTTGCGACCCGCGGGCGAAGGCGTGATGTCTTGTCCGAAAGCGTGGTGCGTAATGTGGCCAAGTCGCTAATGTGGCGCTCGATCCATAAGTCTCTGTATTATAAGGGAATATGCTGCGCCGAACGCCACATAAGCTGAAAACTGTGCTCAAGCACATTTAGCGCGGGAAATCCGCACGCTACGTTGTCTGGGAGTCGGAGGCGGGCGACCGCCTCCGACGACTCGGTGGATGTGGAAACGGAGCCAGGGCTGAACTCATGAGGCATCGCCGGACGAAAGGGGCGGCAACAGATAGGTCCAGCCTACCGCCACCGCGCCACATCCCGCCTCTACCTGTTTGCGCCATCGGCGCTTACATGCGGTGAGGAAAAAGGCGTCCATCCGCGATGAATCTTTGTTGTATCGCTGGCGCCACATTAACTCAGTAAGAGGGTGGGCGCTCCACTACCGGACGTCGCTTGACAGCAGGCCTCCCGCTGATTGTTATCGATCGGCAAGTTGCAGTGATTCACTGGAACTCTGGCGCGTTGGAAGATCGACTCCGATTGCACGATGACACGATCGTCTGGTCCCCCACCGGAAAAAGCGGAACCCCTCGCGGCGCTGGTGCGCGCCATGGCGCTTGCCTTGCTCGGTGGGGCGCTGCTTTTTCGCCCGTACGGCGCTGATGCCGCCATTGCCCCTAAGCTCCTGCCGGATAGGGACGTCAAGGTGCGATACACCGTGACCGCGCCGGGTCAGCTACCACACGAATACGATCTCTTGTTCAGCGCTGAGAGCGAACGGCTCCGTATCGACGACCCGGTGCGCCGTCTCTGGTTTCTAGTCGACCTTCGCGATGCCCGCGCGGCGATGGTGGTGCCGCAGATGCACGTGGTGGTGACAGATCCGGATGTCGCTAACTTGGCGGCTGTCCTGCAGAGCGCAAAAACTGCTCGGTTTACACCTATGGGAGACGCAACCATCGCCGGGTTGCGCTGCACGCGCTACGTGGTCTTCAGCAAACAGGTAACCGGAACAACCTGCCTTACTCGGAACGGCATCGCGCTTGCCGTGTCCGGAAAAGATTCGCACGGATCTGCTAAGGTGGTCGCCGACTCGGTAAACGAGACTACGGTTCCGATCGACAGCTTGGTGCCGCCCCAGGGCTTCTCCACGATCACGCTACCGCGGGGCACAATTGCGACTTTGCTCGGCAAGTAGATCGGCCGAGACGGCTGCATGTTCGGTCAGCGTCCCGGCATCGGGGTTCCACGAGCGGCAGGTGGAAACGAAACGAAGCCGCAAGACCTGCTACTACATCACGATGCGCCCGTCGCGCCGCTCAGCTTTTCCGGCCTCTGGGAGTCGAACGAAGATCTCGCGATCGAGTGCTGCACCATCATCGTGACCCCGCTGAACGCATTGCTCGCGCGGATCCATAATTAACTGCCGGTCACCCTGGCGCATGAAGATAGGGCGGCTTGGCTCAAGAAACCGCGAAAGGAGCTCCTCCGGCCAGCGCCCGAGCACGATCTCATCGCCTACCAGGTGCCGAACAACATCCGTGACGATGATTCACCCGAGGTTTTGGCGCCGCACGGTGGCTAATTTCGTTTGCTTTGAAGGTCCCGTATGCACCGGTCCTTTACGGGCAGCGCGAACATCAGATTCCCAAGGAGAGCGCGGACGTCGTTGCCGGCGAATTTCTGACCGTAAAACGGCATAAATAAGTGAGAGCACCGTCGCCGTTTTTACGATTCCCTTCGACGGAATGCTTCCGGGTGACGCCTGTATTTATAGGCGACATAAGCGAAGGCGCCGACGACACCGAGGCCGGCCACGGTAGCCGACAACATCCTGCCGCCGCATACGAGAGTGAGGATGACGCAGAGGAGCCACCCCCATCCGATTATATCGACGAGCTGTTCTTCATTCCTTGTCGGCATCGCGGTTACCCCTGTTTTCGACCTTGGACACCAATCGCGCGATAGCAGGCGAGGGCGAGTCCCAATCCGGCAAGCTGGAGCGATGATCCTCATTCCCGCACATTCAGGCTGGCCCTTAGCGTTTATGCTCCTCGTCCCGCGGTTACCCCGCCCGATGCGGCTTCAGCGGGGACTTCTTAATCATCACGCAGCGAGAGCGTTCTAGATGCTCGACCAGCCGCTCGGCGGTGATATCCGCCATCATCGCATCACCGCTAAGGTATCGCTTGCTATCCTGTACAGGAGCGCGAAAGATAGCGCCTCTCTGAGTTCCGTGCCCGTTGCGGGGCGGTGCGATTCTGCTTCGATCACCATGGAAATAGGCTAGCAGGGCTGAAAGAACAAAACAAGAACATTTTCGAATAAAGGCTAGATGCCAAACGGTTCCACGGAGGATTCTGATCGGTTCAGTCGGTCGGCGGCGGCCAGATTTTTCTGGAGGTGTTCTTCGAGGCCACCGCGGCGACGAGAGCCGTTGGTACGAACCGCTCGCTCGAGGATTGGCTTGCCCTTTGCTCCGGGACAGCGCGGGGTAGAAAACCTTCCGCGTCGGCATTCGCCGGGCGAGAGCGGGAGGGCAGAGAACGACCAAAAGCCATCCCCGACGCTTTGTTCTATGAATTGTTGATTCGAACGGCGACTTTCCGTCCAACGTCCGTCAATACTTTGCCTCGCCGAAGAGGGATGTCACAAAAAGCAAAAAACGGCCATTGACCACGCACTAGACTGAAGGCTTCACCGCCCCCGCGATAACAGGGCAGTTGATGTCTTCATCGCTCGCAAGTGGTCCTTCGAGATATGCTTGCGGGAATCTTAGCCCTCTCAAAAGGGGGTGACACTATCGTGTCTCGCCGGAAAATCGCGGGCATTGGCTATTCCCGAGACGAAGAGAAGGCCCTAACCGATCTTATTCGCCGAATTTAGCGTGATTCGACGTGGCGGGACAGATTTTGCGACGTGGGCCGCCCGACATCGTGGCGTCTGTTACACCGCGATCCGATCTTGATTTGTTGGCTGGAGGTTTCAACGAGGGGTTTAGCGCGGCGACACCGCCGCGATTTCAAGGGCCGGCAGTGGCGAAGCGGCCTGC
>JBJKQL010000062.1:0-91437 GCA_046705265.1 Ferrovibrionaceae bacterium
TTCGCCAAGCTCAAAGACTGGCGGCGCATCCACACCCGCTATGACCGATGCGCCCACACTTTCATGTCCGCCATCTGCATCGCCGCTACCGTCATCTTCTGGATCAATCAATGAGTCCTGAGCCTAGTACCATTCGTCATTGATCTTGCGGCGAATTTCTGAATCTATGCCTCTGCAACGACGGAGGTAGATCGTGACCTCGAAACAATTTGCCGTAAAAGAAGTACGTGGTAAGGCTCAGCGCCGAGGAGCGCGAGAAGCTGAACCGCTTGATCCGGGTGGGAAAGCATCCGGCACGGAAGCTGCTGAAGGCGCGCATCCCGCTGAAAGCCGACGCCTCCGAACTTGGTGAAGGGTGGAGCGACAGCAAAACCGCCGCGGCCCTGGAAACCAGCGTTGACACGGTCGCCCGGACCCGTCAGGAGTTGGTCGACGGCGGTCTCGAGGCTGCCCTGACCCGCAAGCACTCGCCGTACTCGGTCCGGCCGCGCATCTTCGGCGGCGCTGCCGAAGCCAAGCTGATTGCACTGGCCTGCTCCCCACCACCAAAAGGGGCGCGCACAGCGGGCGGTGAAACTGCACGAAACGGCGGTGGTGGAGCTGGCGATTGTCGAGCGCGCCAGCGACAATACGATCGGGCGGACGCTAAAAAAATGTCCTCAAGCCGCATTTGCAGAAACAATGGGTGATCCCGCCGGATGGCAACACCAGCTTTGTCGCCGGCATGGAGGATCTGGCGGAAGTCTACCAGCGGCCCCATGACCCGGCTTGCCCTGTGGTGTGTGTCGACGAGACCTCGAAGCAGCTCATCGTGGAAACGCGGGCGCCAATCACGGCGAAGCCCGGCCGGTCCGCGCGGCATGACTACGAGTACGAACGCAATGGGACCGCCAATCTGTTCATGATGTTCGCGCCGCTCGAAGGCTGGCGGCACGTTGAAATCACCGATCGCCACACGGCCATCGACTACGCCCACGTGCTCCAGGACCTGAGCGACAGGCATTTCCCTGAAGCCCGCAAGATCGTGCTCGTGCAGGACAACCTCAACACCCATAGGCCGGCCTCACTCCTAATGAGGCCTTTCCCCCAGCCGAGGCATGCCGGCTCATCGAGCGGTTCGAGTGGCACTTCACCCCAAAGCATGGCAGCTGGCTGGATATGGCCGAGGCCGAACTGAGTGTCCTCTCCTCCCAGTGCCTGGACCGCCGCATCCCCGATAAGCAGACGTTGGTCGAAGAAGTCGCGACATGGCAGTACAGACGCAACAAGGTCACATTAAGGCTGACTGGCAGTTCACAACCGAAACCGCTCGCATCAAGCTAAAGTGGCTGTACCCCGCGCCATGAACGGCTCGGGGGACTAGTGGCTGAGGCGGCGGTGCGCTCGGGCTCTCTCATCACCGCCCGATTGGCCCTGGAGCAAGGCCGCAAGGTCCTGGCAATACCGGGCTCGCCGCTCGATCCGCGCGCCCGCGACACCACCGACCTGATCCGCCAGGACGCAACTTCGGTCGAGAATGCCGAAGATGTATTGCGAACGATTCGCAGCATAGGTCGGCACCTGACCGAACCGGCAGGCGGCGGGCCGCCGGCACCACCCGCCCCCAAAATGCGGCCGAGAGCGAAGCTGCCCGCCGCGTTATCGAGAAGAAGCTTTCGGTAACCCTTATCGTGATAGATGAGCTTGTTCGGCAAAGCGGATTCGGCCCGGCGGTGGTGCAAACCGTAGTCTTGGAACTGGAATTGGCGGGCTTGGCCGAACGCCGACCGGGCAATCTTGTCTCTGCCCTGCCGCACCCCGGCAATTGACAGCGAGCCGGGTTTTCCGCATCTTCCACAGCCCGTTTTGCTGAAGCGTAGGCGCTCATGAACGTCGTTGTCGTCGAATCCCCGGCTAAGGCCCGGACGATCAATAAGTACTTGGGCGAGGGCTATGTCGTTCTCGCTTCCTACGGGCATGTCCGCGATCTTCCGGCCAAGGACGGTTCGGTCAAGCCTGATGAAAACTTCGTCATGACCTACGAAACTGATCCGAAGTCGGCGAAACACTTGGCGGATATCGCCAAGGCCCTGAAGAGCGCCGAGCATCTCTATCTTGCCACCGACCCGGACCGCGAGGGTGAAGCGATTTCCTGGCATGTCCTTCAGGCGCTCGAGGAAAAACGTGCCATCAAGGGTGTTGCCGTCAAGCGCGTCGTGTTCAACGAGGTGACACGAGGCGCCGTGCTCGATGCCATGCGTCACCCGCGTGATCTCGACATGAACTTGATCAATGCGCAGCAGGCGCGCCGGGCACTGGATTACCTGGTCGGCTTCACATTGTCGCCGGTGTTGTGGCGCAAGCTTCCCGGAGCGCGGTCGGCAGGCCGCGTACAATCGGTTGCCCTGCGCTTGGTTTGCGAGCGCGAGACTGAGATTGAACGCTTCAAGCCCCGCGAATACTGGACCATCGAAGTTGTGTTCCTCGCCGACGGTAAAAAATTTACTGCCCGGCTGGTGAGCCTTGATGGCAAAAAACTCGAGAAATTCGATCTGGCCGATCGCGCAAGCGCCGAAGCTGCTGCCCGCCGCATCGCCGAGAGCGCCTTCCATATCGCCGAGGTACAGACAAAGCCCGTGCGCCGCCACCCCGCGCCGCCCTTCACCACCTCGACCCTGCAGCAGGAAGCCTCGCGCAAGCTCGGCTTTTCCGCCAAACAGACGATGCAGATCGCCCAACGGCTCTATGAGGGCGTTGATATCGCGGGCGAGCGGGCCGGTATCATCACCTACATGCGAACGGATGGCGTGCAGATCGCTGACGAGGCGCTTGCCGCGGCGCGCGACGTCATCGCCATCCAATACGGCACCGATTACCTGCCGCCGCAGCCCCGCGTCTACAAGGCGACGGCGAAGAACGCACAGGAAGCACATGAGGCGATCCGTCCGACCAATCTCGCCCGCCTGCCGGATCAGGTGACCGGCCATCTTGATCCGGCGCAAGCGAAGCTCTACGACCTAATTTGGAAACGCACCCTCGCGAGCCAGATGGAATCGGCACGGCTCGAACAAACGACGGCGGAAATCACCTCGGATTCGGGTGAGATCGGACTGAGGGCGAGCGGCAGCATCGTCGTCTTCCCCGGATTTCTGCGTCTCTATCACGAGGATGTGGAAGATACGCGGCCGGACCAGGAAGAAGACGAGCGGCGGCTACCGCCGTTGCAGACCGGCACCCGGCTCGAGCGTGAAGCGGTCAAGCCGGAGCAGCACTTCACCGAGCCGCCACCCCGCTTCAGCGAAGCGAGCTTGGTCAAGAAGCTGGAAGAGCTTGGCATCGGGCGCCCCTCGACCTACGCGCAAATTCTTTCGGTGCTGCAGGATCGCGGCTATATGCGGATCGAAAGCCGCCGCTTGATTCCTGAAGACAAAGGCCGCTTGGTCACCGCCTTTCTCGAGAACTTTTTCCAGCGCTACGTCGAATACGACTTCACCGCCGATCTCGAGGATCAGCTCGACCGCATTTCGGCTGGCGCCATCCCCTGGACCCAGGTGCTGCGCGATTTCTGGACGGCCTTCCAGGCCGCCGTCAAGGACACGGAAGAGCTTCGCATCAAGGACGTGGTCTCGGCACTCGATCAGGCGCTCGGGCCGCATATCCTCCCCGCACTCGAGAACGGCGGTGACCCGCGCACTTGCCCGGCTTGTGAAAACGGCCGGCTTGGCCTCAAGCTCGGCCGCTTTGGGGCCTTTATCGGCTGCTCGAATTACCCCGAATGCCGCTATACCCGCCGACTCGGGGCGAACGGCATGGATGCCCAGGCCGCCGATGCTGGTCCGAAGCTTCTCGGCCAGGATCCGGAGACCGGTCTCGATGTCACGCTCCGCCGCGGCCCCTACGGTTATTATCTGCAGCGCGGGGAACCGATCGGCAAAGCGAAGCCAGAGCGCGCGACACTGCCCAAAGACATACAACCCAACAGCGTCGACCTTGCGCTTGCCCTTCGACTTCTGGCGCTGCCGCGAACGCTAGGGCCCCACCCAGATTCCGGGAAGCCGATCACCGCCGGGCTTGGCCGCTTCGGCCCCTATCTCGAGCATGAAGGCAGCTATGTGCGCTTGGCCTCGACAGAGGAAGCGCTGACCGTCGGGTTGAACCGAGCCGTCGAGCTCATCGCCAACGCACCGAAGCGCGGGCAGCCGCGCGGGCGGGCCGAAACCTTGCGTGAAATCGGGCCGCATCCGGAAGACGGCGAGCTCATCAGGGTTTTAAAGGGACGCTACGGTCCCTATCTTAATCACGGACGGGTCAATGCCCCCTTGCCCAAGGACCGGACACCCGAGGCTATTGATCTTGATACGGCCGTGCGCCTCCTCGCGGAGCGCGTCGTGAAAATCGGCAAGAAAGGGCGTGGCGCGAAATCCGCAAAAGACGCGAGAGGTGCGAAAACCGCAAAGACAACGAAGGCCGGCGTTAAGGCAGCAAGGAGCGGCGCCAAGAACCGGAGCCAATCGCGGGGCAACGAGGCGAAGTCTGATTGAGTAACGTTGGCAAGAAGGCTAAAACAGCATTACCCTCCCGAGAGGCAATCCGTGAGTTCATTGCCGCCCAGCCGGGGCGCGTCGGCAAGCGGGAGATCGCCCGAGCCTTTCGCATTTCCGGCGCCGAGCGCATCTGGCTGAAATCACTCCTCAAGGAAATGACAGCGGCCGGCGAAATCACCCGCGCCCATCGCAAAAATCTGACGCCGAAGGGTCGGCTGCCCGAAATTCTCGTTCTTGACGTCGTCGGCCTCGACGACGACGGAGAAGCCTTGGCACGTCCCGCGAACTGGGAGGGCGATGACGAGCCGCCGCGCATCATCGTCACCGCCGGGGGTCGTGGGCGCCGGGCGCCAGCCGTCGGCGAGCGTGTTCTCGCACGCCTCAAGCCCCATGGGGCGGATCACTACGCAGCCGAAACCATTCGCCGTCTGGCTTCCGCGGAAGCCATCGTCGGCATCTTCCGTACCGTCGGCAGGGAGGGCCGCGTCCGCTCCGCTGATCGCCGCAATCGTCATGAATTCGTCGTCGCGGCCGGCGATTTCGACGAGGTGTCAGATGGCGACGTAGTGGCCGCAAATGTCCTGCCGGGCAAGGTCTTCGGCCTGCCGCGGGCCAAGGTTACGGCACGCATTGGCCGTGTCGGCGACACGCGGAGCCTGAGCCTGATCGCCGCACATCGAAACGGCATCCCGCTTGGATTCAGTGAACAAGCCCTGATAGAGGCGCAGACGGTCGCTAAGCGCACTCATGGCCGGCGCGCCGATCTTCGTAACCTGCCGCTCGTCACGATCGACCCAGAGGACGCCCGCGACCGTGATGACGCGGTGTTCGCGGAGCCGGACGCCGACCCGGAAAATCCCGGAGGCCATCATCTGATCGTCGCAATTGCCGATGTCGCGCATTACGTGCGTCCGGGCTCAGAGTTGGATCGGGCGGCACGTGAGCGAGGCAATTCGGTCTATTTCCCGGATCGCGTCGCGCCCATGCTACCAGAGACACTGTCAACCGATCTCTGCTCCCTTGCGCCGGGTCAGAGCCGTCCGGCGATGGCAGTGCATCTATGGATCGATGCCGCCGGCAAGAAGCGCGGGCACAAATTCGAACGCGCCCTGATCCGCACCGTCGCGGCGCTAAACTACGAGCAAGTGGAAGAAGCGCATCGCGGCCGGCCGGATGCCGAGGCCGGACCACTTCTCGATTCCGTGATCAAACCGCTTTATCATGCTTTCGCGGCACTTGAACAAGCACGCGAGAAGCGCCATCCACTCGCTCTCAATCTGCCCGAGCGAAAGATCGAGTTTGATGCCAAAGGCCGCATCTCTGGTATTCGGCCGCGGTCGCACTTTGCGAGCCACCGGCTGATCGAGGAATTCATGATCCTCGCAAATGTCGCGGCCGCGGAAACTCTCGACGCTTGCCGCGAGTCCGCAGTCTATCGCGTGCATGATCAACCGACGCGGGAAAAGCTTGCTGACCTTCTCGTCTTTCTTAAGACGCTCGGCATCAAACTTTTGCCGGCAGCGCGAATGCGGCCCGCGAATTTCAACCATATCCTGAAGCGCGCCGAAGGCCAGGATCACGAGCCAGTGATCCATCAGGTCGTGCTCAGAGCGCAAGCACAGGCGATCTATAGCACCGATAACTATGGCCATTTCGGACTCAACCTCGCACGCTACGTCCATTTCACTTCACCGATCCGACGGTACGCCGACATCCTGATCCATCGGGCGCTGATCTCGGCTCTCTCTCTCGGCAAGGATGGTCTTACCGATGATGAGCGCAGCAACCTCGCCGTCACCGCGGAGGCGATTTCCGCGACCGAGCGGCGCGCCATGGCCGCTGAACGAGAAGCCCTGGAGCGTTTCATCGCGGTCTATCTCGCCGACCAGGTCGGTGCTACCTTTGCGGCGCGCGTCTCGGGCCTTACCCGCTTCGGTATCTTCGTTGCACTGGCAGAGAGCGGGGCCGAAGGCTTGATCGCGATCCGGGATCTCGGTGATGAATTCTTTCTTCACGACGAAGTGCGTCATACCCTGACCGGACGGCGCAGCGGCACTACCTATCGCCTCGGTCAGAACATTATGGTTCGGCTCGCGGAAGCCGACGGCTTGACTGGTAGCCTGCGCTTCGTGCTTGAGCGAAGCGAGGCTTCGGCCGGGAAATCCGGCGGGAAGGTGCGCACGCCGAACCGCGGAGCAGCTAGGGATGCCAAGCCCGATACGCGACGGAAATCCGGCCGCACTCAGAAATGATAGCCGATGCTGACCCCCGTGAAATAACGGCTTACCGCATCGGGAACCACGGGCGGGGGATTACGTAATGGCTTACGCGCGCCGGCAAAGCCGAGCAAGTTCCAGTTGTTGAAGAATCGCCAGTTGACCTCGACGCTGGCACCGACGTTCTGAAGACCTCCTGACAAGCTCAGAGAACCAGGATCGAGGTTCGGCAAAGCCAAGGAAGGGATACCGGGAAGTCCCATATTGGTGACGCGGCTGCCCCAACTGACGTTCGGCCCGAGCGTCAGACTGACGTCGGGGGCAAGCTTCGCTCCATAACCAAAGCCAACCTCAATTTGCGGCGCGCCGTCGACACCCTGCAAGGCGTCGGCATTTACCATCAAGGCCTTGAAGGCATATTGCATGAAGGCGCCGACGCCGACCCGCCCAGGCTGCCCGACGCCCGAGGCCGAGGCGGTGAAACTCGGCTGATAGGTAGCGAGAGGACCGAAACGGAAATGGGCCGTGTGGATAACATCGGCACCAAAGCCGAGACGAGCCGAGGGGACCGGTGACGCGACAGCGTGCCATCCCGGAATGTCGGCGGTGCTGTTTTCGGAGCCGGATACCCCCATTAGACGGGTTAAGGCGCCGCCGGTAGTCACCTGATTAACGGCGGCGCACGCCGAGGGCGCCTGAGTATAAAGCGAAGCTCCAGCCGCGATCCCAACAAGGATCGCCACGCCCAAGCGAGGTGTCCGCTCCCTAGGAGACATCCGAGATTCGCTACCCTTTGTGATCGGCTCTCGGTCCTTATCCGACGACATCTATTCCGCCGAATGCGCCCCCATTGGCCGCGACGATAAAAAATCGCGTCATCACAGCCTCACGCGCTCCGCGCCAGGCACCACGATGGCGCCCCAGGCCGGCGACGGCCAAGATGTCGTGCCCAATAGCTATCAAGATCAAGCCATGCAACCGCAGGGCAGCGACGTAAATATAGGAAGTCCCGTTCAACATAAGTGATATTTCCAGCTGTACAATTTAACGCGCTTCCCTTGGCTTTATTGCCTTCCCCGATTTCCGGATGGCAAAAAGCGGCATAGGTTTGCCGGCCTACGCAAAAGCGTCTAGCTATTCGCAACTTTTTGCCTCAATCCGAAAGCAGCACACCCCGGCTAGCCAAGATTGTTGGCCGCGAGAGAATTCCAACGCATAGGCGGACAATATCGCATCTCCCATGAAGCTTTTGAATGTAAAGACCCTATAGCCGCCCTACCGAGGGATACTGCCATCTGATCTTAATCTTCCGTTTCAACGCATTGGAAAATATGCGATATTTCAGTACTTCTGTGTAACGGAAAGGGGGAGCTGGTGGAATTCTCCCGTCGTTTTTTTCTGGAAGTTGGCGGTAAAGCCACACCAGGCCCGTCGCTTTGATTTATCGAGTGGCGTCGCCCACGCTGCCGGGCGGCGGATCGCCGAAGCGATGAAGTCCGCCGTCGTCGATGCCTGGCTCCTGGCTCAAAGCCCAGAAACCTGCCATCCCGAATACCTGAGGGAGAGTGACGATAGGTTACGGCGCCGGGTTATCGCGAAGGCGTGCCGGCTATATCGACCGTAAGGGCCTGGAGGAACCTGCCACGGGACGTGCGAATTCGCCACACCGGACCTGCAGGAACTCTCGCGCGTCGCGCGAAGATCCGAAGCATGGAAAAGAGGAATTAAAAGCAGCGCGATGAGCAGCGCCGTGTTGGGATCGGTCGCCGTGCCGACATAGAGCGTTGAAAGCTGTCCGAAGTCTTGCCCGAACCAACGCACGAAGAAAAGAAATACGAGGGCAGCCGTACCGCTTGTGTGGTTGGGCCGAAGCGCGAGGGAAAGCCCGACCACCAAGAAAGCAGGCGCTAGCAGGAGGTTCGAGACGAAAGGCGCGTGCTGTGGTCACGCTGTAAAGGAGTTTCGGAAGTGCGCTCAAGGCGTGTACTGGATCCGTCAATGCCGAGAAATCGGCTTGCACGCGCCGGCGGCTGTCCAGAGGGACGGCTGCAGCTACAAGAGCGCGCCGAGCACACAGAGCCATCCGGCAATTTTGGGATAGCTCGCGACGCTTACCCTTTCCGGCATGAGCAGAAGTACCGCGAGAAGGACGTAGATCGTGACGGTGCCCGGCGCTCCCGTATAGAAGCTCGCTCCGCCAGTCAAAAGCTGCCCAGCGCCCTCCCCGCAAAGCCAGACGATGATACCCCAGACGACCGGCGCACAAAGGCCGACTTTGAATGTCTTGCTTGATAGTGAGAAGAAGAGAGTAACGCCGATCGCCACTTGCAACAGCGCCGCCGCGGTGTCGCTGATGACCATATTCGTATTCCAGAACCCAATGCCCCCGTTGACGATCAAATCCCTCCGGCCGATCTGGTTGCCCAACATCGGCTTCAGGACATTGGCCACGAAATTCGCGCCGAACATCTGAGGCTGGGATTGCAAGAACCCATCCAAAAGCTAAAACGCGCCCGGCGCCTTGGCAACGTAGTTTCGAGTAGAATCGTTCATAGACCTTCTGTTCCGGTCTGAAACTGTTGCCACAACTTTTCATCCAGTGACGTATTACCTTCCAGAACAAAGGAGATCCTCTTTAGATGCGACAAATCGTCCGATTTGAGCCTAAGCGAAATCTAGGATAACCTGCGGTGTGATTGAAGAAGCTCTGATGCTTCCAGGGGCAAGTGCCGACGGGTCGGATGCGGTGCCGAGTTCAAGGTGTGTCTTTGCGTTGGCGGCGGGGTGGTTCGGTCGCTTTGAGATACGTGCTTGTTCCCGCATTCGTATATCACCCGAGGCCGCCATTGCCGCACCTGCGCGGTTCGGGCATGGCCTTTCCTTTCTGTCCCTCATTCGTGAAATCAGATCATGACCTTGCGCGCCGGCTTCTCGTCCATTGCAGGCAAAATTCATTTCGTGGTTATTCCCTTGACCATAATCGCTCTTGGTTCGGGCATAGCCTGGGCGGCGCCACCTATCCGCGTTAGCACCCCCTGGTTCCGCTATTTGCTTAGCGGCGTTCCCGCGGGCGGCTACATGACCCTGAGGAATACCACGGCCGAGCCTGTCGCGCTGACCGGTGCCAGCTCACCCGCCTGTGAAATGATGATGCTGCATCGGACGGAACATTCCGGCGGCCAGGAGCGCATGGTTCCGGTCAAGCGGATCACGATACCCGCGCACGGCACCTTCCGTTTCGCCCCTGGCGCCTATCATGTGATGTGCATGAAGCCGAAAATGCATGTCGGCGAAACGGTTCCGGTAACGCTGCGTTTTGCCGATGCGCCGCCCTTGACCACGCAATTCCGCGTTTACGGCGCGACGGGAAGGCCGTCTGGACGGTGATCTATCAGGTTCTGGCGCCCGCTTTATCCGTCATCGTCATTGCCGCCATTACGCTCGGCACTGCGGCAGCGAGCGGCGACCTGTCGACGGGTAAGGCGATCGTGCGTGACGGCACCACGTCAGGGGTCGTCCCTTGCATGGCCTGCCATGGCTTGCGACTGCAGGGAAACGCCGCGATCGGTGCCCCGGCGCTTGCGGGCGCACCGCAAGACCAGACACTGACCGCATTTGACGCAATCGCGGACAACAAGATCGGTGACAACTACGTTATGCGGACCGACGCTCGTTCGCTGAGCCCGTGGCAGCGCAAGGCTGTTGCCGACTATCTCAGAAGTCTTCGGAAGAGTAGCGTCGCGCTCCCCGTCATCGCTCCAAACCTTTCATCGGCCGACATCATTCGACTCTCGACCGGCGCCGAAATCGTACAGCACGGAACGTCCGCCGGCGTGGCACCCTGCGCGACGTGCCATGGATCCCTGCTGCAGGGGGACACATCGCTTGACGCCCGGCGCTAGCTGGGATGCCTGAAAACCGAACGCTCTCCGCACTGGATGCGATCGCCGCAGAAAGGACGGGCAAGACGGACACCATGCGAAACATCGCCCGCTTGTTGACCCCAACGCAACGCAAGGCCGTGGCCGCTTTTCTGGCACGCGTGGAACCTGCCAACCGGCATCACGACTCGGGCACGGCGAAGACCCAGCGTTTACCATCCAGAAAATCTCCGGAGGCTTTGCCATGAGCGAGGTCAGCGGATGGCGCCTGGCCGCGCGGTTCGCGATGATCTTTGCGGCCGCGCTTCTTCTTGCCGGGTGCCAAAAGAGCTGGAAACTTGATCCCCAGGACTTCATCGCGAACAAGGCCTACCCGCCGCTCAAATTCGACCTTGTGGAGGCCGAAACTGGCAATGCCGTCACGCAGGCCGACTTTCGCAGCAAGATCGTGATGCTTTACTTCGGTTACACGAACTGTCCCAATGTTTGCCCGCTGACGCTAAGCGACACGGTGCGGATTTTCCACATGATCGGCAAAGATGCTCGGGATATCCGGTTCCTGTTCGTCACCGTCGATCCCCGGCGCGACACCTTACCGGTAATAAAGAAATACATTGCCCTCTATGGATCCAAGGAGATCCTTGGGCTTCGCGGCGGCGCGGCGGGACTGCATGATGTGGCCACTCGATACCATGCAGGCTATTCGGTTCATCCCTCTCCTGATCCGACGAAGTACACAGTTACGCATTCGGCCGCCATAACCGTGTTCAATCGGGAAGGAAAGGCTGAATTCATCATCACCGGCCTGGCAAGCCAACATCCGGACCTCAAGGGTATCGCTCGAGATCTGAATTACCTCACCGAACATGACGCTATTTGAGTACAGCCAATCCCGAAATGCCCCTCTTGCACTGAGGCCAATCGTCCACCTGAAGGCGCCAAACCGCGTATTGGCCCAAGTGAAGCGAATGCGCTTGGTTACGCCGGGCTTCGGATGGCGCTCCCGGCCAGGCCAGGAAGGGGCTGTGAATTGCCTTGCTTCGCCTTCATGGCTCTCGGCCTCGCCATGGCGCTGGCGCTTTTTCCCGTAGTTGCCTACCATGGCCGGTTCGTGCCTCTCTTCCAACGCATGATGTCCCGATTGCCAGCGTCGAATCGCTTTCGTCCACCTCGGCTTCCCGGACCCGAGCCAGCATCGTCCGAGGTTTCGTCACGGCCCGCGCCGCAACCGACCTTACCATCTCTCGCCATGGGGGCCTGGTGATGGACGAGGCAGTCTCGCCGCGCCGCTTGCTTCGGCCAAAGGATGCGGCGACACTCATTATCTACCGCCGCCACCAGGGGGTGCTTCAGGTGCTGATGGGCGAACGCCACGCCGACCACGTGTTCATGCCCAATCGCTACGTTTTCCCAGGAGGCCGCCTTGACCGCGCTGATTTCCGGGTGCGCGTAGCGCGTCCGTTGCGGCCACAGGTGGCGGCACGGTTATGTCGGGCGGCCGAGCCCGCGCGGGCGCAGGCTCTGGCGCTCGCCGCTGTCCGCGAGACCTTCGAGGAGACCGGCCTTGTCATCGGCGAGCCCGATCCGGAACCCGGCCGGCCGGTTCCGGTAATTTGGCGCGATTTTTTCGCCACCGGCGCTGCGCCGGCGCTCGATCGCTTGGATTACGTAGTACGCGCCGTTACGCCACCCGGCAGACCGCGGCGCTTCAATGCACGGTTCTTCCTGGTCGATGCCGAAGCAACCCAGGGTGTGGTAAAGAGCAGTGGTGAACTTTTGGCACTCAACTGGATTTCACGCGAGGAGGCACTCGGGCTCACGCTTGCCCGCATTACCGAGATCGTCCTGGAACGACTGCCCGATCTTATCGCCAGACCGGAAGCGGCGGATCGCCCGGTGCCGCTATTTCTTGCCCGCCATGGCCGTCAAGTGATGGACGAGGAATAGCCGCGGCCCCTGAACGGAGCACAGCTCGGCCGAGCCTTGACTTCTTGAGACCGGCGGCTATCTTCGCCTCATCCGCTCGCAGAGGATAATGGCGCTATGGCGAAACCGACAACCGTAAAGATTAAGCTGGTGAGTTCCGCCGATACCGGCTTCTATTACGTCACCAAGAAGAATCCGCGCACCAAGACGGAAAAGATGTCGTTGAAGAAATACGACCCGGTTGCCCGTAAACACGTGCTGTTCAAGGAAACGAAGATTAAGTAGCCCCGCCTGACGGCGGGGCTATGGCCGGGTGTGCGGATTTCGGTTACGCCGGGCAGGCCCGCTGGCTGCGGCACATTGGCGTTGAACGGCAAGACCGCTTAATGACGATTACCTCTCGATATCCGATAAGATAGGTGACTTATTCCGATTAGATCTTCATCTGGATAATGCGCGCCGGCACGGCAGTCGCCTCAAGCACGATCTTGCCCGTACGGATCAAGGTCGGGTTATCACCCGATCACGCCCCCCCTGCTTCGCCGCATAAAGTGCCTCGTCGGCACGCTTGATCGCGACCTCCGGCTTTTCATCGGGATAGGCGACGGTAACCCCGATCGAACAAGTAAGAGGGATTGGCGCGCCGGTACCCTTACCCGCAATCGGCATCTTCGCGATGCGCGCGCGGACGCGCTCGGCAACCCGGGTTGCGGTGTTGAGATCAGTGTCGGGCATGACAACGACGAATTCCTCGCCCCCAAAGCGCGCCACGAGATCGGCGGTACGGACGCAGTGGGTGATGCGGTTGGCGAATTCCTTCAGAACCTCGTCTCCGGCATCGTGGCCATAGGTGTCATTGACCGCCTTGAAGTGATCGACGTCGAGCATCAAGAGCGCGAAGCGAGTCGCCCCATCGCGTCCCCGTCGCATGATGGTCTCAAGATGGTGAGTGACGTAGCGGCGATTATAGACCCCCGTCAAAGGATCGGTCACGGCAAGCTCAAGGGTGCGGTGATAATTGGCGCGCAACCGATCTTGATAGAACTTGCGCCGCACCTGAGTCGCGCAGCGGGCAAGGAGTTCGTTGCGATCCAAGGGCTTCATTAGGTAATCGGTGACGCCAATCTCGAGGCCCTTGATCACGCGCCCGCGATCACCGTCGCCAAGTACCAGAATCGGCACTTGGCGCGTTTCCTCGGCGCTGCGCAACTGCGCGCAAAGGCGCAGACCGTCGCCGCCTTTCAGCGACAGGCTGGTGACAATCAGATCGAACGCCCCACCCCGCGCAAGCGCGAGTGCTTCGTCACAGGAGGATTCGAACGTAAGATCATAGTGTGGGGCGAAGGCGTCCTTCATCCGCGTAACTTCGCTCGGAAAATCCTCCACGACGAGAAGGCGGGCGCCCTCGACGTCGACCCCAACGCTGCCGCCTTCGAATTCTGGCATGCCCAAAACTTGCGAAGTTTCCTCGCGCAAGCGAAATTCGTCGGTCATCATCTTGAGCCGCACCAGCGAACGAACGCGGGCAAAAAGCTCCAGGTCGTCAAGCGGCTTGGTAAGGAAATCATCGGCACCGGCTTCGAGGCCGCGTACACGGTCGCTGCGCTCACCGAGCGCAGTCACCATGACGACTGGAATATGGCTGGTTTTTCCATCGGCCTTAAGGCGGCGACACACCTCGAACCCATCCATCCCGGGCATCATGACATCGAGAAGAATGAGATCGGGTTGGGATTCAACGGCGCATTTTAGGCCATCCGGCCCGTTCATCGCCGTCACCACCTCGAAATACTCGGCGCCGAGCTTGGCTTCGAGCAATCTTACGTTCGGAGCAACGTCATCAACGACGAGGATGCGCGCCGACATGATCAGTCAAGAAACCGCCGCACGGTTTCGATGAATTTTCCCACCGAAATCGGCTTGGCGATGTAAGCTTCGCACCCGCCTTCGCGCATCTTCTCTTCGTCCCCCTTCATGGCGAAAGCCGTGACCGCGACGACCGGGATCGAACGTAAACTTTCGTCTTCCTTGAGCCATTTTGTGACTTCAAGGCCAGAGACTTCCGGCAACTGAATATCCATAAGTATGAGGTCAGGCCGGTGCTCACGCGCAAGGGCCAGCGCCTCGATTCCATCCCGGCTTTGCAGGATATCGTAACCGTGGGCATCGAGAAGATCATGAAATAGCTTCATGTTCATCTCATTGTCTTCAACGATGAGGACGGTTTTTTTCATCTTTCCACTATGAATTGTGAGATTGGGCGCTGCGCAATCGGCCCCCTTGTTTTAACAGCGCAATTTCGTCCCGCCAAGACGACACATCACCGAAAAACGACGCTCGATGAAACGGCATTAGTGTTAAATTTCCGTTTACTCTTGGATATCGTTCAAAGATTGCGCCAAAGCCCCAGGGGATGGGCCAACCGGGGTCCCGGAAGGTACGACCATCGCGTGAATCCGCCCCCGGTTGCCGAGACTCCGCACCACCGGCATAATCGCCACACCGGATAGGAGTGTATCGCATGGTATCTGCAGCGGCACCGGACGCTCTTGCGGCCGAGCGAGTGGAGGCTGGTACGGAGAATCGCCCGGCTGAGGGAATCGCCGATTTTATTGCCGGCATAGCCGCCGCGCCGACGACCCTCGCCGGATTTCCCGGGCTCAGCCTAATCGCCCGACCCGACAGCGAGGAGGCCCGCCGGATCGCCGCAGCGGCCACGGCGGCGGCGCAGCGGTTTCGTGAGGCGCTGGACAATCCCGGCGCTTCGACGGGGCGTCTCGAAGCGTTACGTGCGGAGCTCAGAAGGCGCAGCCTGACCGGCTTCGTAATCCCGCGCACCGACGAATATCACGGCGAATACGTACCTCTCAGGGCGGAACGGCTACGCTGGCTGACCGCGTTCAGCGGTTCGGCAGGCCTTGCCGTGGTGCTGGAAGGGCGCGCCGCAGTTTTTACCGACGGCCGCTACACGCTGCAGCTTCGCGAGCAGATCGATACCACCCGGTTCGAGCCCCGCCATATTATCGCAGAGCCGCCCGACGCATGGTTGGCCGAGACGCTGACGCCTGAAGACCGGCTCGGCTACGATCCCTGGCTTCATACGGTCGGCGAAGTCGCGCGATATCGTGAAGTCTGCGCTCGCGCCGGCGCCATCCTGATCGCCGTCGAAGACAATCCGGTGGACACGGTTTGGACCGATCAACCGCCGCCACCGCTTTCCCCCGTGATGACGTTGCCGCTGACCTATGCCGGTGAAACCTCACCGGCGAAGCGCAGCCGCATTGCGAAAGAAATTGCGAAGAACGGCGCCGATGCGGCTGTCCTGACGCTGCCCGAATCAATCGCTTGGCTGCTCAATATTCGAGGAGGCGACGTACCGCATACGCCGCTTGCGCTTTGCTTTGCCATTCTCGCGGCCAACGGCACCGTTGATCTCTTTATCGATCAACGCAAGCTCAATTCGACGCTTACCGACGATCTTGGCACCGAGGTCGTCATCCGGCCGATCGCCGAGTTCGGGATGACGCTCGACGCGCTTGGCCGAGCCGGCCGATGCGTGCAGGCCGATCCCGTAACTGCAGCCGCCTGGGTTTTCAATCGTCTGGAAGCAGCTGGCGCGAGCCTTCGCCGCGAGACGGATCCCTGCCTCCTGCCGAAGGCATGCAAGAACGCGGTTGAGATCGCTGGAAGCCGCAAGGCACACCTTCGCGATGGCACTGCCGTGGTGCGTTTTCTCGCTTGGCTCGACGGAGCGGTGCAAAGCGGCATCGATGAGATTGGCGCTGCGGCGAAGCTTGGTCTCTTCCGCGCTGAGAACGAACTCTTTCGCGACCTTTCTTTCCCGACCATATCAGGCGCGGGATCAAACGGAGCCATCGTCCATTATCAGGCAACGCAGAAAACCAATCGGCAGCTCAAGCCAGGCATGCTTTATCTTGTCGATTCTGGCGCACAGTATCTCGACGGCACCACCGACATTACGCGCACGGTCATACTGGGTGAGCCCAGCGGCGAAATGCGCGACCGCTTCACCCGCGTGCTTAAAGGTCACATTGCGCTCGCCACTTGCCTTTTTCCCATCGGCACCACAGGCCAGCAGCTTGATACGCTCGCGCGTCATCCCTTATGGCAGGCTGGTCTCGATTACGATCACGGAACGGGACACGGGGTCGGCAGTTTCCTCTCGGTCCACGAGGGGCCGCAACGCATCGCCAAAGCCGGCACCCTGATCGCGCTTCAACCTGGCATGATCGTCTCGAACGAGCCTGGCTATTACAAAGCCAACGCCTATGGTATCCGGATCGAGAACCTGGTGTCGGTGGTGGAAGTCGTGGCGCCGCCCGGCGCCGACCGAAAGCTCCTCGGCTTCGAAACCTTGACCCGCGCACCTATCGACCGCAAGCTGATCGACGCAAGCTTGATGACGGCCATGGAAATCGCCTGGCTCGATAGCTATCACGCCGCGGTCAGAACCGAACTCATGCCGTTTCTCGATGCCGCCACCGCAGCTTGGCTGGAAGCCGCGACGGCACCGCTTTCGAGCTTAAAATGATGCCGAGTGGGTAATATCGAGCCATTCATCTTCGGTCAGAATCGCCACCCCTTCTTGCCGCGCCTTCGCGAGCTTACTACCGGCTTCGGACCCGGCGACAACATAATCGGTCTTCTTCGAAACCGACCCTGCGACCCTGGCACCCAAGGCTTCGGCTTTGGCCTTGGCTTCGGAGCGCGTCATGTGTTCGAGCGTGCCAGTAAACACAACCGTCTTGCCGGCGAGCAGCGACTTCGCCTTAGACACGACGAAATCCTCGACTATCACTTCTTTCCGTAATGCGGCGACGGCTTCGCGGTTATGCCGCTCCGCGACGAAATCGACCAGCGCGGCGGCTACGACATCGCCGATGCCCTCGATCGCGCCCAGCTCGGCCCAGGCTTCGCTATTACGATTCTCGGCCGCCTTCAAGGCCTGCAGCAGATTGTCGAGCGAGCCGTAATTCATGGCGAGAAGCCGCGCCGTCGCCTGCCCGACATGGCGGATACCAAGCGCATAAAGGAACCGCTCGAGCGGGATGCGGCGACGCGCCTCGATAGCGGCGAAGAGCTTCGCGGCGGAAACCTCGCCCCAACCCTCCCACTCGCGGAGCGGCGTTTCGGCCTGACGGTCATACACCGCCATGTGGAAGATATCGACCGGCGTTTTCACGACGCCGGCCTCGAAAAAGGCTTGAATCTGCTTCTCGCCCAAACCGTCGATATCGAAGGCATCGCGCGAGACAAAATGGCGCAAGCGCTCAACGATCTGCGCCGCGCAGATAAGACCGCCGGTGCAGCGCCGGGCCGCTTCCTGCTTACCGGTCTTGGGGTTGGCCTCGCGCACGGCATGGCTGCCACATACCGGGCAAAGACGGGGGAAAGCGTAAGGCTTGGCGCCGCGGGGGCGTTTGTCCGCGACCACGCGCAGGACCTGCGGGATCACGTCGCCAGCGCGGCGAATGATCACCATATCGCCGATGCGAACATCCTTGCGCTCGATTTCCTCCTCATTGTGTAAGGTCGCATTTGAGACCACGACACCGCCGACGGTGACGGGTTTAAGCCGAGCCACCGGCGTCAGCGTGCCGGTTCGGCCGACCTGAATATCGATGCCGAGCACCTCGGTCTCCGCTTCTTCCGCCTTAAATTTGTGGGCGATGGCCCAGCGCGGGCTGCGGCTCACGAATCCGAGGCGGTCCTGCCAATCGAGGCGATCGACCTTGTAGACGACCCCGTCGATATCGTAATCGAGATCGGCACGCATCGATTCAAGCCCGCGGTGAACGGCGAGCGCCTCATCGACACCATGGCAGGTCTTGGAAAAAGGATTAATAACCAGGCCCCAAGTGCGGAAGCGCGCGATGACGCCCGAATGCGTTTTCGCGGGAAGGCTGCTCGCCTCGCCCCAGGCATAGGCGAAGAAATGCAGCGGCCGCTCAGCGGTGATTCTCGGATCGAGCTGGCGCAGACTTCCCGCCGCCGCGTTACGCGGGTTGGCGAAGGGCGCTCGACCGGCCTTAATTTGCGCCTCATTGAGCCGAAAGAATTCGTCGCGGCGCATATAGACCTCGCCCCGGATCTCGATCTCGTCCGGCACGTCGTCGCCCCTTAACAGCTCCGGAAGATCAGCGATGGTGCGCATATTGGCGGTAACGTCTTCGCCGATCTGCCCGTCCCCCCGGGTAGCTCCCTGCACGAAACGCCCTTTGCGATAGAGCAGGTTGGCGGCGAGGCCATCGATCTTCGGTTCAGCCACGAGAAGCACCGGTTTGTCTGGTTCGAGGCCGAGGAAACGCCGTATGCGGGCAACGAAATCCCGCACTGCCTCCTCGGCGAAGGCATTGTCGAGCGAAAGCATGGGCTGGCGGTGGGCGACCTTGCGAAAACCCTCGGCAACCGCGCCGCCAATGGTCTGGCTCGGGCTGTCCTTCGTGACAAGGTTGGGGAATCGCGCCTCGATCGCGAGCAAACGCTGGAACAAGGCATCGAATGCCGCATCCGAGATCACTGGGTGCGCCTCGACGTAATAACGGCGATTGTGGGCATTGATTTCGTCGACCAGACGTTGGTGTTCCGCCGCTGCGGCTGCCGCGCTTAATGCCCCTACCGGCGTTGTCTTATGCGTGGCCATCAGGCCGATTCGTTCAGTAAGCTCGCTGCTGCCGCACGCGCCTGAGCCGTGACGGTCGCACCGGCCAGCATCCGGGCGATCTCCTCTTCCCGGCCCTCGGCATCGAGCTTCGCGACGAGAGGCGTTCCACCCCTGCCCTTGGCGACGAGCCAGTGATGGGTCCCGCGTGCAGCAACCTGTGGCGAATGAGTCACCACCAGAACTTGAAGATCGCCGGCAAGCCGGCTAAGCCGAATCCCGACCGCCGCCGCTGTGGCCCCCCCCACGCCGCGGTCGACCTCGTCAAAAATGAGCGTTGGCGCCGAACTCCGACGCGCCAGCACGACCTTCAATGCCAGCATGAGACGCGAAAGCTCGCCACCCGAAGCAATCTTGCCGAGCGGCCCTGGCGTGGCACCGGCCTGCGTCGCGACCTTAAAGGTGACGTGATCGCAGCCCTCGGGGCCACCTTGCTCGGATGCATCGGAAACGATCTCCGTTACGAAGCGGACCTTGCCGAGCTTAAGTGGCGCCAACTCACGCTCAACCGCCCGGTCGAGTCGCGCAGCCGCGGACTGCCGCACCGCGCTAAGCTTCGAGGCGGCTGCCGCGTAGGCCGCCGCGGTCGCCTCCGCGTCCTTGCGCAATTTTGATATTTCGGCGCTGCCGGCGTCGACCGCGTCGAGACGACGGGCGAAATCCTCGGCCAAGGCGGCGAGATCGTCGACCCCGATTCGATGCTTGCGTGCGAGCGCGCGGAGGGCGAAAAGCCGTTCTTCGACACGTTCCAGCTCTTCTGGCTTTATGCCGACCGCGTCGCACGCGGAACCGAGCAGGTTCGTCACCTCCGAGGCTTCTACGCTCGCACGCTCTAACGCTTCGAGGAGCGGCCGCAGCCGTTCGCCGCTGCGCTCCGCAAGCCGCAAAACGACGCGATATGCGGCGCCAAGCCGGCTTTCGACGCTTTCACCAGCGTTCAAAATCTCACCCGTCTGGCGCAGGCCTTCGGCGAGCTTACCGCTTTGCAAGGCCTGCGCACGCCGCTCGGCAAGCCGCGCTTCTTCGCCGGGTTCGGGGCCAAGACGGCGCAATTCATCCAGCGCATGACGAAGGAAATCGGCTTCCGCTTCGCTCGCCTTGAGCGACGCTTCGCGCAGCGTCAAGGCGCGAGTGACGTCGCGACGGCGCTCGGCGGCGGCTCTTACCCGCTTGCGATCGTCTTCGGCGCCAGCAAAGGCATCGAGCAGATCGCAATGGCGCCGAGCATCGAGCAGACCCTGCTCATCATGCTGGCCGTGGCGCTCGACAAGAAGTTCGCCAAGGCGGCGCAACAGGCCGGCGCTCGTCGGCTGGTCGTTTACGAGGGCGCGGCTCTTACCGTCGGCAGCAATGGTCCGACGTAGGATAAGGTCATCCTCGATCGGCAGTCCCTGTTCTTCGAGCAGCGCATGGACCGGATGACCAAGGCCGAGGCTGAGTGTGAAGGTGGCGGTAACCATGGCCTGCGTGGCACCGGGGCGAAGGATTCCTGGTCCCGGTCGTTCGCCCATGGCCAAACCCAAAGCATCCAAAAGAATCGATTTACCGGCCCCGGTTTCGCCAGTCAGGACACAAAGCCCAGCGTGGAATTCGAGATCCAGCCGTTCGACGAAGATGAAGTCGCGGAGCGAGAGCCGGGCCAACATGGCCGCGCCGTCACAAGACCGTGTGCCAGACTTTGCTCAACCATGACCCCTGATGCGCCACCGGCGTGAGGTGCGCGCCGGTGAGCAGCGCGTAGGCCCGCGCATACCACGGGCTGCCAGGGAAATTGTGGCCGAGCACGGCCGCCGCGGTTTCCGCCTCGTCGGTAATGCCAAGCGCAAGATAACATTCGGTCAGCCGTTCGAGCGCTTCTGGCACTTGGGTCGTCGTCTGATACTTTTCCACCACCGTACGAAAGCGGCCAATGGCCGCGATGTAATCGCCTTTATTTTCGTAGAAGCGGCCGATCGCCATGTCTTTGCCCGCAAGATGGTCACGCGCCAATCCGATTTTCAGACGGGCATCGCGCGCGTAAAGCGAGTTGGGGAAGCGCCTCACCACCTCCTGCAACGCCTTCAACGCTAGTTCGGTAATTTTTTGGTCACGGCCAACGTCGATGATCTGATCGTAATAGCAATTGGCAACCAAATAGTAGGCGTAGGCCACGTCCTTGTCGCCGGGATGAAGCTGGATATAGCGTTGCGCCGCGACAATCGCGTCGTCATAGTGATGTCCGCGATAACTGGCATAGGCGGACATAATCTGTGCCTTGTTCGCCCAGGGCGAATAAGGATGCTGCAGATCGACTTGGTCGAATTCCTTAGCGGCACGGCCGTATTCGCCGTTCACCATTTCATTCATGGCGCGGTCGTAAAGGTATGCGACAGGGTGTTCTTTTTCGACCGGCTTGGTGGAACTGCAGGCCGTAAGGAAAACGAGAATGAAGACCAGAAAGAGCGTGCGCATCGGCCCTACGTGCCATGATCATTAAGACAAAACCGCCCGACCATCCCCTGCCGAACCAGCACGCGGGCCGGGGCTAAGGAACTGCCGCGGCGACATTCTAGCCGATAATCGGGGATAAGATGAAGCGAAGCGCGAAGCTCTTTTCCCATCGCGCCCGGCGCCGAGTCGCGTTAGCTCGGTCCGGAAAGCCAATCAGAAAATGTTAGCCATGCTCAAGACGAAGGGCCGAACAAGCCCAGCTGATCTACAGTGCGGCGCGACGGGGCCACGCCTCTGTCTCGGTTTCCGCTTCCTCCCGAACCTCGACACGCCAAGCGGAGGGTTCGGAGAAAAGCGCCTGCAGGAGCTTGGCATGCATCGCATGGCCGGACCGGAAGCCCCGGAAATGCCCCAGAATGGGGGCCCCGGCGAGGTAGAGATCCCCCAGCGCATCGAGCACCTTGTGACGCACGAACTCGTCCTGATAGCGAAGCCCCCCTTCGTTCAGAACTCCGTCGTCTCCGACCACTATCGCGTTGGCGAGCGAACCGCCCTTCGCAAGGCCCGATGACCAAAGCTTTTCGAGATCGCGCGCAAAGCCAAAGGTACGCGCCGAGCTGAACTCTTCCGCGAACACATCCTCGTCAAGATCGACGGAAATCGCCTGTTCGCCGACTGGGGAATTCGGGAAATCGATCTCAAAGCTGATCCGAAAGCTCTCGGCCGGCACGAGTTCGGCGGAGCACCGACGATCACCGACGCGAATCGCACGCAACACCCGAAGGTACCGTCTCGGTGCCGATTGTTCGACGACACCGGCCCGTTGAATCAGTTCCACGAAGGGCGCTGCTGAACCGTCCATCGCTGGCACCTCTGGGCCGTCAAGGTCGACCCGAACATTGTCGATTCCAAGGCCCGAGAAAGAGGCGAGTAGATGCTCTACCGTCTTGACACCGACACCGGCCGCATCGGCGATCTCCGTACAGAGTTCGGAGGTACGCACCCGGTCGATAACGGCTGGAATGATCATGGCCGACTCGTCGAGATCAATCCGGCGAAAGGCCACCCCGCTATCGGCTGGCGCTGGATGCAGATCGAGCTTGACCTCAGCTCCGGTGTGCAGGCCGATACCACTACAACTCACGCCGCTGCGCAGTGTTTTCTGTGGAATGAGAACGGACTGAACCGCTGGACGGATCGCACTGGAAATCGACCGGACTTGTTGCTGCACAGGTTACCCCCTTTATCCGACCTTACCCACAAGAACCAGAGACGATCCCGACGCGCTTGCGTCAAACTCCGATTCCGCTCTCTATGTCAAGCTCTTGGGCAGAATCTGCGAGGGGGATAATCCACCAATCCGCCGCAGCGCACAAATCACTCTTTGTTACGCTTTGTTACCAAGAAACCGACACTAACATTTTGATCTGGACCATTTTTCCATTTTCGGCATCGGTCGGATATCGAAACGGCCGCCACTCCCTGCGGATGATGGCCGAAGGAGCCAGGCGACCTACCCGGCTACCTTCAGCAGTCTTCCCACGCTCGTTCCGCCCCCCTCGCTGACGTCACTACGGACGCTACGCCGGTTGGCACCCCTCACAGCAGCCGCTTTCGCCTAGACCCAACCCATCTCCCGCTCAGTTGGCCTGACGGCGAAGAAAGGCGGGGATGTCCAACAGATCCTCCTCTCGCTGCGGTGTTGATGGCCGTTCCGGCGCCTCGAAACCACTCAAGGTCGGAGCGGTCGGCGCTTGATTTTGCGCCGTAACCGCCCTCGCCATGCGCGGCTCGGCACGGGATGGCAGCGACGCTTCGCCGGCGCTTCGTCCGCGCGCCGTCGTTCGGGCGATACGTTCGAACAGGCCAGGGCGACGGCCTTCCCGTTCTTGGCTCGGCGCGTTGACAATCTCAGCCTCGCGGAAAGGATCGGGTGCCGTGACCTCTGCTTGAGCCTGACCGCTCGCGCGATGCGGCGGAATGAACGGCGCCTCCTGAGGCTGGAAATGAACCGGGGCTGCCACGGCAGCCGGCTGCACGCGGGGCTGCGGCTCGGCTCGCACGATGCCTTCCGACCGTGCCGAGCTATCAGCCTTGGCGACATTTTCCGCGCGGGTGAGCGGACCCGGCGCTTGTGCCACCGGCGAATGAACCGGAGATGGCGCGGGCGAGGATATCGAAACCGGAGCCGGAGCCGGCGACGCGGCCAGGGCCGCCATGCCTCCATGGCCGCCGACGCCGCGACGCGGCTCGCCTTCGGCTCGGAAGGAAGCAGGCGCTGGCGATGGTGAGGCTGCGGGGCGAGCCGCTTCCGGGCGTACGAACGGCGTCACGACGCCGTTCGAAACAGGCGGCTTGACGGTGCTTGTAGCAGCTTCGATGCCCGTCGCCACGACCGAAACCCGCATGCGGCCGGCCAAGCTATCATCAAAGGTGGAGCCGACGATAATATTGGCTTCCGGATCGACCTCAGACCGGATGCGGTTCGCGGCCTCGTCAACCTCAAACAAGGTAAGGTCACCGCCGCCGGTGATATTGATGAGTACGCCCTTCGCGCCCTTCATACAGACGTCGTCGAGCAGCGGATTGGCGATCGCCGCCTCGGCCGCCGCAGTGGCGCGATTCGAACCCTCGGCCTCGCCGGTCCCCATCATCGCCTTGCCCATTTCATTCATGACTGTCCGGACGTCGGCGAAATCAAGGTTAATCAGCCCCGGCATGACCATAAGGTCGGTGATGCCACGAACACCCGCATGCAGCACGTTGTCGGCCAGTCGGAACGCATCGGCGAAGGTGGTTTTTTCCGTCACCACCCGGAACAGATTCTGATTCGGGATGATGATCAGGGTATCAACATATTGTCCAAGGTCCTCAATGCCGGCCTCGGCAATACGCATGCGGTGGTTACCCTCGAACTGAAACGGCTTGGTCACCACGCCGACGGTCAACACACCCATCTCGCGCGCGATACGAGCAACCACGGGCGCAGCGCCCGTGCCGGTACCACCGCCCATGCCGGCCGTGATGAAGGCCATGTGGCAACTTTGG
Organism: Ferrovibrionaceae bacterium; assembly: GCA_046705265.1. Taxonomy (GTDB): domain Bacteria; phylum Pseudomonadota; class Alphaproteobacteria; order Ferrovibrionales; family Ferrovibrionaceae; genus JAJYTL01. The sequence goes on from JBJKQL010000062.1 coordinate 24,707, forward strand.
AGATGGTCCGCGATCTGGTCCATGACCTCCTCGGCGGCAGCGCGGCCGACATCGGGCCGAGCACCGGCTCCGAGGCCCTGGGTCACCGATACGCCGAGCTGCAGACGCTGCTCGGCCAGTGAACTCGAGAGCGCCTGCGCGTCGGTATTGGCGACCACGAATTCGACGCCAGGAAGCTGTGCGTTGATCATGTTGTTGACGGCATTGCCGCCGGCACCTCCAATACCGAATACGACAATGCGGGGTTTCAGTTCCCGTGCGACGGGAACGCTCAGATTGATTGACATTTTGTCACCTCCAGGAAGACAAGTTGCTATCCCGCGTCTCCGTCGACGCCGCTTGCGGGGAAAAAACGGACGCCGCGCATTAGAACACCACCCGCAGCCACTGGCCGAGACGGGCAAGCCCAGCCGAGCTGCTTTTCGGCAACCGGGCTGGCGCTTCCGTCTGAACATTGTCTGCGTAAGCGAGAACGCCGGCGCAAGCCGCGAACGCCGGCCCACCCGTCGCCTCGGCCAGACCAGCCATGCGAAGTGGCCGGCCAAGCCTCACCTGCTTGTCCAAGATTCGAGCGGCAAGTTCACGAATGCCCTGCAATTGGCTGCCGCCGCCCACCAGAACCACGCGCCGTCCGGCCAGCTTGTCAAAACCTGAAGCCTTCAGGCGTTCGCGTACCATCTCAAACATCTCTTCGGCTCGCGGCTTGATGATCCCGAAAAGGATCGAGCGCGAGACGTGATTGGGGTTCAGGTGCTCGCTTTCGCCCACTTGGGGAACGTCGATGATCTCGTTTTCGTCGCCCTTGCCGGAAAGTACGCTGCCGTAGAGCGTCTTCATACGCTCGGCATGGGCAAGCGGGGTCGACAGGCCGCGGGCGATATCAGTGGTGATATGGCCGCCGCCGATGGGAATCGAATCGGTGTGCACCAGACTGCCGTCGTAGAAGATGGCGAGAGTCGTGGTGCCTCCGCCAAGATCGATGATGGTGACACCGAGATCGGTCTCGTCCTCGACTAAAGTCGAGAGCCCGCTCGCATAAGGCGCGGCGACAAGGCCTGCGATCTTCAGATGGCACCGCTCGACGCACGTGATGAGGTTACGCACCGGACCGGGCTGCGCCGTGACCACGTGCAACGTGACGCCAAGCCGGTCGCCGAACATGCCGCGCGGATCGCGGATGCCGGCTGTGCCGTCAATCGTATAGCCGACCGGAATGGCGTGGATTACCTGGCGCTCTCCGAAGTCGCTGGCGCGCCCTTGATCGAGCGCGCGCCGAAGATCATTGTCATCGACGGGGTGGCCCGCCAGTGCCACTTCAATCCGTACCGTGTGCGACACGGGCTGGCCTGCGGTTAGCGTAAGGAAGACCTCCCGCACCGTGTCACCCGCCATGCGCTCCGCGGCATCGACTGCCGCACGAACCGATGCCTCCGCCGCTTCCATATCGACTACGGTTCCGGCCTTGAGGCCTTTCGCGACCTGATGGCCGATACCAACTACCCGCATCTCGCCGCCCTCCCGGCGCGCCAGAAAGCAGCAAACCTTGGTAGTCCCGACATCGAGTCCGGCGATCAGCACGCGCTTTTCTCCCCCCACAGGACTTTCTTCGTCATCCCCTTATCCCCTGCCGCTGCCAGCTTGCGTTCCGGCCTCATCGAAATCGGCCCTGGCACCAGGCTGCAGTTCAAGCGTGATGCGATCAGCGAGCCGCATATCGACGACGGTCACCGCCTTCTCCAACAGACTCTGCTGCCGCTCCAGACGAGCAAGATGCTGCCAGGCCGCATCGGCATGGCGCTCCGGCAACTCCACCGTCACACCGTTCGCCAAACGGAGATTCCAGCGCCGATCGCCGACCCAGGCGGCGGCAACAACACGGCGAAATAATGCTGGCTCACTCATCAGCATGGAGAACAACGGTTCAGCCTTAGGTGCGGCACCGCGGCCGATAATGAGACGGAGGCCTCGGTAATCGCCCGACTTGGCCTCGGGCAATACGGTGCCATCCTGGTCGATGACCTCAATGCGACCATCGATCTGCCAGCGGGCGAAGGGTTGACGCTCTACCAAGCGAACAAGAACCTCGTTCGGTAGCCGTCGAGCGACTGTTGCCGTCTTGACCCAGCCGATCCGATCGATGCGCGCGGCGGCGGCGGCGGTATTGAAGAATAAAATCGGCGTGCCACGCCGGACATCGAGAGCGGCGAGGAGCGTGCGCTCCGGTGTCTCGTGACGTCCTTCGACGACGATTTCTCGCACGTTGAAGCCGATGGTGGCGGTACCCTTGATTAACGCGAGCCGTGCCGCGCGGTATTCAGCGCCGAACCTGCCCGAAGCGGCGCCCCAACTGACAACGGCCGCGACGGTCAGGCCGAGCCCCACGAACAAAAGCGGTTTTGACCGCCAGAAGGAGCGGCGGCGGGGGCGCGGACGTGACCGCCGCGAGGCCGCTCGCGGCCGCGCTCGTGGGAGAAGCGGAGCGTCGCGAGGGGTTATCGATCGCATCCCGCGTCCTCCGTTATCCACGTCACCAGATCAGCGAAGCTCATGCCGCGATAAGCGGCGATCTCGGGCACCAGCGACAACGGCGTCATGCCGGGCTGGGTATTGACCTCGAGGAGGTAGATCTTTCCCGGATCACCTGCGGTGTCGTCATAGCGGAAATCGCTCCGCGTTACACCGCGACAGCCAAGCGTCCGATGCGCTACCAGCGCAAGCCGACAGACCTCGTCGTAGACCGCCGGTGGTAGCGGTGCCGGCACAAGGTGCTCCGTCTGGCCTTCGGAATACTTTGCCTTATAGTCGTAGAAACGACCCGAAGGACGGAGTTCCGTTGCACCTAACGCCGCATCGCCCATTACCGCTGCGGTGATTTCCCGGCCGGGAATATAGGCTTCTACCAGAACCTGGTCACCGTACAGCCAGTCTACGTCACTCAAGGGATCGAAGTTGTCCCGCTCGAGAACGATGCGGACATCGACCGAAGAACCCTCGTTGATCGGCTTGACCACGAATGGCCTTTCCGGCATTGCGCCGTCCCGCATCTGTTTACGGCTGAGGATACGGCCGTCGGGCGTCGGAATGCCGACGTCGCGGAAGAGGCGTTTCGCTGTCGGCTTGTGCATTGCCAAGGCCGAGGCCAGCACCCCGGAATGCGTGTAAGGCAAGCCCAGGATTTCCAAAAGTCCCTGTACCGTGCCATCCTCCCCGAACCGGCCATGCAGCGCGTTGAACACAACGTCCGGCTCGATCTGCCGCAGAACTCCGGCGAGATCGCGATCGACATCGACCGTGGTGGCGCGAAAGCCGCGTTCTGTTAGCGCAGCGGCGACGGCGGCACCGCTCACCAGCGACACTTCGCGCTCCACCGACCAGCCACCCATGAGGACTGCGACATGCCTGCTCATGCGCCCCTTCTCCGGCGTGGCGCCACGCGGCCGATACGGTAAATCTCCCATTCGAGCCAGAGGCCGAAACGCTCGAAGACGCGCCGGCGCACCATCTCGCCAAGCTCCTCAAGATCGGCGGCCGTGGCCGAACCGGTATTGACGAGGAAATTGCAATGCTGCTCGGAAACGAGTGCGCCGCCCAATTTCAAACCGCGGCAGCCTGCCTCGTCGATCAGCTGCCAAGCCTTGCGCCCACCGGCCTTGAGATCGGTCGGATTGACGAAGGTCGATCCACCGGTTCGGGCATGCACCGGCTGGCTCAAATTGCGGTTCGCCGTGATGTCGGCCATGCGGTGATCGATGCGCTCGCGCTCGCCGGGTTTGACATGGAACTCGGCCCGAGTGAAGACATGGCCATCGGATACGCGCGAGCTACGGTAACCGAGGCCAAGATCGGCAACAGCGAAGTGATGCAACCGGCCAGTGAAATCGACTGTCTCGGCGCTAACGAGAACGTCTTTGAATTCACTGGCGAAGGCCCCGGCGTTGACCTTGAGGCCGCCGCCGATGGTGCCCGGAATACCACGCAGAAACTCGAGGCCAGTAAGGCCCGCATCGCGCGCGCTCAACGCGACATTGACGTCGAGCGCACCGGCCCCAGCCGTCAGCCGCTCACCGTTAATCGTGACCTCGGAAAAGTTGCGGCCGAGACGCACCACCACGCCCTCGATCCCACCATCGCGAATCAAGACGTTCGAGCCGACGCCGAGGACGGTCACCGGCACGTCCTTCGGCAGGCCAACGAAAAAGGTCGCAAGATCCTCGGCATCGGCCGGACGAAACACGACGTCGGCACGGCCACCGACGCGAAACCAGGTGCGAGGCCCGAGCGACACTTCGGTGCGATATTGGCCACGCACGGGCGGCAACCGATCAAGTAGAGATAGATCGCGCGCCGCCGGCATCATGCGCCCATACCCCGTCGTGGCAGGCGCCACAATGCGGCAAGTTCGGTCGGGAGGGTTTGCGCCCAAGTGGTGATCGAACCGGCGCCAAGGCAAACCACGACATCGCCGGGCTGCGCCAATCCGGCCAGAACCCGCGCCAAGTCTTCGGGATTACCAAGCGGCAAGACATGACGATGACCATGGGCGCGCAATCCCTGCACCAGGGCGTTGCGATTGACGCCCGAGATCGGTAACTCACCGGCCGGATAGACATCCGCCACCACGACCGTATCCGCCTGGTTGAAGCAGGCGCAAAAATCTTCGAACAAGTTCTTCAAGCGAGTGTAACGGTGAGGCTGGACCACGGCGATTACGCGGCCGCGATAAGCCTGCCGCGCGGCGGCAAGCACCGCCGCGATTTCCACCGGATGGTGACCGTAGTCATCGATAACGACCACGCCGCCGGCCTCGCCGACTTTGGTAAACCGACGGCTCACGCCCTTGAAGCCAGCAAGGGCACTCCGCAGAACGTCGTCGGAAAAACCCATCTCGCGCGCGATGGCAACGGCGGCGAGCGCGTTTTGAACATTGTGCTGGCCCGCCATCGGCAGGCCAAGACCAGTGATCGTCCGGCACGCACCGCTTTGGCGCTCGGTCAACAGCGCGTCGAAATACGAACTGCCGTTCTCGAAGCTAAGGTTGACGCCGCGGACGTCGGCCTGCGGGCTGAAGCCGTAGGTGATGAGCCTGCGGTCGGAGATTCGTCCGATCATCGCCTGCACTTCCGGATGGTCGAGGCAGAGCACGGCAAAGCCATAGAAGGGTATGTTTTCGACGAAAATCTGGAACGCCCCGCGGATGCCGTCAAAATTGCCATAGAAATCCAGATGCTCGGGATCGATGTTGGTGACGACGGCAATGGTGGCCGGCAGCTTGGTGAAGGTGCCGTCGCTCTCGTCCGCTTCAACCACCATCCATTCACCACTGCCGAGCCGAGCATTCGTCCCGTAGGCATTAATGATGCCACCGTTGATTACCGTGGGATCGAGGCCTGCGACCTCGAACAGCGCGGCGATCAGCGACGTGGTCGTGGTCTTGCCGTGAGTACCCCCGACCGCGACGGCCCATTTAAGCCGCATCAGCTCGGCCAACATCTCGGCCCGGCGCACCACGGGCAGAAGCCGCGCGCGCGCGGCGGCCAGTTCCGGGTTGTCGCCTTTGACGGCGGACGACACCACGATCACCTCCGCCGCTCCAAGGTTCTCCGGCGCATGGCCAACATGAACCTCGATGCCCAGCGCTTTGAGACGCACGACATTAGCATTGGCCACGACATCTGAGCCCTGCACGCGATAGCCGAGATTGTGCATCACCTCGGCAATGCCGCTCATGCCGATACCGCCGATGCCGACGAAATGAAGCGGGCCTATGTCGAGGGGGAGCGCTCTCATGCCGCGATCCTTCGGTGGTCGCCGCCATTTTCGGCAAGCCCCTCAATCATATCGGCCAGATTTTCGGCGGCGGTCGGCAGACCGAGGCCACGCGCCCGCTCCGCCATGCGGGTGAGCTCATCAGGTGCGGCAAAGAGATCGATGAGTATCCGCTGCAAGATGTCCGGCGTGAAAGCGGGCTCCAGAATCATCCGCGCCGCGCCGGCGGCCGTGAGCACGGCCGCGTTGGCTTCCTGATGCCCATCCGTCGCCCTGGCATACGGTATAAGAAGGGCAGGACGACCGGCCACCGTAAGCTCGGCGCAAGTCGAGGCCCCGGCCCGCGCAATACAAAGATGCGCAGCGTCAAGCCGCTCTGCGACATCGCTGAAGAAAGGTGCAAGTTCCGCCGCGACGGTGCCCTCGCCATAGAGATCGCGCACGCGCGGAAGATCTTCCGGACGGCACTGTTGACTGACGCGAAGCCGGCCGCGAAGCACCGCAGGCAGGGCGACGAGCGCCTCGGGAATCACTTCGCTCAGGATGCGAGCGCCCTGGCTGCCACCGAGAACGAGAATACGGATATCCGCCGTCGGCGCCGGTGGGACATAGACGCGTTCGCGTATCGCTCGAAAAGCTGGACGCACCGGATTGCCGATGAGGACTAGTTTGTTGCGGTCGGTCGGACGAAGTCTCTGGATTTCGGGGAAGGCAGTCGCGATTTTTCCGACGCGAGGCGTGAGAAGCCGGTTAGCGCGGCCCAAGACCGCGTTCTGCTCATGCACCGCCGTCGGCAGGCCGAGGCGGATCGCAGCGAACATGCCGGGAAGCGAGGGATAGCCTCCGAAACCCAAGGCTGCCGCAGGTCGAAGTTGCCTCAGAAACCGTCGTGCGGCGAGCGTGCCAGCAGCAACCTGCGCTAATGCCAAAGCGCGCCCCAAAGCGCCAGCGCCCGTCGGCGTGGCTGAGCGAACAACGTGAACGGCAATATCGGGAAAACGGCCACCGTAATCGGCGCTCCGCCGGTCGGTCACCAGCACCACCGAGCGGCCACGCGCTTTCAACGCCGCGGCAAGCGCCTCCGCCGGAAACAGATGTCCCCCTGTACCGCCAGCGGCAAGCATGATCGGTGCCGCCGTCATAACCGGCCCTCCAAGGTCGGATGAAGGCGTGTCAGGGCCAAGACGATGCCCATCCCGAAGGCCATGGCAAGAAGCGCCGAGCCCCCGTAGGAGATGAACGGCAATGTCTCACCCTTGTCGGGAAGAAGCCGCAGATTAACGCTGATATTGACGATGGCCTGCAGGCCGAATTGCACCAGAATGCCGGAACCCGCCAACATGACGAAAAGATTCTTCTCGGAAAATACGCGGCTCAGGCCGCGCAGCACAACAAAGGCGAAAAGAAGCACAATGATCAAACATACGATGAAGCCAAACTCTTCGCCGGCCACGGCGAAGATGAAATCGGTGTGGGCGTCGGGCAGCGTCGTCTTGACTACCCCCTCGCCGGGACCGCGGCCAAACAACCCGCCGGCCTGGAACGCTTGCAGCGCGCGATCGATTTGATAATTGCCGGCGCCGCTCGGGTCGAGAAAGTGATCGATGCGCGCCGCAACATGGGGCAACACCATGTAGGCGACGCCGAGCCCAGCAATGCCGAAGGCAAGTCCGGCGCCAACAAGCGGCATCGACAAGCCAGCGATGAAAAACTCCGCAAGGCCGACGGCGATAATGATCACCGAGAGGCCGATGTTCGGCTGCAAGAACAGGACGACGAGGAGCGCGAGCGTCGCCCCCACGGCGATCAGATTACCGGGGAACCTAGGATTCCGCTTCTGCTCGGTCAGTAGCCAGGCGATCAGCACGGCGTAACACGGCTTGACGAATTCGGAAGGCTGCAGACTGATGCCGAAGATTTCGAGCCATCGGCGTGCCCCGTTAATGTCCGGGCCGAACAGCATGGCGAGTGCGCTCAACAAAAGAAATAGGACAAAGCCGCTGATGCCAATCCGGCGAATCTGCTCCACCGAGGCCAGAGAGGTCACGAACATGATGAGCAGCGCTGGCGGAATGTAGGCGAGTTGACGCTGAATGAAATACAGCGGCGCCATGCCAAGGCGAATCGCGACAGCCGGGCTCGCGGCAAGGATAAGGACGAAGCCGATCACGACAAGGGTAAGCGCGGCCCCCAAAAGGAACCGGTCCACGGTCCACCACCAGCGCGCGACGACGCTTGTGTCGGTGCGGGAAAGCGCCATCACATACGCCCTCCCGTGGTACTCCGGCTCTGCTCGGCGAGGACCTCAACCGCATGGCGGAAAGCCTCGCCCCGCGCTTCGAAATTGGCGAACTGATCATAGGAGGCGCAAGCCGGCGAAAGCAGCACGACGGCTCCCCTCCGCCCGTCCGCCTGTGCGGCCTCATAGGCCTCGCGGACGGCGTGATCGAGCGTGCCGGAACGGTGCACTGGAACATGGCCTTGCAAGGTTTTCTCGAAAACCGGTACCGCCTCGCCGATCAAGAAACTCGCCTTTACGCGTGGCAAAAGGTCCTCGATCCCCGTAATGCCTCCGGCCTTCGCGCGTCCACCCGCGATCCAGTAAATCGTGTCGTAACAGGCAAGTGCGGTACGCGCGGCGTCGGCGTTGGTCGCTTTCGAATCATTGACGAAGCGGATGCCCTCGATCTCCGCGACAAGCTCGAGCCGGTGCGCGAGCCCGGGAAAGCTGCGCAAGCCGCGCTCGATCTCGGCCGTCTTGAGGCCAAGGGCGCGTGCCGCAGCAAATGCGCAAGCGGCGTTCTGCCAATTGTGCCGCCCGGGCAAAGTGGAGATATCGTCGAGGCGAAGGCTGGGCTGGAGCGCACCTTCCTCGAACAGCGCGCCACCCTGGACAGAGATGCCGTCCGCGAGTGGCCGTATGATCGAGACTGGTACCGTATGGCAGCGTGCCTCGGCCTGAAGCGCCCGGCTGATCGCTTGGCCGAAGCCGTCGTCAACTCCGATCACCGCCGTCTCGGTCGGTTTCGGATGATCAAAAATTCGCCGCTTTAACGCTGCGTAGCGCTCCATCGAGCCGTGCCGGTCGAGGTGGTCGGCGGAGATGTTGAGCAGCACCGCGACATCGCAGGCGAGGGAAGGCGTGAGATCAATCTGAAAGGACGACAGCTCGAGAACATAGACGCCATCGGCCGCGAGCGGCGCGAGCTCCAATGCGGGAATACCAAGGTTGCCGCCGACTTCGACGGCGCGGCCCGCGGTTCTCAGGACATGGCCGATCAAGGCCGTGGTCGTCGATTTGCCATTGGTTCCAGTGATGCCGACCATACGTGCTTCGGACTTCGCAGCAAGGAAAAGTTCGATGTCGCCGATCACCGGGACGCCCGCGGCGGTCGCCAGGACCACGGCGGGATGTGGTTCGGGATGCGTGAAGGCAATACCCGGACTCAAGATCAAGGCAGCCAAGCCTCGCCAATCCATGGTCACTGGATCGCGCGCCTCGAACCCTTCCGCCGCTTCAGTCCTGATCTTGTCGTCCCAGACAAAAACGTGGGCGCCCCCCGCCTCAAGCGCGCGCGCGGCAGCGAGACCGCTACGACCGAGACCGAGGACGGCAACGTTTTGGCCAGCGAATCGGACGACGGGAATCAAGGCTTCTACCTCAACTTCAAGGTCGCGAGGCCGATCAGTGCCAGAATGACGGCGATGATCCAGAAACGAATGACCACCGTCGATTCGGCCCAACCTTTCTGTTCGAAATGATGATGCAGCGGCGCCATGCGAAAGACGCGGCGCCCGGTGAGCTTGAACGAAGCCACTTGCACGACAACCGAGATCGTCTCGAGGACGAAAAGACCTCCGACGATCGCCAGCACCAGCTCGTTCTTGGTGACCACGCTGACGACGCCAAGCGCGCCGCCGATCGCAAGCGAACCGGTATCGCCCATGAACACCATCGCCGGCGGCGCGTTGTACCACAGAAAACCAAGACCAGAACCCACCATCGCACCGCAGAACACGGCAAGCTCGCCTGTCCCCGGAATGAAGTTCAACTCGAGATAATTGGCAAAGACCGCGTTGCCCACGAGATAGGCGATGAGGCCGAAGGTTGCCGAGGCGATCATCACTGGCACGATGGCGAGACCATCTAGTCCGTCGGTCAAGTTGACGGCGTTCGAGGCGCCGACGATGACGAACACCTCGAACGGGATGAAGAACCAGCCAAGATCGATACTCACCCGTTTGAAAAAGGGAATGTCGAGCGTCGTCGCAAAAGGCGGCTGCGTGAGATAAACAATCATGACGGTCGCGATGACGGCAAAAATAATCTCCAAGAGCAACTTGAGCTTGCCCGGAACGCCGCGCACGTTTTGCCTCGTGACCTTCAGCAGATCGTCGGCGAAGCCGATCATTCCAAAACCCATGGTGACGAGCAACACCGCCCAGATAAACCGGTTGCGCAGGTCCGCCCACAGAAGCGTGGCGACGAAAATACCGAGAAGAATGAGAAAGCCGCCCATGGTGGGCGTACCCTTTTTCGAGGCGAGATGGCTCTTCGGACCATCGCTCCGGATCGGCTGGCCAAGATGTTGGCGGGCTCGCAGCCAGCCGATTACCCGTGGACCGAGCAGAAAGCTCACAAGAAGGGCCGTCAGCACCGCCCCTTCCGTTCGGAAGGTCAAATAACGGAAGAGGTTGAATATCTTGTAGTCCCGCGAAAGCGGATAGAGTAAGTCGAAAAGCATTGCGAGGCTTGGCCTTTCTGTCGTTATGCATGGGCGGCTCGCGGCGTTGCTGAAAGCCCGGCGAGCCCTGCCAACACGTCGCGCATGCGGCTGCCATGCGAGCCCTTGACCAGCACCAAGTCGCCCGGCCGCAAGGTATTGATCAATGGCTGAACGAGATCAGCTGCCTCGGCCGCGTGCGCACCGCGCCGGCCGGTGGAAAGAGCCTCATGAAGCGCCGCCATCGCGGGCCCGGCGGTAAATACCAGATCGATGCCGGAATTTTCAATGTCGACGGCAAGCGCTGCGTGCAGCGTCGGAGCCGTAGGCCCGAGTTCCAGCATGTCGCCGAGAACCGCGATGCGCCGCGCCCGCGGCGGCTTCGTCATCGCACCGAAAACCTCGAAAGCAGCCCGCATGGACGCCGGATTGGCATTATAACTGTCATCGATGACTTCGATCGTGCCGTTCCCGAAAGCAAGGCGCTGGTGGCGGCCACGGCCGACTTCTGGTTCGAGACCAGCGAGGCCAAGCCCGACAAGGCCGATGTCGGCGCCGACCACTTTGACGGCGGCGAGGACGGCAAGACTGTTCATCACCCAGTGCCGGCCGGGTCGCCCGATCTTGTAGGTAATGGGCTGTCCCAAGACCTCGGCCGAAACGCACGAACACTCAGGATGGAGAACCGCTTTGATGGCCCGCACCTCAGCGGACTGGTCGAAGCCAAAGCCGATGACTTGCGCACCACAGGCGCGGGCCCGCTCGGCTAGGTGCGCGAAATGTGGGTTGTCACGGTTGATCACCGCCGTTCCGCCGGGCTCGAGGCCGGTAAAAATCTCGGCCTTCGCCTCGGCAATTGCTTCGACGGAAGCAAAAAATTCGAGGTGGGCGACATCGACAGTGGTGACGATTGCGACATGCGGCCGGACCAATGCCGCAAGCGGTGCGATCTCACCGGCGTGGTTCATGCCGATCTCATAGACCGCGTAGACCGCCTCCGCAGGCGTCCGTGCCAAGCTTAAAGGCACACCCCATTGATTGTTCAGGCTAGCTTGCGAAACATGCGTGAGGCCTAGGGGACCAAGAACGTGAGCAAGCGCATTCTTGGTGCCGGTCTTACCGGCGCTTCCCGTGACCGCGATGACCCGCCCGCCAAGGCGGCTCCGCGCCGCCGAAGCGAGACGCCTCAGGCCGATCTCGGTATCGGATACGACGAGAAGCGGCAGTGCCGCTGGCGCATAGGCGGGGACGTGGCTCACCATGGCCGCAGCCGCATCCTTGTTCCACGCGTCAATGAGAAAGTCATGGCCGTCAAAGCGCGGCCCCCTAAGCGCGACAAAAAGATCGCCCGGCTCAAGCGTGCGGCTGTCGATGGCGACCCCTGTCGCGGTCCAACTCTCCGTGGTGCTGCCCGCGCTCGCCTGTTCCGCCGCCGCCGCCATCCAGAGCGCCCTCCTCATGCTGCTACTCCGCCGTAGCCGACGAGACATTCCCGAGCCACCTGACGATCGTCGAAAGGTAGAATCTTGTCGCCGACAATCTGGCCGCGCTCGTGTCCCTTACCCGCGATGATGAGGATGTCACCGGCGGCAAGACCGGCAATCGCGTTGCCGATCGCGGCGCGGCGATCGCCGATTTCCCCAGCGCTCGTGCAAGCTTCGAGAATAGCCCGGCGAATGGCCTCCGGCGGCTCGCTCCTCGGGTTGTCATCGGTGACGATAACGGTATCCGCGTGCTCGCAGGCGATACGCCCCATGGCCGGCCGTTTGCCGCGATCACGGTCGCCGCCGCAACCGAAGACGACCACGACGCGACCTTTGGCATGGGGGCGAAGCGCCCTGAGAACCGTTTCCAGCGCATCCGGGGTGTGGGCATAGTCGACGTAGACCGGCGCGCCAGAGGAATGCCGTCCGACACGCTCGAGCCGGCCCGGCACGCCGCGCAGGTTCTCCAACCCTTCGAGCAACGCATCGAGATAGCGGTCCTCGGCGACAAGGCCGAATGCGCACAACGCGTTCATTGCTTGAAAGGCGCCGACCAGCGGCAAGCGAAGATCGACCGTGCGGCCAAAGGCATCGAATCGAAGGATCTGACTGGTCGGCTCCGGCCTCAACTCGATCAGTTTTAGCCCGACACCCTTGCGGCCAAAGGTAATCAGACGGTGCCTGCGCCGCTGACAGGCCGCAGCGAAGGCGGAAAACATATCCGAATCGGCATTGATCACCGCCCGGCGTTCGGTGGGAAGAAGATCTTCGAACAAGCGCAGCTTGGCCTTGAGGTAGGCGTCGGCGTTCGCGTGATAATCGAAATGATCGCGAGTCAGATTAGTAAAAGCGGCCGCGCTGAGCGTCACCCCATCCAAGCGATATTGATCGAGCCCATGGCTCGACGCCTCGATGGCAAGGCAGGCGACATCCTGCGCCGCAAGTTCGGCCAGGATGCGGTGCAAGGTCACGGGTTCCGGCGTGGTATGGGGCAGCGGCATTTCGAAGCCCGGCGCCAGCACGCCCAAGGTTCCGAGCGAGGCCGCCTTGCGGCTAAGGCGGCTCCACAATTGAGCGGCGAAGGAAACCACCGATGTCTTGCCGTTTGTACCGGTAACGGCGACAATCGTGGGCGGCTGGCGGTTGCCGTAGAATCGTGCGGCAAGCGTCGCGAGGCGCCGCCGGGGATTGACGTCGGGAACCGCAACCACCTCACGATAGCGAGCCAACGCTTCCGGCACGGCAAGAACCGCAACCGCTCCCCTGGCGATGGCTTCGTCGATGAACTCGGCCCCGTTCCGCGCATGACCAGCTAGCGCCGCGAAGAGATAGCCGGGCCGGACCTGACGGCTATCGACGGCCAGTCCGCTGATCTCGGGATTGCCGCCCAAGCCGCTGGCATCGCTGCCTATGAGATCAGCGAGAAGCAAATTCTCTCTCCCGATGCGGCGGCGGCAAGGCCAGAGCCGCAACGATGGCCGGATCCTTCGGATTTTGCGGCGCCACGCCAAGGAACGGTGCACAGGTACGGATCACTTCGCTCACCACGGGCGCGGCGACATAACCGCCGGTGGCGAATCCATGAGTCGCCGGCGTGCCCTTAGGCTGATCGAGCATGGCATAGACTGCATAGCGCGGATCGTTGATGGGAAACACGCCGACGAAGGACGAAATCACCGAATTCCGTATATACCGGCCATTGGGTCCCACCACTTCCGAGGTTCCGGTCTTGCCGCCGACGAGATAGCCGGGCGCCCGCGCATAAATACCGGTACCGCCCTGCACCACGAGATTCATGATTTTTCTGATGTCCCGGGAGGTCGTGGGCGATATCACGCGGCGCTCCGTCACCGCCTGCCCAGGCCATATCTTGAGGAGGGTCGGCGCGACATACATGCCGCCGTTCACCATCGCGGCGATGCCGGTGACGAGCTGGATCGGCGTCACCGCTATGCCGTCGCCGAAGGCGACGGTCATGGTCGTGATGTTGGTCCACCGCCGCGGCAAAAGCGGCGGCGCCACCGCCGGCAACTGGATCGGCGAGGGTGCGAACATCCCGACAGTGCGGAGGAACGCCTCCTGGCGCGCGGCGCCGACCTGCAGCGCAAGCTTGGCAGCACCGATATTCGAGGAATATTCGTAGATCTCGGGCAGCGATAGCCAGCGGTTCTCGGGATCAAAATCGCGGATGGTAAATCGGGCGATATGGATGGGGTGGCTCGCGTCCTCGCCGTCACGGAGCGTCGCCACACCGTCGTTTAGCGCCATTGCCATGGTAAAAGTCTTGAAGGTCGAGCCGGGCTCGTAGACGCCGAGGGTGGCACGATTGAAGAGATTGGTGGTCGGCGAAGCGCCAGGATGATTGGGATCAAAGTCCGGGAGAGAGACCATGGCAAGAATCTCGCCGGTATGGACGTTCATCACCAGGCCGACCGCGCCGATCGCCTGATACGTCTTCATGTTGCGCAGAAGGAAGGTGCGCATCGCGTATTGTACGCGCGCATCGATCGAAAGCACCAGCGGCTCGCGCGTCAGCGCTGGGTTGATTAGGCGCCTGTTGAATTCCTTCTCGATGCCGGCGAGGCCCCGGTTGTCGACGCTGGTATAGCCGAGGACGGCGCCGGCAAAAGCCCCTTGCGGATAAACCCGGTGCTGGCCTTTGAGAAAATAGACCCCGGGGATGCCGAGGGCGTTGACACGGTATTCCTGCCGCGGCGTGAGGTTGCGGGCAACCCAGACAAAGCTGTTGCCACCGGAGAGCCGGCGCGCCAGCCGCTTTTGGTCGAGGCCGGGCAGCACATGAGCGAGTTCAGCCGCCGCCTGATCGGCATTGAAGATCTGCCGCGGGTCGGCGTAGGCGGAGGTCACCGGCAGATTGACGGCGAGAATAACGCCGTTACGGTCGACAATATCGGCACGGGTCAACGCCGGCATGGCATTGATTGCGGCCAAGTATTTGCCCGGCTCGGGAGATACGGAGGCGTCACGGCCGCCCCGGATCAGCATAAGATCGCCGAGACGAAGAATGATGGCTCCGAAGCAGATCAGGAAGAGGAAAGCGGTGACGACCAGTCGCGTACGCCCGATCTCAATCACGTGCTTCGCATCGCCTTTGATCGTGATGAGCGCCTCGCGCTGCGGCAGATCAGCCGCGACGCAAGGCCGCGGCCACCGAGGCGTGCCATCGTGAGACCGCTTCACCGCCCGCTCCCCGCGCCTGAGGTAACGCTCGGTCGCAATGCCGCCGGCGCCAAGCCGGTGCCCATGATACGTTCGGCCAACCGAAGTCCCGCTCCACCACCGGCTGTGGGTTCGACACTGGATCCCTTGGCTACCCCTCCCTTTGGCGGCCCCAGCGTTGGCGCCATCGACGGTGTCGGCGCCGAGGCGAAGCGCGCCGGCAATCGCGCGAGGTCGCCTACTTTGATGATCTGCTTGACGGAAATGGGCTTGAGGTCCGGCATATATAGGGCAGTCAGACGCGCGATTTCAGCCGGCCGGGACAAATAACTCCATTCCGCGTGTAGGACTGCGATTTCCTGCCGGTTGGCAAGAATCCGATGGTTGTAACGGGTAAGCTCATGCTGCAAATGCTCGAAAGCGTATGACAGCCTATAAAGCCCGTAGATTGTGGCCACAGCGAGGAGAATTAATGGCAAGGCCGCCCGGCTCATGCCGCATCCTCATAGACAAAAGGAGGCGCCACGGTGCGGATTGCGGCACGCAAGCGAGCGGACCGGGCGCGGGGATTGGCGGTAATTTCGGCGGCGCTTGGGCGAGCCGCGCCGCGCGTCACGCTGCGAAAGCTTGGCGGCGCCGAGACCTCGACGGCCGGCATATGGCGTGATCCCTGCGCGAGCTTGCCGGAACGACGCCGCAGAAAGCGTTTGACCAGCCGGTCCTCAAGAGAATGGAAAGCGACTACCACGAGCCGTCCGCCTGGCTTCAACAGCTGTTCGGCAGCGGCGAGGCCACGGCGAAGCTCGCCCAGCTCATCGTTCACATAGATGCGCAATGCCTGAAACGTGCGCGTTGCGGGATGCAAACCCGGCCGTTTCGGCACCACGCGAGCGATAATTTCGGCCAACGCGACCGTGGATTCGATGGGGGCCTTGACGCGGGCTGCACAGATCGCGCGGGCGACGCGGCGTGCCGACGGCTCCTCACCGAGGGTCGCGATGATATCGGCAAGGTCACCCTGGCTTGCCTCATTCACCACCGTGGCGGCACTCACCCCCTCGCGGCTCATGCGCATGTCGAGTGGTCCTTCGAGCTGGAAGGAAAATCCGCGCGTGGCCGTATCGAGCTGGGGCGAGGACACGCCAAGATCGAAGGCGATCCCGTCGACGCTGTGGACGCCGGCGCCGGCGAGCAGACGAGGCATTTCCGAAAAGCGGCCAAGCAAAAGGACAAGACGACCGCCGTAAGTCTCGATCAGGGGACGGCCAAGTTCGATCGCGTCGGGATCGCGGTCGATGGCATAGACCCGGCAAGGTGCCGCATCGAGCAACGCCTTGGCATAACCGCCACAGCCAAAGGTGGCATCGACATAGACGCCGCCCTCGGCAGGTGCGAGGAACGCCAAGACCTCGGCGGCCAGGACCGGCGTATGGGGCATACGAGGGTTCACCGCGTACCCCCGGCGGCGCGCATGGCATGGACGCGGCTGCGCGCCTCATCCTGGCGGCGCGCCCAGGCTCCCGGTTCCCAGATCTGAAAACTCTGACCGCGTCCAACAAGGACGACGTTGGTCTCATGTGTCAGGCCGGCATGGCGCATCAGGCCCTGGGGCAGGACAATGCGCCCGCCGGCATCCCATTTGAGGCACTGGATGTTGGGCAGGATGGCATCGATGAAATCGTCGCGTTCGCGGCTCAAAGGCGGCAATGCGTCCATTGAGCGGCGGATATGCTCGATATAATCCTCGCTCGCCCCGTCAATTGCCGGCTGATCGATGGCTGGGTAGAGCACGACGCAACGGGACGCGCGCTGGTTCAGCACGTCGCGAAATTCCGCCGGGATCGACAGCCGCGACTTGACGTCGAGTCTGTTCGTGTATGTGGAATGAAACAGGTCCACGTTCGCCGCCCCGCCTGCGTTCCCGCGTCCCCGCCCCCTGCCGCGGGCATGGGATTGTTTGGGTTATCATGGGACAGAGTGGGACGTCAATACACTGGCAAGAAAAAATGGCCTGTAAAGTAAGAATTGTCTTAACAATCTGTCGATCTCGCAAGTGCGAATAAGATGTACGGGGGCACCCCGCCTTGCCGGCTGCCCAAATTTATCGATTAAATATTTGTTCTCTTTATGTCGCGATTATATACTTGACAAAAGTGAGCGATAAGGCCAGAATGGGCTCAATTGATGGAGCCCGCCATGACCGCCGATCTGCAAAATCCGATCTTCCACGACGAAGACAAAGCCCGCGAAGCCCTTGAGGCTGCCCGCTGGCCGGATGGTCCTGTTTGCCCGCATTGCGGAGCGATCGATAACATCGCCAAGCTCGAGGGCACCAAGAAGTCCCATCGTCCCGGCCTCTACTACTGCAACCATTGCAAGGGCCAGTTCACGGTTACGGTTGGAACCGTCTTTGAGCGTTCCAAGGTGCCGCTTACCAAGTGGTGGCTGGCTTCCCATCTCATGGGGTCAAGCAAGAAGGGCATCTCGGCCCACCAACTGCACCGTATGCTCGGCGTGACCTACAAAACCGCTTGGTTCATGGCGCATCGCATCCGCGAGGGCATGAAAGACGCCAATCCCACGCCGATGGGCGGCGAGGGCAAGACCGTGGAAGTCGATGAGACCTTTAGCGGTCCTTCCGAGTATGTCTTCAAGAGCGACAAGGGTTGGCAGAAGAAGCAGGGCTCCATCGCCAAGCGCGACATGATTTTGTCGCTTGTCGAGCGCGGTGGCCGTGCCCGCTCGTTCCAGTTGGACGGCCTTTCCATCGATCAGCTAGACGCGGCTGTGGCCCGCAACATTACCCCGGAAAGCACCCTGAATACCGATCAGGCCAAATACTATCGCCGCATCGGACGCCGTTTCGCCAAGCATGGGACCGTGAACCATAGCGTCGGGGAGTACGGCAAGAAGGACGGCACTACCACGAACAGCGTGGAAGGCTTCTTCTCGATCTTCAAGCGCGGGATGATCGGCACCTACCAGCATTGCAGCGAACAGCATTTGCAGCGCTATCTGGCGGAGTTCGATTTCCGCTACAGCAACCGCGCTGCACTCGGCGTTGATGACGCTGAGCGCGTCAATCGCCTTCTCTCGCAGATCGGCGGCAAACGCCTCACCTATCGGCGGACTAACCTCAGCACCTAAGAAGCGCCGCGTCACTCGTAAACAGTGGCGAGCCTATCTCAGGTTTTTGGCTTTGGTGCGCCAGATTTTCCGCGAGCAAAACGGGGAGGATGTCCCTTAGGCGGAAGGGGGAGGCAAAAGATCTCCTTGCTTGCTTTCGTCCGGCAAAACAACGCGATCTATCTCTGTCACGACGTACGACGGACTTCCGGCCGCAGCACCCTTGTCGTCCAATAAAGCGACTTGTCTCATTTCCACATATAGCACGGTGCCGGGGGGAGCCTTGATGGCGTTGGTCTGGAACTGCCGCACCCATTCTGGGGGCATCGTCACTTCGATGGCGCGACCGGCCCACATGACTGCCCATTTGGCAGAGCCCTCGTATTGAGGGGTTTTAATGCGAACCGGCCCACGGATCATTGATTCACTTTCCGTTGGAACGGCGGTCAAAACATTTGGGGGGACGGCTAAGAGCGCCTGGGCCTCGTAACTCGTCAGGCTCTCGGCTTTCGTCTCCCCCTCCAAAAAGGAAAGAGAATCGTATCCCCTTTTCGTGAGGGGGCGAGCGACGCCCTTCATGTCCTCCCATACGCTTTGGTCTGCGGCGAGCTCATGCACCTCGCGCGGAACAGTAATTGAATTGCCATCCCCGTTGACAATTATCACTGTGGAGCCGTCGCCCGCCTTCGTCGTAAGGGTCGTGCCCGCTCCCTCTGGGCGTCCGCCAAGCCATTTAGCAAGTTTGAACAGACTAACGGTCGCCCCCGCAGTGATACCGACAAATTTTGCGATATCTTCCGCTGTTTTTATCGCGTCGCTCGCAAACAGGGTCCTAGTGTGCTCGATTATGCTTTGGACTAGACTGATGTCTATTTGAAAGCACCGTTGTTCAATGTCCGCGTTGACGAGAACGCGAATCGCTGCGGCATCCCCATTAAATTTTTGATTGGCAGTCTGAATTATGTGGCCAAGGGCCAGAAGGGCAGGCGCAAGATCTTGGACGTCCATCTCGTGGGACGCCAACTCCGGCCCGTCATACCGAATTGTCGCTCGAACGTGTCTCGCCATGGCCGCGATTCTAGCCGGGTGCAGCGCCTTTGCCTCTATTTTTCTTTGGTGCCGGACCGCGCGACCGCGAGGGCACGTTAGAGCCCTGAGCGCCCTCAGCTCGGGCGCCGACTTTGTGCGGCTTATGCGGCATCCGGGCGAGATTGCCCATGATTCGCGTGGCCTCGTCTAGCGTGGCATTCTCTTTGGGCTCAGGCTTCTTCGCGCTCATGGGGGAATTTTACCATGCCTGTCAGGATATTCGCCATCTTCGATGAAAGCGGGTTGCCAAAAGGATTTTATCCCACCGATGTTTGGCCAAATACCCCGGCTGGCGCCGTGGAAATCAGCCATGACGACTGGCTGGAATTCCTTGATTACCAAGGCCAGCGGCGATGGGATGGCAAACAAGTTGTAGAATATTCGGCACCTCCTGTTTCCGCCCCCGTTGCCGAAGCAACTACTGAAATTCTGGCCCTCGTTGAAGAAACCAAGCTAATGAACGAGGCTATTGTGGCTGCCGTGAGGGCTTGGGGCGGCATTGAAAATGCCCTCGCCTATCTCCTAGGCACAATCATCCGCAATGGTGGTGGTTCCTTGGGAATGGCTCTCTACTATAGGCCCAGCGCCACGGAAACGCGGATATCCTTAGTCGATGAATCGGTGAAGCATTTTTGCCAAACCCATAAAGAAGGCGGCCGCGTACTGGCTCTTTGGGACACCATTTTAAATCGAATCAATCACTGCAAAACTACCCGCAATAAGATCATCCACGGGAATGTAGGTACTTATTGCCCCGTTGGCGCGAAGCAACACGTTCGTCTCACGGCGCCAATTTTTAATTTGGGAACTAATAATAAAGATTTGGAGCGTCTAAGAAAAAATACTGCCTCAAAAATAAACAGAGATGCGGCGCCGCAACTTCCTGGTATGTCCGCTAATGACGTAAAAAACGCCGCAATTAATTTTGGGAGGCTTACGGAAGCAGCCAACTTATTTCGGCTTCTCGTGAGCGAGATGCAACGAAATGCCCAGAAGCCAGAAGCATTTGACAAAAAATTTCAGACACTAGACTCCCATCTGAAGACACCAAGCCTTCCTCGTACAGGCGACCAGATTCCAGAAGAACGTCCAGACCAGCCTCAATCATCTCGGGCGTGATCTTAATCTCGCCTTTGTCGCCTGATCTGACTTCGCTTTTCGACATTCCACTTTTCTCACGTATATAATCACGCTTTATGTTCCCACCGAAACGCCGGGCGGCACGATCGAGAAAGATAATGCCCTTTGCCTGGACATAAATCACGGCACAGGCTGTCTTGCTAATGACCCAACGCCGGGCTTGGGCCCACGTTTCAAGTTAGCCGCTTCGAGCGGATTTCTCAGCGATCAGGGCCGCGCGCGAAAGCAAGGCTTCGGCGCGGGCAACGACCGGGCGATCGATCATGCGCCCACGGTGACGGAAAACGCCCGAACCTTCGGCTGTCGCCTTCGCAAAGGCGGCGACAATTTCGCGTGCGGCCGTGATGTCGGCCGCCTTCGGTGCGAATTCTTCGTTCAAGACTGGGACTTGTGCCGGATGAATGCAAAAACCGCCGACGAAACCGAGTTCAGCCGCGCGCCGGACGATCACTCGGTAGGTGCTAAGATCATCGATCAGGGCAACGCTGCCGGCATAGCCAAAGGGAAGTTTTCCCGCCGCCCGCGCTGCGGCAACGGCGAGCACGTTTGGAACGTAAAGGCCGTCCGGCGTCGGCTCCATACCGAGAGCGAAAGAGAGGTCCTCGCCCCCGACAATAAGCCCGATGACGCGTTGCGCCGCCGCGATCTCATGCATACGTGAGATCGCGCCGGCCGTTTCGATCATCGCGATAATTTTCGTATGACCAAGTTTAAGGCGCTGTCTTTCCTCAATCCCTCCAACAAGCTCGTCGACTAGAACGAGATGCTCGGCACCCAAGGTCTTGGGCAGAACGATCGCCGCCACGTCCGGGGATACCGTCGCCTCAAGGTCCTCGGCGATCAGGCGAAGCGGCTGGTTGACCCGCACGAGCACGTCGGGTCCGGTGGCGCGAATGGCGCGCGCGGCATCGCGGACGAGGCGCCGTGCTCCTGCTTTTTCCCCTGGTGGAATGCTGTCTTCAAGGTCAAGGATGATCCCATCGGCACCGTGGCGTCCTGCGCCACCGACGAATTTCGCGTTCGTGACGGGGACGAACATCAACGATCGCCAAACCGGCTCGCTTCCTTCCATCGTCTTCGGCCTTTTCTTGCGTCGGCTTCGGACTGTCCTTTGTAGGGTAATTTTAACAACCTCGCCAGAACGCGCCCAGCCATCAGGTGGCGTGAGCAATTTACCCGGCGCCCATCCCGCCGCATAATGGTGCGGATCAGAAGGCAAAGGCCAAGACAATGTTCGCGATGGCAGGAGACGAGGGATGACCGAAACACAGGAGGGCGCCGGCAAGGTGCTAGGCGAGGACAGGTCCTATGTCGTCGCGAATCGTGAGGTGATCGCGGAGACGTCCGAATTCCGGGCTCAGATTTTGACGCTCGGTGAGGGACACGCGGTCCCCTGGCATTGGCACAGCTACGTCGATGACACCTTCATCGGCATGACCAGAGTTACGGTCGTCGAGACGCGAGCACCCCGCGCCCGATTCGAGATTGGCCCGGGCGAGCGTTGCACGGTGCCGGCGAAGTGCGCCCATCAGGTTTCCAGCCAGGACGGCAAGGGATCAAGCTTTGCCCTTCTGCAAGGGATCGGCGCTTACGATTTCAACCGGATCGGCAGCTGATAGGCGCGCGACCGGATCCTTTCTGAAACCCAGCAAGTCTTTTTTCCATGTCTGCTTCGAACCATTCCACCGACGTCGCCATTATCGGGGCTGGACCGGTCGGCCTGTTCGCAGTCTTCGAGGCAGGCATGCTCGAGATGTCGGCCACGGTGATCGACGCGCTTGACGGCCCCGGCGGCCAGTGCCTCGCACTCTATCCCGAAAAACCGATCTATGATGTCCCCGGCCATCCGAAAATCGCGGCCGCAGACTTGATCGAGCAACTTCGCCTCCAGGCCGCTCCGTTCCGGCCGGTCTATCGTCTCGGCCAACAGGTACGGAGCCTCGATCCTCAACCGGACGGCGGCTTCATCCTCGGCACCTCGGCGGGCGAGCGCATTTCAGTTCGTGCCGTGGTCATTGCCGCCGGCTGCGGCGCGTTCGGTCCCAATCGGCCTCCACTGCCCCGTCTTGCGGAGTTCGAAGGCAAAAGTGTCTTTTATATGGTCCGTCGGCGCGAGGACTTCCGCGGCAAACGCGTGGTGATTGCCGGAGGCGGCGATTCCGCCGTGGATTGGGCGCTGTCACTCGCGGATGTCGCGGAAAGCCTTCACGTCGTCCATCGCCGGCCACGCTTTCGCGCTGCACCCGAAAGCGAACGGCAGATGCGCAACCTCGCGGCCGATGGACGGATCGAACTCGTTATTCCCTATCAACTCGCGGGCGTCGAGGGAACCAACGGCCGGTTAGAGACCGTCGTTGTGCGTGACCTAGACGGCGGCGAGCGTTCACTTGCGGCTGACATCCTGCTTCCTTTTTACGGGCTTGCGATGGAACTCGGTCCCATCGCCGGTTGGGGACTGAATGTCGCGCACAACCACATCCCGATCGACCCCGGAACCTGCCAGACCTCAACCCCCGGAATTTTCGCGATCGGCGACATCGCGACCTATCCCGGTAAGCTCAAGCTCATACTTTGCGGCTTCAGCGAAGCGGCAATGGCGATGCGTGCCGTCTATCCTTTAGTCCACCCGGGTAAGGTGCTGCACTTCGAATATTCGACTACCAAGGGGATGCGCGGCCTCTAAGGGCCGGGAAGGGCTTGTCGTCAGCCGGCGGGCTTCGTGTGCCGATGCGAAGCGTTGAGGGCGGGCGTTTCGGACGTCACGACAGGCTGCTTGGTATCGGCTGCATCTCAGGAACCTCGGCTGATATGGTCGGTCGGCGGTCGGCGGTCGGCGTCAGCGGTAGGTAGCAGCGGACGGTGGTGCCACGGTCCGGTTCTGAGTGAAGCTCGACCGAGCCACCATGCAATTCGATAAAGCTTTGCACCAATGACAGGCCAAGACCGGTACCTGCGTGGTGCGCTCCCGCACGGGTCTTATAGAATCGCTGGAAAACGCGCTCGCGCTCTTTAAACGGTATTCCGATACCGGTATCGCTGACCCATATAACAATTTCATCGGGCGTTCGTGTCGCACCAAGGCCAATGGTACCGCCCGGCGAGGTGAACTTCATCGCGTTGCTCATCAGATTGAACAACACTTGCTTGATGCGTCGCTCGTCGGCGTCGATCCAACCGATATCGGCCGGGCAGTCGAACTCGATGGTTAGATCCTGACGGCGCGCCTGATCGCGGGTGAGTCCAAGTACCGTAACGAAGGTCGCGTGCAGATCGAAGGGCTCGCGCTCAAGCACGATATGGCCGGATTCGATAGTAGCCAGATCAAGAATATCGTTGACCAGCAGCAAAAGATGATGGGAACTATCGAGTATGCCGCGGGCATATTCAAGCTGTCGGCGGTTGAGCTCTCCAAAATACTGATTGGTGATGATCTCGGCAAAGCCGATGATCGTATTAAGCGGCGTGCGAAGCTCATACGAAACATTGGCAACGAACTCAGATTTAAGCCGGTCGGCCGCCTGCAGGGCTTCGTTACGCTCGCGGAGCGCACGTTCGATTCGGATCGAATCCGAGACGTCGAGATAGGTGAACAGCGTCTCCCCATCGGGAAGCGGCACCATGGCGAAGTCAAGCACACTGCCGTTCGGCCGCTCGATTCGTCCTGACCGCGGGCGGCGCTCACCAAAGAAGCTGAGCATCCTCTCGCGGAGATTGGGCCAATCGTCGCTGGCGTTGACGAGATCACGTATCGCGTCCGCCACGTCGGTGATGTGTGGCTCGCTGTCAAGAAATTTGTCGTCGAGTTTCCAGATCTTGCCGAAGGCCGGATTCCACAGCTTCAGGCGGCCATCCCCGCCGTAGACGGCCACGCCCTCGTAAAGGTTGTCGAGGGTAGCGCGCTGTACCGCGATCAAGGTATTGCGGGCACGCTCGAGCACCAGCTCGTTGGTAACGTCCTCGAAAGTAAATAGCAGCCCGCCGAAGGGATGCGGCGTGATGCAAAGCCGGAGTGTCCGCTCATCGGGAAGATGCATCAGCTCTTCCTTGGGCTCGATCACCTCAGTAAAGAACTGAAGCCACGTCTTCTTGTAGGTCTGCCAGTTTGCCTGCTCAGGAAGCCGCCTCTTCTCGCGAAGAAGTTCAAGGATCTCGCCGAGATTCGGCGCCTGGGTCAACCAGTCCTCGTCCAGCCGCCAAAGGTGCGCAAAAGCATGGTTGAAAAGCAGAAGACGCCGGTCAGGCCCGAAGACGCCGATGGCCGTTGTCAAATTTTGCAGGACTTCACCGTGCGCTTCGATATGGTGCTTGAGATCGGTACCGACCCGCTCAAGATCAGTTACGTCTTCGGCGAAGCCGATCGTGCCTCCTGAGGCGAGTGGCATTTCCGAAACGCGGATCGCGCGTCGGTCGCCGCCAACCACAAGGTGGCGGACTTCCTTTCCGGTCTGGCGGTGCTCCTTCACGCGCGCGGCAAGACGGAGCGGCTGTTCCGGTTTTCCGCCCGACGCGAGTTCGATCTGCTGCGCGATAATCGCGGCGGGCACGGCTTCGACAATCGCCGCGTAGGCCGCGTTGCACCAAGTGAGCACCAAGCCGCCGTCTCGGTACCAGACCGGAATTGGCAATGCTTCGAGAATCTCCTCGGCATGATTGGCGCGCGCCATCGCTTCACGCCTGGCTTCACGCTCCGCGACCTGAGCCGTGACATCGGCGAAGGAAACCACCGCAAACCTACCATCACCGCGACCTTCGGCGACGAAGCTTCGTCCCTTGCCATCGGCGACTTCGATATGGAAGGCCGTCGCCGTGTCACGCAAGGTCGCGACCGCGGCGCTGAGCCGGACAAAATCACTGGAGGCGAAAGCCGGCTCGAGTTCGCCGAAAGTCTTCGGTTCGACGGCGAGGCCAAGCCAAGCCCCGAGGCCTGACACGGACCGGAAGCGATCGTCTTCGAACCAGCAGCCGAAACGATTGGAATCCGAGGCCACGAGGCGCAGCAAACGATCGCCGTCGTTGGCTTGGCGGGCCAAGCGATCAGCGTGTTGGCGCTGCTCGCGTCGCAATCGGAGCGCAAGAAAGATGCAGAGGCCGGCTGCCGCCACCGTGATGCCGCCGAGCGCCGCGCCGTTCGCGACATCGCTAAAACGGACGGCTGAGCTCGCAAGCGCCGGAACGGGCAACAACAGACCCCCGAGCCCGCCGATCAAGGCGGAATCCCCCAGCCCGGCTCGCAATATATTCCCCAACTCGCCGCGCCCCCTTCTTCAGCCTCACTCTACGAAGAGCCACGCAAGAGGACAAGAGCCGGCATGCGATCCGCCCGCAGCTGCGTCAGTAGCGATAGTACTCGGGCTTGAACGGCCCTGTCTTCGACAAGCCAAGATAGGCAGCCTGATCATCCGTCAAGCTGGTCAGCTTCACCCCGAGCTTATCAAGGTGCAGCGCCGCCACCTTCTCATCAAGATGCTTCGGCAGGGTGTAGACCTTGCGTTCGTAGTTCGCGGTATTGCGCCACAACTCGAGTTGAGCCAGCACCTGATTGGTGAATGAGGTACTCATGACAAAGCTTGGATGACCGGTGGCGCAGCCGAGATTGACCAGCCGGCCCTCGGCAAGAAGGATCAAGCGCTTGCCATCGGGGAACTCGATCTCGTGCACCTGCGGCTTGACCTCGTGCCAGGGGTAATTGCGGAGCGCGGAGACCTGAATTTCGCTGTCGAAATGTCCGATATTGCAGATGATGGCGCGGTCATGCATTCGGCGCATGTGGTCAATCGTGATGACGTCGATGTTTCCGGTCGCGGTGACGAAGATGTCGCCACTTTCGGCAATGTCTTCCATACGCACGACTTGATAGCCTTCCATCGCCGCCTGGAGGGCACAAAGCGGATCGATTTCAGTGACGACGACGCGCGCCCCCTGTCCCTTCAGAGCTGCGGCCGACCCCTTGCCGACATCGCCATAGCCGCAAACGACCGCCAGCTTGCCGGCCAGCATCACGTCGGTGCCGCGTTTGATGCCATCGATCAGACTCTCGCGAATGCCGTAAAGGTTGTCGAACTTGGACTTACTGACGGCGTCGTTGACATTGATTGCCGGTACCTTGAGCGTACCGGAGCGTTGCATCTCGTAAAGCCGGTGCACGCCGGTCGTGGTCTCCTCCGAAAGGCCGCGGACGC
This sequence comes from Ferrovibrionaceae bacterium, assembly GCA_046705265.1. Classification (GTDB taxonomy): domain Bacteria; phylum Pseudomonadota; class Alphaproteobacteria; order Ferrovibrionales; family Ferrovibrionaceae; genus JAJYTL01. The sequence continues at coordinate 51,395 of JBJKQL010000062.1, forward strand.
TCTTCAACAACTCCGGATACTTCTCGTGCATCACCTTGGTGAGGTCACCGCCGTCATCAAGAATAAGGTTTGGCCGCCAACCGTTCGGGCCGGTAATGGTCTGATCGATACACCACCAAAACTCGTCCTCGGTCTCGCCCTTCCAGGCGAAAACCGGAACGCCTGCTGCCGCTACCGCGGACGCCGCTTGATCCTGGGTCGAGAAAATGTTGCAGGAGGACCAGCGCACCTCAGCGCCAAGATGGGTCAGGGTCTCGATCAAGACCGCGGTCTGCACCGTCATATGCAAACACCCGGCGATTCGAGCGCCCTTCAAGGGCTTGGCCACGCCGTATTCGGCGCGCAGAGCCATCAAGCCTGGCATCTCCGTCTCGGCAATGTTGACTTCCTTACGGCCCCAGTCCGCCAATTTGATATCGGCGACTTTGTAATCCTCTGACACAGCCATCACGCGCTCCCGTTTTCGATCTCTTACATGCTGTAGCCGCAGCGGCGCGACCGCTGCGTGTTGTAGCAGCCGGCCCCCATGATCTCAAGTAAGATATAAAGAAATATTTATATCCCTAGAAAATCTGAGCCTGAAGAAAGCCGCGAGAGGCTGAAACGACGAAGTGGCCGACACCAAGGTAACAGCATGAAGTCTTCAGAAAACGCTAAGTTTCGCCAAACCCCCCTTCGATGAGGCGGCTCAGAGCCTCAAGCGCGGCTTCGGCATCGGCGCCGGTGGCCTTGACTTCAATGATGCTTCCCCGGGTTGCGGCCAGCATCATCAGTCCCATGATTGATTGGCCCGACACGACGGCGCCGTCACGCGAGACTGTGACGTCAGCGGCAAAGCCGGTCGCACAATTCACGAACTTGGCAGCCGCACGAGCATGAAGCCCGCGTTCGTTGCAGATCGTGAGGCGACGGACAAAAACGTGACCGGCCGCTAAAGACACAGGGTCGTCACCTGCTGTCATTGACGAGAATCTGCGACGCGACGCTGATGTATTTGCGCCCGGCATCGCGAGCCGCCGCCACCGCCGCGGCCAGATCGTCCTTGCCGCGGACACTGGCGAGTTTGATCAGCATCGGCAAGTTAGTCCCGGCGATGACTTCTATCCTGCCCTTGCTCATGATCGAAATTGCGAGATTCGAGGGGGTACCGCCGAACATATCGGTGAGCAGAACGACGCCCGCGCCACTATCCACGGCGGCCACCGCGGCGAGTATCTCTCGCCGACGCTCCTCCATGTCGTCGTTGGGGCCGATACATACGGCTCGCATGGCGTCCTGAGGACCAACAACATGCTCGGTGGCGGCGATGAACTCCGCCGCCAGCCGCCCGTGGGTAACCACCACCACTCCAATCATCGGTTCCCTTTCCGTTCTCACCTATTCTAGCCGTCATCGCCGCCGATGTCGCGGTGACGTACGTTCACCCGATATCCCGCTTCGCGCAAGCGCCGAGCCACCTCACCAGCGGCAAAAACCGAGCGATGCCGCCCACCCGTGCAGCCGATCGCGATCGTGAGATAGCTTTTGCCCTCTTCGGCATAGCAAGGAAGCAGAAAGGCGAGAAAATCGGTGAGCTTGGCGAAGAACGGTGCCCAGCGTTTGTCCTTGATGATGTATGCCGCAACCGCCTCGGCCATGCCCGTCAGAGCCTTGAGCCGCGACCGGTAAAATGGATTGTTGAGGAAACGAACATCGAAGACCAGATCGGCGTCGCGCGGCACGCCACGGCCGTAAGAGAACGAGGTCACGGTCACCGCAAGGCCAGGGGCATGGTCGAGCGAGAAATGGCCGGTCAGGACGCGGCGGAGGTCGGGCAGGGTCATTTCGCTGGTATCGACCAGCACGTCGGCTCGTGCTTTCAGAGAGCCCATCAAGCTCCGCTCACCGCGGATGCCGTCGGCGACCGGGCGGTCGGTGGCAAGCGGATGACGGCGCCGCGTGGTGACAAAACGACTCTTTAACACCTCGTCGTCGCAATCGAGAAAGAGGAAGCGCACTTCGATGTCCGACGTCTTACGCAGAAGACGGAGACCCTGTATAAAGCGCGACGGCACGAAGTCTCGGGTGCGCGTGTCGATACCGATCGCGAGAGCATTTGCGGTTTCGCCCTTCGGAACCACGGGTGTCGCGCCTGTGGCAAGGCCAGCAAGCAACGACAGCGGCAGGTTGTCGACCGCCTCATAGCCGAGATCTTCGAGGACCTTGAGAGCCGATGACTTGCCGGCACCCGACATGCCACTGACCAGCAGAACCCGTGTTCGAGCGGCAGTCATAATCCGGTGCCTGTCATTCCCGGTCTCGGATCGCGGCCCTGAGGGCGAGGCGAATCTTGGCGCAAGCCGAGGTTTCAAAAGGGGCGAGCCGCAGCAACGGCAAGGTCACGCCGACGATCTCGCAGAAAGCAGGCTCGGGAAACCGAGCCACTTCGCCCTGCGCGACAAGTTCGACCACGAGCGCGACCCGCGCCTCCACCGCGCAAGGCACCTCGACGAGACCGAGACCCCGGGCTTCCATGAAGCCCTGAATCGTCGGCGGTGCGCGGCCGATTACCGCCCCGTCCTCGTATGAAAGCGCCACTTGGTCATCGGCGACGAGCCAACCGCCGGCATCGATCAAGCGTAACGCGAGATCGGATTTTCCGCTGCCGGATGGGCCACGCAACAGCACCGCCGCCTCGCCCACCGCTACGCACGTCCCGTGCATCAAGGTCATGGGCGGCAAAAGTGCGCCTGGCCTGGACGCAAGTCAATGTGGCCCTTCTCCCACCCGGTCGCCGCCCCGGTCATTGGACCGGCAACTCCACGATGAAGCGGGCACCGACCACCCGCCGCGCAAGATCCACTCGATTCTCGGCGCTGATTCGTCCTTCATGCGCCTCAACGATTTGGCGCGAGATCGAGAGGCCAAGGCCGGAGTGGGTCCCGAACGGCTCCGTCGCTGGGCGCTCGCTGTAGAAACGATCGAAAATCGCCTCAAGCTTGCCCTCGGGAAAACCGGGCCCCTCATCATCCACGGTGAGGCGGACATAGCGCCCTTCGCGTCGAGCAGCGAGGCGAATGATCCCGTACGGCGGACTGAAGGAAACCGCGTTATCGACAAGGTTGCGGATCACTTGACCAAGCCGCGTTTCAACGCCCGGCACCTTGAGATCGGCATCGCTCGCCGTGAGATCGAGTTCGAAGCGTGGTCGACCCTCGGACGCCGCAGCCGTATAAATCTCGACCACGGTGCGCAGCATGGCGGCGAGGTCGACCGGGCCGGTTTCCGCTCTCGACAGTTCAGCATCGAGCCGAGAGGCATCCGAAATGTCACTGATCAGCCGGTTGAGACGGCCGATATCGGCCTCGACGATCTTAAGGAGGCGTCGCTGCTGCTCAGGGTCGCTGGTACGCGTCACGGTTTCGATCGCGCTACGCAGGCTGCTTAGCGGATTCTTGATCTCGTGCGCGACGTCAGCGGCAAACGCCTCGATCGCGTCCAAGCGGCGATAGAGCGCGAGCGTCATGGCGCGAAGCGAACCGGACAGATCGCCGATCTCGTCGCCACGGTCGGTGAAGTCGGGGATCGCCACATGGCGCCCTTGTAATCGACGCACCCGGTCAGCAGCCTGCGCCAGACGGCGGATCGGACGGCCGATGGTACCAGCGAGAAGGGCCGATAGCAGTGCGGTGATCAGAAGAACTCCAAGCAAAAGTTCCAGGGCATGCAGGCGCTCGTTCCGGACCGCGGCTTCGATATCGTGGCTATCGACGCTGAGCACGAGTGCACCCAAAACCTTGCGTAGGCCCTCGACCGGCACAGCGACGCTGATATCCATCAGGCCATTGCCAATGTTCGCCACGTTGCTTGTGACATGCCCGTCAAGCGCACGCAAAACCTCAGCGGATTCTTGCCGCGCAAGCCGAGAATAGCCATGTTCGCTTGCAGGCGGCGCGAGGAACCAGCGGAGGATCTGATCATAGCGGTGATCGAACCACCGCATCAGCGGACTCGGGGTTTCGGGCGGCGGCAGGACGCCCAAGACGACCTCCCGCCGCGTGACCAGTTCGCGGCTATCGGCCAAGAGAAGGCCATCCTCATCATACAATCGCGCCCGCGTATGCACAGTCGAGATCATGCGCCGCAGCATCTGGCGCGCTGCCGTGGTATCGAGCGTCATGGCGCCCGTCGGCGAGCTCAGGGCATTTTCGCCAAGCGCCCCGGCGATCAGTTTGCCCTGGGTGACGAGAGAATTGATCTCAGCATGAACCAACCCGGTTCGGTACTGATCGACATAAAGCAAAGCGGCGACCAAAAGCGCCGGTGCCACCACGTTGATGGCCAGAATCGGCAAGGCGAGCGGCGAAACGAACCGCCGGCGCCGACCGTGCGCAGGCTCGGGCGGAACGGCCGGCGGAACCTCGCCCCGCGCGGCGGAAGTCGTGGACGATTTTGGCGTCGTCGGACCGACCGTTCGCTCGCTTTTCCGTTGCGCCCGCCGTCCTCCGGGCGCAATGCCAAGAGCACGGATCAGCCGCTTAAGCTCCGCCGTCGACCTAAGCAAAATGCCCGGTGCCGACGATTGGCCCGCCGCCGCGCCCGCAGTCACTTCTGACGGGGAAGCCGGTCCCGAAGGACTCGACTTCTCGCGCGGTGACGCCGGCTCGAGCCGTTCGCCGCTCTTAAGCTTCTTTGTACCGGTAACCAAGCCCATAGAGGGTTTCGATGGAGTTGAATTCGTCGTCCACCGCCTTGAACTTCTTACGCAGCCGCTTGATGTGACTGTCGATGGTACGATCGTCGACGTAGATGTTGTCGTCGTATGCGGCATCCATCAGCTGGTCACGGCTCTTCACATGGCCCGGTCGCTGCGCCAAGGCATGCAGGATAAGAAATTCAGTGACGGTAAGGGTTACGGCCTCGCCTTTCCAGCTGCACCAGTGGCGCCCGAGATCCAAGATCAGGGGGCCGCGACTCAACACCTTGTCAGCGCCCTCCTCACCGTCGGAATCAGACTTGGCAAACTCGGCCCGCCGCAGCACGGCACGGATGCGCTCGACCAAAAGCCGCTGCGAAAATGGTTTGCGGATGTAGTCGTCGGCGCCCATCTTGAGACCGAGCACCTCGTCGATCTCGTCGTCCTTCGAAGTCAAAAGAATGACCGGCACGTCGGACGAGCGTCGGAGTCGGCTCAACATCTCCATGCCGTCCATGCGTGGCATCTTGATATCAAGGATGATGAGATCGACAGCGCCCGCATTCAAACCACGCAGAGCCTCGGCGCCGTCTGGATACGTGCTAACGTTAAATCCCTCCGCTTCAAGCGCTATCGAAACCGACATGAGGATGTTGCGGTCGTCATCTACCAGAGCAATGGCCGTCATCTTCCCTCCTCAGGGCAAACTTCCCTGGCCCGGCGGCCAGACCAAAGAATTCATAGCCTCGAATTTCAGTCTTCGTGCCTGAAATTACCTCCCGCGCCGTGGATCTTGCGCCGGCCCAGCGCTTGCCTCTAGATAAGACAATGGATTCCGAAACCCCCGCAGCCTGCGTCCTTCGGTTGGTCGCCAATGGGTCAACTGCAACCCTAGCGACTCGCCTCGGGCCCGAAGGTTGGCCTTATGCCTCACTTGTCCTCAGCGCGACTGATGGGACCGGAAACCCGATTCTGCTGCTTTCGGCGCTGGCGCAACATAGCAAAAATCTGGATCGGGACCCACGCCTTTCTTTACTTTATGGTAAACACGACGCAGGAAGGGTTGAAAGTTTCGATTATCTCGCCGAGGCTCGCGTCACGGTTCTCGGGCACGCCGCAAGGAGCGACGATGCCGCGCTCCGCGACCATTTTCTAACCCGCCATCCAGAGGCGACGGATTACGCGAACTTCGACGATTTCGCGTTCTATCGCGTGCACATCGCGCGTGCACATCTGATCCAGGGATTTGGTCGAATTCTTTGGCTCGAAGCCGCCGATCTCGCCACGTCCGGAATCGGGATTGGTTAATCCGTCTGATTATCGACCCGTCTTGGTAGGAGTTTTTGCCACTCCGATGCCACGCCGCTCTCTTGCATCCATGCGTTCCCTCCCTTAAGTAGAAACAGGAGAAAGAAGCGAGTTTGACGTCCGGGTGCCGTATTAACGGGGAAAAGGAGCGGCGGTTGTTCAGTCGAACAGATAGCCGTCAGCCGGAAAATAAAGAGAAAAGATAATAAAAGGGAAAACGAAACACAGGAGCGGGCGGTGAAACAGAGCGGATCACAGATTTCACGATTTGGCCTGAACGGCCAGGGGCTTGGCGAGGTCGGCGTGGCGCACTGGAATTACGGCGCCGCGGCCCTCTATGAACAAGCGATTCGTTCCGGTGAAGGCGTGCTTGCGGCCGAAGGGCCGCTCGCGGTGGTAACGGGCGTTCATACCGGCCGCGCCGTAAAGGACAAATTCTTCGTCCGCGAAACGGGGAGCGAGCGGAATATTTGCTGGGGCCCTGTCAACCAGCCGATCACCGACAGACAATATGCCGATCTTAAGGCCCGCGTTCAGGGACATCTTCGCGGCAAACACGTTTACGTACAGGATCTCTGGGCAGGAGCCGATCCGAACTACCGCCTACCCGTCCGGATCGTTACCGAATTTGCTTGGCATTCGCTCTTTGTCCGCAACATGTTCCGCAGGCCGACACCGGAAGAACTGCTGAACTTGGAACCGCAGTTCACCATCATCTGCACGCCGACGCTTGAGGCCGAGCCGGCGCGCGATGGCACCAAGTCCGGCACGTTTATCCTGGTCAACCTCGCGGAACGGATGGTGTTGATCGGGGGCACCTCTTATGCAGGCGAGATGAAGAAATCGGTCTTCACCATTCTCAACTATCTTCTGCCGGAACGGAATGTTCTGCCGATGCATTGCTCGGTCAACGTCGGCGCCGCTGGCGATTCGGCAATCTTTTTTGGTCTTTCCGGCACCGGCAAGACCACGCTATCCGCCGATCCTCGCCGCACGCTGATCGGCGACGACGAACATGGATGGTCGCCGAGCGGGCTCTTCAATTTCGAGGGCGGATGCTACGCCAAGGTGATCAAACTTTCGGCCGAAGCCGAGCCCGAAATCTATGCCACGACGCGCCGCTTCGGCACGGTCTTGGAAAACGTCGTGGTTGACCCCGTAACCCGCCGGCTCGATCTCGACGACGGTAGCCTGACCGAGAACACGCGGGCAAGCTATCCGATCGACTTCATTCCAAACGCGAATTCGACAGGTGTCGCCGATCATCCGACTTCGGTGATTTTTCTTACCGCTGATGCCTTTGGCGTCCTGCCGCCAATCGCTAAGCTGTCACCGGAACAGGCAATGTATCATTTCCTCTCGGGCTATACCGCCCGTCTCGCCGGAACCGAAAAGGGTCTCGGCAGGGAGCCGCAGGCGACCTTCTCCACCTGCTTCGGCGCGCCCTTCATGCCGCGCCATCCCGTGGTCTATGGCCGCATGTTGAGCGAGAAAGTGGCAGCGAACAACGTCTCTTGCTGGTTGGTCAATACCGGTTGGACCGGCGGTGCCTATGGCACCGGGCATCGCATGCCGATCGCCCACACCCGGGCACTCGTCAATGCGGCTATCGAAGGTAAGCTCGGCAACGTACCGATGGTCGAAGACCGGAATTTCGCTTTCGCCATACCGACTGCTTGCCCCGGCGTGCCTTCGCAACTGCTCGATCCTCGCGGGACCTGGAGCGATGGCACGGCCTACGATGCCAAGGCACGCGAGCTTGCCGCCCGTTTCAACGAAAACTTCGTTCAGTTCGCCGATCATGTCGACGAGGAGGTCCGCGCCGCAGCGCCGCGCCGGGCGGCGTAGCGGCGAGAGCAAAAAGCAAGGAGGGCGGCGCCGGCGAGGCGCCAGCCCTTTTTTGTGGGAACGCCGCCGCGTTCAGATGCGGATCACGATCTTGCCGAAATGACCGCCTGCCGCCATGTGGTTATAGGCATCGGCGATCTCCCCCATTTCGAAAATACGGTCGATGACTGGTATGACACGGTGGAGCGCCATCGCCTGAACCATGGTTGCTAGTCCTTCACAAGACCCAACCGTGACACCCTGAAGACGCAAATTCCGTGTCACCACCAGCGGGATAAGAAGTTCCTGGGTCGGCCCTGACAGCACGCCAATCATGCTGATGGTGCCGCCGGCCCGCACCGCACGGAGCGATTGGGCGAGCGTCGCAGCGCCGCCGAGCTCGATGATGTGATCGACGCCGCGGCCGCCATTGAGCGCCACCACCGCCTTGCCCCATTCCGGCGTCTTGCGATAGTTCACAATGTGATCCGCCCCAAGCGCGCCGGCGCGTTCGAGCTTCTCGTCCGACGATGACGTGATAATCACCTGGGCACCGCAGAGCTTTGCGAACTGCAGCGCGAAAAGCGCGACGCCGCCAGTACCCTGGATTACCACCGAATCGCCGGGGACGGTTTGGCTTTGTGCGACAAGCGCGCTCCAGGCCGTGAGGGCGGCACAAGGAAGCGTTGAGGCTGCCTCGTCGCTCAAGTAATTCGGCGTTCGGACCAAGCCGGTCTCGGCAAAGCAGCGGTATTCGCTCAAGACGCCGGGCAGATCGGAGGATAGTCCGCCGACGAATTTCTCATCCCGCGGCGGGCCGGCGATCCAACCCTGGAAAAAACTACCGATCACCCGATCGCCGGGCTTGAACTGGGTAACCCCCTCCCCCACCGCCGCGACCTCGCCGGCCCCGTCGGAGAGCGGGACGATCGGAATCACCTTGCGGCGACTATAGACGCCGTTCACCATCAGGAGATCGCGATAGTTGAGCGAAGCCGCACGCATCCGCACCAGAACTTCGCCCGCCTTGGGCTCGGGCTTCGGCATCTGGCTAAGTTTGAGGTGTTCAAGGCCGACACCCGTCAGCTCGACCGCCTTCATCACCGTCATTCCGACCCTCCCTTTACCATCACTCGAATTTCACGGTGCCTTGCCTGAGAACAGGAGACGCGAAACGCCTCCTTCTGCTTTGCCAAACGTGTGTACAGGCCGCGGTTCAGAATCCGCTTTTGCACTCGCCTCGGTGCCAGGCGGAGGGATCGAGTTCTAATGCGCCGAAGCCCAATCGCGCGCAACGCCGACTTCCACGATCAGCGGCACTGAGAGATGGGCCGCATTCGCCATCACCTCCTTGACGAGCGCCGTTGTCGGCTCGACTTCAGGTTCCGGGACTTCGAAGATCAGTTCGTCATGCACTTGCAAGAGAAGCCGCGCCTTGAGAGCCGCACCCTGCAGCGCTTTCGGCATGCGGATCATGGCTCGCCTGATGACATCGGCAGCCGAGCCTTGAATCGGCGCATTGATCGCCGCGCGTTCCATCAATCCACGGCGGGCTGGATTCTTTTCGGTAATGCCAGGAATGTGGCAGCGACGGCCAAACAACGTGGTCACATAACCTTGCTCACGGCAAAGCTTCTTCGTGCGCTCCATATAATCGCGAATACCGGGATAGCGCTTGAAATAAGCGTCGATATAGGCCTGCGCCTCGCCCTGGGGAATGCCGAGCTGCTGGCTCAATCCGAACGCGCTCATGCCATAGATGATACCGAAATTGATCGCCTTGGCGGCACGCCGCACCATCGGGTCCATGTCCTTTACGGACGTGTTGAAGACCTGGCTTGCGGTCAAGGCATGAATGTCGACGTCGTCACGAAAGGCTTGCCGCAAGGCTTCGATGTCGGCGATATGTGCGAGAAGGCGAAGCTCGATTTGCGAATAATCGGCCGACAATAGACAGTAGCCCTTGGGCGCGATGAAGGCACGGCGGATCATGCGCCCGGCTTCGGTACGGATCGGGATGTTCTGCAGATTGGGATCGCTTGAGGCGAGCCGGCCGGTCGAGGTCGCGGCCATCGCGAAGCTGGTATGGACGCGGCCGGTCGAGGGCACGATTTTTTCCGGCAGCGTATCGGTATAGGTGCTCTTAAGCTTCGCCAGTTGGCGCCAATCGAGGACCCGCCCCGGCAGGTCGTGACCGAGCGCGGCCAGACCCTCGAGCACGTCAGCGCCGGTGCCATAGGCGCCGCTCTTGCCTTTCTTGCCGCCGGGAAGTCCCATTTGCTCGAAGAGAATCTCACCAAGTTGCTTTGGCGAGGCGATGTTGAACTCCGTACCGGCCAAGCGGTGGATCTCGACCTCGAGCTCCGCCATGCGCGCGGCGAAGTCGCGTGAGAGCCGGCTAAGCTCGAGCGGATCGACGGCGATGCCTGCCATTTCCATCGCCGCGATCACCGGGACAAGCCGCCGCTCCAGATTCTCATAGACGCTAAGCATGCGCTCGTCGAGAAGCCGGCGGCGAAACAGGCGATAAAGCTGGAGCGTGATGTCCGCATCCTCGGCGGCATAACGCAACGCTTGATCCAAGGGCACCCTGTCGAAAGTGATGGCAGATTTGCCGCTCCCCGCGACATCCGCGTAGTGGATCGTCTCATGACCGAGATGGATGCGGCTGAGCTCGTCCATGCCATGGCCGTGCAGGCCGCAGTCCAGCACATAGGACATCAGCATCGTATCGTCGAGCGGTGCGACCGCGATGCCGTACCGGGCGAAGATCTGCATGTCGTATTTGATATTCTGGCCGATTTTCAGGACGGCGGGATTTTCCAGCATCGGCCGCAAGCGATCGAGCGCTTCCCCAATCGGAATCTGCAAGGGTGCCGGCGCTGGAGGCTCCAACGCCAATCCGTCTCCGCCCGGGACCTTGTGACCAAGCGGAATGTAGCAGGCTTCGTGCGGCTGGACGGCCAGAGAAATCCCGACAAGTTCGGCTCGCATCGGTTCGAGCGAAGTCGTCTCTGTGTCGACGGCGACCTCGCCGACCGCTTCAGCCATGGCGATCCACGCTGCCAGATCGTCGATCGTCTGCACCAGGCTATAGCCGCTCTCCTTTCGCACGTCCGTATGGGCTGGTACGGACTTGCCGCCATTTGATTCGGCCGCATAGCCACCGTTCCTGCCTGTGCGGGCACGAAAAAGGCCGCCTGATTCGCTCAAGCGAATCCGGACGCGCTCAGCAAGGCGGTTAAATTCCATCCCGACCAGGAATTCAAGCAGGGGTGCGATTTCGGGCTGGTGGAAGCGAAGGTTCGAAATCGGAATACGGAGCGGCGCGTCATCGCGAAGCTTGACCAGCTGGCGGCTGAGGCGGGCGGCGGCCTTGGCATTGATGAGCGCCTCACGGCGCTTCGGCTGACCGATTTCGGCCGCATGAGCAAGCAGATTTTCGAGATCGCCGTAGACCGAAATCAGCTGCGCGGCTGTTTTTACGCCGATGCCTGGAATTCCCGGCACATTATCGGTGGAATCGCCGGCAAGCGCCTGGACATCCGGCACCTGCTCCGGCGGCACGCCGAATTTCTCGATCACCTCGGCAACGCCGATCGGCCGCAGCTTCATGGGATCGAAGAGCGAAACGCCGTCGCGGACAAGCTGCATCAGGTCTTTGTCCGAGGAAACGATGACGACCTCGATGCCCTGTTCCCGAGCGGCCTTAGCATAGCTCGCAATGACATCGTCAGCCTCGAATCCGGCTTCTTCGATGCAGGCGAGGTTAAAGGCCCGGACGCCTTCACGGACCAGCGGGAACTGCGGAATCAGGTCTTCCGGCGGTTCGGGGCGGTTCGCCTTATAGGCAGGATATATCTGGTTGCGGAAGGTAACCCGACCGGAATCGAAGACCACCGCGATATGGCTGAAACGTGCATCCGCGAGCGCTTCCTCGGCAAGCTTCCACAGCATGTTGCAGAAGCCAAGGACACAGCCGACAGGGGTGCCGTCCTTGCGCGTCAGGGGCGGCAGCATGTGATAGGCGCGGAAGATATAGCCCGAGCCGTCCACGAGGTAGAGCCGCTCGTGCCGGCCGGCGGCGGCCGGTGCTTTGGCGACTGCGGACGTCATCGAGCGAGAGCCCTCGCCTTGCGCCCCAATCCGGCCCTTGGTCGTTCCTGTGCTCGGCTTATTGCTCAGTGCTCGCTCGCGCTGCCGGCGGTCTCCAACTTCCGCTGGTAGCGACGGCCGCAATAAGGGCAATCAACGTGATCACTTTTGCCCATATTGAGATAGATCCGCGGATGACCGAGAGCGCCGCCACCGTCGCAGGCCACTTCTGTCTCCGTCGCCTCTATAATTTCCAAGGGTTCCATGGGACTCACGCCGGATTTCATCGATGCTTTGGTGATTGACCGATTTCCAGCACGGATGATACCCATTGCCGCCACCGGATCAACCGAATGTTCTGCGCATGACCACCCATTCCACATTGGTCGCGCCGCCAAGCGCGGCGATTGTCGCCTCGGGCCTGTACAAGGTCTATTCCGGCCGCCAGGGTCGGGCGGACAAGGTCGCGCTCGACCACGTCGATCTTACCGTGCCGCGCGGATCGATATTCGGCCTCCTGGGCCCGAACGGCGCTGGCAAATCGACCTTCATCAACATTTTGGCCGGCTTGGTGGTGAAAACCGCGGGCCACTGTCAGATCTGGAGTTTCGACATTGACGCTACCCCACGCCAATCGCGAGCCGCGATCGGTGTGGTGCCGCAGGAACTCAATATCGACCCCTTCTTTTCCGCCCGCCAGAGCCTCGACCTGCAGGCCGGACTCTATGGCGTACCGAAACGGGAACGCCGGACAGACGAGATTCTGGCGGCGATCCACCTGACGGCAGAAGCCGATGCGCCGGCCCGTTCGCTCTCGGGTGGCATGCGCCGCCGCCTTCTGATCGGCAAGGCGATGGTCCATTCGCCGCCAATCCTCGTGCTGGACGAACCCACCGCGGGGGTGGATGTCGAGCTTCGCCACCAGCTTTGGGAGACGGTGCGCGAACTCAACGCGCAGGGCGTCACCATCCTGCTGACGACTCATTATCTCGAAGAGGCGGAACAGCTTTGCGAGCGCATCGCCATCATTCATCATGGCAAGGTTGTGGCCTGCGACACCACCTCCGCGCTTCTCTCGCGCCTCGATAGCAAGATGCTCGCGCTCACCACGGCAGAGGAGATCACGGCAATACCGGCGATGCTTGAGCCCTTCCAACCCGAACTCAAATCGAAACGGCAGATCACCCTCAGCTATCGGCCGAGCGTCACGCCCGTCGGCCAGATTCTCGCCGCCGTGCAAGCCGCCGGCCTCAACATCCTCGATCTCTCAACGGAGGAAACTGGCCTAGAGGATATTTTCCTATCCCTGACACGCACGGAGGCCTGAGCGGGCGGGTGCTATCCTCGTCCGAGCCGAGAGGCCGGAATAGCACGCGTTGCTTGTAATTCAATCCAGTAAGGCCAAAATCTTCTTGATAAGCCGCACTTTCGCTCAAAAGATGATCATAATCGGCGCCTTGATTTGAATCCGATTTGATCTGAATCAACGGCGGCAACCAAAAGGGCAGGCGATTATTCGGGGAGCGATAACGGGCCGAAGGCAGGAAGCCGAAAGCACGTCTCCGCCACGCCTCGCCTGGAGATAGGGAAGCAGATTTTATCCCAACCGAGAGTTCTCAACATGCCGATTCCCCTTCAGATTACCTTTCGCAATCTCGATCCCTCGGCGGCCGTCGAGAAAGCCGTCCGCCGACGCGCCGAGCGTCTCGAACGCTTCTCGGACCGCATTACTGGTTGCCGGGTCACCATCGAGGCGCCGCACAAACACCGGCATAAGGGCAAGCTCTATGACGTGCGCATCGACATTCGAACGCCGAAGGAGGAGATCGCCGTCACGCACGCGGGGCTGCAGAACCATGCCCATGAAGATGTTTATGTCGCCATCCGCGATGCCTTCGCCGCTGCGGTGCGAATTCTTGAAGATCACATGCGCAAGCTCCGGGGCGCTACCAAGACTCATGAGGTCCCGCTGCACGGCAAGGTCGTTCGCTTGATGTCTTCCGAGGGGTACGGCTTCGTCGAGACTTCGGACGGACGCGAGGTCTATTTTCATAAGAACAGTGTCGTCGGCGGTGGCTTCGACAAGCTTGAGGCCGGCACCGAGGTTCGGATCGTCGTCGCCGAGAACGAAAGCGCCCAAGGCCCACAGGCGACCACCGTCACCGCTGTCGGCAAACACCATCCGGTGGAATAGTAGCCCTAAGCAAGGCGAACCGGTATTCAGCCGCGGCCTTCGAGATCGATCCTGAGGGCGATCACGCGAAGCAAATCCTTCAAGGTCAGGATGCCGACGAGCCGCCCTTGTTCGGTCACCGCGAGACGCGTATTGCCCGTTTCGTTCATCAAGCCGAGCGCCCTCTGCGCGGGTCTACCCGCGTCGATGCAATTCACGTCGGTGCGAGGGGCCATCACTTCGGCCACGCTTCGTGCCGCCCATTCGCCGCGCGGCACACGCCGCACCTCGCGGGCACCCACCATCCCAATCAATCGCCCATGGTCGACGACTGGGAATTGCTCGTGGTGATAAGTGTAGATGAAGTCCTCTACGAACGCGGCGAGCGTGATGTCTGGCGGAACGGTTATCGGGTCCGCGGTCATCAGGGCAGCAACCGTGGTGTTGCCAAGCATGTCGCGTGCCATGACCTGCATATAAGAGGCGCGCGCGGCACCCTGCAGAAAAAGACCGATGACGAACCACCAGAGGCCAGTGATCACGTCATGTCCGACGATCACGGCAAAAATACCCATTGCCATGAGCAGGAAACCGAAGCCGGACCCGGCAGCGGCGGCAAGTCGCGTCGCCCGGCGGATATCGTTCTTCCAGCGCCAAAGCAATGCTCGCAGCACACGACCACCGTCCAGGGGATAGGCGGGCACGAGGTTGAACACTGCAAGCGCTAGATTGATCAAGCTGAGATAGGCGACAACCACGTTGAACGCCACCGGCGCGCCGGTGGCGACCCCGATTGCGGCCACAGCATAGAACAGAATACCGAGCACCAAGCTTGCCGCCGGTCCTGCCAGAGCCATCAGCAGCTCAGCCATCGCGCTCGGAGGCTCGTCGGTCATTTCCGCGACGCCACCGAAGACGAACAGCGTGATGCCGCGGATGTGCATGCCGAAATGCCGCGCGACCAGCGAATGACTAAGCTCGTGGAAGACCAGCGAGGCCATCAGGCCGGCCGTTCCAGCAATACCCATCATCCAATAAGTCGCCGGCGTGAGGTCGGGAACACGTACCGGAAAGAAAGCCGCGGCGAGCGACCAAGTGACGAGAACAACGAGAAAGAGCCAACTGGCGTCGAGATTAAGTCTGAACCCGAATAGCGTACAGAGCGTGACCCGGCGCCCGAATAGGACACCGCGGTTGGAACCGTCGCCGGCCGCTTGCTCTCTAGGCGCCATACGTGCCCCTTCCTTCAACACGAAGACTGCGATGAAAGAAACGCCCCCTTCTTAAAGCCTGCGGGAAATGCCGGCACGACACTTTGGCTGGGTTCGATCTTTGGCTGATGTCGGCTGCCGGCATTGATTTTCGTCAAACGGTGCCTGTCGGACTTCGCCCTCAGCTGACGCGGTATCAGATCAGCCTCTCGCAAAAAGCCGTTTCAGTTCGGTCCACGTGCGGCAATTCACGACGTCTGAGGCCTCGATCCAACCGCGTCGTGCCTGATCGATACCGTAACGCATGAAATCGAGATTCGCGACCGAACGGGCATCGGTCGAAATCGCGAATTTGACTCCCGCCTCCTTGGCGAGTCGAGCATGTGTCTCGGTGAGATCGAGGCGATCCGGCTGAGCATTGATTTCCAGAATGCAGTGGTGCGCTTTTGCCGCATGCAGAATTCGTTCGATATCGATCTCATAGGCATCCCGCACATTGATCACTCGGCCTGTGGGATGGGCGAGAATGGTGAAGTAGGGATTTTCCATGGCGCGGAGCAAGCGCGCCGTTTGCTTGTCGCGCGGCAAATCGAACTTCGAATGAATGGCACAGACGGTGAAATCGAGTTCCTTTAGAAGATCGTCCGGCAGATCGAGGCGACCGTCCTCAAGAATGTCAACCTCGGCTGATTTTAGTATGTGAATCCCGCGGAGGCCCTGGTTAAGTCGGTCAATCTCCGCCATCTGGCGTCTAAGGCGGCGGGGATCGAGACCGTTCGCGACGGCGAGATGCTCCGTATGGTCCGTGATCGCGATATAGGCATAGTTCCTGGCCTTTGCTGCCGCAACGATTTCAGGGATGGTATCTCGTCCATCGGACGCCTCAGTATGAACATGGAGATCGCCCCGGATGTCGTCGACCGCCACGAGCTTCGGCAGACTACGGGCACGGGCGGCTTCGATCTCGCCTTGGTTCTCACGCAGCTCGGGTTCGATAAAGGGCAAATCGAAGAGGCCATAAATATCAGCCTCGGTCTCGGTTCCCGCGACCGGGTGACGCTTCCGGAACACCCCATATTCGTTGAGCTTCAGGCCACGCTTAACGGCTATGCTGCGGAGCGCGATGTTGTGTGCCTTGGAGCCGGTGAAATAGAGCAGCGCCGCGCCATAGCTCGCCGGCTCGACAACGCGAAGATCGACCTGAAGACCTGAACGCAGCAGAACCGTTGCCCGCGTGGAACCTTCGGCTACCACCTCGGAAACTTCCGGATAGGCGATGAAGCGCGCCATCACTTCCGCGGGTTGGTCGCTTGCCGCAACGATGTCGAGGTCGCCAACCGTATCTTTGCGACGGCGGCAACTGCCGGCGATTTCGGCTTGGCGCACCGCACTTGCCTGCTTCAAAAAAGCCAGAAGATATCGACCCACGGCCTCTGCGGCAGCGAGCTTGATCCGCTGCCGTTCCCTCTTCTGGCGATCAAGCGTTTGCGTGATCTTGGCAATGAGTCGGGTGCCGAACCCAGGCAAGTCGTCAAGTTTGCCGGCCTTCATCGCCTCGCCAAGAAGCGCCGGGCTCGTGATGCCGAGCTCATCATGTAGCAGCTTAATTCGTTTCGGCCCAAGCCCTGGAATCGTCGTAAGCTCAACCAACGAAACCGGCATCCGGTGCTCGACCTGTTCCAAAAGGGGAAAATGGCCCGTATCGACGAGGTTTTTAATCTTGCCGGCGAGATCCTTGCCGATGCTTGGCAGCTCGGTAAGGTCAGCACCCCGGGCCAGCATCGCCGCGACGTCTTCGCCCAGGTTCTCAATGGTGCGAGCTGCGTTGCGATAAGCCCGCACTCGAAAGGTATTGGCACCCTCGATCTCAAGCAGTTCGGCGAGACGATAGAACTCCTCTGCGATTTGGGAATTGTGAATTGTCATTCGCCAAGCCCGTCGCGTAGCCATTGGCAATGATCACGACGCCCGCCTTCTCGACGAACGCGATCCCATACGCCAATACTTTGGCAGCGCTCCGCAGAACGGAAATGACATATGTCAAAGCCGATGCGAGCCGCCCGACCAGGCTAAACGCGGCCTGAGAGCGTCAAACCCGCCTCAAGTCCGGCGAAGCTCCTGACCGGTGCCGTCATCAGGAAGCGATAGCCTTCTTCCATGATCCGCACGACGTTACTCGAATCCACATGCGGATGGCCGACGGGAACATGATGCGCCTTGCACGTGGCAACGATCTCGGCCATGGCATCCCGCACCGTCGGATGATCGTATTGCCGCGGCACGCCGAGCTCCTGGCTGAGATCCCCTTCCCCGATCAGGATGGCACCGATTCCAGGCACGTTCTTCAATATATCAGAGAGGTTGGCGATGCCCTCGGTGTCTTCAATCATCAGCACGACGAAAATCTCGCCCCGTGGATTGAGCGGCCAGACGTCCGCCCGGGCGTAATACTCATCTTGCCGGAGTCCCCAATAGCGCAGTGCTCCCGCCGGCCCATCACCGCGGAGCCCCCGAGGTTCGTAGAGCGGGGCGCTCTTTAAACGCGGATACCGACAGGCCGCAACCGCGTTATAGGCCTGTTCGATGGTGCTGACATGAGGCCAGACGATACCGTAGACACCAAGATCGAGCGCCTGCTTGGCAAACAACTGACTCTGTTCTCCGCCGTTCGGTGGAATCCTCACCATCGGCGTCACTGCCGGAGCGAGGGAGCCGGACTGCGCGATATGGCGCCGGTTCAGCAAATACTGCAGGCAATCGCGCAAGCGGAGGCCGTCCCAGGGATTATGCTCCATCTCAAAGACGATGCCGTCGTATTTCGCGGTCGAGAGCGCAATTGTCGACTCCACGTCGGCGACCGTAAACGTGGTGAAGGCGTGCCGACTCTGTTCGAGCGCGCATATCACACCGTTGAGACGTAAATCCCCGGGCATTTCCCCTCCTCGTATGTCAGGCTCAGGACAGGTGACGAAATACCCGGTGATGATAGCAAAGGTGAAAGTCTGCGGGTAAGGTTTGACAGCAAAATTCCGCCTTTCTAGCATCGCGCACCGCCGCGAGCCCGGTGGTGCAACGATAACGTTCCGGAGGAGTTCCGATGATCATCGACTGCCACGGTCATTATACGACGGCACCCAAGGCGCTTGAAATCTTCCGTGAGGCCCAGATTGCGGCGCTCAATGGCGCCCCGGGTCCGGAAGGCGTACCCAAAATCAGCGATGATCAAATCCGCGAAAGCCTCGAGGGCGCGCAGCTCAAATTGCAGCGTGAGCGTGGTACCGACCTCACGATCTTTTCCCCGCGCGCGGCCGGCATGTCCCATCATATCGGCGATGCCGCGACCAGCCTTGCCTGGTCGCGCGTCTGCAACGACCTTATCTACCGCGCGGTGAAACTCTATCCGAGAAATTTCGTCGGCGTCTGTCAGCTGCCGCAATCACCGGGCGTTGCTCCGGCCAACTGTGTCGGAGAGCTTGAGCGCTGCGTCAGTGAGCTTGGATTCATCGGCTGTAATCTCAATCCCGATCCCTCCGGCGGCTATTGGACCGATCCCCCCTTGACGGACCGCCGGTGGTATCCACTCTATGAGAAGATGGTCGAGCTTGGCGTGCCGGCGATGGTCCACGTCAGCGCCTCCTGCAACCCCAACTTTCATTTTACCGGGGCCCATTACCTGAATGGCGACACCACTGCTTTCATGCAGTTCCTGACTTCCGATTTGTTCAAGGACTTCCCGACACTGAAGTTCATTATTCCACACGGCGGCGGCGCCGTGCCCTATCACTGGGGCCGTTATCGCGGTCTCGCCCAAGACATGAAACGGCCCCCCTTGGACGAGCTGCTGTTGGACAATGTCTATTTCGACACTTGCGTCTACCACCAGCCCGGAATCGATCTCTTGACGCATGTAATCCCGGTCGAAAACATCCTCTTCGCCTCGGAAATGGTCGGTGCCGTGCGCGGCATCGACCCCGAGACGGGGTACTATTTTGACGACACCAAGCGCTACATCGACGCTTCGCCAGGGCTCGACGACGAGGCGCGGGTGGCGATCTTCGCCGGCAACGCACGTCGCGTATTCCCTCTACTTGATCGGAGCCTCGGCAAGACCGCCTAACGCCCGACGAAGTGGCAAGGATCTGGGATGACCGAGCGGTCGAACCTGAGAGGGCGCCTCTACCAAGATCTTGCCGAGATCCCACGCGACGTCTGGGCCTTGGGCTTCGTTAGTATGTTCATGGACGTCTCGTCAGAGATGGTCCACAGCCTGTTGCCTCTCTTCCTGGTTTCCGTGCTCGGCGTTGATGCGGCTGCGCTCGGCGTCTTGGAAGGCGTTTCTGAAGCGGCAGTGTTGGTTACGAAGATGGCCTCCGGCACCCTTAGCGATTGGTTGGGCAAACGCAAGATCATCGCCCTCGCGGGTTACGGATTGGCTGCGATTACCAAGCCCGTTTTCCCTCTCGCGCAATCTTTCGGCGTCGTTTTCGCAGCACGCTTCGTAGATCGCATCGGCAAGGGCGTGCGCGGTGCCCCGCGCGACGCCCTGATCGCGGACCTCACTACGGAAGACCTTCGCGGCGCAAGTTACGGCCTGCGGCAAAGCCTCGACACGGTTGGCGCCATCGCCGGACCGCTCATCGCAACGCTTCTCATGCTGATCTCGGCGGGCGCCTTCCGCTTTGTGTTCTGGATCGCCGTGCTGCCGGGATTCATCTCTGTCGCAGTGCTGGTAATTTTCGTGCGCGAGCCGCGCCACACCGCAATGCCTCGAGCAGGCCGACCCGCCTTCCAGTGGCGGGAACTCGGCGGCTTCCCGGCGACGTTTTGGACTATCGTCGTGATCGGGGCGCTGTTCACCGTGGCTCGTTTCAGCGAGGCGTTCCTCATTCTTCGCGCCGGCAACGTCGGCCTCGCGGTCGATTACGCCCCTCTCATCCTGGTCGCGATGAATCTCGTCTATACGGCTTCGGCCTATCCCGCGGGACGCCTTTCCGATCGCATCGACCGGCGGCGCATTTTGGCCGTGGGCGCATTCATCCTCATTCTCTCCGACCTCGTGCTTGCCCACTGGGCCGACCTCACAGGTCTCTTCATCGGCGTCGTGCTTTGGGGTTTACATATGGGCCTCAGTCAGGGGTTGCTTGCGGCACTCGTCGCCGATGCAGCACCTGCGCACCAGCGTGGTGCGGCCTTCGGTCTGTTCAATCTGGTGAGTGGCGTTGCACTTCTCGCGGCCAGCCTTCTTGCCGGCGAGTTGTGGCAGATCGTCGGACCGGCCGCGACATTCTATGGCGGAGCCCTGTTCGCCGCCCTCGCCTTCGCCGGGCTCATTTGGCAAATTCGGAGATCGGCAGCGGTAAGCGGCTGTTAAAGCACCGGCCCACGCCGAGCGGCGGCACCGATGGAACGGCGCTGGTGCCGCTTCGTTCGCCCTGTTTCCGGCTTCGGTACTCCTGATATCCTTCTCCTGCCTCCTACTCAGACCGGCAAATAATGATGAATCCAACCGGCATCCTGCTCGCGCTTTTGTCGGCCGCGCTATTTGGCGCCAGCACGCCGGTCGCCAAGCTTCTCCTCGGCGTCACCGATCCTTGGGTGCTCGCTGGACTGCTTTATCTTGGCTCGGGAATCAGCCTCGGCGCCATGATTGGCGCCAAACACCTCACAAGCGCCGCCCCTGCGGAAGCGCGGCTCACGGTGAAGGACCTGCCCTGGCTTAGCGGAAGCGTGCTCGCCGGCGGCATCATCGCCCCAGTTCTCCTTATGTTCGGCCTAGCGCGAACGGAAGCTTCCACCGCCGCGCTTCTTCTCAATCTCGAATCCTTCGCCACGCTCGGCATCGCCTGGATGATATTTCGTGAGCATGTGAGCTTGCGTATCCTGTTGGGTGCGGCGGCGATCCTTGCCGGTGCCGCGCTTCTGTCGTGGCATGGCGGCCCGGAAAAACTTGGCTTCGGCGCGCTCGCCATCGCCGCCGCCTGTCTATGCTGGGGCATCGACAACAACCTGACTCGAAGGCTTAGCGCTGCCGATCCAATGCAGATTGCGGCGATCAAGGGACTTGTCGCTGGCATCATTAACCTCGCTCTCGCACTCGGTTATGGTGCCCATCTCCCTACACCTCTAATCCTAGTTGGTGCCGGCGCTGTGGGCTCGCTCGGCTATGGCGCGAGCCTCGTCTTATTCATTCTCGCCTTGCGTCATCTCGGCACCGGCCGGACCAGCGCTTATTTCGCGACTGCTCCTTTCATCGGCGCTACGCTCGGAGTCATCCTGCTCGGCGACTCCTTGACGTTAAAGCTCGGTGCAGCAGGACTCTTGATGGGTGGTGGTGTTGCACTTCATGTCGGAGAAAACCACGAGCACACCCATCTTCACGAGGCGACAGAGCACCAGCACGCGCATCGACACGATCAACACCACCATCATCAGCACGAACTAGACGATCCATCGGGCGAACCCCACAGCCATCGCCATCAGCATGCGACCATGGTGCACGCGCATCCGCATTATCCCGATGTGCATCATCGCCACACGCATTAAGGTGAGGCTTGGGCCAGCGTCATCCCTCCTCACTCGTCATCCCGCGCGGAGGAAAGAGGCAAGGCAACGGCCTCGAGCGGCTGACGCTCAGCCGCGACGCCAAGCCAGAGCGTGAAACCGGCAGCAATCAGCATCAGTACCGCGCCAAGCCCGTAGCCCAGGAAGATCTCACCCCGATTACCATTCGTGATCAACACGCCGAAGAGCGCCGGCGCGGCAACGCCGCCTATGCCCGTGCCAAGGGCATAAAAGATGGCGATGGCGGTCGCCCGCATCTCGAGCGGGAAATATTCGCCGACCGTGAGATAGGCTGAACTCGCCGCGGCTGAGGCAAAAAAGAAGATCACCGTCCATGCTGCGGTCTGATTCACCGCACCGAGCGCACCGGCGCGAAACAACCAGCCAGTCACGATCATCAACATACCGGAAAGGGCATAGGTGCCAGCGATCATCGGCCGGCGCCCCCAGGTATCGAACAAACGGCCGATGAGCAGCGGACCGAGAAAATTTCCCGCCGCGAAAGGTAAGAGAAACCAGCCGACGCTCGCCGCGGCAACATGGTAGAACTTGGTCAGGATCAACGCGTAAGTGAAGAAAATCGCGTTGTAGCAAAAGGCTTGAGCCGACATCAGCACGAAGCCGAGCACGGTGCGGCGAAAATAGCTCCGAAAGAGCGTACGGATGGTCAGGACAAACCAGCCGCCGCCGTGCGTGACCAGGCGAAGCGGTGCGCCCGAGGGCGAGGGCAGAGCGCCGACCTCGGCCGCCACCCGTGCCTCGATCTCGCCAACGATTCGCGCGGCATCCTGAGAACGCCCATGCGTCATCAGCCAGCGCGGACTTTCGGGTAGGAAACGCCGTAGCGCGAGAATGATCGCCGCCAGCCCGCCGCCGATAACGAAAGCGACGCGCCAGCCGAGCGCCGATGGAACGAGCCTTGGATCGAGCGCCACGAGTGCGCCCGCGGCGCCAAGCGCCGCTCCCACCCAGAAGCTGCCGTTGATTACGAGGTCGGTGTAGCCACGGTAGCGCGCCGGGATCAGCTCCTGGATTGCAGAATTGACCGCGGCGTATTCACCGCCGATTCCGGTCCCCGTGGCAAAGCGGAACAGAGCGAAAGACCGAAAGTCCCACGAAAGGCCCGTGAGCACCGTCGCCACCAGATAGACCAGGAGCGTAATAGAAAAAAGTCGCTTGCGGCCGAGCCGATCGGCAAGCCAGCCGAAAAAGAGTGCCCCAAGAACCGCGCCGACGAGATAGAAACTCGCCGCAACGCCAATCGCTGCGGCATTGAGATGGAGCTCCGGGCTGTTCGCGATGGCGCCCGAGAGCGAGCCGACAAGCGTGACTTCGAGCCCATCGAGAATCCAGGTAATACCAAGCGCCGTGACGACCAACCAATGGAAACGGCTCCAAGGAAGCCGGTCAAGGCGGGCCGGAACGTCGGTCTCGAAGATCGGTCGCGCCTGGCTTTCCGGCGAAGCTTGCATATCTTGCTGCCCGCTCCCGCTCGTCCGACTTGCTATGACCCTCGTGCCCCCTTGAAGCCGGCGGCAAAGCGGCCAAGCGTCTCTGAGGTGGCGCCGCGCGGCAGCATGGCTTCGATCAATTGGAATCGGCCGCGCCGATTTACCGCCCGCTCAAGCGCCGCCTTGAGTTGGCTTCGCGTCGTGACCCGTTGCCCTTCGCCGCCGAGTGTATCGGCAATATGGGCAAAATTCCAATCATCGAGGTCGTTGAATTTCGATTCAGGCTGAAAGGCGCGCAACATCTCCCAGCCACGGTTGTTGAACACGATCACGATCGGATCCCAATCGTAGCGCCGACAATTGCCGAGTTCGAAACCTGTCATCTGAAAGGCACCGTCACCGACCAGGACGAGCGGCCGTGCGCCGGTCGCGACGGCGGCACCGAAACCAGCCGGCACGCCATAGCCCATGCCGGCGTAGTAACCGGGCGCGACCAGCGCCGTATTGGCAATTTCCATTGCGGCGAAAAGACAATCGCCGACGTCGGAGGCGATCGGCATGGCGCCATGCGCGGCGAAAAGATCGTTGACCGCAACCGCGATGTCGGAGGATGTAAGCGGGGTATCATTATCCGCCAGCATACGGCGAGAGGTAACGTTAGGATCTACCGGCGCGTTATTACGCTCAGCGACAGGGGCCGCCGCGAGCAGCGCGTCGAGAAGGTCATCCAGCGGCTGGCCAGGAAAGACGTGGTACCCGATCCGAACCTCGCGATTGAAAGCGTGAATAGTCCGGCGCATGTCGAGCTTGCGGGCGGAAACGGCAAAATTGGTATCGGAGAGGATGACGCCAAGCAGAAACGGCGCATCTGATTCTTCCACCAGCCGGGCGATCTCGGGTGATCCGGCGGGGCCCATATACGTGCCGCGCACGAGGTCTGGATCTCCGGCCAGCAGCCCACGGCCCATAAAGGTGGTCACGACGGGAAGGCCCAGCCGACGTGCCAGATGCGCGACCTTGGCCTCAACCCGATAGCGCCGGATTTCCGCATCGACCAGGATGACAGGTCGTTTCGCCGCGGCCAGATGGGCAAGTATCTCCGCCGCACATTCCTGCACCGCGGCGAATTCGACCGGGATGGGCCGCAACGGCTCGACGGGAGCGGCTTCGGCCGCGACTAGATCGCGCGGCAGCTCGATATAGACGGGGAGCGAATAGGCGCGGGCGGCACGCAGAGTTTCGGCGATCCGAAGCGGCGCGGTTCTCGGATCATCGAGCACCGCTTGCGCACAGGTTATTTCAGCAAGGATGCGGGACTGGCTTTCCAAGGTCCGCGCCATATGATGAAGCTTCCAGCCAGCGGCACGTTCGCGAACCCCCGGCGCACCCGAGATCACTACCACCGGAACCCGTTCCGCATAGGCGCCAGCCACCGCATTGACAAGATTGAAGGCGCCAGCGCCCCAGGTGACCACCGCGACCGAGATGCCGGCGTGAAAGCGCGACGCGGCATCGGCCGCGAATCCGACCGCGGGTTCGTGGCTCAAGGTATAGAACGGAATCCGACCGTATTCTTCGACGGTTTTAAAAAAAGGCAGCACGAAATCGCCGGGAATGCCGAAAATCTCGCGTGCCCCGTGGGCTGCGAGGGCATCGAGTAAGACATGACCCAGAGCCGGCATCGGCGCTCCTTTCTGCCCACAATGACGAGAATAGCATCATTCTATCGACCCGTCCGAGCCGACAGGGACACGATATAACGGCTTGAACCCGTGCAAGCCGACTTTCGCTACCACCAAAGGCCAGCTATTGTGATTTCCCATCAATGCCAGTGGGCCCCACCCATGCCGACCCTTGATGATATCCGCGCCGCAGCGCACGCAATCCAGGGCCAAGTCGTGCGAACCCCCATGGTTCACGCCTCCCGGCTCGCGGCCCGCGTCGGCGCCGAAATCGCCTTGAAGCTCGAAAACCGCCAGCACACCGGTTCTTTCAAGGATCGCGGCGCACTGAACAGGCTCCTTTTGCTCTCGAACGCCGAACGTCAGCGTGGCGTAATCGCGGTTTCCGCAGGAAACCATGCTCAAGGCGTCGCCTATCACGCGGGCCGCCTTGGCATCACCGCGATCATCGTGATGCCGAAGCCGACGCCCTTCGTCAAGATCGAAGCGACCGAGGCGCTCGGCGCCAAAGTCGTGCTTGAAGGTGAAGATTTAAGCCAAGCCGCCGATCACGCCGCACGGCTGATTGCCGAGCGGCATCTGACCCTTATCCACCCCTATGACGACGCCGCGGTCATCGCCGGCCAGGGCACGATTGGGCTTGAGATGCTGGAGGAGAGCGATTTTGATTGCCTGATCGTACCGATCGGCGGCGGCGGGTTGATCGCGGGCATCGCAACCGCGGTCAAGGCACTTAAACCCGACATCGAGATCTATGGTGTCGAGGCGGCGCTCTATCCTTCCATGGTGGATGCGATCTCAGGCCGTGCTTCCCGCGCTGCTGGCAATTCCCTCGCGGAGGGCATCGCCGTGAAACAGCCGGGTCGGCTTACCCAGCCGATCGTCGAAGCGCTGGTGAAAGAAATCCTTCTCGTATCGGAAGGCGCGATCGAGCGGGCGGTGCAAATTCTGGTCGAAAGCGAGAAGATCGTGGCCGAGGGTGCCGCCGCCGCCGCCGTCGCGGCGCTGGTTGAAAACGCGGAACGCTTCCGCGGCCGCAAGGTGGCGCTTGTCGTTACCGGCGGCAATATCGATTCACGCGTCCTCGCCTCGATCTTGATGCGCGGCCTCGCGCGGGATGGCCGGCTTGCCAGGCTTCGAATCAAAATCAGGGACATGCCGGGAACTCTGGGACGGGTCGCCGAAGTCATCGGTGCGAGCGGTGCCAATATCATCGAGGTGTATCACCAGCGCATGCACTATGAGGTACCGGTCACCATGGCCGATCTCGACGTGATGGTGGAAACCCGGAACCGCCAACATGTGGTGGAGCTCTTTCGCGCCCTCGAGGCCGCAGGCTATACGACGCAGTTGCTTTCGGAAAGTTCCTCTGCCGGCTGAAAGCGGCGGCGAAACCGGTCGGGCCGGCGGCCAATGAGTGCACGGGGCCCACAGTAACAACCCCTCACGAGCCGCCGCCGGGCGCGAAAGCCGTTTGCCTTCTCTGCCCGCGAGATCCCGGTGCCAGACGTCCTAGTCGGGATCATACCCTCCCTCCATCGGGAAGGTTCGCGGTGAAAGGAGAAGGGTCGCGGTCTTACGTCGTCTTATCATCTCTCGGTGCAACGGAAACGCTGTTACTGAACACCGTGCCGTTCGGCACATGGATGACGGCGCCGCCCTCGGCCTTGACAACGGTATAACGGAAATTGATCGCGATAACCTTGCCGCTGTTCCCGGCGACCGTAATCACGTCGCCGTGACGGTAGGGCTGATAGATGAGGATCAAGACGCCGGCGATGAGGTTGGAAAGCGCATCTCGCAGTGCGAAGCCGACAGCAAAACCCGAAAGACCCAGGCCGGCGATCAGCGCCGAGACGTCGATTCCCATCGTGCCGAGGCCGGTGATGACGCCGATGACCACTACCGTATAACGGACGGCTTCGCCCGTCAGATCGACGAGCGGCCGCTTTTCCTCGTCGACGCGAACCGAGAGGCGATAAAGCAGCCTGCGACTCGCGGCCGCGGCGATAAAGAACACAATGATGATCCCAAGGCCAGCGAAGATACCCGGCAGCGCTCGGCAAATCGTTTCGATCAGCTGCGTCGGAATTCGGCTCAAATTGTCAATCCGTAGGTTCATGGCATGAGGCGGGGTCACGGAGCGACGATGATCTAACGGCGGAAGACCGCCGATGGCATGGGAGCAAGAAATCTTGCCCTGATCAACATCAGCGTCATCGTTGTGCGGTTGTCGAAAGCATCCAAGGTCGTTCAGCTCGGATCGGGGACGGTGGCATCAGAGACCGGAATGCCGCACAAATCTGGTCAACGATTGAAGTAGGGGTTGGTAGGCCAAAAGGGCAGCATGGACGGAATTTTTCCGCCCGTCGGCGGCTTAGCCGGCGGCCCAAATCGGATTGTTAGCTCTCTCGGCCAGTTGCTGCTAATCAATTGAAATTGCTAGTACATTCTTGACTATCGATAAAGCTCGCGCGACCATTTTATTGTCACGTTGCGATTGAGAGCGTTGCCCATGCCGATGTTGGAAAAGCAACTCAGAGGCTACCGGCTGACCACGGCTGAAATCACTTACCACCTTCCCGACGCACCGTCGATCCTGCAGAACTTCATTTGGCAGGAACTGGACATCGCGCCAAAATTCCCCAGGCTCAAAGCATTCCTCGACTTTTGGCAGGCTAATCTGGATGGACGACTGCATTCCGTCCGCGTTACGGCTGCCAAGGTCGTCATGCCGGCAAGGTACCGCTCTATTGTGCAGAGCTTCTTCGTTCATTAGGGAGCGACCCGTCGCTCCCTCGATTAGCCGGGGATCACATCCTTCCCCTTGTGGCCCCACGATAACCACCGAGCGGGGTTCCAGGCCGGCCGCCAAGTGTGGCCGAACGGCCTCCACGCCATGCTATAGTGGACTATGGTTGAGTAGACACCGCAAACTGTGATTCCGGAGGCTTACTTCGAAGGGCGAAAGATGACGCATCGCATGATCGGCATTGCCTGTTGCCTCGTGTCTGTTGCAAGCGCTCCAGCACAAGCCGCCAACACACTCGGCCGTCCTCCGATCGACGCAGTTACGGCCAAACCCTATACACTGGTCGGCCTGAGCGACACCGAGCACCGTTTGGTTCAGCGGGATCGACTGGAGGTGGAGTTGGCGCTTGAGCGGGACGCGACCGATCCTGTATCGGCACAGTCTGCGCTGAACGAAAAGATGAAAGGCATTCTGGCAGTCGCGACGCGGAATCGTGGCGTGCAGGTCGAGACCCGCGACTACGAGACGA
Organism: Ferrovibrionaceae bacterium; assembly: GCA_046705265.1. Classification (GTDB taxonomy): domain Bacteria; phylum Pseudomonadota; class Alphaproteobacteria; order Ferrovibrionales; family Ferrovibrionaceae; genus JAJYTL01. The sequence goes on from JBJKQL010000062.1 coordinate 79,659, forward strand.
TTCCAATTCGCTGGACGAAGCCCAATGGGGAAATAAGCGTTTGGCGGGCGGAAGAAACAATCGGCGTTACCGGGACCAAGTCCGATCAGGTGCTTCGGCTCACAGGCCGGCTGCAAAAAGAAGGCATGACCGTGGTGAATATGACCTATAGCGTGACGAGCCAACGCCAGCGCCGCGCCGCGAAGGAACTGACCTCCGAGGCCCTTCATAACCTGACAGCTAAGGCGACCACCGCCGCCAAAGATCTCGAGTTAAAATTTCTCTATTGGTCTCATATTACGATCGAAGCGGCAAATAGCGGCAATCCTCGCCCGTTTCCCTTTATGGCACTGCAGGCGCAGGCCCGCAGGTCAATCGCATTTCCACCGCCCAGCGGGATCGCCGGCCGCGCAATCGTGAATGTGACCGTCGACGGGACAGCCGTATTCGGGCCGGTGCGGTAATCGTTCAAATCAGCGGCGAACATGACGTTCAGGATTGCGGCGGGAAGGCCACTCGAACCGCCGAGCTCATGTTCCTGACGAGCCCGATTGTGGCGAAGGTGGCAGACGCCACGGCGGCCGAAGTCGGCCGCTGGGGGAGACCCTTGAACTCATAATCCCGTCTGTTTACCGCTCAGCCGGTTTTGCACGTATCGCGCGCCTTTGCGGCAAGCGCGCCCGCTCCGCATTTGCCTCTTCCAGAGGTTCGTAGGCGAGGATGATCGTTAGCTTTTCACGAAGCGCTAGCAGTGTCCCTGCCGACCGTCGTCGACGCACCGAGCTGCCGAATAATTTCCTCAGCGATCTCGCCAACGGGTAGACTAGCATCGACCAACAGTGGATCCTCTTCCGGATCGGGCTCCTCGAGAGCCTCAAATTGGCTCTGCAGCAAGATCGTCGGCATGAAATGGCCGTGACGCGCTGCCAAGCGTTCCGCGATGAGGTCTCTGCCGCCACGGATGTAGACCAGCCGGACTTCCTGCCGGTCACCAATGATGAGATCCCGATAGCGACGCTTCAGCGCGGAGCAGGTGATGATTCCTGGCTGCTTTCTCGCACGCTGCCGGTCGATCCAAGCCGCCACCGCCTCGAGCCAAGGTCGGCGATCCGAATCGGTGAGCGGAATTCCGGCATGCATCTTGTCGATATTCGCCTCAGGATGGAGCGTGTCGCCCTCCTCGAAGGGCCAGCCGAGGTGCATGGCAAGCTCCTTGGCGACCGTGGTCTTGCCGACCCCCGACACCCCCATCACCACCAGAACCGGCGGATAGCCGCGATGGGCACGCGGGCTAGTGAGGCGATGTACGCCCTTTGCCCCGCCGACAAAGACCAGATCGGCGCGACCAATAAAGAGACCGTTCTCGATGACCCCGACGATTCGACCGATCCGTCTTTCCAGCCGCGCCGGATCGGCGATTTGACCGAATCCGCAGTCCAGGATGTGATTGCCCCCATCGGTCACGAAGGGTTCGCCGGTCGGCAACCGGCGTAGCCGGACAGCGGCACCGAGTGCCTCCAGCGCTGCCTGCGTCGGCTCCAAGCCGAAGGCAACGGCCTCGACGGGCAGCGGAACATTCATCCCTAGCCGATTCACCAACTTCGTGCCATCGACGATAATCGCCAGCCGTTGGCTGGCCGCGGCGACGATTTTCTCGCGCAGCAAGGCGCCACCAAGTCCCTTGATCAGGTTGAGCGTGCCGAGTTCCACCTCGTCCGCACCATCGATAGTGAGATCGATCCGTCGATGCTCGGCGAACGACGTGAGCGGGATGCCGGCAGCCGCAGCCCGGGCCGCCGTATGCTCGGAGGTGGGAATGGCGACGATGTGCAACCCTTCCCGATGGCGCCGGGCAAGGACCTCGATCGCGAAGGCGGCGGTCGAGCCAGTACCGAGCCCAACCACCATACCATCCCGGACCAGCGTGACCGCCGCCTCCGCCGCCGCCTGCTTGTAGACGTCCCGCTCCTCTTCGGTCACAGGTGTGACGCGCATGACTCTGCCTCAGCCGCTTGTCGTATTGTCACCGGACGCAGCCTTGTCGACGAACCAGAAGAGCTTGCCGATGGGCCGCACGCGGGCAGCGGGTGCCTGGCTGTCTCCGGCGCGGATTGTGCGCAGGATCGGCGCCTTCTCCCCGCCCGAGACGAGAAAGGCGACATGCCGGCTGCTTTCGATTGCAGGATATGTCATGGTGACGCGCGCTTCGGGACGCCCATAGGATACCGCGGCGACCCACCGGCGACGCTCCTCCAGCACGGGCGCTCCCGGCAGCAAGGAGGCTGTATGGCCATCGACGCCAAGCCCGAGCAAGGTGATGTCGAATAGCGGCCGCGCGGGATCAAGAATCTCCGCGCCATAGGCCTCCTGAAGGAGCTGCTCGTACCGCCGGGCGGCGCCATCCGGCGTGCCGTCATCAGGAACCGGGTGAACATTCTCGGGCGGCACGGGCACCTTGGCCAGCATCGCCTCGCGGATCATGCGGTAATTGCTGTCGGGATGATCGTGAGGAACGAACCGCTCGTCCCCCCAGAACAATGAGACCCGCTGCCATGGAAAGCGATCCCTGAAGTCCGATGAAGCGAGAAGCGCGTAAAGCGCCTTGGGAGTCGCTCCGCCCGAAAGTGATACGCGAAACGGCGTTTCGGCTGCCAGCGCTATCGCGGTCATCCATTCCGCCACATGACGCGCCAGCGCCGGCGGATCTGGAAATACCTCGAACTGCCCGATCGCTTCGCCCATGCTGCCTCGCTACCGAGCCGCACCAAGAATGAATCGCTCGATCGCTTTCGCGAAGCCTTCCTCATTATGGGATTCGGTAACAGCCGAGGCCTGCACCTTGACCTCTTCGGGAGCATTGCCCATGGCAATGCTGAAACCCGACGACTTGAACATCAAAACGTCGTTCGGCTGGTCGCCGATGGTGGCGATCTCCCCTGCAGGCACGTTCAAGTGCTGCGCAAGATACGTCAATACCGCGCCCTTATTCGCTTGCCGGCTGGTGATGTCGAGGTAATAGGGCTGTGATCGGCTCGCTGTCACGCGATCCCCAAAAGCAGCTTGGGCCTCCGCCTCGCAGCGATGAACGCGGTCGAGATCGTCACTGACGCCGACGATCTTCGCGATATTGGTGAATTCGTCGTACGCCGCAACCACCTTGGGCTCGAACTTGACCGTCCAAGCCTCGCGCACGACATGGGGCGCGTCCGGTTTGGTGATCAGCCAGTCATTGCCGCGATAAACCCAGGTATCGAGGCCGCGCTCACGGAGAAGATCGATCGCTCGGCGGGCGATATCGGCGGGGACCGTGTTTTGCGCCAGAACGCTGAGGTCGCGCCTGACGAAAAGCCCGCCGTTGAATCCGGCGATGGGTGTCTTGAGCGCAAGATCCTCGAAAAGCATCGCCATGCCGACCGGCGGCCGGCCACTCGTGATCGCAAATTGAATGTCTGCCTCATAAAGTGACCGCACGGCGGCCTGCGCACGCTTTGTCAGGACCTTGTCCTCGGTAACGAGCGTACCGTCCACGTCCGCCAGAACCAGGGATATCTTCTGTTTCTTCGCCACCGATAAGCTCCGGGTTTGTGCCTCAGGCCAGCGATCGCCAGGAACGACCATCACGCGCAAGCAACGCATCAGCCGCCGCCGGCCCGCTCCCGCCTGCGGTATAGTTCGGAAAGTTGCTGGGCGGATTGTTCTCCCAGGCGTCGAGGATGGGCTGAACGGCTTGCCAGCCCGCCTCGATATTGTCGGCGCGCTGAAAGAGCGTCGCATCGCCGATCATGCAGTCATAGATCAGCGTCTCGTATCCCGTGTTGGGCGCCATTTTGAAATAGCGCTTGTAGGCGAAGTCCATACTGACATTGCCGAGCCTTACCGCAGGGCCAGGATGCTTGGCAGCGAACTCCAGCGCAATACCTTCCTCCGGCTGGATGCGGAGAATCAGCCAATTGGGATTCATCCGCTCCACTTGCGTGCCCCGAAAAAGAGCGAATGGCGCCTGGTAGAAGCGAATCGCGATTTCCGTCCACCGGCGCTCCAGGTATTTACCGGTGCGCAAGTAGAAGGGAACGCCAGCCCAGCGCCAATTGTCGATCATCAGCTTGCAGGCAATATAGGTCTCAGTCGTCGAATTTTGCGCCACGTCGGGTTCACCGCGATAGGCTTGAACCGACTTGCCGAGGACGCTCCCCGCGTCGTATTGCCCGCGCACCGCATCCTTCAATGCTTGCTCCGGGGTAAGCGGATGAATGGCCCGGATGACCTCCGCCTTCTTGGACCGGACCGCGTCGGCGTCAAAGGAAATCGGCGGCTCCATCGTGGTCATCGCCAGCAACTGGAACACGTGGTTGGGCACCATGTCGCGCAGGGCTCCGGTCTTCTCGTAGAACTTGCCCCGGTGCTCGACGCCAACGGTTTCCGCCGCCGTGATTTGGACGTGATCGATATGCTGCCGGTTCCACAGCGGTTCGAACAGGCCATTGGCGAAGCGCAGCGCCATAATGTTTTGCACCGTTTCCTTGCCGAGGAAATGATCGATCCGGTAAACCTGATGCTCGCGCAGGGTCTTTAATATCTCTGTGTTGAGCGCCCTGGCCGACGGCAGGTCGTGACCGAAAGGCTTCTCAATGACGACACGACGCCACTGCCCGTTTTTCTCCGTCACAAGCCCGGCGGTTCCAAGCCCGGTGACCGCCGTGCCAAAGAAACGGTCTGCGATCGCGAGATAGAAGAGATAGTTGCCTGCCGTCCCCGAGATTTTGTCCAGCGTCGCGAGCTGATCGCCGAGACGGCGGTAGGTTCCAGGATCGTTCAGATCGCCCTGGAGATAACTCATGCGTTCGGTGAGCCATTGCCAGACGGTCTGGTCGATACGGTTCGGCTCGAACTCGCCACCACCACCCTGGGCGAGCGAATCAGACATCATATCCGTCAGGTCGTGGCGCCATTGCTCTGTGGTCTTGGCAGCCAAATCGACCCCGACCAGGTGAAATTCCTTCGGCAGGCGCCGCTCGTTGGCCAGATTGTAAAGGGCCGGCACGACGAGCCGCTTGGTCAAATCGCCGGCGGCGCCGAAGATTGCCATGGCACAGGGTGGTGCCACTTCGTCGGTGTCGGCCTGCGTGAGATTTTCGCCCTGGCTCTGGTGGTTCTGGTTGCTTGCCACCACTTACCTGCTCCTTCCAATGTGCCGAGTCTCGCTCGAGACACAAACCATTGCTCCAGTACTCCCCCTCAGTGGCGTCCAAGTAGCTCCTTTGCGAGCGCCACGATACGTTCCGGTTCAAAGCCAAATTTGCGTTGCAGTTCCTTCAATGGCGCCGAGGCCCCGAATGTTTTCATGCCGATGACTTGGCCGGCAGATCCGACATAACGATCCCATCCGAGCACCGCCCCTTGCTCGATGGCGATGCGCGCAGTCACCTCGGGAGGCAAAACGCTCTTCCGATAAGACTGGGTCTGATGCTCGAAAATGTCCCAGGAAGGCATCGAGACCACGCGGGAACGGATGCCCTCGGAGATCAGCGCCTCGTGGGCTTCGATCGCCAAGCAGACCTCGCTGCCGGACGCAATCAAGATTATCTCGGGCAGCCCGGACGAAGCATCCGCCATAACATAGGCGCCTCGCGCAAGACCTGCTGCCGAGGCATATTTGCTGCGATCGAGGGTCGGCAAGGGTTGGCGTGAAAGCGCGATCACCGCCGGCTGATGGCGCAGCTGAAGGACATGGCGATAGGCCTCGACGACCTCGTTGGCATCGCCTGGCCTGAGCACGACCAGACCGGGAATCGCGCGCAGCGAGATGAGCTGCTCGACCGGCTGATGTGTTGGCCCATCTTCACCATCGCCCATCGCGTCATGAGTGAAAATCCAGATCGCTGGAAGCTCCATCAGCGCCGAGAGGCGGATCGCTGGCCGCGCGTAGTCGCTGAAGATGAAGAACGTCGCGCCGAAGGCTCGCACTTTGGAGAGTGCGAGTCCATTGACGATCGCCGCCATCGCATGCTCACGAACGCCGAAATGCAGATTCCGGCCCGACGGCGTCGCCGCTTCAAAATCCCCGGCGCCGAGGAATTTCAGCGCCGTCTTGTTCGACGGACCCAGATCCGCCGATCCACCCAAAAGCCATGGGATGTTTTGAGCAAGGACGTTCAACACCTCTCCCGAGACTTCGCGACCGGCGATGCCTTTGCGATCAGCAGGAAAGCTCGGCAAGTTGCAATCCCAACCCTCCGGGAGATCACGACGCTGCATTTGATCGATCTCGGCAGCAAGATCGGAAAATTGCGCACGATACGAATCGAACAGATTCTCCCATCGGCTGCGCGCTTCAGCGCCGCGTCGGCCGATTCCGGCAGCGAAGTGCTCGCGGACGCCATCGGGGACGAGGAACTTGGCATCCTCCGGCCAACCATACGCGCGCTTGGCGAGCCGGACCTCCTCCTCGCCCAACGGCTCGCCGTGGGCCGCCGCCGTGTCAACCTTGTGCGGCGAACCGTAGCCGATATGACTGTCCAGGATGATCAGCGTCGGCCGGCCTTGAGTCCTCCGGAACACCGCAAGCGCATCCTCGATACGCTCGCGGTCGTTGGCGTCGCCGACCCGCAGCACGTTCCAGCGATAGCCGAGGAAACGGGCGGCGACGTCCTCGGTGAAGGCGATCCGCGTATCGCCTTCGATGGTAATGTGATTGTTATCGTAGATCCAACAAAGGTCGTCGAGGCCGAGGTGGCCGGCGAGCGAAGCGGCCTCGGAGCCGACACCCTCCATCAGACAGCCATCGCCGCAAACGGCATAGATGTCATAGTCGAAGATCGTAAACCCAGGCCGATTATAACGGCTAGCAAGCCACTTTCGGGCAATCGCCATGCCCACGCTGGTGGCGATCCCTTGGCCGAGAGGCCCGGTGGTGGTCTCGACCCCGGAGACCCAATGATATTCCGGATGGCCTGGGGCCTTGCTACCGAGCTGGCGGAAGCGACGGATGTCGTCCAGTGTGACGGAAGGCTTGCCGAGGTGTTCATATTCGGCATTCACCGCCTCAGTCCCCGTCAAGTGCAATATCGACCATAGCAGCATCGAGGCATGACCGTTGGAGAGCACGAAGCGGTCTCGGTTGGGCCAGATTGGGTCCTTTGGATCAAAGCGCATGATCCGGTTCCAGAGCGTATAGACCAATGGCGCCAGCGCCATGGGGGTCCCGGGATGACCGGATTTTGCCTTCTGGACCGCATCGATAGAAAGCGTGCGGATCGTGTTGATCGCGAGTTCATCGAGTTGTTGCGCGGTCATGCGGACGACTTCTCTATATGGCCGCCGAACTCGTAGCGCATCGCAGAGAGCAACTTATCCGCAAAATCCGCCTCGCCGCGCGAGCTGAAACGTTCATACAGGGCCGCGGACAGAACAAGGGCCGGTACCCCTTCGTCAATAGCCGCCTTGATCGTCCAACGCCCTTCGCCGGAATCCGACACGCGACCCGCGAAGCCAGAAAGCGCTGCGTCGCGCGCCAAGGCCGTCGCCGACAGATCCAGAAGCCAGGAAGTGATGACACTGCCGTGGCGCCAGACTTCTGCTATATCCGCAAGGTCGAGATCGTATCGATAGTGCTCTGGATCGCGCAACGGCGTGGTTTCCGCGTCAAACGCGGAGGACTTCTCGCCGATATTGGCCGCCTTGAGAATCGCCAACCCCTCCGCATAGGCGGCCATCACGCCGTATTCGATACCGTTATGCACCATCTTAACGAAATGGCCGGCGCCATTCGAGCCGCAATGAAGATAGCCGCGCTCGGCTGTACTATCTGCCTTCTTGCGCCCGGGCGTGCGCGCGATATCGCCGTGGCCTGGCGCAAGCGTGGCGAAAATGGGATCGAGATGACGCACAGCATGCGTCTCGCCGCCGATCATCATACAATAACCACGCTCCAACCCCCAGATGCCGCCGCTGGTACCGACATCAATGTAGGATATGCCCTTGGGATCAAGTTCCTTGGCCCGGCGGATGTCGTCGACATAATACGAATTTCCGCCGTCAATCAGGATGTCGCCACGATCGAGGTGCGGTAGGAGATCGGCGATCGTCTTGTCCACGACGCCCGCCGGCACCATCAGCCAGACGATGCGCGGCTTCGTCAGGCGACTGGCAAACGCCGCCAGCGAAGCAGTGCCAACGGCACCCTCTTTGGTCAGTTCCGCCACCGCCTTTGAAGACATATCGAATACCACGCATTGATGGCCTCCCTTCAACAGCCGGCGCACCATATTCGCCCCCATACGCCCAAGGCCGATCATTCCTAATTGCATACGCAAATCCTCCATCCTAGACTAACGCACCCAATCGCGGTGCTGATGTTGCTATACGGGTAGCAACCAAGTGTCTGGCGGTCTCGAAGATGTGGCCGTATTAGCGGCACTGCCGCGCCACTTCGGCAGAGAGGTGCCACGGCTTTTCCCCGCCCGCGTCCATTGGCGCGAGCATGCCCGTAAACATTATGACCTGCCGCCCATCACCCCGCCACCATCACGCCACTCAATGGGGGCACGCCTGAACATCTTGGCTTCACCCAAGCCGTTGTGATCGAAAGACACGAAACTGGGGAGCACCCCTATCATCGCAGCATCATGAAGCTCTCTCGCGCCTGCGATAGCGTCGGATAAGCGCGTTGGTCGAACTGTCGTGATCAAGTTCAGGTTCCTTCACGCTTTCGAGCTGCGGAATGATGCGCTGGGCAAGCGCTTTCCCCAATTCCACTCCCCATTGGTCAAAGGAATCGATTTGCCAGATCGCCCCCTGAGTGAAGACGTTGTGCTCATAGAGGGCAACCAGCTTACCCAGCGCTTTCGGTGTCAATCGGTCCAGGAGAAGGGTGTTTGAGGGACGATTGCCTTCGAAGAGCCGGTGCGGGACGAGCCAATCCGGTGTACCTTCAGCCTTTACCTGCTCTGCGGTCTTGCCAAAGGCGAGCGCCTCCGCTTGGGCGAAGACATTGGCGAGCAGCATGTCGTGATGCCGCCCCAGCGGGTTGAGGCTCTCGGTGAAGGCGATGAAATCGCACGGAATGATCCGGGTTCCCTGGTGAATCAACTGATAGAAAGAGTGTTGGCCGTTCGTTCCCGGCTCACCCCAGTAGATCGGTCCGGTGTCGCAATCAACGGGACGGCCGTCAAGCGTCACGTGCTTGCCGTTGCTCTCCATCGTCAGCTGCTGGAGATAGGCGGGGAAGCGCTTCAGATATTGTTCATAGGGCAGGACGGCGATGGTCTGGGCACCAAAGAAATTGTTGTACCAAAGCGCGAGCAGTCCCATCAGTACCGGGAGGTTTCGCTCGAACGGCGCAGCCCGGAAATGCTCGTCCATTTCATGGAAACCATCGAGCATCGCGCGAAAATTGTCTGGACCTATGGCGATCATGGTGGAAAGCCCAATCGCGGAATCCATGGAATAACGCCCGCCCACCCAGTCCCAGAAACCAAACATATTGGCGAGATCGACGCCGAATTTCGCCACCTCTTCAGCGTTGGTGGATACGGCCACGAAGTGCTTGGCGGTGGCGGCCTCCTCTCCGTTCAAGCCAGCCAGAAGCCACGCGCGGGCGGTCTGCGCGTTGGTCATTGTCTCGAGTGTCGTGAAGGTCTTGGACGACACGACAAAGAGCGTCTCGACCGGATCGAGATCGCGCACCGCCTCGGCGAAGTCCGTGCCGTCGATGTTCGAGACGAAGCGGAACGTCATACGCCGCTCGCTGTAATGCTTCAGCGCCTCGTAAGCCATGACCGGCCCGAGGTCGGAGCCGCCAATCCCAATGTTGATTACGTTACGAATAGGTTTTCCGGTATGGCCCTTCCAGACTCCCTCGCGCAGCCGACGGCTGAAGTCGGCCATCTTGTCCAGGACGGCGTGAACGTCGGGCACCACATCGCGGCCATCGTACAGGATGGATGCGCTTGCGGGGGCACGCAAGGCGACGTGAAGCACGGCGCGGTTCTCCGAGACATTGATCGCCTCGCCTCGAAACATGGCATCGATGCGCTCCCGCAACAGGGATTCCTCGGCTAACTGAAGCAGCAGCCTCAGGGTTTCAGCGGTAACCCGATTCTTGGAATAATCGAGATAGATCCCCCCACCCTCGACCGCCAACGCTTCGCCTCGTTTGGGATTCTCGTCGAACAGCTGGCGGAGATGGAGGCCCTTGATCTCTCGGGAATGATGCTCTAGCGCGAGCCAGGCGGGACGCAACCGCAAAGCTTGGACCTTCATCGATAGCTCCCCGACTTCGCGCCGCCCGATGGTACCGCCGTTCTCTGCATTATCCGGCCTTGAGAATCGCGGCGGTCTTCGACTCGATGCAAGCCATGAGATCGTTCCAGGACTTCACGAAAGCCGCGGCACCGTCCTCCTGGAGCCGGGTTGCCATCGCGTCTACGTCGATGCCCGCCTTTGCGAAGCTGGCGAGAATCTTCTCGCAGTCCCCTCCCTCTGGAGCGAGGACATCTCCAACCTCGCCATGGTCGCCGAAGCCCTTGAGAGTGCCCTCCGGCATGGTGTTGACCGTAAAGGGAGCGGCGAGAGCCTTGACATAAAGAATGTCCGACGCTTGCGGGTCCTTGGTGCCCGTGCTCGCCCAGAGGAGACGCTGAGCCCGCGCGCCAGCATTAGCGGCGCGCTGAAAGCGCGCTGATGCAAGCAATGTTCGGTATGCCGCATAGGCACGCTGAGCGACGGCGATGCCAAGCCGGTTAACGAGCTCATGAGAGATCTTGCCGCTGACCGCGACGTCCCAGCGGCTGACAAAAAGCGAGGCCACGGACGCCACTGCCGGATTCAGTCCTGCCTCGATGCGCCGCTCGACGCCGCGCAGATACGCGTCGGCCGCCGCAAGGTATTGCTCACGAGAAAAGAGCAACGTGACATTGACTGGAACGCCAGCGAAAATCGCTTCCTCGATCGCCGGTAGTCCTTCGGGCGTGCCTGGAATTTTGATGAAGAGATTAGGCTTGGCACCCCGTTGGTGGAGGTTGCGCGCAGCCGCCAGGGTGCTTTTGGTGTCATGGGCCAAAAGGGGCGAAACCTCCAGCGATACCCAGCCATCGACCCCGTCGGTCCGCGCGAAGATCGGCTGGAACAGATCGGCCGCGCACGCAAGGTCGGCAAGCGCTAACTCAAAGAATACCTCCTCTGCCGATTTCGCCGAACGAGCATTGCGGCGAATATCGTCCTCATAGAGCGGGCTGTTTTTGATCGCATGATCAAAAATCGTTGGATTCGACGTAAGGCCCGTGACTGAAAATTCGTCGACGTACCGTTTCAGGGTTCCGCCGTTCAGCAACTCGCGAGTGATATTGTCGAGCCACAGGCTCTGGCCGAGGTCGTGGAGCGTCCTCGTTGGTTTCATCATTGAGCCTCTGAGATCGCTACAGTGGCGCGGGAAAGGCCCTTTCCAATCACGGTCACCTGCAGCAACGGCGACTACGCTATCACGTTGGTGTGGGGCTCGACAAATGACAATTCATATCTCTAGTGTTCTGTAACTAACATTTGCATCCTAGGGTGAGGTCTGATTCACTGCCGGGATGATGACACGCAAACAAACTCGCATTGTCCTTGATCGAAAAGATCGCAGCGAAGTGAACCGGCTGCTTGCGGATGGGAACACGCCTCAGAAGATCTCCAAGCGCGCCAAGATCGTCCTCATGAGCGCGGAGGGTCATAGGATCGCGGCGATCATGCGTGAGGTCGGGGTGACGAAGACGACGGTTTGGCGGTGGCAGGAGTATTTCCTTGAAGCTGGCGTCGCAGG
>JBJKQL010000063.1:0-53390 GCA_046705265.1 Ferrovibrionaceae bacterium
CGATGGTGCGCGAGATCGACAGCCCGACGCCCATGCCATTCCGTTTCGAGGTGACAAAGGGCTGAAAAAGCTGCGCCGCGATTTCCGCCGCAATGCCGGGTCCGGTATCCGCCACTTCGATTCGCACCGTCTCATCGTCCACTTGACGGGTCACGATCGTCAAATCGCGGCGGACGGTTTCCTGCATGGCTTCGATGGCATTGCGCAGGAGATTAAGCAAAACCTGTTGAATCTGAACCTTGGCGACGAGGGCGAAGGCGGCGCGTGGATCGAGGTCGAATGCGAGCGTGAGGCCAAGTTCCTTGGTGCCGACGAGGGCGAGGCCGGTCACCTCTTCGATCAGATTGGGCAGGCTCTCGAGGCGCCTTTCGCCTCTACCGCCATTATTCCATTCGCCCAGGTCATGTCACGATCGGCGCCGCGTGGCCCCGCCGAGCCACAAACCGCCGCGCCCTCGCCAGCCATTATTTGAAAAGATTTTCGCCGATCTCGCCGAACGCGATGTCTACTATGTTCCGTCCCCTCCGCCCACCGTCATCAAGAGAGACTTGTCCTCAAAGAGTCAACTTTAGAAGCCGAACAAACAGCTTACCATTTTGAGCACCATTTCGAGGGTTGAAGGTATGGTGCCGAAGCGCTTGCACCGCTCCGGCATACCGTTGAAGATCAATGGGATAACTCTGGATGCCGCAACAGCTTTGCCAATTCCATGGCCTTGACCGACCAACACGCGGAGGCGCGTGAGAAACCGCAAGCCGCTCTTCGCCTCCCCCCAACTTCTTCGAGGCGCTAAACACAATCTTGGTGCAGCTTTTGTCGTGCAGGGACACTCGGCGGAGGTCACCAGGGCCGACACCAGGGAACTCCGCCTGCATCCTTATCTCGGCTCTGCCCGTCAATTCGCCGGCTCGCGGCGAAGCGCTTGGCGAAGGCATTGTAGCCGACACTTCGGAGAACTATATTTTACCTATGCTCCAAGCCATGACACACCGTGTCAGGACGCCATCGTGGGCGATAGGCATTGTCGCTACGCTCGCGTTTGGCGCTTTTTCACCCTCGTCAGCATGGGCTACCCCGGGGGCCGGCGCGCGAAGCGAGGGTGCCTCGCGACCGACGATGATTACGGTTGAAGTGCGGGGGAGTGTGCCTGGCCTTACCCAGGCAGAGCTTAGACGCTACGTGGCGCAGCGCATGAATGCGGCTCACCCTGGCGCGTGGCGGTTTCTCGCGGCAACAGGCAAGACGTGCAGTGCCACAGAGCGTGTCGTGTGGACGTTCACGACCCATCCTTCGGCCACGGGAACGATTCGGAACTACGGCTTTTCGCACGCCATGATGCAACGGCTGGTTGAAAGTCGCCAATACGTGACGATGAACGTCAGGCTTTTGCTGCCGAGCGGCGACCCGGCTTCGGCGGCCGGCGCAACGACGGTCGTGGCAGGAGAGCACGACGCCAGCCTCGCCGCAGAAATCGTGAAGCTAACCGACGCGGTGATGTCTCGCGCGCCGGCTGGGACTGCAACCCACGTCGCATCTCGGATCGACCTCCCTTCCGCAACGCCCTGCAGCCATCTCCTTGGCTGACCCCCAAACGGTCCTCGTCAATCCAAGACCGAAATCCGGACACAAAATGAAAAGCGGTCGGTCATCTCATTATCCGCTGCACGCATACCGCGACGGGACACGGCTGCTTCAGACAGCCTGGATCGGCTGACCCGTTGCGGGCGCCATGCGAGGAGCTTCGCTTATGTCTGCGGTCCGCAGAACCTCAGCGAAAAAAATCTATAAAGGTGAAAGCGCGTTCTTTTTGCGCTTTGCCGTGGGCTTCTTGGCGGTGGTGCTGATCAGTTTTCAACCTGCCTGGGCCGAAGGGAACGCGTCGCCACAGGAGCAGCCGGCATCGGAGACAGCGCTGGGTGTCTCGCCGCACGAGGGCGACTTTTGGACGCGAGACGCACTAACCGGGAATTGGGACGGCTGGCGCTCGTGGCTCGAGGATCACGGCATCGTCTTCGGGGCTGATTCGATCGACGAGGCTCTGGGCAACCCGGTGGGTGGCACGCGCCAGGGCGCGATCTACGAAGGGCAGCTCGAGCTCCTCGCGACGGTCGATCTCGGAAAGACCCTCGGATGGGCGGGGGCAACATTGCACGCCCAGGCGTTTCAGATCCGTGGCAGCGGGCTTTCAGAAAATGATCTTGGCGATAATCTTGCCACTGTCAGTAGCATCGAGGGCGACCGGGCGCTCAGGCTCGGTGATCTATGGGTCGAGCAAAGCCTCCTCCATTCATCGCTCTCGATCCGCATCGGCCAGATTGCGGCCGACGACGAGTTCCTTACCAGTGAGACGGCTTCGACTTTCATCAACTCCACCTTCGGCTGGCCCGCGATTCTTGCGACGGACTTGCCGAACGGCGGCCCCGCCCTGCCGCTCGCGACGCCGGGAGTGAGGATCAAGTATGCGGCGACCGAATCGCTGTCGGCTCTCCTCGGCGTCTTCAACGGCGATCCCGCCGGGGCCGGTCCGGGCGATGCGCAAGCCCGCGATGCAAGCGGCACCATGTTCCGGATTGGCGGCTCGTTTTTTCTCGTCCTCGAGGGCGACTACGTCGCCAACCAGGATTCCAACGCGAAAGGGCTGGCGAGGACCTACAAGATCGGGGCCTGGTTCCATTCTGGAGCCTTCGCCGACCAGCGTTTCGCCACCAACGGCGTGTCGCTGGCTTCGCCGGCAAGCTCAGCGGCGCCAGCATTGCACCAGGACGACGCAGGTGCCTATTTCGTCCTGGATCAGCAGGTGTTCCGTCAAATCAAGCCCGTCAACCGAAGCGTTTCAGTGTTTCTCCGCTTGGCCGGGACCCCGGCCGATCGGAACGAGGTCTCGCTTTACGCCGATGCGGGGCTCACCTTGACGGGTTTCATCCCCGGCCGGCCCGACGACGTGATCGGCCTTGCCGCGGCGACGGCAAAGATTTCTTCGAGGGCGGAAGCGCTCGATGAGGATACTCGTCGCTTCACCGGGCTAGACACACCGATCCGCGATGCCGAGGCGGTGATCGAGCTTACCTATCAATGCCCGGTGACGCCATGGTGGTCGCTGCAGCCCGACCTGCAGTTCATTCGCCAACCCGGCGGCAACATCTCCCTCCCCCTGAGCAGTTCGTCTACTCACGCCATTCCCAACGCCCTCGTCATGGGCTTAAGATCCACCATCGTGTTCTGAGATTTCTGGGGCGGGCGACTTCTTCTTCGGGCGTGCCGGCTCGGAGTGCGCGGACGCCCATCTGCCAATTCTCGGCACCGCGCCAAGCTACGAACTCATTAACCAGCTCGGCCAAAAAGTGAGCTCGAAGACCTTCCTGGGTAAGGTCCAGGTCGTCACATTCGTCGATCCCTATTGCACCGATTTCTGTCCACTGATCGCGGTCAACCTCGCCAATTTCGCAGCGAGTTTCCGTGCCTCGCCGCTTGGCGACAAAGTCGTCTTGGATCTTCACCCCCATTTTTGTACCTTCCAATCCTCTGGTGCGGTTCAATTTGATATTGCCTATTGAGACTCGTACTAGGAGGCCCGCACCACGAAGCCCCTTACGGGTAGGGGCATTGATTGAGAAAGATCAATGCACCGTTCCGAAAATACGCACCAATACCCATGGCGATTGGCATAAGCTTTCTGAGAGAGAGATTCACTCAGACATAACACGTGGCGCGGAGGCAATCGTGCGACCTATCGACTTCATCAAACCCACTGCGGTTGGTCTCGGTCTCTTCTTGGCTGTCTGTGGCTGCACTAATCCCTACAATCCCGGACAGCGTGCGCTTGGGGGAGCGGCGATCGGGGCGGGGAGTGGAGCAGTGATAGGTGGGTTGACTGGCGGTGGGCGCGGCGCGGCAGCCGGAGCACTGATCGGTGGTGCCGTTGGTGCCGTCGCCGGTGCCGCCACAACGCCGACCTCCCCAGCGTACAATGCTCCACCACCAGCGCCCGCCGGCTGGATTCCGGAGATGGTGTGGCTGCCGTCGCCGGGCGTTTACGTCGCCTTGGATTACACCTATCCGCTATTCTTCTATAGCGGGGTTTACTATTATTTTTACTCTGGCCGCTGGTATTCCGGGTCGAGTTATCGCGGGCCATGGCAGTGGCGTCCGGCGCCACCGCTGCCTCTACACAGATTTCAGCCGAATTATTGGCCCACTTACCAGACCCGCGCGCGCGGTTACTACCGAAATAATCCGAGCTGGCGGCATTTCCGTCCACGGTAAATAGACGGATGGGACGGCCCTGGTTATTTAGAGGGCGACCTTTCCTCACTAATGTGTGGAGTACGGTCTCAGCTCAAGCGTCGATTGCAACACCATATGCGCCATTGATCTGCTCTAGGGAGGGAAGATCGACGAGTACACATTGAAGCGTCTCATTCGCGCGGCCGTAACGCACTGTTCACGTCCCGCACCTGAGGCCGATCGAGATAGAGCCTGGCGGATTGATTAGAAGACTCCTGCCGATCTGGAGCTACATCTGATCACAGATTAAATATTCTACCCTCAAGATCCCCGCCATGAACCCACGGTTCGACGCCCCTGCTCTTTCCCAGCTGCACCTCACCCCTATATCCGCTTCCTGACCCAAGACGATCGAGCAGTTCTGCGCCGAGACCACTGAAATCGGCATTCCCAGCGGTGCCTAGACAACCGTTTCCGAACTCATGGGCGCTAGCATGGATGCCTGGAAGACCATAATGCCGATCCCAAACGCCTCATCTGGACCGTATCGACCGGCCAAATCCTCGAACAAACCGGAAGAGAAGAAGAAGCGCTAGTGTTATGACTCTGACATTTAGTTCCCGTCTCGTGCCGCTAACCTATTGATCCGACTCCGTGTGGGACAGAACGAAATGACGAACGCGGCACCCTAGTGTGACCACATTAGCGGCGGCCGCCTCCCATAGCGCCCCCTATGCCACCACCCCTACCCAGCCCACCACCAAGCCCTGCACCCGGCGGCATGTCGGGAAGCCTTACTCCTTGCTCGCGAGCACGCTCCTGCATCTGCTCATGATGCTGCGCCCGAATGCGGTTCCGTTCTTCCTGGGTCTTTGCATCTCGCAAGCGATCGCGATATCGAAGGCGTTCTTGAGGTGTCATGAGCTGACTTCCATAAACGCGCTCGCCGGTCTGTGATCGAATTTGGGTCTGGCTCTGGCTTTCTGTCTGCGTACGGATTTGCGCCACCGCGTCCCTTGGCAAAAGGGAGAGCGTTATCCCGAGTGACAACGCCAGAACAGCATGAGAAATCTGCCCAAAATATTTCACGTTCATCGGGAACTCCCTTCCGCTTTGTACGATAGCTCCTGCTATCGTCCTTCCTCCGCGTGGCCGCCTTCTTCGTCCTTGCCGTGCCCGCTGAGAACCTTGCCTTTGACTCCTGAGGACCAACCGCCGTGGCTCGACGGACGTAAAATCTCATGTTGAACGCCTGTCCGCCCCCCTCTTTTGCCCATTGCGCCGCTTCGGCCGATCCCGCCGGACTCATGCCCAGACTCCGTTTCACCCGAGCAATCCCCACATCCTCCGCCAGCTTTGCCTTTTCCTTCAGAAGCGCGAGCAAGTGATGGCGGTAACAAAGTTAACGCTACGCCAATCGCCGCCACAGCCGAAAAGCCCAGGACCAAAGCGTCGCGGCGCGTCGTTGTCGGCATGAACTGAGGACTATTTTGCATCCTGCATCTCTTATTTCTCATGTGACATACGCGAATCGCGAAACAGTGTTCCCATGAAAATCTCGCGCTGGATCGCTCCTATCCCCTGTTTGTGGGAACAAGCGCCGTGAACTGTTGCGCATCCAGATGGAGGAGGGAGCATCGGCCCCCTCCTCCTTTCTGACAATGTTTCCAATCTTGGCCGCATAACAGCTTGACCTCACGCGATTCAGACTCGTCACCCGGATGTCGGGACGCCATTGTCATGTAGGTAGAGGATCACCGCACGAGCGTCGTCTGAGGCTTGGCTGAATCCATCGATATTGGTAGCGACTTCATTGGTATTATTGAACACCGCTTCGTAAAGGTTCACCGTCTTTGACACATAGGTGCCATCTGCCTGCTTGACGAGCACGGTTGCGGTTGCGTCACCGTACACAGACGCGCGGTCGTACGTGTAACTTGAGTAGTTAACATAGAGCTTTCCATCAGATGTGGTGATCGTACCCGCGACACCCAAGATGGAATTGAGATAGGCAACCGTGTCGATGGAAACCTTGCCTGTCTTATCTGACGCAGCCCCAAGGAAGTCTGCGGCCTGTTGGAAATCCGCAGAAGTCAACGAAGGGTTTGCCAGAAAAGCGAGGTTGCTTGGTAGCTTGCTTGCGTCAAGGCCCGGTAGGTATCCGGTAGACAACAGCTGTTTGTAAAGAGCCAAGTTCGCCAGCGGGGAATCGATCGACGTTGTCGTCCCGTCTGCGTTCGTAACGACCAGACGTCCCGCGCTGTCCAAGGTAATACTTGACGCGTTGTTGAGCGTGTCGATTGCCTCCGTGTATTGCCGGTCGAGTACCTTCGTGGGTGACCGACCGGAACTCAGTCGACTGAGTTCGACCGAAACTAAAAGGCTCGCATCGAGAGGCGTGCCTTCGGCATCGAGCGCAATGAGGTTCCCTTGCGCATCCAGGTATTGAACGTGCCCATACTGATCAAGGATCGGCACACCATTGGCGTCACGCAGGATCACATACATGTCGCCGTAGGTATCGCCCTTCTTAGTTCCGGCCGTACCCGGCTTGGTACCACCGCCCGATTTTCCGCCCTTTGTGCCGGCCCATGCCGGCCGATCGGACTCCTCATCCGCATTGGGTGAGATGCCGCCACCATTCCCGTGGAGCACGTTACCGCGCACACCCGAGCCGCCGCTCCCACCGCGCTGGCCGCCGATACCCTGCTGGGAACCCGCGCCGCCGCCGCCGATCCCGGAGCCTCCGCCGCCTTGGCTCCCCCGGCCTTGACCTTGCTGCGCATACGCAGCCGAAATCATCGAATAATTTCCGTTGCCCAAGGTGGCATTCTGCGCCAGGGCGCTCGCCACGACCACAAGCGCCGCAGCCCCGAAATACCAACCGAAGCCAATGCGTCTCTCTGTCATCAGTCGTACTCCTCAAGGATGTCGTGCGCTCACCGAAGCCGTGAACTCGCTCTGCAATCACGGGCTCGAGTTGCGCCAAGTCATTTGCTGTGAAAATTACGAGGGGTTGAACGTGACCCAATGATCTAGGTCAAAGGTCAGGGTTTCTACCTATCTGATTTCGCTCTGCTCTTCGGAGCCAGATGCATCCCGAGAAATACAGTACTTCGACCGCCGTGGCGGACCCATGGGGCGGCCGTTGGCACCAAACGCGGCCGTGCGGCTTTTGATGTCTTCGATTCCTCACCTGGAATCGACGCGAACGGCATTTCACTTCGCAATGCTGAGCTGCGTCCTTAGCAAAGCTCAGAATCGGTAGAGCGCGCCCGCCTGGAGGAGACTTTCCGTTATGGCAATGCTGTCAATGCCGGAGCCGTAATTTACGTTGTAGCTGCCATAGGCGGCATAGCTATAGCCGAGGCGAAGAAAGACGTCGTGCCCGGCCGGCACCTCGATACCGCCTCCGAACCGCCACCCAATTTTCGTATTATTTTGGCTTACCGCGTTGGTTCCAGGCTCGAACTGGCTGTTAAAATTCGCGGCGGCCGGTCCGATGGTGCCATAGACCATCGCGCCGGGATCGAGCACATAGCCAAGCCGGACGCTCGCGCCGAGCGTGGCATCGGTCTCGACCGCGGAACTCATTCCGCTGCCCTCCCGTTGTTTGTTGAATCCTTCGCCGCTCGCGTCAGCATCAAGTTCGAGACCGAAATACAAACGGTTCCAGGTATGACCATAGCCACCGAAAACGCCGCCGGCAGGCCCATCGCTCCCACGCGTGGCGGTCACGATCTTCGTTATTTCACGCGGGCCGGCGTCCTGAGCGACTTGGGTACCGTAACCCGCCTGGAGCCCGCCATAGAATCCATCATAGATACTGGCGGGAACCGCGGTGGTCTTGTTCTGGTCTCCTATCGCCTGATTGTAGAAGCGATAGATTAGTCCCACCCGCACGAGATTATCAGTATTGGAAAAACTATCCGTCCCGCTCGGCACCGTCACGTCGTAGCTCGAATAGTCGGTGTGCGTATAATCGAGACGAAGAAAGATGCGATTCGTAATCGGCGTCTCAATTCCGCCGCCCAAGCGAAGGCCGAGCTCAGGATTGCTTTGGTAAAAGACCCTTCCGCTCGCGGTCTCATAATTCGTATCGAAGGTCGTGCGCGCCACACCCACGCGGCCGTAGATTAGAGAGCCCTGATCGAGAATGTAGCCGATACGCGTTGCGGCCCCGAGGCTGTTGGTCTCTCGGGGAGAAAAGACGCGGCCTGCCGGCGCGTTGACATGGTGCCATGTGACGGAGTCCTTATCCCCTTCTAACTCGAGACCGAGATACCAATGGTCCACGTCAACGGCGTAGCCGGCGAAGGCACCGCCCGCGAAGCCGAAGCCTGCAAAACCGGCGTCAAGGGTGCCATTCGAGCCGCGCGGTCCTTCAAGGCGGGTATCGAGCTCGTCGCCACCGGCCTGAATGCCACCGTAGAACCCCTGGTCCTCAACAGTGATCGGCGTCTTTTCGCCATAGCCACGGGCTAGTTGAGCGCCCAATCGAACGAAGAAGAGATTGTCATCGAAGTTCGCCAGAGCCTCGTTTGATGAACGGCGCTGGAATTGGTAATCCGCACCGACATAAACCTGCGGCAATATGAAATACTTCAGTCCTGCCCCGAGAACCGTCACGTCGTCTGTTCGATCGATGCCGTGGAATTCCTGAATGGCGTAAGATCCGGAGACGTTGGCCGTCAGGTCGCGGCGGAGTGTCTGACGGATAGTGAGCCCGCCGACTGTTTCAAGGTATCCTGCAGCACCGTAGACGATGGTTTCCTGAACCGAGCGGTTGGCGTAGCCGGAAACCCGCGTCGACGGCGTAAGCTGAAGGCGGAAATCTCCACCGAAATCCGGAGCTGTGAGCGAACCGAATCGGGGGTCGACATAGTCGCGATGGAGAAAGCCGAAGTCGACCTCACCAGTCAGAGCGCCGGCTCCGCTCCGGTTGATTCCTATGTCGGCGCTTTGCCCAGTCGAGTTGTGGTCGAACCCATTATTGTCTAGGGACAAGTCATAGCGCCGCCAATCCTGGGTGGCCTGGGCGAACAGCTGATATTGCGGCAGGACTTCATAGCCGACGCGGACACCGACGTCGTAAATGTTCCGATCGCGATCGTGATTATCGATGATGCTGGTCGTGCTCTCCACGTTGTAATAGTCGAGACGCTGAAAGGTCCCGCCAAAGCGCATCGCTAATTTTCCGATGCTCTTCGAAATGCCAAGGTAGCTTTGCGCATTGTTATAGATAGTAGGGTATATACCGTTTTCATTGTCCGGCGATTCGCGGCTTTCGTGTTCCCGTGCGAAGGAGCCACCGCCGAAGATGTTAAAGTCATTCGAGATGTCGTATCGGCCGCGGCCGCCGAAATGAAAGTCGCTGAAATTCTCATGAGCGTGGCTGCGGTAGCGCGCAAGATCGGCGCCAGCGTCGAACTGGAGGAAATTTTGCGCCCAGTTCGAAGTGAGACTGACCGAGGGCGAGATCAAGGTGATATAATCGCCGACGCGATCGGTCGGCGTCGCGTAGATATTGTCGTCGTAGAGTTCCGCCGTTTCGAGCGAAGCGTTCAGTAGGAATGAGCCCCAAGGGAGCCCCTTTTCCGTGGTTTCTGCCGGAAATACCTTGCCGGGGGTAATCGCGGGCGCCGCGTTGGTGGCAACGACCGGGGGTTCGGTGGGCGGCGGCGCGAGCGGCGTCGGAACCGGACGGGGAAGCGGCGATATTGGCGTCCTGAAGGCCGACCCCGTCCTTTGGGCGGGGCCGGAAGCCTGGGGCGCGCTTTCGGGGCTACCCTGCGCCAGAGCCTTTACGGCTGTGAAAGCCGAAGCAAACAAGAAAGGACCAAGGGCGAGACAGCTCAGCGTCATCAGCCGCATAGGCCTCATTGAGTCCCCCCTTCCGCTCCTCTGCGTAACCAATCCCTTGCGTACAAAATTACGATCCTGACGTGCAATTCGCAACGGCCAATGATACAAACTTGGTGCCAAACTATGCAAAAAGATTGAATTTTCGGCCCCCCCAGACTTCCGAAAAGAGCAATCAGAAATCACGAAAGGGATCGCGCAGCTTTTAGGAATGGGCTGGTAGAAGATAACCAACACATTTCAGCAGTCAGCCCCATCCCACTTTTGGAGATCATCTATGATCATCGGAGAGCCAGAATCTCTGTAACGAGTTCGGAGGCGTCTCCCGTGATAATCACCGGCTTCGAGTTCGATTCGAAAGTGTCTGCAATTCAGTAGCTGCCACGTAGCATCTCCGTCAGTCATCAAGGCAGTTTGGCGTCGCGCGTCCGTCCGCGTCCTCGCGCGAACCGAGACTGTTGGGCCCAGACCATCAAGCAATCCTCCAGGAAAAGGCTGATAGGCAGCTGTTCAAGCCTACGGTTGAAAGGTGGCTGACGGAGCTCGGGTGAGCCCCCACGACACCCTCACCCGAGGATCAACGCCTGGGAGAAAAAAAAGAGGGCCGCTGTCTCGCGAGAGCAGCCCAAGTCTAGGGAGGAAACGCCCAGGATGGGCATGCGGCAACATTCGCTGATGCGTCTCTCGCCGCATTGATCTGTATCAACCGAGTTTGCAGCGCCCTGACATACCTTGCTTTCCTAGCCGGATGGAAAACTAGCGGAATTATATACTTGACAAGTATCTGTTCCTCTACTTCGGGGGCCGCCTTACTTTTGACGTCGGACGCGGGGCGGGTGACTTTCTGTGAAGGGCACCAACGAGCGCATCCGCTCAGAAAACCCGAATCCGTTAGGGCGTACCTTGATTCGTGTGCATAGAAGAAAATCAAGGCTTCGGTCCATGCGTCCATGGAAGTATTAACCTGAGCGGAAGGTCTACTCATGTCGCCATATAGCTCGGTTCATTGCCTGGGCCGGGCAACAGCTTGCCGCCGGGGGACTCTCCAGTTCGTCCGGTAGGCCACAGGAGCCGTCAACGATAAGTCTCGCACGCTTGCCTCCACCTCGCTCTTAACCGCGTCTCGACCTTATAGCTCGCCCGCCCGAGGCCCCTCCCCACCGTCTCCTGCTAACCAGCTGCGCCAGCGCCGCCCACTGTCCAGGGTCGCCTCTACCGCCAGAGCAATCTGTGCTCTCGTCCACCCATTGATTGATAAAATGATATACTCGCGCCCGGTCCCCCTTTCCCCGACTCTCCGATCGTGCCGGATCCCGCAACACCTTTAATTGGATCAAAATCGAAGTCGCACCAGAATGTCGTAACATGCCATACCTTTGGATCACGCAACTTCAGAGCCCACTCCTATGATATGTGGGGTGGTCAAGGGCGTCCTGCTTAGGGAGCCAGGTGCAGCGTCGCGTTGTCTCCGCGTCGGCCTTTGCTTCATCGTAACGCATGCAGGATATTTGCAGCGGTCACGGCGGTTCGTTTCGGTGGGACGTAGAGCGCATGCCGAAGCCGCGGTCGAGAAGCCAGGCATGCAATCGCCTGAACCTTTGTAAGCCCGGTTTCCGCCAAGGCAGTTGCGAAGGTCATCTCCGCCCGGGCCCGCGCTTTGAAAAGCGCCATCTGAATCCGGCTATAGACGTTGGCTGCGCTGTCGCCCGTGGTTTCGACCGACAGAAAGTTGACCTCCGGGAATCGCGCCGTAACTAGCGCCTGAATACCGTCGGAGACCGCTGAAGAGGGCATGCAACCGAAGGGCTTCACGCTAAGCAGAAGATCAGCCGTTCTCTCATGCGCACCAAGGATGACCTTCCCAACCTCAAGATGCCCCTCGCCGCCGCGCAACTCGTTCGGGTAATACTCGTTACTGAGACGCGCCAATTCATTCATATCCGGCAAGGGGTGCGATTTAAGGCCGATCGCCCGCGCAAACAGAGCGAAGAAAGACATGACGAGCTGCCTACCCAAACGGCAGTAGAGCAAAGTCCGCAGCGGCGTCGCACTCTCGGTTCCGTGGCGCTCATCGTTACGACGGGAGAGCATCATTCGCTGCCTTGTGTCATATTCGACACACCAGATGTCATAAAGAATCCAACTGGCGAGAGATTCTACTTCCACCTCCGCCCCCTCGGCTTCGAGAAAGCGCTGCAGCCGGTAATTGCCAGGTCCCTCAGTGGTCATCGCCCAAAATTCCCCGATAATCGCCACTTTGGGTTTTGGCGTCAGGCGGTCGATTTCGATCGCGGCAAACTCGCGGCGGCAACGGCGAAGCGCCAATAAAATACTGTGCCTATCGGCCAATGCCTGTTGAAGAATGGCAGTCGAACGCAGCACCGCAGCATCCGTCGCGCCAGGCGCAACCTCGTAGGGCCGGATCCGATAGGCGAGGGCGTTTAACACGTCGCCGGCAACCACGCACTTCAGCGCCGTAAGATAAAACTGAGCATCCAATCGGACCACCGCCTCCTTTCCCAGTTGGTCCGTTCCTTCCTCTTGTTTAATTCCAATGACCTGAAATCCCTCGAAACCGGCATCGCGAAGCGCCTTACGATACTCGGTTGCGTAAGTGCCAAAGCGGCATGGTCCGCACGAACTCAGCGTGACGAACAGATAGCGGTCGATAATCTCCTCAGCACGCATCCCCTCTTGATTACGTAGGCGCATCAAGTAGCGCAGAAGATTTCCGACGGTAAAATACGTGGGGTTGCACTGGCCGCGGTTTCCGAACTCCTTGCCGCACTGTAGCGCCTCCTGATCCGGACATGGCAATGCTTCTGCACAGTAGCCGAGCCCGGCCATGCCGGCCGCGATCAGCTTGTCGTGACAAGCACTCAATCCGCCGAAAAGGATTGTAGGATTCTGACGGCGGCGTCTCGACGATGCGACGAGACCTTGATCGCGCCATTGCTGCAGGGGCTCGTCAAGAGCAAAGGAGTTGGGCGGGTCGTCAGAAGACAGTGGCACACTGCTTTGCGGCATCCAAAGCTCAGCGTAGCGATCTTTGCTTTCCATGCCCAGGGGTCCCTCTGGTCAAATGCCCGATGCAGTCCGCATCGCTGAACCATCGGCGAAGGGGCTTCGCCGTCTGACACTGAGCCGCTCCCTATAGAGTGCAAGGGTGTAGGCGTAGGTTTTCACCCGAATCTTGATCGAGCCGCCCGGTTTGTGAGCGTCAAGGTCGTGGAGCGCGAGATAAGGCGTGCGGCTGGCCGCGATGATACGATCGATCAAACCATAAGTCGGGGCGTCGTTACCGCACTTGAAGCTCGAAAGATCGAGAACTGCAATGTTCGGGTGTCGTGCCGCGAACTTGGCCGCCCAGACTTTTTGCACGCTGGCGGCGGCATAATTCTCGGGCCAAACGTCACGCACGTCGAAGATATCGGCGATACGACCGTCGGCTAGATCAGAGGCGAAGAATCGGACGAGATAGGCGGGATCCCTCGGGATGGCCGCAATACCCATCACTGGATACCCCAAGGCCTGGAATTCATCGAGAACGCCATGGTTGAGGCCGGGGTCGCCGTGGTAAGGACGAGATAGAACCAACACGACAATCTCGTCGTCGCGTTCGGCGGCATCCAGGATAGCACGCCCTCGTTGCTGCAAGTCAGTGTCGAAGGCCGCCAGTGCCTTGAAACCCTCCCTGCTCGCCCATGCGCTTTCGTGCTCCGTGATGCCAAGCCGATATTGCCAGGCGTTGAAGAGCTGTCGGCGAAGCAGGTGTGGAATTTCGAAATCCAACACATCAGGAACATAATCGACGCCCGCGGCAGAAAAATAATCGGCTTCTTTGGTAAGCGCTGCTTGGGCAATCTTCGGTGTGCCGGCGACAACAGGGCAGCTCGATGCCGCAATCGTATGGGAGACAAACGTAGGCAGGCTATTGACGGCCGGGAACCAGATATAATCGAGCCGCTTACGGCTGTGCTTGTGATTGAGAAGGTGATGGAGGTGGGCGATCGCCACTTTGGACGGATAGCACGGATCAACGGCGCCGTAGCGCCCACCTTCCGCCCACATCCCGTCGGAGGTTTCATCCGAGAACACGATATTTCCCGGCTCGACGCCGAGAGCCTCGAGATAAGTTCGCAGAAAGGGGGCGAGCCTGTAGACATCGAGTGCGCGGGGGATGCCGATCCTTATGCTGCGACGCCGCTCCACGGCCTCGCCGGGGCTGCGCAAGAAGGCTCTTTGGGAGATGCGGCGTGTCACCGCACCATAGCCAAATAGCTTCCGCCGGACAATTAGGTCCTCAATCGGTGTGCCCGCCGCAGGCAGAGGCTCCGCCGCATAGTCAGAGCGGAATGCGGCCTCGGCGGCATAATCGGCCAGATTGGGGTGCGCTTCCATCAAGCGCTTCCTCTCGCGATGGACGCGAATTACGTCCGATCTCGATTCGACCATCCCCTTTTCACAGGAGAATCCCGCAATGTATCGCGTCGTCAGTCCGTCCTGTGTGAACGTATCGATGAAGGTACGCAGACACTCGTTGGTGCAGAAATGACAACGCGTGGTTTCGTCGGTGCGGGTTCGGTAATTTAGATCGATCGCTGCCCGTAGGCCAATGAAGCGGGATCGACCGACACGCCGTACAATGCGACGTGCCTCTAGGGCCGCGCCTATCGCACCGGCTTCGCCGCAGTGAGGATGGACCAGGATCCGCGCGTTCGGTACACGCGCTGATATGTAGTCCATTTGCGCCTTCACGGCAGCGAGATTGCGCTGGGTTCCGCCCTGCAGAACGAAGGTGCGACCGAGTTCCGCGAGGCGCGGAATCTGCACCACGTACTGCCATACGTTTTTCGGGAGCACCATGGCAAGGCCGGCGAAGAGCTCCTCTCGGGTGAAGCCATCCTTTTGGAAATTCACCCTGTCGGCATCAAGGAAGACGGCGCAACCGTAGGAAAAGAGAGGGCTGAGCTCGGCCCGGAAGGCGGTGGTGGCGAAATCCTCGATCTCGACTCCGAACTGATCGGCCATTGACTGCAATAACATGCCGTTGCCAGCGGAGCATTGGTTGGACAGGCGGAAACTCTTAATCGCACCGTTCTGGAGGAACAGCACTTTGATATCCTGGCCGCCGATATCGCAGATTACGTCCACGTCGTCGCCGCAGAAGTGCTTGGCACTCAGCATATGAGCAATTGTTTCGACCACGTTGGCGTCGGCGGAAAGCGCGGCATCGAGCACGTCCCCGGCGTAGCCGGTGGTGCCAAAACCGAGGACGTCCAACTCCGCCCCTTGGTCGGCAGTGAAATCGCGCAGCCGGGCCAGGATGTCCTTGGCGTCCTGGATCGGATTGCCCCGCGAGATCAGGTATTCTTTCGCGACCAACTCGCCGGTTTCGTCGAGCAGCACGGCCTTGGATGTCGTGGACCCGCCATCGAAACCGATATAACAGGCAAGCCGGCTGCGGGGCACAAGTCGCCGAGGCACGAAAGGCACCGGTTGAACCGCGCGGATGAAGCTTTCTTT
This sequence comes from Ferrovibrionaceae bacterium, assembly GCA_046705265.1. Lineage (GTDB taxonomy): Bacteria > Pseudomonadota > Alphaproteobacteria > Ferrovibrionales > Ferrovibrionaceae > JAJYTL01. The sequence goes on from JBJKQL010000063.1 coordinate 15,613, forward strand.
ATCTTCTCCCGGCGCGAAAAGCGGCGGCCCGGCCTGCTCGGAGAGTCGGGCTTTGCGACCATGGGCGACGAAGCCGCAGATACCCTCGACACCACGGTAGACTACGCTCGGGCCTGTCTCACGAAGACCGAAAAGTGCCGCTCCCGCGGCCGCGAAGTATTCCCCGTTAGGCGGCGCAGTCACAAGGTCTTCAATCGGCGTGTCCGATATATCGATCTGACGTTGGTTCCAAAGCTCACTGATGCGGAACTGCCAGCTTTCCCGCAAAAACGGCAAGAAGGTGTTCGGGCCCCCGAGCAATAGAACCTTCGGGTGCAACGTGTGGCCGCGCATCAGGACGCTCAGATTTTGCGCTACGATGGCATCGGCGAGGGAATTCATCACCTCGTCGGCAGGCACGCCCGCCTTGATCAGGTTTACCACGTCGGTCTCGGCGAAGACGCCACATCGCGCGGCAACGCGGTGCAGCTTTTTCGGCTCGAAGTGGAGTTCGGCCAAGGCCTCGCGATCCATCCCAACCTTGATGAGGCATTTGTCGATCGTGGCGCCCGTACCGGAGGCGCATTTGTCATTCATCGAAGTGATAACGCTGCGTTCTCCCGTGCTTGCGTCAGTCCGAAAGAGAACGAGCTTGGCGTCCTGGCCGCCAAGCTCTATCGCGCTATCGGCTTCAGGATGGAACTGCTCGATCGCGATCGTGACAGCGTTCACCTCTTGTACGTAGCGAGCGCCAATCGGTTGGACGAGCGGGCCGGCCCCAGACCCGGTGACGTAGGCGCGTATAGTCCGCAATGGGACGCCGGTGAACTTCTTTTCGATCGCACCCAGCATCTCTGCCACTTTTTCGGCTTGTCGGGCACCATGCCGCTCATATCGGTTCCATAGAAACACGGCAGTACCGGGGTCAATCACGACGCATTTTACCGTGGTCGAACCAACATCGATGCCGATGATCAGATCGCGCTGCTCTGCCATTGCACTAGCACCAAAGAAAGGAACGCACTCACGGTAGGAAGAGTCTTAGTGCGCGGACCGTTCCTTCCATTGACCTAGGTCAAAGCCGACCGCACGCCACCCAGTGGACGCTCGTCCTGATAACAGACGACATCCGCCTCGCCGAGCGTCTCCGCTTGCTCACGTCGCTTTTTGTCCTGCTCGGCGAACCGCTGCGGCTGACCGCTCTTTCGCTTCTGCTCGCCATTCTGCAGCCGCGCGAATCCGGTGACGCGATTGCACGGCGATCGCTGTGTCGCCATGTCCTTGGTGATCACATTGAGGATGCCATGGTATCCATATCGAATGCGTCCTCAATCTTCATCACGCCACGCGCCGCAACCATTAGGTCTCTTTTCTTGACCGAAGGGACTGTGTACCCGGATCCCGTTGTTCGCAGCCCACATCGCTGCCTGGGTCCGATTACGGACGTTGATTTTTTTCATGATGGCCTTGAGATGTACCTTTACGGTGCCCTCGGCGATATTGAGTTCGTTGGCGATCTGCTTATTGGAGGTTCCGTTCAGCAGACATGCCAGGATTTGGGCTTCGCGCTGCGATAACCCTGCTAAGCCTCCCAGGGATTGGTCCTCTCTCTGTCGCGCCAAAGGATGGTTCGTTAGGAGATGCCCGAGGCTCGTTGGGAAGACTTTTTCGCCGAGCAAGACGAGTTGCATCGACTGGAGCAAGGCCTCGGCGGACATATCCTTCAGCAAATAGCCGTCCACTCCCTCGGAGAATGCTTTGTTGAGCCGGTCAACCCGAATCTGGTCGGCCAGTACAATGATCCGTGTTTTCGGCAGAGCCGCGTGGACATCGGCAATGCCCAAACTTGGGCTGTCCTCGAGATCCGGCATTCCAATCAGAGCCAGATGAGGTTCAGCCGAACCTAACACGCCTAGAGCTTCCGTGAGAGATGAGGCCTCGTGATCCACGGAGAATGGGGAACCGTCAACAATCTTACGGATTGCTTCCCTGAACAACCTGCTTCGGTCGATCAATAACGTCGAAATGGTGTTCATACCAATTCCATTCTTTGGCGATCAGACCGAAGGTGCCTGTTCTGTCGGTATCTTTCCGTCAAAAGTGTGGGCGCGGAAAGCCCCTAGTAAGTTTCTTCCAGCCTGGCCTGCAACCTGATCGCACTTCGACACGGATTCCACTCTTTGCCATTAGTAAGAAACGGGCGCGCACCGGTGCCGAAGAACGAATCGTGCTTCTGCATGATCAATGCCTACTACAGCTCTACGCTACACGCTCTCAACCCCCACTCATTGATACGGGTCAATGGCGCTTAGCTCCACATTCCACACCCACCAACAATCTCTCTTTTCGAACGCGGCCTGAATAGACAGTCGATTGCGTGCCATTCCGATCGCTCTCATTACTGTTACCGACCACTTTTTCGGGCACCGTCGGGCTCACGGCACGCCGTGCCATACGCATTCTCGGTGCGATGGGGCGCATGCTTCCACCCGACCCCGCGCCGTGTGTTCCCATCTGCGGGCCCTTGGTCCGGTTCCGGCGCGGCTCCGCACGCGAGTTTCGAGAACAGCCTGCGCACGACCGCCATCAGCGAACGCGATCACCCGCCTTCCGCCTGCTCTCCTGACAAGAATCAAGAGAATGTCGAGACGAAGCGCCTCGCGTTCGCGTCTTTCTCACGCCCCGCCCTCGCGCCCCCCGATTTATAGGGGGGCGTCGGCCCTATCCGACCGCGAGCGATACGCTTAGCGATCGGGGCGTCGGTTCCAAACCACACAGTTCCTACTGTGTCGGCGAAACCTTTTTCAACGAATGTCGGAACATGTGTCCGAGTTTTTCGTTTGCCACCTTGCATTCGCTGGCCGACTCGTTTGCTGCCGTCTCGGCATTTTTGGCGGCCTCTTCGGCTCCCTGCGCTGCACTCGACGCTTGCTGTGCCGACACTTTGGCCTGCTCGGCGTTCTCGCTGGCCGACGATAGAAGCGATTGATCGTGGGGACTCAAGGTGGTGCAGGCCCCGAGGGCGAGAATCGGAACCAGCGCGATTAGGGTACGTCTGAGAAACATCGTATTTCCTTTCTTGTTTATATCGATGGCAACACGCACGATCGAGTTCGGGTGGACAAACTCGCACCGTTCAAACCGTGCTTAGTGCAACTTATCGGGGAGCAACCGCGTCGATGTTGACCTAAATCAATCGCCGCCTCGGCCAATCGCGGTCCGAGCTTTGTTGCCGAGTAGAGTACTGACGCCCACGGGAATGCCGGTTCGTTCCATCCCCGCCTGCGTAAGCGCCCGCCAATCGATGCGGGTCGTTTGATCCCTGGACGCGCTTAGAACCATTGACACGAGGTTCCCGGGAACCGCTGGCGTGAAGCTCTGCTCGTCATCGATCGCGTGGGTTTGGCTAACGTCGGGAAACGCCGCGACATAAAGCGTTCCGTCGCTCCACGCGACTTCGACCGGCTCATTCACGACCCGAACTCGTGTGCCGACGGAAACTTCTCTATAGAGCGTCGCGATGTCGGCCGGGTAAAGACGGATGCAGCCGTGGCTCACCATGCGCCCCACGCCGTAGGGACTATTGGTGCCGTGAATTAGATAGCCAGACCAGCCGAGAAGAAGGGCATAGTGTCCAAGCGGATTATCGGATCCTGCCGGCACCACTTTGGGTAAGGCAGGATCCTCCATCCGCATCGAATGTGTGGGATACCAGGCCGGGTCGGCTTGCTTGGCGAGGACGCGAGTGACGCCGAGCGGCGTGCTTCGGCCCTCAGTCGCGACGCCGATTGGGAACGTCTGTACCGATCTCCCGCCGGGCGGGAAATAAAAGAGGCGCTGCTGCGCAAGATTAATCACGATGCCTTTCCGTGGTACGTCGGGAAGAAGATAAAGGTTGGGGATGAGGATACGGCGGCCAACGCCCGGCAGCCATGGATTGACGCGCTTGTTCGCGGCCATGATCTGCGTGTAGCCAAGATCAGCATCGACCGCAATGTCGAGCATTGTGTCATGGGGACGGGTCACGTAGACCCTTACCGCCCCAATCATCGTTTGCCCGGGTGCAAGTGGAAAATCCGCGGCTGCCGCCCAGTTCGGCGCGACGAACAGACAAACAATCAGCATTACGGCCTGGAAAGCAGGCGCAGTATTTCGTCGAAATTGCCCGCGGCCTCGCATCCCACCGGCTTAGGCAAGGCCCGCAACTTTCGGCACCGCATCCCCAACCAGATCCTTGAACAGCGGAACCATACAATCCTTCACATCGAGCGGCATCGTGCCGGCTAAGGCCGCTTCCGCCGCTCGCGCCGCGCCCGTCTCATCCATGATCGTAAAACTCTCGCATTCGTTCGTTCATTCCTTACCAAGCACACTTAGCATTTACGACAAATCGACGATTGCTCACCAGATATCGCATTGACCAATATCAATGCGGTGCCTCGCTTCAATTCATTTCCGCCCTGCCGGGCGAGGTGCAGGGTCCTGTCCAGATCAAGCTCGACCCACGTGCCAATGCGCGTGCATCCGCGAGTCAGCTTCGAGACGATCCAATTCCCATCGCCCTGGGGCCTGCGGTCCAGGCAAAAAACCGGATTTGGAAAGGTCCGATCGCGAGTTGGAGAAGCCGTCCGCTCGCATGATCGATGCTACGCAGATACATCGGCGTGGAACCGCCACGGAACGGTTCGTCTCCAGAGATCCCCTCGTAATGGCGCAAGAAGTCGCCGCATCCGCAGGGGACCAGTCTACTCCATACACTTCGATGACCTTGATAGGGTGCGGGGAGTGACCGTGAACAATGTGGCCGCCGGCAAGGTCAGTCAGATCAGCGATAAAGTTTCTCTCTTCCTTCGCAATTCGACAGCCGAAGTTCTTGCCTCAGCGCAGCGAGGCCACTGCAAGGCCGTCGGACAGCTTTATGGCATGCAGGGGCGTCGCGATCCGCTCAAGGGTCCTCGGGCCTTCCGCCTGCGCCGCGCGGGGTCTGTCAGTCCTTGGTGATCGGCGGTAACATGGGGACTACGTCGCATGTGATGGCGGCGTGTCTCGACGCGCTCCCGCGCAACGAGGACCGCCTCGCGCCCACCGTCTGCGTGAGGCCTTAGCATGTCGTTGCATCACGAACACCATTCAGGAGCGACATAATTCCGTTGGCCATTGCGATTCTCAAAAGTCAGTCAATTCGAGAGATCATTGTTCTGCTTACATCGTCATCTCGGGCTCTGGCGCTTGCTCCTTATTGGCTTCGGGGATCTCCGTCATTGTTGCTTCGGTCAGGAGCAGGACGCTCGCAACCGAGACGGCGTTTTCCAGACCAATGCGGACCACCTTCGTGGGATCGATGATCCCGGCCGCGATCAGATCAACATATTGCTTGCGTGATGCGTCAAAGCCCTCGTTGCCCTTACCACTCAGCATGCGCGCCACAACCACTCCACCGTCAACGGCAGAATTCTCTGCTATCTGGCGCGCCGGCGCCTCAAGTGCCCACTTGAGTATCTGGATGCCCGTGCGCTCGTCCCCTTCGCACTTAGCTTCCTCCTCGGCGACCGCCTCGATGCAGCGTAGCGGCGCCAGTCCGCCGCCTGGTACGATACCCTCAGCGACCGCCGCTTTTGTTGCGTTGATCGCGTCGTCCAGCGCCTCCTTTTTCGACTTCATCTCGGATTCAGAAGGCGCTCCGACCCGGATCACCGCTACTCCACCTGCAAGCTTGGCAAGGCGTTCCTGCAGTTTCTCACGATCATAATCGCTCGTTGCCTTTTCGATTTCCCGCCGAATCTGCTGGATGCGGCTGTCGATCGCCTTACGCTCGCCTGCGCCTCCGATTATGGTAGTGTTCTCCTTGTCAATGACGACCCGTTTTGCGTGGCCGAGTTGCTCGGGGGTCACGTGTTCGAGTTTGAGGCCGAAGTCTTCGGAGATGACTTGGCCGCCGGTCAGTGTGGCCATATCCTGGAGCATCGCTTTTCGCCGGTCGCCAAACCCCGGTGCCTTGACAGCGCAGCTCCTCAACGCGCCGCGAATCTGATTGACGATCAAAGTGGCGAGAGCTTCACCCTCGACATCTTCCGCGACGATAAGGATCGGGGAAGCCGCTTTCGCGATTTGCTCGAGGAGCGGGACCATATCCTTTAGGATGCTGATCTTGCGGTCGGAGATAAGCACAAGGACGTCCTCCATCACTGCCTCCATCTTCTCCGGATTGGTGATGAAATAGGGCGATAGAAAGCCTCGATCGAACCGCATGCCCTCGACAACTTCGACACTTGTCTCGGTGGTCTTCGATTCCTCAACCGTGATGACGCCATCGTCACCGACCTTTTCCATCGCGTCGGCGACGAGTTCACCGATCGCTACGTCATTATGCGCCGAGATCGTGGCCACCTGCGCCTTCTCCCGGCGCGTCTTCACCGGGCGCGACAGGGTGCGCAAGGCTTCAATGGCCCGTTTGGCGCCCCGATCGAGACCGCGCTTGATGTCGATCGCGCTCGCCCCCGCCACCACGTTGCGGACGCCGTTGGCGAAGATGGCGTGGGCAAGTATAGTGGCCGTGCTTGTTCCGTCTCCCACCATGTCGCCGGTCTTCTCCGCCGCCTGCCGGAGCATGCGTGCGCCGAGATTTTCCTCCGGATCCTTCAAATCGAACTCCTTAGCAATGGTGACGCCATCATTGCAGACGATGGGAGCGCCCCATTTTTTCTCGATCAGCACCGATTTGGACCGCGGGCCCAGCGTCACGCGAATAGCGTCTACAAGCTGAGTCGCGCCACGCAGTATCTTTTCGCGTGCCGCCGAGCGGAACAGGACCTTCTTATGTGGCATCTTGGCTACCTCCTCGGATTGTCCAATTCCGGAAATGTACGACTCTCTCGGCTCACATTCCTTTTCGTAGGCTTCAGGATGTCACCGATACGGACACAATCACGCCACATCGCGGATGCCCGCTCTTCGCCAAGCTCTGGCCATCCCCGCGCGCCCATATCGCGGTCACTTCGATCCAGACAAGCACTGGGCTTATCGCGAGAATTTCAACGATGTTCCGGTCATTGATTGTGCCCAGGATGCGTTTTATGTCCTCACCAGAAGGCCGGGGCTAGGTCAGATGTTATGAAATTGGGTTCGTCATGGCTTCTTCTAACGTGCAACCCCGCGGACCGCGTTGATCTGGGTCAAGCGCGATCTGACAGGTCCCGATAATGCATTCTTGTTCCACCGAAAAGAGCTTTTCGATTTGCCACTTGCGGCCATTCTTCAAATGGACGCCGCTCCGGTCAGACACACAGGCCAGCACCAGCCACCCTCCGTTTTGGAAGGCCGAACGAGAGTGAAGACGGCCACGATCACTCCCATGCCAATGACGCGGAGAGCACCGATCAGGAACCCACTGGTGACTCCGATCGGGGCAAAAGAGAGAGCGACTGCGCCCTCTGCCGTGTCATCGGCATGGACGCGCCGTAGCCATTTCCCTTCGGCGCGAACTGCGTGTTCGGATTCCGACCTGACATAAGATCCCTCCTGCGAAGATCCCACCAACTTATCGCAACGATGTCGGGTCCGTAATATGGCCCATTTCCTCTTAATCGCACCGTCTACTAATTGTCTGAGGAAGGCAGTCGCAGAGAGCCCGCGGCATTGGCTTTATGATCCCAGACCCGGTGCTCCCTTGGTCGCTTTTGACGCTCTGCCACCCTTGGCCGTCTGCCGTCCGTTGCCAACATCACGATACGCTCGGAACCGGCTAGCAAAACATGCTCTATGTCAATATTACGCCGGGCGGCCTTGCTATCGTTGTCATTATCGACGAGGTCGTGTGCGTCCGTAGCTTATGTTATACTTGAGCGGTTGGCCGTTGCGAGCTGTCGCGCGGCGTGCCGATCGTGGTGCGGAAACTGTGAAAGTCGTTTTGCTTGGCGCAGGTGGGCCCGTCGCTGCGGATGGTCGAAGAGGCTAGGAACGATGCCTGCTAAAGACGGCAGCCATACTAATGATAAAACCGATGTTCTTCGCGTTGCAGCCCTTGGTGCGTCGGCCGGAGGACTTGATGCTTTCCGGGCGCTGCTTAACGCCCTGCCCAAGGACACCGGGATGGCATTCATCCTCGTCCAGCATCTCGATCCGGCACATTCCAGCATGATGGTGAACCTCCTCGCCAGCTATACCGCTATGGGAATAGTAGAGGCGACGGATGGGATGCGCCTCGAGGCCAACAAGGTCTTTGTCATTCCTCCGGGACGCTATCTGTCAGTCATCGACGGTACGCTGCATCTCTCGTCCGTTGGCGGTGGTCGGGCGCGAATGCCGTTCGATTACCTGCTGGAATCGCTGGCTGAGGCATATGGCCCGCGCGCCATTTGCGCCGTTCTGACCGGCACAGGCTCCGACGGCGATGTCGGTGCACACGCGGTCCGGGAGAAGGGAGGGCTGGTTATCGCGCAGGATCCGGATGAGGCTCAATTCGACGGGATGCCACGCAGCGTTATCGCCACCGGCGCTGCAGACTTCATCCTGCCGATCGAAAAGATAGCTGAAGCCTTGGCCCACTTCGCCAAGCTGGGGGCTGTCCCGTTCGAAACCGGCAGAACCGCGTTCCCGCCTGGAACTGCGTTCGCTCGAATCGTTGCTTTGCTGCGCACGCAAACATCGCACGATTTCGATCTCCACAAGCGGGGCACGTTGATGCGCCGGATTGAACGACGAATGGCGCTTGCCAAAGTCGCGACGCCTGAGGAATACGTCGCGCTACTCGAGAGGGATCCTTCAGAGGTACGAAACCTCGTCGGCGACCTTTTCATCAACGTAACGCGCTTTTTCCGCGACGTCTCTGGCTTTGAACTCCTAGGAAAGGAGATCATTCCGGAGCTTGTGAACAAGCAGCCGTACAATCAACCAATTCGGGCCTGGGTAGCAGGTTGCAGCTCTGGCGAGGAAGCCTATTCCATCGCCATATTATTTTCCGAGGCAATCGCTGCCGCCCGGCGCAACATCAAGCTCACGATCTTTGCCTCTGACATCGATGAGGAGGCAATTGCCTTTGCAAGGGATGGCCTCTATCCATCGACGATCGAGGCGGATGTCTCGCCGGCGCGGCTCGCCCGCTTTTTCGTCAAGGAAGGACAGGGCTACCGGGTTTCTCGGCTCCTGCGTGATTCAGTCGTTTTCTCAGTGCACGACCTGCTGACCGATGCCCCATTTTCGCGTATCGACTTGATTTCGTGCCGAAACGTTCTGATCTATCTACAACCCGAAGTTCAACAGCAGGTTCTTGGCCTCTTCCATTTCGCTCTGCGTCAGGGCGGGATCTTGTTTCTCGGAACCGCTGGTTCGATCGGCCAGGCCGACGGCGATCGCTTCGAGGCGATATCTCAGAAAGAGCGCATCTATCGGCATATAGGCCGCGCGCATCCGGGCGAGCTGAATTTGCCGATCGCTCGGGACGCGGCGGTTCGACCTTTGGTGCCCCACGTCGCACCCCGATTGCGGATTCGCCGGCCCGGCATCAGCGAACTCGCTCAGCGGCTGTTGCTGGAGGCTTTTGCACCTGCATCTGTTCTGATCGATTTGAAGAACCAAGGCATCTACTATTTTGGGCCGACCGACCGCTATCTCCGATTTCCCGAGGGCGAAGCAAGTCAGACCATCCTCGCGACGGCACGCGAGGGCCTGCGGGGCTCCTTGCGAGCGGCCATCGAGAAGGCGACCCGCGAGCGAACGCGCACGGTCGTAAGCGGGGCTCAGGTACGCCGAAACGGCGCCACAGCCCTCGTAACCATCACTGCTCAGCCGGTGCAAACCGATGGCGAAAAATGGCTGCTCGTGAGTTTCGTCGACGAGCCTCAGCCGCCGGGGATAACCGCGCAACCCGCGCCCGCCTCTGCCGGAAACGCCGAACGGATAGCACAGTTGGAGCGTGAGCTTGACGATGCGCAGAGAGATTTGGACAACGCGGCCCGTGAGCGCGAGATCGCCGAGGAGGAGCTCAGGGCGGCCAACGAAGAAGCCATGTCGATCAACGAGGAATTCCAGACTACCAACGAGGAACTGCAGACATCGAAGGAGGAACTGCAGTCACTCAATGAGGAACTGACGACGCTCAACGCGCAACTGCAAGAGACCGTTAATCGAGAGCACGCCACCGCCGACGATCTGCAGAATATCCTCACAAGTTCCGATGTCGGAGTTCTCTTCCTGGATCAGGGGCTCAACATTCGCTTTTTCAGCCCGGCGGCGGCGCCCCTATTTAATCTGATCCAATCAGACATTGGCCGGCCGCTCGCCCATCTCGTGCGCAATTTCACCGACAGCAATCTCATTGGCGATTCTCAAGAGGTACTCGCCAAACTCGTCCCGATCTCCCGCGAGGTGAAGACGGGAACGAACATCTGGTATGTCCGCCGCATTTTGCCGTACCGAACCAGCGAAAACCAAATCAAAGGAGTCGTCATCACCTTTGTTGATGTCACTGAAATAAAGGCTGTTGAACTTGCCGCCACCTCGGCACGTGCTTATACCGAAAGTCTCGCCGGTGAGATTCGCGGGCCCCTGCTCGTTCTCGATGAGGATCTTCTTGTCGTCGCCGCAAGCTCTTCGTTCTACCGGCTCTTCAATACCAACCCGGCGGAGACCGTCGGTCGCAATTTGGCAGAGATCGACGCCACCCGTTTTTCTGGGGCGGAGTTACGAAACTTTGTTGCTTCGGCGTTTGATGCAGTCCCCGTCGAGGATTATGAGACGGAAGTCGATCTGCCTAAGCTCGGGCACCGCACCTTGCTTCTAAATACCGTCGAAATCCCCCAGAATAAAGGAGCGAAGCGCAGGATTCTGTTGGCCATTGATGACGTGAGCGCCCGCAAGCGGGCGGAGACCGCACTCGTTGACGCCCGGCAGTTTGCCGAAGCGGCAAACGCCAGTAAGTCGCGCTTCCTGGCTGTGGCGAGTCACGATCTGCGCCAGCCATTGCAAACGCTTCATCTTCTGCAAGGTATCTTGGTGCGTAAGGTCGAGGACAAAGAAGCCGCCGAAGTAGTTGCGCGGATGGGAGACACACTGAAGGCGATGACCAGCCTTATAGATACGCTTCTCGACATCAGCCAAATCGAAGCCGGTATCATGAGACCGGAGGTCATCAACTTTCCGATCGCCGATATCCTGTCGTGCCTGCAAAAAGAATTCGCCTATCACACCAAAGAACGAGGACTTGGTTGGCGGGTGATGCCCTGCCGCCTTATGGTGCGAAGCGACCCGCGCCTGCTCGAAATGATGTTGCGCAACCTGCTCAATAACGCACTCAAGTATACCGAGAAAGGCAGTATTCTGGTGGGTTGTCGACAGCGCGGCAATGCGCTGCGTATCGAAGTATGGGATACCGGCATCGGCATCCCCGAGGATTCCCTCAAAACAATCTTCGAAGAATTTCGCCAGGTTCCGAATCTTGCAAACCAATCAAACCTCGGCGTCGGTCTGGGCCTCGCAATTGTGCGGCACCTTGGCCAGCTGCTCGACCATGCCGTCGATGTACGCTCGTGGCTGGGGCATGGCTCCGTCTTTTCTGTCACCGTGCCTAAGGCACCGGCAGAGTTACGGGCTGAAGCGACAAGCGCTGCACCAGGAGAAGACGTCGGCGCACCTCCTGAGGGCGTGGTTCTAATTGTCGACGACGATGAAGGCGTGCGGGATTCTCTGCAAATGCTGCTGCAAGCACACGGATATCGCACAGCCGGTACTGCGGATGGCGTACAAGCGCTTGCTCTTGTAGCACGTCGGGAATTTGTCCCGGATCTTGCAATCGTCGACTACAATCTGCCGGGCGCCATGAATGGTATTGAGGTTGGGGCAGGGCTGCGAAACACCCTCGGCAGGGAATTTCCTGTGATAGTGCTGACCGGCGAGGTATCGAGCAGGGCCGTCAATGATGTCGCGCCGCATGGGTTCTTGCTCATAAGCAAACCGATACAGGTTACGGAACTATTGCGCCTCGTCGCTGAGAAACAGGGAAAACGCCGTGATCTCACATGACACACCGTGTGGCGCCCTAGCGTCATGCGCCGCCGCCAACCTGGGGACGATTAAACGCGTTCCGTAGCCCATTGAGGCAAAATAGGATTCCCAGCAGGCACCCGAACGACATGAATCTGGGTGATGGCCAATGCGGTGGCGATTTGATTTCAGCCGATGACCGTACGCATCTGGTTGTGAATGCATGCCGGACAATGTCGCCCTGCTAAACTGCGGGTAGCTCGTCGGTTTTATGTTATCCGGAACGCTAGGGGATCAGGACAGGGACCGATCGTGATCCCTTCATCAGAACCCGTTTTTTCCTGAATAAATCTTGGGTTGTTCAGTTCTTGAGACGAGATCAGCGTTTGGTTGCGCTTTCATATCTCGCCTACCTGGCGGCCCGAGCACGATCGTATACCGCCGATAGGCGAAGCCAATTCGCCGCGACGCCTCCTAAATCCTTGTCAAGGATGTTCGCCCTCTCTGGCGAAATCCTCTGGTGAAATCGTGACATTCGCGTTGCCGACTTCGTGGGTCACTTTGGGCTGCCGCCAAGACACTGCGCGGCTTCGGTTGTGCTTAACTCGAGCGGGCCCAAGCAGTCGCGCCGAGCGGAAAATCCCGAACGCGGCAGATCCTCTATCACCGTGGCACGCCGCTCTCAGGGCGATTTATCGGCGTGGGCCATTCGCGCCGGTACTGGCAATGCGGATTACGACGTGCGGACTGTAAAATCACGCCAAAGCAGTCCCCCACACAGGTCGGATCGATCTCATTTATAAAATGGACGGATTTGTCGCCGTAGTAGGGATGCGCATCGCACAAAGCGGGCCCCCTCGTCTCAGAATTGTGAACGAGGAATTCGACGCTTTGTTAGGTGACGAGTTGAGGTCGCGGTTTCGCGGATTTTCAAAGCCCATCGGTTTTGAGGAGTAAAAAGAGTTGTCAGGCCAGAGAGCAGGTCCGCCAAGGCGACCGGCAGCCCCGCATGACCCAACATCTGGGACTGAGAACTTTATATTTCCCCTGACCTTGACAAGGCCGATCAGCTTATTCAGAGATATATTTGAATGAGCGCCTTGCAGAAATCTGGGAGGCCACCGCGGCGTCGAGCACCAAGAGGTGACGTGACGGATCGCTCTGCCGAGATGGCGAAGGCGCTCGGCCACCGTCATAGACTGGCGATTCTCGAATTTCTGGCCGAGGAAGAGGCCACCGTCGCGGTAGTCGCTCGGCGTGCGCGGTTATCTTTGGCCAATGCTTCCCATCATTTGCGGTTGATGCGTAACGCGGGCCTCCTCGCCTCACGTCGAGACGGGAAATACATTCTGTACTGCATACGCGACCCATCCGTGCTCCAATTCGCCGCCACTCTCAAATATATCTCGGATAATGAAAATCCGGAAACTGGCCATGAGGCCAGCCGTAGCAAAGCCGACGTGCCCGCTGGCAGGAGCTCAATTCCGCGCCCATCCTCGGCGAGCCCAGCGGCGCCCCCGGGCCGGCTCGATTGGCTTGGTGCCGCCGGGGAAGTTAGGGTGCGTCAGCTCGTTGCAGGGGAGTCACTATTCCGCCAAGAGGATCTCGCGAACGCGATTTATCAGGTGGCATCTGGCCGCATCCGCCTGATCCGCCATACCTCTGACAATCGACTCATTACCATGCACACGGCGAAGGCCGGCGAACTTTTCGCCGAGGCGAGCTTGTTTTCGCCAACCTATCACTGCGACGCCGTGGCCGCAGTGCCTTCAACGGTCTGGGCTTATCCCAAGGCCCGGCTTTTGACCGCGTTCCGAGGCGATCCGGCGCTCCCCCTTCGGTTTATGACGGTTCTCGCCCGGCAGATCCAAGAACTCCGGGCGCGGCTGGAAGAGCGCAACATCCGCTCGGCCCGGGAACGGGTTTTGCACCATCTTGCCCTCGCCATGAGCGGCAATGATCGAAGCATTATTCTCGATGGCACTTTGATGGATCTTGCCCGGGAAATCGGCCTGACCCACGAATCTCTCTATCGCACGCTCGCCACCCTCGAAAAGGAGGGCGCGATCAGGCGCCGCGGGCGCGAAATCTCGCTCAATAAGTCGAAGCCGATATGATTGCGCTCATATACCGGCGCCGGGCAGTCCACTAGACTTGAGGCAGGTCGTACAGAGCCTGATCGGTTCGTGGTGCCCGAGCGTGGCGGAACAGCCGAGCCGCTCGGCGGCGGCTGCCGAAGAACCAGGATCGGGTCAGGAGCAGTCGGACAATCCCGCCCCCCGCACTTCGAAGGATTTGCCATGAAGACTCCTTTACGTGACCCAGATATGCCAGATGAAACCCCGGAGTTCCGGCAGCTTCGGCAAGTGCCCGAAACGAGAAAATGCGCAAGCGGTGGAGACCGTAATTCCTCCACCAAGGCGTCATCCATCGGCGCGATGGTACTGGGCTTTCTCGCCAGTCAGCATCACAGCATCATGATGCTTCTCTTGGCGCTGGGACTGAGCGATGCCGCAGTGAGCTTCATGACGGTAGCTGCCATCGTGCGAGACGTGATGCTGGGCATGTCGCTCGCCATGATCGCCGTGATTCTCTGGCAGATTCGGGATTCGAGGCGACCCCGATCGATGCGCATCATGGGTGCCGTATCGATCGTCGCCACGCTCGGGCTCTCGGGCTGGTCGATCGCTCATTTTGGCGTGTGACGGTGACTGGCCATGGAAGCGCCCTTCCGAAAAGACTTGAGTCATATCAGCTGGGACGAGGTCTACGCCCGGCAGATGCAGCGAGCGAGCCTGGTGCCCGAGTGGATGGACGCGGTTGGTCTCATGCCGGGCGACCAGGTGCTGGAAGTGGGCTCAGGGCCCGGCTATGTGACCCTGGTGTTGGCTAAACGGGTGGGAGCGCATGGCTGCGTCTATGCCATCGACCGCTCGCCCGACGCTCTGGATCAGCTCGAGCGACGGCAGAGCGAGCTCGGCATCTCGCATATCCGCCGCCTCGTTGCGGACGCTGTCCATTTGGAGGAGGCGGACATCCGTGCCAGTTCGGCTTTGATCACGATGGTCCTGCACCATGCCGACGATGCCCGCGGTATCCTCCACGGCGTTCATCGGGTGCTCCCGCCGCATGCGCGTATCGTGCTCGCCGAATTCCACCCCGACGGCCCGTGCGAAAAGGGTGCGCCGCGATCGGTCCGGCTCGCGCCCGAGATCGTACGGGCCTGGTGTGAAGAAGCGGGTTTCCATGTTCTGAAGTACCGGCGCCAGAGCCCGGAACACTACATGCTTGTCGCAGAACGCGTCTCCTGAAGATTGAGCAGGCGCTCCCCCCCGGTTAGTCATCCCAGCGGAGAGTGGCTCTCGAAGACTGCCTTGTCTCCCATATCGGTGACCCGAAAATTGACTTGAATCAGCGCAGCTGGCGCAGATGAGCGTAGGGAATCAGCATTTGCGATGTCCGCAGGGGCAGCGGCATGGACCAAAAGGCGGAATCTGCCAGCACCGGGCACAAACTTGACGCCCCGTTGACGAAACATACAAACGAACCTGTGTTCAACCTGGCGGGCTTGGCGTCAAACCTTACCGTCGTTCATGGCTGCTCTTCGCCGTGCCTGCTGTGGCGGTCGCGAGTCTGGCGGAATATTGGCTCTGGTCGGCCCGTTTCCGACCGTTCACCGCACTCGTCATTCAAACCCGATCCAACGTCCCGGAGCAGGTTTTCGGGCTTGGCGCGGTTGGAGCGCATGTCGAATCCAATGTCGGCTTCAAGGTCGCGGGCGTTCTTGTCGCTCTCGATGCTGACGAGGGCGATTGCGTCCGCGCCGGACAGGTCCTGGCCCGCTTTGATGCCCGCGATGTTGAAGCCCAGCTTGCAGTCGCCAAGGCTGGGGTCGTTCAGGCCAAGACCAATATCTCGAAAGCCAAAGCCGATGTGATGAGCGCTTTTGCGACAATCACCAATGCGACCGCCATCAGCGAGAGAGATGCCCAGCTTATCAAGTCTGGCATCGTTTCGACGGAGCAGGCAGAAACAAACCAGGCGGCGGTTCGCGTCGCGGCCGCCAATATGGTTTCCGCGCAAAGCGGCGTCTTGCTTGCAAAAGCGCAGCTCCAGTCCGCTGAAGCCGCACAAACGGTGAGCGAGGCGACGCTCGCGAACTACACTCGCTACGCGCCTTACGATCCATGGGTCGTGTCGCGCAATTTGGACCTTGGCAGCGTCGTCAATCCGGGTCAATCGGTCTTCACTCTGGTGGCCCCGAAGGGGATCTGAGTTCTCGGCTATGTGGATGAGCGATTAGCCGGGCGGCTTACAGTAGACCAGCCGGCAGAGATCATCCTCCGTTCTCAGCCGGGCAAGCGATACCCCGCCCAAATCGCACGGATCGAGATCCAGAGCGATGCGGTAAACGAGGAACGGCTGGCCGACAACGCCTTTGACCGTATCCCGGTCAACATCCATCTTGCCGAGCGGGCCGAAGTTCTGATCACTACCTGCGTTCTGCCAAAGGCCCTTCTTGTGCCACCGACCGCGGTCTCCGACCACCAGGATGGAAAGGGCACCGTCCGGGACCTCGAGGATGGGCGTCTCGCCCGCCGCCGTGTGAGCTTGAGCCCTGAGCTTCTGGATGGGGCCTCGCATCGCGCGAGGCGATATCTCCGCATTTCAGAAGTATCGACAAGGAATTCAGCGCCTTGTTAGATCTTGGTAGATAACGTGGCGGGGTCACTGTCGAGCGCGTTTTCACAGTGTTAGGCGTCAGAACGTGCTTACAGCTGTGATGCGGCTCCGTAGATGTCGTCTTCCTGAGCCGTATGAAGCCGAACAATCTTCTCGATCGCATCAATGATGCGCTGTGCGTCGCGGATTAGATAGCGATCGACCTGATCTGCCGGTAAATCTTCGACAAGCCTGTCGAGCAACCGGGCGAGATGCAGGATTTCGCGGTGAGCGCGGCTCATGGCGGAAAACGCGACCCTTTCGGCAAGAATCTTCGAAAGGCGTGGGTAAACGTCACCCTCGTCCGCACGTTCATGCGCGACGACGTGACGCCAGACGAGGTTCCTGGCTTCCACGATCAGCGCGATCGCACCCGCCGCCACCGCGTCGTCGAGCGAATCCGTAATGGATTGGAGCCGATCGAGCGAGCGAATGAGTGCGACGTGATCATGATGCAATGTGCGGCCGACATCGGCAGGGAGTTTCACGGCGACATGCCTATGCGACGGGCGAAGAGCCCGGAGGGCGTTGAGGATCACAGCGACGTCGATCACCTCCTGGAAGATCGCAGCAGGTACAGGCGCGAGCCAGCCAAATGCGGCAGCCCCCATTGCGAGGCCCGACAGGCCCATGCCGATGGCAATACTCTCTATGGCAATTCGGCGCGAACGCTGCGCAAGGAGCACGGCTTCCCCGACGCGGTCAACCCGATCTGCCAGAATCACGATGTCGGCCGCCTCGGAGGAGGCACTGGCTCCACGGGCGCCCAGTGCAATACCGACGTCGGCCGCGGCCAGGGCCGGAGCATCGTTGATGCCATCGCCAACCATCACAGTTGGGTTGAGCCGCTGTTCGACACGAACGGCGTCCAGCTTGTCGGACGGAACGCGATCGGCCAAGACGGAATCCAGGTCAAGGGCCGCGCCAATGGTTTCTGCGGCGGCCGCGTGATCGCCGGTTACCATCAGGATTCGGGCCACCCCGGCCTCCCGCAACATGCGAATGGCGCGCGGCGCCTCCGGCCGCAGCTCATCGGCAAGAAGAAGTGCGCCGATAGGCCGCCCTTGAACGGCCACATATACCGCCAGCGCCGAGCGCCAAGCAGCGCGGCGCGCAGCCC
The DNA here is from genome assembly GCA_046705265.1 of Ferrovibrionaceae bacterium. Taxonomy (GTDB): domain Bacteria; phylum Pseudomonadota; class Alphaproteobacteria; order Ferrovibrionales; family Ferrovibrionaceae; genus JAJYTL01. The sequence continues at coordinate 33,410 of JBJKQL010000063.1, forward strand.
GTGCGGCCCACCCCTCACACGTTCTCTGCGTCAGGATCATGTCTCGCGAGCCGGCGCTGACGCGCATTCCGTCAATGATCCCGTGCAACCCGGAGCCAGGCGCTTCCTGAACGTCTTTCGGAATTTTGAGATGAAGGCCGCGGTCGACGGCTGCCTTGACGACAACCTCCGCAAGAACGTGATGAGAGGCCTGTTCGAGCGAGGCGCCGAGCGTCAGGATCGTATCGGCCTCCTCTCCAGGGGCAACCTCGATCGAAAGCAGACGGGCGCCCCCGCGGGTCAGAGTTCCGGTTTTATCGAAGAGCACGGTATGCGTGCGGGCCAGGGCTTCAAGGGCACCACCCCCCTTGACCAATATGCCTCGCCACGCTGCCTGGGCGACGCCGGCGATAAACGCGACCGGGGCGGCGAGGATGAGCGGGCATGGGGTTGCCGCCACAAACACCGCAAGACTGCGCAGCAGGTCACCAGATATGAACCATGCAGTAAAGGCGACCGCTCCCGTAAACGGTAAGAACAACAACGCAAAGCGATCCGCAAGGCGTACGAAGGGTGTCTTCGCGGTCTGGGCCGCGGTAACGAGGCGGAGAATGCCTGAATAAGTGCTCTCTCCTGCGGGTGACGTGGTGGTGATCTCAAATGTCTGGCCGGCATTGACGGTGCCGCTGTAAACCGAATCGCCTTTGCTTCGCTTTACCGGGATTGGCTCCCCGGACAGGGAGGATTCATCGATCATTGCCGTGTCGGAAACGATGCCGTCAAGAGGGACCACCTCGCCAGCCCGCACCACTATCCGATCGCCGATCGCCACATCGGTGACCGGAACGTCCTCAATGCCACCATCCGAGCTTCGATGGGCTATGCGAGGAGCACGATCCACCAAAGCACGCAGGCTCCGCTCGGCGCGCGCGACTGCGAAGTCCTCGAGCACGGTTCCCCCCGCATACATCAGCGCGACAACGGAGCCCGCGAGTGGCTGACCAAGCGCTAGCGCACCGCCCATAGACAGCAACGCGATTGCATCGACCCCCATCCGCCGGGCGAGAAGGTCGCGCAGGATGGAAATCGCCAAGTTGGCCACGATCGGAATAGTCCCAACCACCCAAAACAGGTCGGCAAGAAAACGCCGATCGGCGGCGTAGGAAAAAGCTCCTGCTGCCAACCCCGCAAATGCCATGAGGAGAAGCAACCGATGCAAGGTGCGGTTTAGATTCATCGTGCCCTTCCGTTCAGGAAACCCAAATTATTAATCGCCTCTCTTGATCCGCGTGTATTGAGGAGGATCAAGGCCTCGGTCCATACGTCGTTGGAAAGACGAATGCGTGCGAATGCCACGATCAAGACGTGAAAGGGCTAGGTCCGGAGGAATCCAAGATAGAGCCGAAAAGAAGCGAACGTGGCGACCCGTCGAGCGAGATCAGCTCGTGACTTAGATCAAAGCATCGCACGGAAATGGATATCTACTGAAAAAGACGTCTGTTGCCTGGCCCGGGCAACAGAGCCGAACCAGAATGGGAATCAACCATGGAGCCGACCCAGCGCTCAAATTTCATACCGTGTCGACGGACGCAGGTAATGGGCGCTTGGATCCTGGCTGCACGCCCTCTGACTTGAATGATGACTGAGACAACCAAAAGATGGCTGGTTCGCGCGGCTGTTATCACGCTTGCCATCGTTCTTGGTGTCTTGGTTTGGCAGGTCCTTCGTCCAAAGGGGCTTCCAAGCGGCTTCGCCAGCGGCAACGGCCGGCTCGAAGCGGTTAACATCGATATCGCCACCAAAATTCCGGGGCGCGTCGCCGAAGTTCTCGTTAAAGAAGGAACATTCGTCACAGCAGGACAAGTTCTTGCCAGGATGGACACCACTGTCCTCGATGCGCAGCGTCGCGAGGCCGAAGCACAGATCAAACGTGCCTTGATCGGCGTTAAAACCGCACAAAGTAGAGTCGCGCAGCGTAAAGCAGAACGGACGGCTGCGATAGCGGTTATGGCAGAGCGAACCGCCGAGCTCGAAGCGACGCAAAAGCGGTTCGCGCGCTCGCGGGCTCTTGCGCCGAAAGGCGTGGTCGCAGCACAGACACTTGACGATGACCGCGCTGCTGTCAAACGTGCTACCGCTGCCGTTGCGTCTGCAAAAGGACAAGTTGCCGCTGCCGAGGCCAGCCTTGGCCTTGCCAGTTCCGAGGTCGTCAGTGCGGAGTCCAATGTCGAGGCGGTCCAGGCCGCGCTTCAGCGCATCGAGGCTGACATCGACGACAGCACCTTGCGCGCGCCGCGAGACGGGCGGATTCAGTATCGCGTCGCCGAGCCGGGTGAGGTTCTTCCCGCAGGAGGCACCATCCTTAACATGGTCGACCTCACGGATGTCTTTATGACGTTCTTCCTGCCAACAAAACAGGCGGGACGCATCGCACTTGGCGAGGAGGCGCGCATTGTCCTCGATGCCGCGCCGCAATATGTGATCCCCGCCAAAATTTCGTTTGTCGCCGATGTTGCGCAATTTACCCCGAAGACTGTTGAAACGGTGGACGAGCGGCAGAAGCTGATGTTCCGTATTAAGGCGCACATCGCGCCAGATCTGCTTAGGAAACATATTCGCGCCGTAAAGACTGGATTGCCTGGTGTGGTTTACGTTCGTTTGGACCCACGACTGGCATGGCCCGCGGCATTACAGATCCGTCTGCCCCAATGAGCGTTACGAGCATGCAAGTCGGAGACGTGCAGCCAGTTGCTCGCCTGGATAGTGTAACCCTGCGTTATCGTAACGTGTATGCGCTCGCCGGACTAAGTCTTGAAATCCCTGCCGGACGCATGGTTGGGCTGATCGGTCCAGACGGTATCGGAAAATCGAGCCTGCTCGCGATAATCGCCGGCGCCCGCGCGATGCAAACCGGCAAAGTCGAGGTACTCGGTGCCGACATGGCCAAACCCCGTCAGCGCAAGATGATTTGTACACGTATCGCCTATTTACCGCAGGGCCTGGGGCGGAATCTCTACCCGACACTTTCTGTATATGAAAACATCGATTTCTTTGCCCGCCTATTCGGGCAGGCTGCGAGCGTGCGAGCACGCCGGATTGACGAATTGGCGCGCTCCACGGGTTTGACCCCCTTCATTAACCGCCCTGCTCGCGAACTCTCTGGCGGAATGAAGCAAAAGCTCGGTCTTTGTTGTGCCCTGATTCACGATCCAGACCTTTTGATTCTCGACGAGCCAACGACCGGCATCGATCCTCTGTCGCGGCGGCAATTTTGGGAGTTGATTGCGGCAATTCGCCTGATCCGTCCTGGCATGAGCGTGGTAGTGGCGACTGCCTATATAGAGGAAGCAGCACGCTTTGACTGGTTGGTGGCAATGGATGCGGGCCGCGTGCTGGCCACAGGCACCCCCGAGGAGCTACGCGCCCATACGGGTGCACCATCGCTCGACGCCGCATTCATCGCACTTCTACCAGAGGAAAAGCGTCGGCGGCACCAGCCCGTGAAAATTCCGCCGCGTCCGGTCGAACTCGAAGACAAGATCGCTGTCGAGGCCCGCGGCCTCACGATGCGCTTTGGGAATTTTAAGGCAGTAGATGACGCCAATTTTACGATCCGGCAAGGCGAGCTGTTTGGTTTCGTGGGGTCGAACGGCTGCGGGAAGACCACCACGATGAAAATGCTGGCCGGCCTCTTGCCGCCGAGCGAAGGGCGCGCCTCGCTATTCGGAAAGGACGTGGATGCGCGAGATTTAATGGCACGGCGCCGGATCGGCTATATGTCGCAATCGTTCTCTCTTTATACAGAGCTTACCGTGAGCCAGAACCTTGAGCTGCACGCGCGACTGTTTCAAGTGCCCTATCACGATATATCAGAGCGCGTCGCAGAATTGATCTATCGGTTCGATCTCGTAGGGAACGCCAACGCCCTGCCTAAGAACCTGCCACTCGGCTACAGGCAGCGATTGTCTCTAGCTGTGGCCATGATCCACAAACCTGATCTGCTCATTCTGGATGAGCCTACATCTGGCGTTGACCCGGTGGCACGCGATGCCTTCTGGCGGATTCTGCTCGATCTCTCGCGCAAGGACGGAATCACCATCTTCATCTCAACACATTTCATGAATGAAGCCGAACGCTGTGACCGCGTTGCCCTCATGCACGAAGGAAAAGTCCTCGCCGTCGACCGGCCGGACAGGCTTAAGGCCCACTATGCCGTCGAAACGTTGGAAGAGGCATTTGTCTCTTACCTCGAAGAAGCCGGGCCGGCCAAGGGAGTGCAATCGAGCCGCCTGCCGCCTGTCTCCTTGCCGCCACCCGGGCAGGTGAGATTTTTGTCTTCGCAGGCTCGGTCGTCCCGGTGGCACGATACCTTCAATCCTATGCGCATGCTTAGCTATGCGCGCCGCGAGATGCTTGAACTCTTGCGCGATCCGGTTCGCCTAGTTCTGGCCTTACTTGGCAGTGTCCTTTTATTGTTTGTGATGGGGTACGGCATCAGCCTCGACGTCGAGAACCTTTCGTTTGCGGTCCTCGATCGAGATCAAAGCACGCTTAGCCGCAACTACACCCTAAACCTTGCGGGATCGCGCTACTTTGTCGAAAAGCCTCCATTGATCAGTGACAGGGATATGGATCATAGAATGCGCTCGGGGGCACTCAGTCTAGCGATCGAGATTCCGTCCGGCTTTGCCCGAGATGTTGCTCGCGGCCGCAAGGTCGAGATTGGCGCCTGGGTTGACGGTGCGGTGCCTGCGCGAGCCGAAGTGGCGGAAAGCTACATCGAGGGCCTGCAGGCGAAATGGCTATCTGAGCAAGCGGGAGCCGCGGGCCGGGGTCAGACTGTGGCCCCACTTATTAATATCGAAACGCGCTTTCGCTATAACCCGGACGTCAAAAGCATCATCGCCATGGTTCCGGCGATGATCCCGCTTCTTCTCATGCTTATCCCCGCCATGCTCTCGACTCTCGGTGTCGTACGCGAAAAGGAGCTTGGATCGATTGTTAATTTCTATGTCACCCCGACTACCCCCATAGAGTTCCTGCTCGGGAAGCAAATGCCGTATATGGCGGTGTCAATCCTTAGCTTTGTTCTTCTTTTTGCTGCTGCAGTAACCCTCTTCGGTGTGCCCTTCACAGGCAGCTTCTTAACGCTGACGGCCGCGGCCATGGTTTATGTCGCCGCCGCAACTGCGCTTGGGCTTCTGATATCGAGCTTCATACGAAGCCAGATTGCCGCAATTTTCGGAACGGCAGTCCTAACCATTTTGCCGGCAGTGAATTTTTCCGGCATGATCGAACCGACCTCTTCACTCCGAGGCGTAGGTTGGCTGATCGGTAAAGTCTATCCGACCACTTATTTTCTAATAATTTCCCGAGGCACATTCTCCAAGGCTCTTGGCCTTGCCAGCCTGAAGTCTGCGTTCATTCCGCTACTTCTCGCGGTGCCGCTGCTTGTTACACTTTCGGCTCTTCTGTTGCGGAAGCAGGAACGCTAGGCCGTGCGTATGGCCAATGTCGTTAATCTGGGAATCAAGGAACTGCGTAGCCTTGTTCGGGATCCAGGAATGCTGGTCCTGATCCTCTACGCCTTTACATTCGCGATCTATGCTGCGGCAACGGCCATGCCCGAGACTCTCAATCGGGCGCCGATCTCGATTGTCGACGAGGATCGGTCAGCTCTCTCCCAGCGGATCATCAATGCCTTCTACCCTCCTCATTTCGGCCTCCCGAATCTAATCACCTCATCGGAGATGGATGTCCGTATGGACTCCGGCCTCGACACTTTTGCACTAGATATCCCACCGCACTTTCAGCGCGATGTGCTAGCCGGACACCGCCCTCAGATTCAGCTAAATATAGACGCAACCCGGATGAGCCAAGCCTTTACCGGCACCGCCTATATCCACACAATCATCACGCAGGAGGTGGACGCCTTCGTCAGCCGCCATCGTTCCATCAAAGAGCCGCCTGTTCGACTGATGCTCCGCGCTAGATTTAACCCCACTCTAAATGCATCGTGGTTCGGATCCGTCATGGAACTCATCAACAATGTGACGTTGCTTGCAATTGTGCTGACCGGCGCCGCTCTAATCCGGGAGCGCGAGCATGGTACAATCGAACATTTGCTTGTTATGCCCATTACGCCACTTGAAATTATAGCGAGTAAGATTTGGTCCATGGCTCTTGTTGTATTGGTTACATGCGCCGTCTCCCTTGTCATTGTCGTGCACGGATTGCTTTCTGTGCCGGTTCGTGGATCGCTTGCCTTGTTTCTTGTCGGAGTCGCCCTTGACCTTTTCGCTGCCACGGCAATGGGAATACTTCTTGGCGCGATTGGCCGTTCAATGCCGCAATTCGGAATGCTTCTTATATTAGTCCTGCTGCCGCTCGAGATGCTCTCTGGCGCAACCACCCCGAGAGAAAGCATGCCAATCATTGTGCAGCACCTCATGCAGATCGCACCCAATACTCACTTTGTCATTTTGGCCCAGGCGATTCTTTTTCGTGGCGCTGGTATAAGCATCGTGTGGCCACAATTCGGAGCCATCGCAGCGATTGGCGCAATTTTCTTCGGCCTCGCTTTAGCGCAGTTTCGGCAAAAGATGGCTTCGATGACCTGAGCGAAGGTGCCGATATTGTAAGAGCGCAATGAGAAAATCCGAAATCGAACGGAGAGTTGCATCCTCGAATCAGAGTCGCGTCGGCAGCTTATGATACCGACCGGCGTCTGGACCCAAGCCCATTAATACTGAAGCGCTAGCCGACCCCTCCCGGCTTTGGGATAACAAGGATGATCTATTTGCGCCCACTCCATAACCCACTTCTCTGCCCCTGTGATATTGACCTGAGTCACGGTCTTCAACTCGGCTGGCTTGTATCGTGTTGCTAATGCCGGTGGTCGGGCAAGGTTACAGAGAGACTCTAAGAGCTTTCATATGAACGACGAGATCAGAAAGAAGATCTTGGGTCTTCTAGATCAGCACCGCCTGATGACAATTACGACGCTGCGACCGGATGGATCGCCGCAAGCTACCACTGTGGGGTATGCGAAAGATGGGCTGATACTGTATTTTCTTTGCGGCCGAGATGCTCAGAAGGCGAGGAATTTGGCCCGGGACGACCGGATCCCACTGACCATCGATCACGATACTTCGGATCCCATTGCCATTAGCAGCCTTTCGATGGCTGCGCGTGCGCAGCCTGTCGACGATCCGACCGAGGTTGAGAAGGTTTTCCGCTTGCTGCCGTTGAAGTACCCGGAATACATGGGACTTGCAATGCCGAAGCTAGAGGAAATTCGGATTTTTCGCGTACGCCCTACGATCATTTCGGTGCTCGACTATTCTCTGGGGTTTGGACATACAGATCTTGTCAACTGTTGAAAGTCCTATGACGGACAGAGCCGCCGCAGGAGCGATGTTAATATAGGAAAAGCGACATCGCCGACACGTAGTCCGCGTGGGTGGTCGTAAATAGTGAAAATGGTCGAATCTGCATCAAGCGCGTTGTTGCTGTCCACGATTGCGGGCAACTAATGAACCCAAGGCTGCCCGAAAGTCAGGGGCGGAGCGATCTGATCGGTCCGAATAATGGTATCACCCGTGAGAACGCACCGCCTTCTAGCGACATATCTACCATCGCTACGCAGCCGCAATCACCAACAGGACTCTTCAGTATTTCTAAAAAACTGAACAGTATTAGGATGAAACGCTATCCTTAGACTAGTCAGTTTCCGGTACGTCGTGATCCTGGATGGGGCATCTCGCGGGCGTTGCAAGCGCACCTTCGTTGAGCTCGGCCTGCATACCCATAACCTCGGGAACTGCCGCCTAGTCGATACCTCGTTGCACTAACATGCTGGCAGCATGGCGGCCTATCTTGTAGACAGACTGCACGATCGCGCGAACTCGCACGTGAGCATGTCCATATGTTCTTGGCGTCAGCTGCCAAGGCCGCACGCTCTAATAGAGGGCCGATGGCTCCCAGCTCATCCCCCTGGTTTCGGAAGGCAGTCCAAGCATCCTGCGAGCGAATCGTTGGGATAATCTCGAAGCTCGATCTGTTGCAGAGCTGCTGACATGGATCAATGATTGACCCCTTCTGCTGTGTCAGCCTCGGCGCAATTCGTCGCACCGGGCCTGCGATGGTCAAGGGCCGTTTTGCGGTGCAGGAACGCTGGCAACCCAGTATCGGCAGCCATGGCCGGATAGATAGGATGGGGCTGGATGGCCTCACAGGAGAGGAACGGCACCGTCCGGGTCTGGGACCCCTTGGTTCGCTATGGGCACTGGATCCTAGCGACGGCCTTCGCCATCACCTTTCTTAGCGGCGAAGAGGAAGCGGGCGGAGCCGACGTGTTGCATGTCTGGGGTGGCTATGTCGTCGGGGCGATAGTGGTGCTGCGGCTGGTCTGGGGATTCGTCGGCACACCCCACGCGCGTTTTAGCGATTTCTCCTATTCGCCTATCGCGGGGCTGCGCTACCTAGCCGACCTCCCCCGAGGTCATGCCCGGCGATATCTGGGGCATAGCCCTGCCGGCGCGATTATGGTGTTTCTGCTGCTGGCTTCGCTAGCCGGCACGGTTGCTACAGGGCTCGTCGCCTATGGGGATGTCGCCAAAGGCCCGCTTGCCGCAGTCCAGACCCTCGCCGTCAGGTACGCGTTGGCGAATGGAAATGAAATGGTACATACGAGCATAACCACCATTGGCGGGGCAGAGCAAGGTGAACAGGGAGAGGAAAGCGCGATTGGCGAGTTGCACGACTTGCTCGCCAACATAACTCTCGCGCTTGTCATTCTGCACGTGCTCGGTGTCGCCACCGCTAGCGTGGCACATCGGGAAAATCTGGTACGCGCCATGATCACTGGATTGAAACGCGCCGAGGACCGGCCGGAAACCAGGCAATGATTCAGGCCTGGATGTCATCTCGCTTGCTTCCGTCGGCTCTGCGCGGCTGCCCATCGGTCCCTGGATTAAGGCTGGCCGGTGAATATTGCCGACGTGGAAAGGAGCAAGGTGGATCAACGTGTCATTATGTTACCGCCGTTGCCGCCGCCGTGACACCTTCCACTTGCGGCTCGCGAAGGGTAGGACGTCCCTCCAGGAAACTTGTGCCCATCCAAGAGATGATTGACCGGGATCAAGCTGGAAGCGTTGGCCTAGCGTCAAGGGCGGTTGTACGTGTCTGCTGTCGTTTACGAAGGCTCAATGACCTTTCTCGAAATTTGGTTATGATAATCGTTTCACACTTCAGGTATGAAACACCAACCAGATGTCGTAACCGGCCGGCGCCACACTGCTGACTCGCGCATTCTACGCGCTCCCCGGACGGCAGATTTCCCCGAATACGAATAGCCTGATTACGGCCACTCACAGTAGGTTCATCACAGCGATCACGAAGAAAAGCACCATTCACAGCTGCCAACAGCCCGGGCTATATGCTCCGGCTCGGCCCCCATGCGTAGCGTGCCAATCCCGCCATCGCGCCAGCGGGTGAAGAGGAATACCAAGGCCGATCGGCAGTGGCGCGCATCGAGGGACTGACGCTCAAGCAGATATCGTCGCAAACCACCTTAGAAACAAATCCGACGATGGAGGTGCTGATGAGTTTCGTGCAACGCTGTGTGGCCGTGGCGGTAGCGGCGTTCTGGGTGTACGGCATAACCGTTGCGGCTGCGGCGCAAGGCGTCGCGCCGAACAAGAGCCATCATGCTTCTGCGGCGAAGCACACGCTCGCGGCGACCGGCGCAGCGGCACATCCCTTGCCGCCGAATTCGGTAACGAAGCACACGATTTCCCTCCCCGGCCGCACGCTCTTCTTTACCGCGACCGCGGGCAGCATCATGCTCCATAATGGCAAAGACAAGGCGCTGGCGGACATCGCCTATGTCGCCTATCGCCGCGACCAGGAAAAGCCAGCCACGCGGCCTGTGACCTTCGTCTTCAATGGCGGGCCGGGCGCCTCCTCGGCTTGGCTACAGCTTGGCGCAATGGGGCCATGGCGGCTGCCGATGCCGGGTGGCAAAACCTATCCTTCCTCACCGCCGCGGCTTGTTGGCAATGCCGACACCTGGCTCGATTTCACTGATCTCGTTTTCGTTGACCCGCCGGGAACGGGCTATAGCAAGATCGTCGTACCGGACGACGCAGCGCACAAGGAGCTGTGGTCGGTCACAGGCGATGTCGATGCCCTTTCCGTGTTCATCCGCCGCTGGCTTGTCGCCAATGGCCGCATAGCCTCCCCGAAGTTTATTGTCGGCGAAAGCTACGGCGGGTTCCGCGCGCCACTTCTCTCAGAGAAACTCGCGCGCGACGAAAATATCGGTATCACCGGCCTCGTGCTGATCTCGCCAGCACTCGACCTCAGCACGATGCGCGACCCAAACGCACCTTTCACCTGGGCAATCCGTCTACCCTCCTATGATGCCGTACGGCTGGAGCAAAAGGGCCCGGTGACGAGGGCCGATCTCGCCGGGGTCGAGGCCTATGCCAGCGGCCAATATATTCAAGACTTCCTCCGCGGCCCCGGCGATAAGGCAGCCGTGGCACGGATGGCAACGCATGTCGCTCGGGTCACCGGGCTCGACCCGGCGCTCGTCCTGCGGCTTGGTGGGCGGGTCGGGATGGATACTTTCGTGCGCGCCTTCTATCGCGGAGAAGGCAAAATCGGCTCCGCCTATGATCCGACCATCACGGCCTATGACCCGAACCCCTTCGCCCATCATGAGGAGTGGCTCGATCCGGTGCTGCCTGGCTTCAGGGCGCCCTTGGCAAGCGCGATGGTCGACCTTTATCGCAACCGGCTCGGCTGGAAACTCTCGGCACCGTATCACATTCTCAACGACAAGATTGCCGAGCAATGGAACTGGGGAAGAACGATTCATCGTGTCACTGCCCTCCGTGCGCTGCGGCGGATGCTGGCGCTCGATCCTCACTTTCGGGTGCTGGTGACCGGGGGATTGATGGATCTGGTCGTGCCCTATTTCGGCAATGCCCTGCTGCTGCGCCAGATCCCGGAATATGGCGCGACGCAACGGCTGTTCTTCAAAACCTATCCCGGCGGCCACATGTTCTATGACCGCGGCGCCTCTCGCGCGGCGCTGCGCGCCGATGCGGAGCGGCTGATCTATCGCTGACGCCGGTCAGCTATCGGTCATCGGCTCGGGGCACGTCAGATAAAGGCGACCCGCAGGGATGTCCGCTTCGTGCCGTAGAGCACACTCTATTCCCACCTCCCCATCCAGCCACTTTAGAAGGTATTGCACTGGCCTGTCGAACTCCCCCCTTTGGGATCATTGACGCCAATGTGAAGAAGCAGCGATCTCGTGTGCCATACGAAGCTGCCGCTTTACAGCAAGTCCCGCCGCTAAGGTCGACAGCCCGGCATATCCGCCGCAATGCGCGGTATCGGAGGAACACCAACTCGGATGCCAAGGGGACCATCGATCTTTCCAATTCGCAGCCTCTCAACAGACCGCATTACATGGTTTTGTGCAGTATGAGCTATGGATATGAAGCCCCCTGCGCAGCTCTTGCGTGCTGCCGTTTTTGCGCCGCCACAGGAGAACTGCTTGCCGAGCGGAAATTGCTGACCTCAGACGAGGCAGCGGCATTCGGCCGCGTGTTCAAGCTTCTCGGCGACGATACCCGGCTTCGTCTCCTGCGTGCATTTGAGCGTGCCGGCGAACTCTCGGTGCAGGCACTTGCCAAGATGATCGAGGTGCCACCGCAAGCCGTATCCAACCAACTTCAATCGCTGCTCGACCGCGGCATTCTTTCCGCATGACGGGAAGGTAATGTCATTTGGTACCGAATTGTCGATCCCTGTCTACCAGCTCCAGTAGAGCCGAAGCTTGGCCTCTGCATTACTCAAGTATCCAGAGAAGGAAGGGATCGGACGAGGTGAGCGAGAGAGCGGAGCTGACTTGCGCGACCAGTGGAGATGAGCTGCTGGAGATTGGCCAAATCTTCCGCGGTAACGCTTTTCACGAATTCGGTACCGCATGGGGGCTTGCATCTTTTCAGCTCAGCCGCAGACACGCAGGCCAGGAAACGGAGAGCTTACGTCGAATACCCTATGGTTCCTTCGCAGTAACAGCTCTCCTCGGGTTGCGGCAACGCGAGTGCAGAGCAACAACGTCTGGGTCAGAGAATCTACAAGACTGGTAGAACCGCATCCGACGGACTCATATGTATCTACGAGGCTCGGCGGCCTAGGCCCAGGTGCTTGCAGTCCAGGGCCAGCCTCGGCGGTGGGTGACAAACCGCGGGATCGCGGAACCACTGCACCGGTATTGTGGGCCGATTACGGTGAAATCCCTACCCGCGAACCGTCTTCGACTCTTCCATCAGTTCCGGCTGATCGCCTCGGCCGCGAAGGCGAGACGAAGTGCGCACGTCGCGTAGTCTTTCTGGTCCTCCGGCCGCTCGGAGGCGACGGCTTCTTCCCGACATAACCGCGATTCCTCGCGCAGGTCTTCGGCGGAAAATGGATGGTCGCCTAACGACATTCTCGCGGAGGCGAGCGTGGCGCGGCTGCGAGCGACAACGCTATTCATTTCCGCAATAATTTCCCTTGAATGGCTTTGCCACAAGTCTAGGGCTAAGGCTTGTTCCCTGTGCTTCACCAACTCCAGTTCGATTTCGGCCGCAATGGCCGTCAAGCGGGCACCGGCTGGATCATTAGACAGAAGCTCACCCAATTTGCGGTAACGCTCCATCCGTGTATTAAGCTTCCACAGAGCGCGATTAGGTTGCATGACGTCGGACATCGAAACTCCCCGGATTGGAAGCCCTCTATATTTTTTGCATATCTAGGGAAGGTCAATCAAGTCTTCTCTGCCGGCGCCTGTTGCTTAGAAGGCACGCCGATCTTGATCGACACTGTATAGCCGTCGGGCTCGGTGACGCATGTCACCTTGGCTCCGGGGATCGCGCGCTCAATGAGCGAGCTGCCCATCGCAACGCCCCCTGCTTTTGTCGTTCCTTCATTCCGTTCGCGCCACTCGAGCGTCAGATTCAGACCCTCCGCCGTTGATGCCAAGTTCCAATGTAGCGCCACCATCCCGCCATCCGGTCCGAAGGTGCCGCGATTTACCGCAACGGCCGCAAGCTCGTGCAACGCGAGCCCGACCTGCATCGCCACCTCCGCGGGCAGCGAGAGAGGCTCGCCCTCGGCCACGAAGCGCTTGTGGCCTGCCGCTGCATATGGCTCGATCAGACGCTGCGCCAACGCCGCGAGGTCGGCCTCCTTCCTGCCGAAATCCAGTAGGTCGTATGCCGCCGCAAGGGCGGTGAGCCGCGCATCGAACCGCTGCACGGCGTCTTCCTCCCGGCCCTCGCGAAGGGTCTCGTCCGCGATCGCCCGCATCACACCAAAAATAGCCTTCGGCTGGTCGGTCAACGACCCGAGCAACAACCTTCGGAGTTCGTTCGCGCGTTTGCGCTCGGTGATATCGCGCGTGCTCTCGAGCACGAGCTGCCTGCTGTCGACCTTCTCAAGCTGCAGCCTGCTCTCGAAGGTCAGCTCACGCCCGTCCTTCGTCCTTTGCGTGAGCACTCCGAGCCAGCTGCCGCGCTGTATCAGATTCGCCTTCAACTCCGCGAAGCTGGAACCGGGCACAGTGGTCGCGAGAAGCTCCTCCTCGTGCTTTCCCAAAGCTTCCTCGGGCGTATAGCCATAAAGCTCCTCGCTGCCGCGATTCCACTCGACGATACCGCCGTCAAGCTCCCAGACGAAGACTGGATCGCGTGACAGTTCCGTCATCCGCCGTTGCTGGGTAAGTCTCCGTTCGCTTTCATGCAGCGCATGCTCGGTCTGCCGACGCTCGGTAATATCGATGAAGGTCGCGACGACACCATCGATCTTGTTGTCCGTCGTACGATAGGGCCTTAGGCGCACATCGTACCACTTGCCAGCACGGCTGCGCACATCGTGCCGGATCGTCGACAGGTCTGCCAGCACCGCCCGGGCGTCCTTGATCAGGTCATCATATTCAAGCTGATTCACAAAATCCGTGATCGGCCGGCCCTCGTCGCCCGGCGTGATGCTGAAAAGGTCGGTGACCCGATCCGTGAAGCGCTTGATCCGAAAGCTGGAATCGAGAAAGAGCGTGCCGAATTCACTGGCCGCCATCAGGTTTTGCAGATCGCTATTCGCACGCGAAACCGCCTCCAGCTTCATTTTGAGCTCGCTGTTGACGGTTTGCAGCTCCTCGTTGATCGACTGAAGTTCCTCCTTGCTCGTCTCGAGCTCCTCAGACGTCGAGCGGTACTCCTCGTTGATCGATTGCAACTCCTCGTTAGCCGCGCGCAACTCCTCGTTCGTCGAGTCCGATTCCTCCCGCACTGTCTTGAGGCGCGATTGGGTAAGGTCCAACTCCTGTTGGAGCCGACGCACCGTATCGCCGGTTGCCGCTTCCTGACCGGCGGCCTCGCTCGTCTCCTCGATGGCCTCGCCCTCGACAAACATGCAGACGGCATGCTGCGGCGGCGTCTCTTTACGGCTCGACACCGGCTTGACCCAGACATAAACACGGTGCGGAGCACCATTGAACTGAACCAGGATCGGCATGGTCAGTGTCTCGTGGCGCCGGTCAAAGGCGCGGTTCAGCGCGGACCGCAATTCAAATCGTATTTCCGGCCTGACCAGATCGACGACGTCGCCGCTTAGCGTTCCGCCGGCCGGCTGCATGAAGCGGCCGACACTCTCCGACATATGGACGACGCGGTGAGCGTCATCCACCAGAATGCTCGGTGGCGCAAGAATTTCGAGTGCTTGCCGATGAACAGTGGCTTCGTTCTCTGTTCTCAAGGGTACGGGTTGCACCCCGCGCCCGGCAACAAACTCTCCCCTGCCATTCACTGCGAGCAGCCGCGGCGGCAGCCGCCGCCGCTCTCCTGGAATCGTCGTCGACTGATATATCCGTGCGCCGCGGTCCACGATATGAAAGACTCCAGGAGGATCTTCCGCACTCTCGGACGTCCCGAGAAAAAGGTAGCCGCCAGGGTTCAGGGCATAATCGAACGTGCTAATGATTTGCCGCTGCAGCCCTCGGTCGAGATAAATGAGAACGTTGCGGCAAGAGATGAGATCGATCCGGGAAAACGGTGGGTCCTTGAGAAGATCGTGATTCGCAAACAGTACGATATCGCGTAGCTCCGGCCGGACATGGAAGACATCGCCTTCGCGCCGAAAGTACCGGAGAATCCGGTCCTCGCTCACATCAGCCTCAATCGTGGCCGGAAACCGTCCCTCCCGGCCGATCGCCAATGCCCGGTCGTCGATATCCGATGCGAAGACTTGCAAGCCCGGCCTGGCGTCACGCCGCGCCGCTTCTTCGAGCAAGAGAATTGCGATCGAATACGCCTCTTCGCCGCTCGCGCAGCCTGGCACCCAGATTCGCACCGAATCGCTCGCCTCCTTGCCATCGAACAGCGGCGGTATCACTTGCTTGGCGAGCTGCTCAAACGCTTGCCTGTCGCGAAAGTAACTCGTCACCGAGATCAGAAGATCGCCAAGTAGTGCCTGCGGCTCCTCGCTCCTATTGCGCAATACGTCGTAATATTCCGCAAGTTTGACCGCCCGCGTTATTTGCATGCGCCGCGCAATCCGGCGCAGGACCGTGGAGCGCTTGTATCCGGTAAAATCATGGCCGGTGCGGACTCGCAGAAGGGCAAGAATGCGATTCAATAACTCCTCGTCGGTCTCCGCGATGGAAACTCTCTCTCTCAAACCCAGCAGTTCGGCCAACTTCGGACCAAGATCGCGGAGGGGAAGCACGAAATCCACTACCCCTGTCGCGATCGCGTTGCGCGGCATCGAGGGATACTCGGCTTCCGACGGGTCCTGAACTAGAACAATGCCGCCCGCTTCCTTCAACGCGCGCACGCCAAGAGTACCGTCCGAGCCAGCTCCGGTCAGGATGACGGCAAACCCTTCGCCGTGATCGGCGAGAGAACGGAAGAAGAGGTCGATGGGTGCGCGGTGACCGCGTGGCTGATCGAACGCGGCGGCGGAGATTTCGTGATCCGTTATTTGTAGGCGCCGGTCAGGCGGGATCACGTACACCGTGTCGGCAGCCAGAGACTCCTCTTTGCCGACCTGCACCACAGGCATCGTGGTTGCCGTGGCGAGGATGCGGGACAGCTCGCTATGGCCCTGCGGATCGAGATGCACCACCACGACGAAAGCGGCACCGGTATCCTGAGGAAGTGCCTGGAAGAAGGCCATCAACGCCTGAACGCCGCCAGCCGATGCGCCGATGCCTACAATCGGAGGGGGCGCTTGGTCCCCTCGCTTCTCACTCTCATCTTTTGCTTCGTCGTCCATCATCGTTCTCGCTATTGGATCGCGTTGTCACCCCCGGCAGCGGTTGCCATGAAACCAGGGAATTAAGAAAACCGGCGCGACCGAGAATATTACCTTATTTTATCGATTAGCGGCCCCGTCGATAGATTATTTTCACGAATTCTCCTATGGTGGGGCTCGTGTAATGTGAGGTTCCGCGTCGACAACATCGATGTCGCGCCCATGCGGCCAGTGCCGCGTTCAGTGCCCTTCAATTGAGACGCCGGAAACTCCTGCGATACGATGAGCACGCTGCACCGCGAAATGTATTAGTCGATGTCGTCGAGCCGCCCGGGCATGAATCCAAGCTTGCAGTCCTCGGCGACCACTCTCTACTGTGACGACCGAACGAACGGGTAATCGCTCTCAGCGCAAAGCCCATGCGCAGCTGCGCCAGGTTTTTCTCGCATACGAAAATTTCGACCGCGGACCTCGCCGTCTTCCCGCACCGCTGCGATGCTACCGCATTGTAAAATTCTACCAAAGGCTGTTGGATCGAGTCGGTTAGCTGAAAAGCGGTACGGGAACGCCTGATCGGCAATACGACGGGCCCAGCGACTGCCTTCCTGATACCCTGATCCATTGTTACAAGGACGTGGTTTTTGCAGTCGCGGCGCGCACGGAGGAGAATATGCCTTGGCTGACCGATCGCCTGGACATCGGGCTTTCAGATACGGGGGTGCCTGGTCTCGAGATCGTCGAGCGAAAGGGAGTAGGTCACCCCGATACGATCTGCGATGGCGTCGCTGAGGCGGCGAGCCAGGCACTTTGCAGGCTCTATCGCGAGCGATTCGGCATGATACTTCACCACAATGTCGACAAGGTGCTGCTTTGGGGTGGCCGATCATCCCCAAAGTTCGGCGGTGGCCGCGTCGAGGAGCCGTTGGAGATCTTTATCGCCGGTCGTGCGACGCGGCAGTTCAAGGGTGTCGATCTCCCTGTCGAGGCTATTATAGAGGAGAGCTGCCGTCTCTGGCTGCGCCGTCACCTGGCCTTTCTCGACGCCGATCGGCATGTCCGGGTGCACGTCCTGCTCCGACCTGGTTCCCAAGATTTGTCGGAGTTGTTTTATCGTTCTCATGGCACTGGCGCTGTCTTGGCAAACGATACGTCGTGCGGCGTCGGCTTCGCTCCCCTCACGCCGCTCGAGACGGCGGTCCTTTCCGTCGAACGATACCTCAACGGCGGCGAGGCAAAATCAAGCCAACCCGAGATCGGCGAAGATATCAAGGTCATGGCGGTGCGCCGCGCTAAGGTGGCGCAGTTCACCCTCTCGGTGGCGATGATCGATGCGCATGTCGCGGATGTAGCGGATTATATCGCTCGCAAGGGGGCCATTCACGACATCGCGACTGGCGTCGCCGCCTCGGCATTCGGCGGAAAAGTCACGCTCGACATCAACACGGCGGATCGCCCGCCCGCCAATCTATATCTGACCGTGACCGGAACCTCTGCCGAGGGAGGGGACGATGGCGAAGCGGGCCGCGGCAACCGCGCAAACGGGCTCATCACCCCCTGCCGGCCGATGGCGATGGAGAGCATCGCCGGCAAGAACCCAATCAACCATGTGGGTAAGATTTACAGCATTGTTTCACAATCGATTGCCGCAGAGATTGTCGCTAACATCGCGGAAATTTCTTCCGCAGAATGTTTTCTCGTGAGCCGGATTGGGCGCCCGATCACCGACCCAGAGACTGTCGGCCTGCGTATTCGACCCACAAAGTCCGTGCGGGTCGAACCTTTCCGGGCCCGGATCGCGGAGATTATCGCGTCTCGGATGGCTCGGCTCAGTGATTTCGCCGAAGACCTGCTCGCAGGCCGGTTACTCTTCGACTCGTCCGCGATTTGAGTGCATCTGTTCGGGTAGCGCCCTGCAGGGTTAAACCGGCCAATTGCGGTTCCGGCATTTGACTGCCTTAAGCGGGCCAATCGTTTCCCGCCGACTTGAAACGTCAAGCAACCCATTTTCCGCAGATTTTTGATTACCACCGCGAAGGCGGTTTCTGGGATGCGAGATCGGAACCGAGATCAAGAAGCCGACGCTTTCATGGCCGCAAGGCGTCCGGATTGATCGATCGGCCGCGTCTCAACGTTGGGCACCGGAGTCCAGGCAATTGGGTGGCTCTTTTGAATTTTGAGTGGGCTACGCGGCATGGGGGTTGATTTTCGTGAAGTTGAGTTTTCCCGCGATGAGGAAAAGAACGGTCCTCATGGTGTTGAATCGCGTATAGCCGCGGGCCTTGCGTTTGGCGGCCTGGAAGAGGCCGTTGAGCGCTTCGATGAAGCCATTGGTCTGGCGGGTCTGGGTCCAGGCGACGATGCCGTCGAAGTGCTTGCGGATCATGCGGGCGACCTCCTTCATCGGCTCGACCTTGGAGCGCAGGACGTTGGTGCACCACTGCTTGAGCATGGCGGAGACGACGTTGATCTGTTTGCGCTCAAGGATCTCGCGCAGATGCTCGCGGTAGAGCCAGGCGCGCGCCGTGCGTTTGGTCGTCGCCTGGGCGATCAGGGCGTCGAGATCGGCTCGGCTTTCGTCGGACAGGCGGTCGCGGTCTTTGAGCAGCGTCCAGCGCAGCCCTTTGAGGCTGGGGTCGGTGCGCTGTTCGAGCCGTCTCATCTGATCGACGGCGGCGGCGGCGTGGGCGACGACGTGGAACTTGTCGAAGGTGATGCGCGCGTTGGGCAGCTGTTCGGTGACGCCTTTGATGAAGGCCGGGCTCATATCGATGCTGACCGAGCGAACCTGCTCCGGCGCTCCTTGGTGCGCGGCCAGATCTTCGGCGAAGCGGGTGACGGTTTTGGCGTCGCGGCCTTCGGTGACGAACACCACCTTGCGCTCTTCGCTGTCGGCGGCGATGGTCAGATAATCGTGGCCCCGCCGGCAGGACGTCTCGTCGATCGCCACGGCGGTCACGGCCGACAGATCGGCCTCGGCCACGGCAAGATCGACATAGCGCGAACAGATGGCGTGGACGCGGTGCCAGGATTCGTTCACCAGCCGGGCGACGGCGGCGAAGGTCATCTGCTGGGCCATGGCCAGCACCAACGCCTCGAACAGCAGGGTGAACCCGGCGAGCTTGCCGCACCATTCGGGCGCGATCAACACGACCTTCCCGTCGGGCAGCTTCAGCCGCGGCGTTCTCACCTCCAGGACGCATTCATGCTGGAAGAAGTTGAGGTGCCGCAGCCGCTTGATCTGGGTGTCGTGGACCGGATGCAGCCCCTCGAGGCCCGGCGCCGGAAACCGGCTGCCGGCCACGAAGTCGACCCCGATCGTCAGCATCTTCCGGCGCGCGTCAAAATCAACCCCCTGCACATACCACGGCTTGACAATGCCAAGGGCCGCTTCAAACAACTGGTTCTGCACGTCTTTTCCTTTGCTTCCAAGGCTGAACGCCGCACCATGCCGCGTTCGGCCTTCCTCAATTGTGCTGTCCCGCCGGCACCGTCAAGGGTTCGCTCGGGGCCACGGCTGTGGATATGACGCTTCGCTTGGACAACGCTGGCGCGTTGCCCACATCTCCACAGCCGCCACAGCAACAAGAAAGGTATCTTGCATGAAGAACTCAGGAGATCGGAACGGCACCGCTTCCAACTAACAAACCGGTTCCCGTGGCCCTGGCGCTGGGGGCCGGCTCAGCTCCGCCGG
>JBJKQL010000064.1:0-6913 GCA_046705265.1 Ferrovibrionaceae bacterium
AACTCCTCCAAGGTCCGACGGTCCTTCTTCGTCAAGATCAGCTCGGTCTGTCGCATATCTGATCACCTTCAACAGTTCAGACATGCACACTTTATATGTTTCGTTATTTACGTGTCAAATTACTAGCAAACTTGTTCTGCCCTGGGAATGGCAGCCGTGGCCACGGTCTGAACCGGCTAGAATACCTGTCTCGCTCTGGCAGTTCGAGGGTATCGTTGCGTGTCTCCTTTTCCGAAGCGGTATCTCTGACAGAGGATGACGAGGATGGCGGCAGTGCATGGTGAGGATCGGCGTTAGGAGCGTTTCAAATGCGACAAAAACGCTCCGTATCGGACGCCTATGACACGCCAAGCGCTAAGCTTATGATCGCGCCTAACTTGGCCGGCGCATTTCGGGCCGAAGCAACCATGTAAGAATAGGCAACGCGCCTAGGGAGCTGCGTGATGATTACCGGGTCTTACCATTATCCTCGCATTGAGGGCATCCTCTTTGGTACGCCGTGGCAAGATGCTCTCAAGAAAGAAACTGAGCGGATCGGCGCCAGCCGGGTTTTTGCCGTCGTCAGCAGCTCGCTTCTCAAGGCGACGCCGATCGCGGCCGCACTTCAGGATGCCATCGGCAATCGGTATGCCGGCTTGGCGCATGGCATCAGGGCTCATTCTCCGCGCGATGACGTTGCCCGGGTGGCGTCGCGCGCGCGTGACGCCAACGCCGACCTTATCCTCGCCATTGGCGGTGGATCGGTCATCGATGCAGCCAAGGTCGCACAAATGTGTCTTGTTCGTGGCGTGTTCGATGCACAAGGGTTCAGCATGCTTCGCAGTGAAACTCATGACACTGGCGCAAACGATTCCTTGGAAATCCGGATCATCGCCGTTCCGACCACGCTATCGGGCGCCGAGTTCACACCTTTCGCCGGCGTCACCGATACGGTGCGCAATATCAAGGAACTCTATGCTCATCCGGATATGGCGCCCCAGGCGGTGATCCTCGATCCTCGCATCACCACGCACACGCCGGCGGAACTCTGGCTTTCGACCGGTATCAGAGCCGTCGATCACGCGGTGGAAGATCTTTGCTCCATCAACAGCCAGCCCTTCTCCGATGCCGCCTCCCTCCACGCCTTGCGGCTTCTCGGGTTGAACCTGAGGCGAACGAAGGCGATGCCCGACGACCTCGACGCCCGGATCGCAAGCATGATCGGCGTTTGGCTTTCGCTCGCCGGTACACAGGGCGGCGTCCAGAAAGGCGCTAGCCACGCTATCGGTCATGTTCTTGGCGGCACGGCCGGTGTTCCTCACGGCTTTACCTCCTGCGTAATGCTTCCCCATGTCCTGAGATGGAATCAGGCGGTGACTGCCGAGAAGCAGAAAATGGTGAGTGAAGCGCTGGGAGCACCCGGCCGCGAAGCCGCTGACGTTATCGCCGAATTGATTGTCGATCTCGGCCTGCCTCGGTCGTTGCGCGAGGTCAAGGTCCGGCGTGAACAGTTCCGGGCCATCGCCGAGCACACGATGAATGACCCCTGGACCTCGACGAACCCGCGCAAAATCAACGGACCAGGCGACGTTCTGGCGATCCTTGAGGCAGCATGGTGAGTGAAGCATGCAGCCTGATGTGAGGGCCGGTGCCGGCATTACCGACTTATGGCATCTCTAATATTTGAATGGGATACACTCTCGCATCAATTTAGGCGAGGTCTGGCCGGAAATGGCTTGCGCCAGCGGATTGATCCGCTAGCGGCCAGTCGGAAGCCGTCCATCGAATAATCGTGGAAGACGCAGTCCATCTCTGTCCATCGCCGCGGCGCTGTCTCGGCGTCACGAGACTCATGCGCGCGGCAAGTCCGCCCGCACCACCACTATCTAGCCGGCGTGACGCAGAATTTTGGCGATAATCTCCGGATCGGAAGCTAGTACCTGGAATCGCAAATGCGCGCAGCCATTGCCACAACTAGCCGACTCTCGCCATTGAACAATTTCCATGGGCGGTGAATCACTCAAGGCCGATAGTCGGTACTCGGCCCCCGCTCGCGATAGAGAGTGCATGCCTATTCCGTCTCGCGTTCGGTGGAGGCGATGTTTCGCTTCTCGCTCACAACGCTTCCATTCGCTGCTTTTCGGCCCCTGAAGAAGAGCTCTCTCCTGTGTGATCGGGTCAGGGCTTTCGACTCTCCGCTCGATTTCGCCACATCGCCATCAACGTGGTGCGGCCACGCGCATGGTCGAAAATGGCCGCAGCCGTATGAAAGCATGCAAGCAGAATCAGGACGACTGTCAGACTCCAATGCAGCTCAGAAAGGACTGAAAACCAGTATCGGCTTGGGCCCGTCAGGGATGGTAAGGGAATGATTCCTAGAAAAAGAGTGGGTACGCGCACCGCTGCGGTTCCCGCAGCCAAATATCCCAATACCGGTACAATCATGAGAAGACCATACAGCAGCCCATGCATCATCTGCGCCGCCCTTCTCTGCCACAACGGCAATCCACGATCGAACGTTGGACGCCCATGCCGGAAGCGAATCCCAAGCCTGATCGCAACAAGGCAAAAGATCACGATGCCCAACGTTTTGTGCAACTGGAACATAAAAAACTGAAAAAGCAAATCCTGATCCGGTATCCGAACCATCCATAAGCCGGCGGCCGTCACAAGCAGAATTAGGCTCGCGACCCACCAATGCAGTGCCCGCTGCAGTCTAGTCCAGCTCTGACTATCGCCACTCTTCATGAGTGTGCTTAGTATCGAGCAGAAGAATACGCGCATGGATCACGACATGAACGACATTTGAGATCAGGATGCGATCAGCCGTCATGCCAAAATCATTGCGCGCGACGACCCCCGTCACCTCAAAATCCGCGACCCTGGTTCCCGGTTTCGTGCCGGGGCCGATATTGATCAGTCGAGCATCGAACGCCTGCGGACGGGTTACGCCTCGGATCTTGAGCAGCCCAACAATCCGATAATGCCGCTGCCCTTCGGCCGTGATCTTCGTACTGTGGAACTGGACCAGCGGATAGCGTGCCGTGTCAAAGTAAAGCGGCGATCGCAAGCGAGCCGTCGCCTGCGGCCACGGCATGGATATCGAACGCGCTTCGATTGTCACCGCGATATGCGTCCGGCTTGGATCGGCCAAATTCAGAAGTAGCGTGCCTTGAAAGCGGCGGAATTGCCCGTGAGAGGAAATTACCCAAAAGTCTCGAACCGAAAACCCGATGGTGGCGACCGTACTGTTAAGTGAATAAAGATCGGCCCCAGATGCGATACCACAAAGACCGAATGAGGTCAGAAGGATGCAACCGATGAATCTTGTTAGCGACAGTCTTCCAAGGCCGCCTTTGCTGGCATATCGCCCCATCTTTCGAAACGTCGCTAACATGGAGCCGATCCGGCTCGGCCCATCGAGATGATCGCGATTATGCGGCGATGGTCCGTCACCGCCCGTCCGATTGGAAGTTCCTGCCACCCAACTCGGATTCCACCGTCGATGGACGGCCGCGACAATCACAGACAACCGTCGGCCAGGCTCACGATCACGGATGCACCCGATGGTCCCAACCTCAGACAGGCCATCGCGTCCCATCGGTCTCGTCTCCCCGTTTGATTCAGCTAGCCTACGCCAAATGAAAGCCGGCGACCTTGTCGCCTTGCAAAGTAACGATGGCCAGAGACTGATTGTCATCTTGCCACGTCACTTCAAAAATATAGTTGAGGTAGGAGGGCACGCGTTCGGTTGCGAGGAATTTCAAGGTATACGGCTTCTGCAAAGGCAGGCGAGCGTCCGCCAAGCGTGTCGCTTGCTCAAATTTTTCTTTGTCCAGCCGGCGGAACTCTATCGTCCCGTTTTTGATGAATTCCGCATAGTCGTGATGCGCGAGTGCCGACATCAATCGTTCCACATCTGCCCTGGCGACGGCGACCGATCTTGGCGGTGCGGTGAATGCCGGTGACGTCATGCCGACGAGAGCTGTAATCAGTGCCGCAATTGCAAACACGCGTCCTTTGCCCATGGCACTCTTCCAGATCGGTTCGCCTTTTCGGTGGCCGAATCCCCGGCTTCCTTTCCCGAGAACGGGAGACATTCGGACGTTTCGGTCCAATCAATTATTTTAAAGCATATCACGGCGCATGATTACGAGAGTTTTGCGATTTCTGTTTGGCCGAGCCTCCCTTCGCCGGAGTGCCCTGCGCCGGCCAGGTACCGAGCACGTTCCCCTTTTTGTCGAATGCCGTGAGCGATGACAAGGGAGTTGCCAAAATTTGACCATGTGGATAGGAAAGCAACGTACTTCCCAAGACAAGGCGCTCGTTTCCCCGAGGATCCAGCAGCGCCAAATTCGGCTTCCCCTCCTCGCCTAAATCAAGTAAAGCCCGCGGCCTATCACCCGCGTCGTACAAGGCGATAGCTGGTTGTCCCTTGCCAGCGAGGAATACTTCGCTCCTAGCTTTGCCATGGGAGTCGTAAAGCGCCAAAGCGGGCTGACCATCGGCGCTGGCGCCAAGCACGGCTTGGCCACGAGATGCGGTCAACACCGCATTTGGCTCTCCGTTGTTGGAGCCCAGCACGACCTCGCCATGGGCCTCGAACAACTTCAAGCTCGCCTCTCCCCCCGGCCTGGTATCAAGAGCGGCCAATTCACGATGCGTGCCGTATAGATCAATTTGCGGGCGTCCCTTTTCGTCCAGGTTCAAGAGTGCCCGCACCTTACCGGCCGCATCATCCAGAGCAACGACCGGCTGTCCGTCTTTATTCAGATAAAGCGCGGCACGGACCCGCCCTTTGGTATCGGCGAGATCGACCGTCGGTTGCCCGGATGAAGCGGTGGTCAGTGATACGCGCGGTGTGCCATTGGGACCGTATAGCGCCAAAGCCCGAGAGTCATCCGTCACCGTCACGCCGGCGGCGGGCTTGCCTTCGTTGGTGTAGAAGAAGAGCGCTGGATTGCCGTTCGATCTGACACCGAACGTCGCCCTCACCGCGCCGTTGGCACTGGCAAAGCTCAACGCTGGATGACCGTTGTGCATGCCGATGAACGCGCGAGATTTTCCGTTCGCGTCGACGAGCAGAAACTTTCTCGCGGTCACCGCCTGCAGGTCCATCGTCTGCGGCATGGCCCCCGTTACAACGATCGCGCCGATCACCGCTACAACAACGAGAAATCCGCCCTTCAGCCAGCGATTCTCGGATTCGAGTTTCGCCAGTCGCTCGACGATGCGGCGCGCGTCAGAATTCGGCCCTGCCATATCTCTTACCTCCCACCTTGCGTCGGGATGTGCGAGCGCTCGTCATTCGCTATGGAGCCCGACGCCATTCGGCGTTATCCGCTCTCACATAACCGTGAGGTCTCTCTAGGTTGTCCATTCGACTTTGACCAAGGCAAGCTGAACTTTCTGAAATCCTGGCAACCGTTAGGCGACCGAATGATCGGCGATTGGATGCGCCTCCGCCACGAATGGGTCGGGAAGCACTAGCGCACCAGGCCGTCGAGGGCGCACAAGCGCCATCGCCCATTCTGCTTAGCTCGGCGTCATTATCAATTGCGTCACTATCGGTGGCGCCGGCCGACGAGAACCCTTTCAAAACCCCGCCAGGCCGGGGGTGTTACCTACGCCTCCGGTACGATCTGTTACCGATCTCTCCGGTCCGTACACACGGGATACTGGCGGAGGGGATGACTGCTTAACCACCGTTTCAAGCCGCTTCATGGCGAAGCAGGAAATGGCAGTTTTGACGCTGAAGAAACCGAGATTCCATGGGCTTTCTTGCACGTCGACAAAAAATCCGCAGAAAACATGATTTTCTGGCGTCTCACAAAATCTCATGCCAAAGTGTAGGCCCAGGGTGTAGGCCCGTGGTGTAGGCCATGGGTGTATGCCCGGCAAACGGGAGTGAGACAAATGGCACGTGCCACGCTGACGGACAAGAAATTCCAAAGCCTGAAAAAACATCCAGGAACATATTGCGATGGCGGCGGCCTGTACCTGAGAGTCGACGCCGGCCGCTGTTCCTGGCTATTCCGCTATAAGGTGGGCAGCAAGACCCATTGGCTGGGTCTGGGAAGCGCTCATGATGTCGGCCTGGCACAGGCGCGGGCGAAGGCGGCAGAGTGCCGTAGCGGTCTCGGAAGCCGGGGAAACCGCATCGACATTCTGGCCGTGCGGCAGACGGCAGAGCACAAAACCGCTGCCTTCACGTTCAAGGATGCTGCCAGGAAATACATCGAATCGAACCGCTCCGGCTGGCGTAACGAGAAACATGCGAGGCAGTGGGAAAGCACGTTATCGATCTATGCCTATCCCGTTATCGGCGAGAAGGCGGTGGCCGATATCACGACCGAGGACGTACTGGCGATCCTTTCGCCGATTTGGAGCACTAGAACGGAAACCGCCTCCCGCATCCGAGGCCGCATCGAGTCTGTTTTGAACTTCGCCAAGGTGAGGAAGTGGCGTAGCGGCGAGAACCCTGCGCAGTGGAAAGGGCACCTGGACCATATCCTGCCACGGCGAAGCAAGGTCGCTCCGGTCGAGCATCATCCGGCACTACCATGGCAGCGTATCGGCGAAGTCATGGAACAGGCCGCGAAAAGCCATGGCATCGCAGCGGCGGCGCTGCGCTTTGTGGTGCTGACTGCCGCACGATCCGGCGAGGTTCGCGGCGCTACGTGGTTGGAAATCGATATAGAAGGAAAAATCTGGACGATACCGGGAAGCAGGATGAAGGGCGGCAGGGAGCATCGCGTCCCGCTCGCCGGTAACGCGGTACGGATTCTTGAGGCCATGCTGCAATTCAGGAAGGCCACAACCGACCTTGTATTTCCCGGCGGTCGCGTTGGGCGGCCCTTATCGGACGTCGCACTTACAAAGGCTTTCCGAGCCGCTGGCGGCGAGGGCTATACGGTTCATGGACTCCGCTCCA
>JBJKQL010000065.1:0-24511 GCA_046705265.1 Ferrovibrionaceae bacterium
AAGCCTCAGCGCGACCGGAGCCCTGCGCCGGGGCGCCGGAACAATCCCGCCATTGAGAACCAGGATGCGTTGGACGCTGCTCTTGTTTCTCCTTCCAAGCGTCCGCGCGATCTCCGACACACTGTGAGCATTCTTCCATCGCTCCCACAGTTCCGACATCTGCCGCGGTGTGAACCATATCCGTGAAGTCCACTTCATGCCTCGCCCCCCAATCCAGCCACATTAGAAGGTGTTGCACTGACCCGTTGAACTCGCACCCTCAATGAGGCTTTCTCCGAACGCCGCTGCTTACTCTGAGCAAATCCGATTGCGGCTTTCTCGGCCGGGTAATTCGGCTGGACGTGCCACAGCGCGCGGGCGACAGTAGCCTGCCACGACAGGCTGCAAAGGTAAGCCGATGGATCAGGAAAATCTGACACGCGTCCTGGAACAGAGCTGGAGAGACGAGATCATCCCAGCGCTGGTTGAGTACATCAAGATCCCCAATAAATCGCCCGCTTTCGATCCGGACTGGGTCGCGCATGGTTATATGGAGGATGCGGTTCACCTGTTGGAGCGTTGGGCGCGGCGTAAGATCGAAAGCATAAAAGGCGCCACGGTCGAGATCATCAGGCTTGCCGGACGGACGCCGGTGATCCTGATCGACGTTCCAGGCGGCGGTGATGACTGCGTTTTGCTTTACGGCCATCTCGATAAGCAGCCGGAGATGACCGGCTGGGCTGAGGGTTATGGCCCCTGGACGCCCGTGCTCACGGCCGGGAAGCTCTATGGTCGCGGTGGCGCCGATGACGGCTATGCCATGTTCGCTGCCCTCGCGGCGATCGCAGGGCTTGCCGATCAGAGAGTGCCGCATGCGCGCTGCCTCATGTTGATCGAGGCCTGCGAGGAGTCCGGCAGCTACGACCTGCCGTATTATGTCGATCATCTCGTCGACCGGCTCGGTAGCCCGTCGCTTGTGGTCTGCCTCGATTCTGGCTGCGGCAACTACGAGCAGCTCTGGCTCACCACCTCGTTGCGCGGCCTGGTTGGCGGCACGCTGAAGGTGCGCGTGTTGGAAGAGGGCGTCCACTCCGGCGACGCGTCGGGCGTGGTGCCATCGAGCTTCCGCATTTTGCGCCAGCTCCTGTCACGACTCGAGGATGAGAGTAGCGGCACCATCCGCGCCGCCGCGCTTCAGGTCGCGATCCCAGAGGAGCGTCTCACCCAGGCGCAGGTCGCGGCGGCCGCGCTTGGTGAGATCATCTATACGAAGTTTCCATTCGCTCCCGGCGTGTCCCCGGTGAAAGGGGATCTGGTCGACCTCGTGCTCAACCGCACCTGGCGCCCGCAGCTTGCAGTCACCGGTATCGATGGATTGCCGATCCCGGGAAACGCCGGCAATGTGCTGCTGCCCTACACCACCGTCAAGCTTAGCCTGCGCCTGCCACCGAATCTCGATGCGGCAAAGGCCGCCGTCACCCTACGGAATCTGCTGGAGGAAAATCCACCCTATGGCGCTAGAGTGAGCTTCGACGCCCGGGAGTTCAGTGCCGGATGGAACGCGCCGGCACTATCGCCATGGCTCGCGCAATCGCTGGTGCGCGCCTCCGCAGCCGCCTTCGGTCAGCCACCGGCATTCATGGGCGAAGGCGGCACTATTCCCTTTATGGCCATGCTCGGAGAAAAATTCCCCCGCGCGCAATTTGTCGTCACTGGCGTGCTTGGACCGCAGTCCAACGCGCATGGGCCGAACGAGTTCCTGGACCTGCCGACGGCGCAAAGGCTGTCGCTGGTGATCGCGCAAGTGCTGGCGGATCATGCTGCGAGGACAGAGGGGTAGGTTGCTCCTCGCTAACGAATGAGCGTGGTGGAAATCGTTTCGTTTAGGTCGAATCCTTTGCCTATTTTGCTCGGTGAGATCAGCCCAAAGAGAGAGCCGCCACATGTGACCAAACGGGCGTATCTGACTCACCTTGGACCTTCGCTTTGTGCGGAAGCGGGCACTCAACTAAGGGGCGAGAAGCGAATTCCGCGCATCGAATGTTATTCTACAACTCGCCGCTAACGCGGCGGGTCTGCCGATCGCCGGTTTAAACGGCGTCGCAATCATGCCTTTGGCGCTGGAACCACGCCCAACTACACAATCAGTCCAAATGTATCCATGATGATGCACGTGTACTTGATTTTGGGCTTGGAATGAATCCGTGACCGTGCATGGAACCATTACGGGTTGATCCGTGCCTGGTACCCCTAGCAACGTGCCACGATGTCTATGCGGATTTAATGCAAGCCATAGTGGTGTTTGCGGGAGAAAAGCGCTGAGCGCCTCAAAATACGGGCGTACCCGAGCAGTCGTCGCGAGAGGCGCCACCACGATGCTTTGGTCTTTGGAGGAATGTCGTTTCAGTCTTGCCCGGCGTCTCTTGTTATTAGGCTCTGAATCTTGAGCTCTCTCGGCGCTCAATGCGGTCCGGGCGTGAGCGTGGCTTTGCTCGTAGGGGAAAGTGCGTAACCAGGGATAAGCATTCAAAGTCGATTTTGGGGTCTAAGTTCGTGCTGATTAGTGCTCTATTCCGTGAAATTACTCGTGCGGACATTAATGCTTTTGCCCCGGTAGCCAGCTATGAATCCGCCCCCCTAACTTGGCGACCGGACGTAGTGGCACCTCGCCGTTGGTCCGGAGAGAGGCCAGAATCTCCGAACATTTCACTGCCATTCGTGGCTAGAAATCGGGCTCCCATTTCGCCTACTGGACGAAGGAAACCGGCCGTTAGAGTGAAGGTCGCATCGGGTTGTTTCAGATCGGTGGTCACCGCCTCCGGGCCAGAATTAGAACGGGCGCAATCGAACCCTTTTGAACGTTGGCCAACATATTAGCCACCTTCTGTGGCGCGTCGTTTCCCATGAGAATGTGGAGGCCAAGAGGCGGCGGTCCCGCTTCTGCAAGACGTGCTCTGATGGTTTCAAAGAACCTGACTGCAACGTCGCGCATGCTGGTCTCCGTTAGAAGCTCAAACCGGTTTGCCTCCAGAGCCCTTCTATAGCATTCTGGCGCAGCAACAAATGACATTGCTTCATTTTGCGCCCAAGCCACGGGGTAGGCTAGCGTTTCTGCGTTCGTGCACATTATGTCGTACACCAGGGCGTAGCCTCCTAGTTTCGTCACGCGGCTAACTTCGGAGAAAAGCGCATCCTTGTCCGAAATGTTCATGCCCACATGGAGCATGGTGACGCGATCGAAACTGGCATCCTCGAATGGCATATCGAGCGCGCTGGCGCATCTCAGCTCAATCTGACCGTCTAGCCCTAGCTTCCGGTTCAGTTTGCCGCCGACTTCGACATATTCCGGCGTGATGTCTACGCCACTGACCATACAGCCATATGCTGTGGCAAGGAATCGTGCCGTCCCGCCCAAGCCACAGCCAACATCCAGCACGCTCAGCCCGTGGCTCAACTGAAGTTGTTCCGCCAATGCGGCGGTAACAGGGCGGCCTCCAATGTGAAACTCGTCGACACCGGCCAAGTGGTCGACCAGGGAAAGCTCCGACATGCTTCTAAGCTTTTCAAGGCCCACCAGGATCGCAGCTTCCAAAGAGCCATGCGTATAGTGTTGGGCGATTTCCTGATCAATTGGCGTCATGCTCGCGCCTCCCAGTTCCATCGAAAGAGGACCAAATCGAAAATCAAGGTTCCCCGGCCAGCCTAAGCGAGTAGTTCGCGCCGTCCACTTCAATTTCTGTAGTGCATCCGGTGTGATAATATGTCAGGATCGAATGGATGAAGGGCTACGGGCAATTTTGCTCCATCGCGAAGGCCTTGGAGATCGTCGGCGAGCGCTGGACGCCGCTGATCATTCGCGAGCTGATTTGCGGAAGTTCTAGGTTCAACGAAATCCATAGGGGGGTCCCCAGAATCTCGCCGTCACTTTTGTCAAAGCGACTGAGCGGCCTCGAACAGACGGGCATCATCAAACGGGTGAAGGAAACGGGGGGGTATGAGCTGACGTCATCCGGCTGGGAGTTGAAGCCGCTTATCGAAGCGCTCGGGGTCTGGGGGCATAGATGGGTTAGGGGGCAACTCAGCGATGACGATCTCGATCCCGACCTTCTGATGTGGGATATGCGGCGGCGTATCAATTTAGCTGCATTCCCAGATACACAAATATGTGTCTGCTTTGTGTTCACCGATGTGCGGCCCAGAAAATCGCATTATTGGCTCGTTGGATCTTCGCAAGGGGTAGAGCTGTGCATTTCGGATCCCTCGCTTGACGTGGATCTATTTGTCGTGACCGATCTGCGAACAATGACGTCGGTTTGGAATGGAGACTTGGCACTGGCAAAGAAGGTCCAGGATGGTTCTATTGATCTCCATGGACCAAGACCGCTTCAACAAAAATTCGGTTCGTGGCTGCAGTTGAACATGTTTGCGAGCGTTGAGCCGGCAAAATTCCACACCCGTGGGGCTGTCGAACATTCATGACAGGAGTCTCACGGAGGCAGCCTGAAATGGCTGCGATCTTGCCTTACCTCTTGCTGGCGATTTATGGATGCCCCTCAGTTTGGCGGTGGAAAAACGGTATGCTGAGCGGCCACCTCAATCTTCGCCTTGACGAAGTTCGAAATGAAGCAATGAGCTTCGGCGCTTTTCAGTAATCTTATGGATAGGCTCAAGATTGACTTCGCCCTCGACGGTTATCAAGGGGCGAACTATCGCGTTGGTAAAGCCGTATCCACGTTCCTACGTTCGACGATAGGAATATTAAAGGCACCGTGGAGAACAACGATTGTTGACAATTGGGACCGCACGTCAAAACTCAGGCGAGACACATAATACCCGGAGGAACCGCGTGTGCCGAAGCTTCAACTTGACGTGCCACTTTCTTCACAAGAAAAGGCCAATTGCTGTCGACCTACCAGCGCATACATGATCTGGCTCTACTGGCAGAAAAACGGTAAGGGAGCTGGTCCAATGAACACGATCGCGAGTAGCTATGAAGTCGCGGATAGCACTGGTGAACCGGACCCCGGCAATAGGACCATGGGAACCGGTCGGCTAGTTGGAAGCGCTGCTGTTCCGATCACCTGAGGTCTTCATGCAATCCATCTTTCTTGTTGCTGTGGAGATCTGGGCCACGCGGCAGCGTTGTCCAAGCGAAGCGTCATATCCACAGCCGTAGCCCTGAGCGCGGCCTGTGACGCCCTCGCGCCAAATCGCCATAGGGGTACGGTCGCCCAGCGCCTGATGCGGACTCCAAGTATTGTGAAAAGCAACCCAGGAAGATATTCCTGCCTTGGCGTCCCGGCCGTCGGCATAGCCCTTGTTCAGGGTGGGTTGATCATGCGAAGGCACCTCTGATTTTGCTGGAGGTGTTGGCATGGAAGGAGACGGCAAAATGGACGCCCCATTGGACGTCTCGAGCGCAGGCTAGGGGGCCGACTGGAGTTGATCAAAGCTCCGAACGGGGAGCCGGCAGCGGTCGGACAGAGAGAAGGCGCGGATCGTGGCGGAGAGCCTGGTGCCGGGTGTGCGGGTGGCGGAAGTGGCGCGCCAATACCGGACGACGCGCTGGCAGATCTATGACTGGCGGAAGCGACCGCGTGCCGGGCGGCTGGCGCTGCCGGCGAGGTGGAGCCCGACCTCGACATTCGCGGCACTGGTGGTGGAAGAGGCTGCGAAGCGGGGCGACGGCGGTGTCGAGATCGTATTGGGGGAGGTGGTGATTCGGGCGGTGCCTGGTGTTGACGGCGAGCGTCTGCCAGGGGTGATCCGCGCAGTTCGGGCGGCGCGATGATCGCGCCGAGCGCGCATCTGAAGGTCTACATTGGGGTCTCAATGGTCACCCCCAAAGCCGCATTGAGGAACTCATGCCCTGGTGCTTCCCAAAGCCGTCAACTCACGCCCCATAGCGCAGCCGCTTAGCGCTCACATCATTCGCTGGCATGAAATAAGAGAGACTCTGCGTCAAATTGCCTCATAGCGAGTCAGGCCGCTCCTCAGAAAGCCTCCAAACAGGCATGCCCCCTGCCGAGAAAAAGCGAGGGAGTCCGCTGGGAGCTACCACCGCCCCTACGTCTTTGTCTCAACGAGCCGAATCGATCAATTCGGCAAGGCGCTGCAGGTCGGCGTAATAGAAAGTGCTCGCGGGCGGCCGATCCAGCATGATGACTCTGATTCTCTAGGCGCATAATGCGGACTCCTTCGTGTACGAGCGAGGGTTGCACTCGCCTGTGCCGCTTGACAGGGGCCGCTAAAGCACGCCTAAGTTAACAGACCTGTCAGATAATTTAATGAAATGTCACCATCCTCTGTAAGCGAAAGATTGATCCACGCGGCGGCCCGGCTCTTTTACGAGCGTGGTATCACGGCGACTGGAGTTGATACCATCGTCGCCAAGTCCGGCGTTTCGAACCGACTCTATATGCCCATTTTGGGACGAAGCATCGCCTAATTGCCGTAGTGCTCGACCGCCAACACCAGGAACGGCGGGCTTCACTTGAGACACATTTGCGAAGACGGTCGGACTTACCTGCGGAAAAACGGTTACTGTCGATCTTTGAGTGGGTGTCGGCGCAGCAGCGGAGCTTCTGGACTCGCGGCTGTCCTTTCGTAAATGCTTCGGTCGAGTTGGTTATGACAGAAGACAGGGCCGCGAAAGACATTATTCGGCGTCACAAGCGATGGTTCCACAGCGTTCTTGCTGCGCTCGCCGAGGAGGCCGGATCGGCCGAACCCGAAGTAGTCGCCTCGGAACTTCATCTTTTAATCGAAGGGGCTAACGCCAGGATGCTGGCGGAAGGAGATCTGACGGCAATCGCTTCCGCGAAGCAAGCCGCGCAAAAATTGCTAAGCGATGTCCGACGATCACAATACGGAAAGCGCCGTGCCCGGTGGACTTGAGAGTAATGGCGCAAGACAGCACACCATCCTCGAGCCTCAGGATAACCGAAGCCTCCGCGCGGACTACCGTTCTGGTGGTCGCGGGCTTGGCGTTGGGGCCGGCAGTGGCACTTGGGTTTGCGCGATTTTCTTATGCATTGCTGCTGCCCGCGATGCGCGCGAATCTGCATTGGACATACGCGGCGGCTGGCTTCAGCAATACGGCCAATGCGCTTGGTTATCTGTTCGGGGCGGTAATCGCAGCGCCAGTCGCCGCGCATATTGGCGACAAACGCGCTTTTGCACTCGGATTGGCGGTGACCGTTGCCGCCTTGCTCGGGTCAGGATTCACCGATAATTTCGTGGTATTGGCAGCGCTGCGCGCGATTGCTGGCGCGGCAGGTGCCTTGCCGTTCATTACCGGCGCCGCGCTTACCGCGGCGGCAGGAGGAGGGGGCAGTGCGTCGCGTCCGGTACGAATGCTTGGGGTGTATTTTGGCGGTGCTGGGTTTGGCATGCTTGTCGCCGCTCTGCTTATCCCCGAGATCACCCAGTTGCACGGCTGGCGCGATGGCTGGATTGCCATGGGAGCGCTCGGCCTGCTCGGATTGGTGGCAACTTGGCCAGCGCTGCTTTACGCGCCGACGCTACCACGGCCTTTAAAAACGGGCAAAGGGGGCATCCCGCTGTGGTCAGTGCGTCGCCTGCTGCCACTTCTCGTCAGCTATACGTTGTTCGGCGCTGGTTATATCGCCTACGCGACGTTCATTATTGCTTGGCTGCGAGCCAATCTGGAATTTGGGGTCTGGCAGATCGCGGTCTTTTGGACATGCGTCGGTGGTCCCGCCGCAGTTGCGGGACTTGTCTGGGGGCCGATCTTGACGCGTCTCCGAGGAGCCCGCGGGGTCGCTCTAGCCAATGCCTTTGTAATGCTCGGTGCAGTATTGCCGATTGTAGGCTTTGGTCGTCCCGGGGCGTACGCTTCGGCTCTGTTATTTGGAGGATCCTTCCTAATTGTTCCGACCTCGGTGACCGCCCTAGCGCGCAACGCGACACCACCCCGCGCCTGGACGGCCGTGATTGCCCTGTTGACCGTCGGTTTTGCGGTCGGCCAATGCGCGGGACCGCTGCTCAGCGGCTGGGTTTCTGACACCCAATCGCTTAGCGGAGGCTTACTTCTTTCCGGCGCCGTTCTCGCTCTTGCTTCGCTGATTGCACTTGCACAGAAAACGCCAGATCAGCAGTCGCATCATGACGGATAGCTATACGTTACTTCTGTTATCGACCCAATCTGTCGCATGGGACCGAAGCTGATTTCGGCTCTTCCTAAGACCGCACGTAAATCTTGAAAGATGCGCGGACTATGGTGAGGGCTAGGGCTGCGGGACTTCTGAAATCCTTGCGGAGTGCCGCGGCGAGAAGCTGTCCTACACGGCCGGTGAGGCAGCGCTCGAATTGGACCTCGCGTTAGGCGGTACGGTGTCCCTGGTGGTCGTGGCTGTTCTCGGGATTTCTGGTCTTTCTGCTTGTCTGATTTACAAATTCAAGCACCATCCTCACCTGTTTCGTCGAAAGGGACCGTAATGCCAGAGCTAGTGATCCTATCTCCGCCCAGGCGTACGCTCCATTTCGGTCAGTGAACGATGCCTAGATCTTCCTCAACCGGGCAATAAGGCGATCGAGCACCGCATCCGCAAGTACCCTCATGTCGATGGGCTTCGCGGCGCGCCGCGTGGTCCGCCGCTTCCGCGTAACCGTGCCCTTGGTCAGTAGCCGCGTGATATCCTGACGGCGTCGACCCTGGCGGATCAAATAAACCGCGTTCGGAGACACGCCGTACCGCGCCGATAGGCTCTGAGCGCTTTCCTTCGATGTGTAAATCTTGCGAACGGCGGCAGCCGAAAGCTTCTGTTTGCGTGGCATTCCCTATGCTCCATTTGTCAAAAAACGAAAATACAGAAACTTCATCTTATGAGTCATGCGTCTATAAAACATGACGCCGTACGTTATGCAGAGCATTTTTTGCAATCCTGACACACTCTATTCATAATACAGAGTATATCCGAGATCATGGAAAAGGCACCTGAAATGGTATGATCGTGTGCGCGTCGAGCAGGATCGAGGTTCAGCTCCGCTCTATGCTTTCTCGACCGACGCCGGCGATTAATAGGTTATTCATCGGATCGAACACATGATTCTGGTCCCCAGGTTTCTCCTTTCTTACCCGCGGGATCCAATGAGCGAGAAAATACAACGGGGATTAGAAATTCGAGATTGCGCTCTGGCGTGGCTTGCGCGTCGCGGGAGTTTCGAATCGCTGCCCCTCGGTTGCTGTACGATCAGGGTCTTGGGGGGAGCGATCGGAGCGTTCAGGCTTTTTTATAAGACTCCTTTTTCTCCGATATCGACCGAGAGTTCCTTGACGTACGGTGAAGCTCTCGTGGCGCAACAGACAAGAAACCTCTGTTACGGTCTGGATGTCTGGCACAAGGGGCGAGAGATGTTCGCCGTGGCATGGTCGGCGGATGGGGGCGTCAATATCGTCCACTTCCGTCGTGGCGCCTGGGAAAATCAGCTGCTCCGGATTTGCGGCTCGGCCATTGATGGCGAATTGTCGTATACCCTGCCTGTGAAGCGGTGACCACCTCGTCCACAATAACATCCGGTACGGCATGATGCCGGGGCCGGCAGTGCCAAGGTGTGCCGAACAATCCGTTAGGATTTTCCGTGGCGCAATCGCTCACTTGGATGCGAAGTGCATGATCTGCGGTATCCCATTGCGAGATCTCAGTCACCACTCCTGTCGCTTATTCGAGAAAAAAACATCTCAGAACAATGAGGCAAGCAAGCAGGCCGCGCTCGCGCTCTCAAGGCTAGGAATTTTTATCGCGACCAGGTCCGACTTGTGAAATTGCTTCGAGGTGCGGGTCTGCGCTAGGTCGATCTGACGACGTAGAGGTTCGAACGCGCTATGCCAAGTGTCCCCGCCAGCACCGTCATCGGAAATCGTTCTTTGACCGCGATCTCGCACGCAAAGTCGGAGCGAATCGATTCGCTTTCCTCCGGTCCTTTTTTGGGAAAAAACTTCTTTGGCTAACAATTAATGCTGAGTGATTCCGAGGTAGGCTTGTTTGACAAGGTCGTTCCGTTCAAGCTCTTGCACGGTTCCCTTGGCCACCACGCGGCCGTTTTCAAGGACGTAGCCTCGGCTCGCGGCACTCATGAACAAGATATTCTGTTCCGCGATGAGCATGGTGACGCCCTCGCGCTCGTGGAACAAGCGCATCATCTCGATCATCTCCGTCACAATGCGGGGGGCCAAGCCGGCCGAAGGCTCATCGAGCAGAAGCAACTCAGGGCGAAACATCAAGGCTTTTGCGAACCCAAGCATCTTTCGCTGCCCGCCGCTTAAGCTCGTGGCTAAGTGGCTCTTTCGCTCGCTCAACACCGGGAATGCCGCATAAAGCTCCTGCTTCCTTTCCTTTACCAGCGTCTTTGACAAGCGGTAGCCGCCCATGCTCAGATTTTCGTCGATGCTCAAATCCGGGAACACCGCGAATTCCGACATATAGGCCAACCCCAGACGCGCCTTTTGGTCGGTGCGAAGCTTTGTCACATCCCTGCCGCGAAAAGCAATCATTCCACGATAAAGCGGGATCAACGACATCAATGCCTTCAGTAACGTCGTCTTTCCCGAGCCATTGGCACCGAGTAGAACGATTATCTCGCCTCGGAAAACCTGCAAGTCGACATCGGTCAGAACCTGCATGCCGCCGTATCCCGAGGTCACGCCTTTGGCGAGCAAAAGGTCCGCTCCGTTGCCTTCCTTATTTTCCACGGCCAAGGAACACCTCAATTACGTGATCGTCCCGCGTTGCCGAGGCGATATCTCCCTCGAAAATGACCGAGCCCACATCCATCACCACCACCCTGGTCGTGACAAGTTGCAGGAAAGGAATCAAGTGCTCGACGACAAGAAGCGCTATTCCCGTCGCCGAAAGTTCCAGCAACCATTCGGCCAACCATGACAGCTCCTTCGGATTCAGGCCGGCGGCGATTTCGTCCACCAGCATCAGCTTCGGCGATGTCGCGAGGGCGCGGGCGATGTCCAAAAGCTTCTGCTGACTGCTGTTCAGTCTCCCTGCCTCGCGATCCCTGAAGTCGTCCAGGCCAGCCCGTTTGAGAAGTCTTTCGATATCAACGTCGGTACCCCCGCCATAGGTCGCAGCCACCACCATATTTTCCCACACCGTTAATTTATGAAATGGCGATGGGACTTGGTAGGTCCGGTTGATACCGGCATGAACGCGTCTGTCCGGCGATTTTCTCGTGAGGTCCAGCCCCTCGAAGATCACATGGCCGCCATCCGGCATGATCAGGCCCGAAATCGTATTAATGAGAGTCGTCTTACCTGATCCGTTTGGGCCGATGAGACCGAGAACGTCGCTTTTGTTCACCGTTAACGACACGCCATCCAGCGCATGCAGGCCGCCGAAGGTTTTCCGAACGTCCTTGACGGCCAATATGGGCCCGTTGGTTTCAGAAGACATGGAAACGTAACTTTTTGGCCATCGATACGAGACCGCCCGGCATGAACAACAGCAAGAACACAATGAGGAGGCCATAAAGCAGTTGGAAATATTGAGGATTTTCCATCCCAACCGCGTCGTAAATACCATAGAGAAGACCGGCCCCAACGAGTGGCCCAATCACGGTGCCAACCCCGCCGAAGACGGCGAAAACGATGGGAAATATACTCAATGTCAAGGCAAAGACCGATTGCGGATAGAAAAAGGAGATGTTCCACGCAAAGGCGCCGCCTGCCAATCCGCCAATGAAGCAGCTGAGCAGCCAGGCGATCAGCCGCCCGCGAAGAACGTTGATCCCCGCCGTCGCCGCACTGTTGGAATTGTCGCGGATTGCCTTCAGCGACAGGCCGAAACGAGATATTCGGAAGTACGCCGCGACGGACGTCGTAAACAATAGCACGCCGAGCATCGTCCAATAGCCGGTCGTTGGTGAGTAGACCGCACCTAGGTTGACCCCATAGGGACCCTGGGTAATGGATGTCAGATGCGGATTCGAGATGATTTCATAGGCGGCCTCTGCCGCTGCCAATGAGGCAATTCCGAAATACGCTCCCTCCAGCCGCAGCAGCGGCACCAGGATTACCCCCAGAATCACAGCAGCAAGACCGCCTACAACAACCGCGGCGATCGGGTTCCAATGCAGAAATAGGATCGTGATGGCACAGCCATAGGCGCCGGTTCCAAAAAATCCCACATAACCGAACGGCATATAGCCGGTAAAGCCGTACAGGACGTTGATGCCCTGAGCCAACGCAAGAAACGCCATCAGGTTAATGAGCAGCGATTCGTTGGAAAAGGTGAAGTAGGAGGCAACGAAAATAGCGGCCAACAATATGAGAGTCGCCAGTCCGGCGAAAGGTGACTTAAGCACGCCGCACCTCGCTGCTCAGCAGGCCGCCGGGACGGACAAGCATGATTAAGATCAGCAGCACGTTCGGCAGCAATGTGGCCCACGAGGGCAGGTACGTTTGCATCAACGCCGTAGCGATCCCATAGACCAGGCCGCCCAACACCGCACCGAGCGGCTTTCCGAGCGAGCCGACGACGATAACCGCAAATGCGATGACGGTTAAGTTCAGGCCGATATTAGGTGAGATATTTCCCGCGATGAAGTTCACAAAACAGCCTGGGATCGCGGCGAGGCCGATGCCAATTCCGAAATTTAAAGCCGAAAGCGCCGACACGTTAACGCCGACGCTTGCGGCCTCGAGCCGATTGGACATGATCGCGCGGGTCGCATACCCGGTGCGCGTGTGCGAGAGATACAGATAAACGAGGACGATACTGCCGGCGCTGATCAGGCCGGTCCATATCCATGACTGCGGAAACGACTGACCGAGAAACTGAAGCGGCTTGCCGCCCAGCAACGAAACCGGCAACGAACGCTGCGTATTGCCGAAGGCGATCGTGGCGATCGCTTCGAGCACCTGAGAAACTCCGAAGAAGATGATCAGCGATGCCAGCTCCGGATCCTCGGCGTGCAAAATCCGCGGGACGATGCCGTAGTATAGAATGAATCCCAGAACAAAGAAGGAGAGGAAGACGATCGGGAGAGCGAAAACAGGTCCAATTTTCCAAAGCGTGTACAGCCAAAAGCTACTGAATGCGCCCCACATAATGACATCGCCATGAGCAACGTTGACGACGCGCATCACGCCGAATATGAGGCTAAGTCCTACCCCCACGAGGGCGAAGAAGATGCCATAAAGTATGCCGGACACCAGGGCGTATACGAGAAGATCCATGCGATTAAAGCGATCCTTTGTTAAACGACCGCCCCAATGCCCGGCTATCTAACAAACGTTCCGGTTTAGCTCCTCGGAGCTGGATAGACGGCCTTTGCCGTCGCAAACTTCGCAGGGTATATAACCTTGAGCTTGAAGCCGGAACTTGTGGGCAAAAATTGCGCTACCCCGCTCACGATTCCTGTCTGCGCTCCCTCTTTGGTGATCGTGAAGGTTCCACCGAGAGTCCGCATCTTTCCGGACATACTTGCCATAGCCTGACGAAGACCCAGCTGACTCATGTTGTTCGCTGTGGCTAAAGCCCTCTGAACCACCAAGCCAGCAACGTAACCTGCGGTTACGAATGCATCGGGCTGAGCGCCGGACTTTTTCTGATACTGGTTCACGAACTGATCTGTCGTGAGGCCGATGTTGACATTGCTCACCTTCAATGTCGGTGCGGTGACGTAACAGTAGATGTATTTCAGATCGTTCCCCATGCCCTTAAATTCGGCGGGAGCCAGATCGGGAAACAGGATGTACACGAACGGGAAATGGATCCCGGCCGCCTTCATGTTCTTGAGAAACGTCACATCGTTGGGATCGTAGCCAATTTCCAGAACAGCCTGAGGATTTGTCGCCGCAATGCGATGCAAGATGACCGTGTAATTGGAGGTCTTCGTCGGTACGGCGTGATAATAAACCGGCTTCACGCCGTGCTTTTGCAATATTGCATTTACCTCCTGAGCTTGCGGTCCATCGAAGTCGTTTGTTCCATAAATGATGGCCACCCGCTTCAACCTCATATGCATCAGCAATTTGGTAATCGAGTCGGCCCAGAAACGGGTCACGAGGTCCGATGTCTGCACGATGTACGGGTTGTTCAGTGTGTAAAACTTCTTGCTGGTTCCCAAAGGATTTACCAGCAGCACTCTGTGGGCTTGCGCGATCGGAACCGCCGGCGCCGTCAGGAATGAACTGGCGTCCGCAACAAGCACGTCGACTTTGTCGTCGATCAGCCTGTTCACCATTACGGTTACCAGACTCGGGTCGCTTTGATCGTTATAGCAGGTGAATTTTATGGGTAGACGCTTGCCGTAGGTCTTTACATAGACCCCGCCGTGGCTGTTTACCTCATCCCTCCAGAAGGCAAGACCGCGATGCATCTGCATGGACTGGTATGACAAAAAGCCGGTTTTGGCGTAAAGGCATCCGACCGTAATGGCGGATGGCGGGTTAGACGCAGCATGAGCTGCTGGGGCCGCAGCAATGAGTGATAATGCCGCAGCCATCCACGCCAAGCTTGAAAATCGGCGATGCTGGCGTTTCGTGGCGCCAGCCGTCATAAGCAGCCGCCCTTCCTGTCTAGAAAAAAAGCGTTTCATAACCCGATTTCTCCCGTTTTGCGTCACGAACGAAGGGGCTCTGAAGCTCACAATCGGCTCAGAGCGTCGTGAGTTGGTTTGGCATGGGGGGCCTCCCGACCTTTTTCTTATTCGGCCGCCCTCACGCACGAGCGGTCGGGCCGACCAGTGGGTCAGCCACGTTAATTATGACATTGATAATAAGCATTGCATCGTTCAACAAGCAAATGAAAGCCGCTCTCGGCGCGAGCGCAAACGCCGGAAGCCGCGGTCCGTAGAGTAACATATTGAAATATCTGGGCTGCAGCGAATGAAAGACCCGGGTCTAGAAGTCACTCCGCCCAGCAAATCGCAAAGCTAAGAAAGCCTTGGGCGGGTTCAAGGCCGCGCACGATAGCCTTCGTAATAGCTGTGAACACGCTCTGCCGGCAGAGCAATAGCTTCAGCAAGCCTTCGGGGTCGGGACCGAGCTTCTTCACTGGATCACGCGTGATCCCCGGGACCATTCCACCTACCACCCAGCGCGACAAACTAAGTTCAATCATCGCAATGGCCGTCGTCTCTCGATTAAGGACGACAGGAGATTTGCCGAGATGATATCTTGGTCGAGACATGGGCCTCTCCCTCAGTTCATCGCACCAACGACGATTCCCTCTCGGCGCCTGGTCCCATAGCATCTTCTCAAACCCCGCCAGCACCGGCACGGTGAGATCATGGGTGACGACGTCGACGACCCAGGTCATGCTCCCGAGCATGTTTTGGGTAAGCGCATCCGGATGATATTCGAGGCCCCACATCGCTCGCTGATGGACTTGTTGCCATTCAGAACCTGCAAGGCTGCTCCCAACAATACGCCCGCCTTTGTTGGTAGCGTCTTTAATCCTCTCCCGAATGACCGTGGAATCCTCGCGATCTCCCATTGGACTTTCAATGGGATCGTATCAAATGCATGACACATTCATTTACTGACGCATTCGCAGTTTTTCTTGCGGTACGGCAAAGCTACGAGCGTTCAGGCCTACCTGGAGCGAAGCGATTGCCTTGAAGGCGTGCGTTCCACACGGCAGCCATTGAGCCACCCCTCTTCAGATGGCAGGGCGCGACCTGTCATAATTAGAATAGATCGCGGCTTACGCCTGCGACGCAACGCGTGAAAGCGGGAAATAGCCACCTACCAACCTAACAAGCTTGGTCAAGCGCGCCGATCACTGCGTCACCGAAGGCCGAGGTCGATACTGGTGTGATGTTGCGACTGGCGATGTCGCGGGTGCGGATGCCTCTCCCGATCGCGCGCTCGACCGTAGTTTCCAGGAGGTCCGCATCCTCGGGGCGGCCAAGCGAATGGCGAAGCGCCATAGCAAGGCTGAGGAGCGCCCCAGATGGATTGGCGATACCCTGTCCCGCAATGTCAGGCGCGCTGCCATGGATAGGCTCGTAGAGCGCCTTGCGCTTGCCCCGGCTGTCGGGCTCAGAGAACGAAGCCGAGGGCAGCATGCCAAGCGAGCCCGTGATCGTGCCGGCGCAGTCCGAGAGGATGTCGCCGAACATATTGCTGGTGACGACCACATCGAATTGACGAGGGTTGAGGATGATCTGCATGGCGCAGTTGTCGACATAGAGATGGCGTAGCGTGAGATCGGAAAACTTTTCTGCATGGAGAGCTGTCACTTCGCGCCGCCAGAGCTCTCCGACATCCATCACGTTTGCCTTGTCGACCGAGG
This sequence comes from Ferrovibrionaceae bacterium, assembly GCA_046705265.1. Taxonomy (GTDB): domain Bacteria; phylum Pseudomonadota; class Alphaproteobacteria; order Ferrovibrionales; family Ferrovibrionaceae; genus JAJYTL01. The sequence continues at coordinate 16,254 of JBJKQL010000065.1, forward strand.
TCACATGGTTTCGTCGAGTGCGCGCCATGTCGAAGGCCACTCGCGCGATACGCTGAATTTCTGGTGTCGTATAAACATCGGTGTTGATGCCGCGTGCCACACCTCCCGGCAGACTTTCAATACCGTGCGGATCGCCGAAATAAATACCACCCGCAAGCTCACGCACGATCACAAGGTCGACGCCGCGCGTAATATCGGCCTTCAAGGGCGAGATGTCGGCAAGCGGCGCGATCGCTTTGATCGGGCGGATATTGGCGAAGAGTCTAAGCTCTTTGCGGATACGGAGCAAACTGTCGCGTCGGCGCGTTGCGGCGGGGATTGCTTCATATTCTGGCCCACCGATGGCGCCGAAAAGAACCACGTCGGCGGCAAGAATATCGGCGAGCAGCCGATCGCTCAGCAACTCGCCGTCGCGCCGAAAAGCAGCCATGCCAAATGGCTCCTCTTGCACGGCAATGCCGAGCGAGCTTCGGCGGTCGAACCATGCCAAGGCTTTTTTCGCCTCGGTAATGACTTCTCTGCCAATGCCATCACCCGGCAGAATCAGTATTCGAATCACCGTCGCCTCTTTTTATTTTCTCGTTTTCCTCATGCCTCAGCGCTCAGACATAGATCCACGGACGGGTGGCGCGATTTTTTGTCTCGAAGGCGCTGATCTCGACGTCGTAGCGCAAGGTCATGGCGATTTCATCCAGGCCCTGAAGGAGAGATTCGCGATTTGGCGCGTCAATAGCAAACGCGATCTCGAAGCCGCCTGGTGTGCGGATACGTTCCGATTTGAGGTCGACCAGAAACGGTTTCTTTCCCCCTGCCGTCTCGGCTTCCTGCGCCAGCCGCTCCACAATGGCGTTTGGCAGGATGATCGGAAGCACCCCGTTCTTGAAACAATTGTTATAAAATATATCACCAAAGCTTGGCGCGATCAGGCAGCGGATGCCGAAACGCTCGAGCGCCCAAACCGCACCCTCGCGCGATGAACCGCAACCGAAATTAGCTCCGGCGATGAGAATGCGTGCGTTACAATAGCCTGGCCGGTTGAGGATGAATTCGGGATTTTCCTTGCCGGGCGAAAGATAGCGGAGCGGCTCCAGCGCATAGGGTCCGAGTTCTTCCCGCTCGAGAAAGACCAGCCGGTCGATCGGGATAATGATATCGGTATTGACATTGACGCGCATCAGGGGCGCAGCAATGGCTTCGAGACTAATGAACTTTTCCATTACGAAGCGTTCGTGAATGCGCGGACATCGACGAGATGTCCGGTGACCGCAGCCGCCGTTGCCGTTGTGGGACTTGCCAAGTGACTGCGGCTTCCCGGGCCCTGGCGGCCGACGAAATTACGATTCGAGGTCGAGACGCAGCGCTCACCCGGGCCTATCACTTCGCCGTTCGATGCCAAGCACATGGAACAGCCCGGCTCGCGCCAATCGAAACCCGCAGCGCGGAAGATGCGATCAAGGCCTTCCGCCTCAGCCGCTTTTTTCACCTGTTGCGAGCCCGGCACCACCCAGGCGGTAACGCCTGGTGCGACCTTGCGGCCACGTGCGATTGCCGCGGCAGCGCGGAGATCGCTCAGCCGGCTGTTGGTGCAAGAGCCGATAAAGACGCGATCAATCTTCACCCCCACGAGGGGCGTACCGGGTTTGAGGTCCATATAGGCAAGCGCCGCCTCCATCGCCCTGCGCTTGGCTGGGTCTGCCAGCGTGCTTGGATCCGGAATACGGCCGTCGATACCGAGGGCATATTCCGGGCTCGTGCCCCAGGTGACCTGCGGGGCAATCTCAGCGGTGTCGATCGCTATCTCGCAATCAAAGTCGGCATTTTCATCGGTTTTGAGCCCTCGCCATTCAGCAAGTGCGCGGTCCCACATCTCGTCTTTCGGCGCGAAAGGACGGCCGGCGAGGTAATTAAAGGTGCGCTCATCCGGTGCCACCATGCCGGTGCGTGCGCCAAACTCGATCGCAAGGTTGCAGATCGTAAGGCGCGCCTCGATGTCGAACGCACGGATGGCTGAGCCACCGAATTCCACCGCATAGCCCGTGCCCGCGGCGGCGCCGCGCTGAGCAATCAAGTAAAGGATCAAGTCTTTGGCCTCGACGCTCTTGGCCGGCTGGCCCTCAAAGCGCACTCGCATTCGCTTCGGCTTGCGCTGGGTCAAGGTTTGGGTGGCAAGCACATGAGCGACCTCAGTCGAGCCGATTCCGAAAGCGAGAGCTCCGACGCCGCCATGTGTGCAGGTATGGCTGTCGCCGCAGACGAGCGTCGTTCCCGGCAGCGACAGGCCAAGCTCGGGGCCAATGACGTGGACGATGCCCTGGCTTGCTTCATTGATGTCAAAGAGGCGGATCCGGTGGTGCAGGCAACTCCGGCGCAAGCTCGGCACGTATTTAGCGCTGCGCGGGCTGGTGTCATCGTGCCGCCCGGCCTCGGTCGAGACCGTGTGATCCGGCGTTGCGAAAGCCAGCTCCGGCCGGCGCACGTCACGGCCCTGTTTACTCAGCTCTTCGAGCGCTCGTGCGCCACTCAAATCGTGCAACAGGTGACGATCTATGTAGAGCAGAGAAAGACCGTGACCGAAATCGGCGACAACGTGTCGATCCCATACCTTATCGAACAATGTTGCCGGCTGCGTTTCGGACATCTCTCTCCTTCGCCGAAGCTCCCTCGATGGCCGCCAAGCTGAGCCCAATCGTAGCGGAATGAACTCAGTCTAGGAACCATAAATGGCACTTTCAGCTCTTGAAACGAGCCTCCGTCCAGCGGGCGAGAAACGAGCCCCACGCTCACATCGGGATGGAAGGCCGAGCTTAAGCAGCTTCCAGAGAACATTGAGAAGCCACCGTTCATGCTGCCCGCGAAGACGACAGACTTCTGTCGCGAACGGATGAAGAAGATCGGCGTTTGCGGGCTTCAAGAGTTTCTTTCGACTCGCTCGCGCCTCGCGGCTGGCCGAACAGTCCTAAATGAAATAAGTTCTCGGCTGGTTCAATGTACCGACGAAGAACGAGCGTGCCGTTCCAGCCGAGCAACAGTTTGCGGAGCATCTTCTTGAGCAAGCGCGAGGCTATCTTGAGAGGTCGAAAGTCATGCAGACTCTGGATGCTCAAGTGCACGTCTATGAGCACAATCACCGCGGGCGCCCTTGGGCCGCCGTTCTTCCCGGGCCGGCAGAGGTCACCGGCGATGACATGGTCGCCGCGATGGAGGCTGTCGGTGTTGATGGTGCGCTGTTGGTCTCGCCCTTCACGATGTACCGCTATGACCCTAGCTACGCGCTTGAAGTTTACGCTGCTTATCCCGGCCGGTTCGGGTTGATCAAACCAGTCGATCCAAATGATCCCGGTGTGGCCGACACTATCGGCGATTGGGCGGGCACCGCCGGTGCGGCCGGCATCCGCCTGATGCTGAGTTATGGCCTATCGGAGGACGCGGCCGACCCTGGTATTAACCGAGTGCTAGCTGCCGCCGCGCGGCACTCCTTGCCGGTCAATCTCCTAGCCTGGGGACGCTTGGAGCAGGCCAGATTTCTGGCGGCGCGAAATCCCGATACCATTCTTGTGATAGATCATCTCGGGTTGCCGCAGCCGTTCAAGCCGCCAGTGCCGGCGGAACCCTTTTCTGATCTTTCAAAGCTGCTGGCACTGGCAGCTCACGATAACGTCGCGGTCAAGATCACCGGCGTTTGCGCGCTGTCTCACGAATCGTTTCCCTACAAAGACTTATGGAATCCTCTATTTCGCGTCTTCGACGCCTTTGGCTTTCATCGTTGCATGTGGGGTACCGACTGGACGCGCACCGTCGCATTCTTGACGTACAGGCAGGGTGTCGAAACGTTTCATGTCATGGAGGGCCTCTCCAACACCGATCGCGCCGCTCTGATGGGAGAGACGTTAGCGCGGATATACAAGTGGTCTCCGTCGAATGTTTGATCGGGTTCCTTTAATGCGCTGCTCTACTCGCCCATCACAGTGATGCAGTGAGTGTGATTGCGCAATGCGCCAAGACCGGTGACGTGATCGGCGTGCAGATGCGTATCAACTGCCTTGACCAGATTCAGGTCCAGGTCGCGCATCAAGTGCAGATAACGATCGACCTTCTTCAGCACGGGGTCGATGATCAGCGCCTCACCGCCGCGACGGCTGGCAATGAGATAGGAGTAGGTGCAGGAAATCGATTCGAAGAGCTGGCGAAAAATCATAATTCACCCTTCTGCAACCGGGAACCCAGGCGGACTCACCGTCCGGGTTCCGCTGGCGTAGCCCTGTGTCTACGCGACAACCCGCAGTGGATATTCTTATCAGATTCATCCGACTCGGGATTCTATACTTTTGCCAGGCGGGAAAACTGGGCCAGGACTTCGCAGGGCACGAAAACCTATGAGTGAGTTCGCCCTTCGACTTGCTGAGGCCGCACAGCATTGAGCCGAAGAGGAACGGGACCATTGCACGTTGCAAAGCCCCGTTGCGCCTGAACAGGTCCCCAAGTTTACCATCGATTGACATGGCCATGGCGGTGGCCAGCAGGTAGGCAGTTCTGATCCATGACAGATGGGCCAGTCCACCAAACTCGCCCATGATCGTCGGCCGCGCCGTCGAGACGGTCGTTTAATCAAGTGGGACGAGCAACACCACCAGAGTCAACGCGCCGAAGATTACGCAGACGGGCTGGCGTTGGGTTGCGGGATAGGGGTCCGCAGAGAAGTCATGTTGGCAACAACATTGATAGGCCGAGCCAAGCAAGACGCTGCTCCAGCCTACGCCTTATGTCGCGGCGCGCGTCTGCTATGTCCATTTTTGGACCGGCCCGCTCTATTTCATATCGTCAGACCCATTATTCGGCACCTATCCAGGGTCAAGCGTCACACCGATTCATATCTCAGGAGGCGGCGCGGCCGCCGGCCGTCCTCGGGTTAGTTAGGCCAAGGCTACCTGAGTCGCTTTGGCGCTGCCTTGGTGTCGTCGGCGGCCGTTGCCGTTCGGGCGCTTTTGTCTGCGACCGTGACCCTGCTCCTGTCCGTGACCGTTACGAGCCTTGGGCCGCTTGTGCGCTCCGCGGTGCGGCCGCGACGGACGGCCCGGCTTTGCACCTGCTGAATGGGTTGTGGCTGAGGCCACGGCGCAGAAGGGATGGTCGGCGACCACCACAATGCCTCGCCGGGTGACCTTCTCGATCGCGTGCAAGAGTGGCCGTTCGGTGCCGTCACAGAACGCGAGAGCAATGCCGTCGGCGCCAGCCCGGGCGGTGCGGCCGATGCGATGGACATAGGTCTCAGGGACTTCCGGCAGATCAAAATTCACCACGTGGCTGATGCCGTCGATGTCGATGCCACGGGCCGCGATATCCGTCGCAACCAGAACCCGGGCGCGGCCGTCGCGGAAATCAGCCAGTGCCCGCTGGCGCTGGGTCTGCGACTTATTGCCGTGGATCGCGCGGGCGGCGATGCCGGCCTTGTCCAATAGCCGGGTGATGCGGTCGGCACCATGCTTCGTGCGCGAAAAGACCAGCGTGCGGAACAGTGCCGGGTCTTTCAGAAGCTGGATAAGGAGTGCCGGCTTGTTCTCCTTGTCCAGGAAATAGACCCGCTGGTCAATACGCTCGACCGTGGTCGCGGCCGGCGTCACGGTGACCCGCACCGGATCGTTTAGGATGCCGTCCGCGAGCTCGGCGATCGGCGCCGGCATGGTGGCGGAGAAGAACAGCGTTTGGCGCGTCTTAGGCAGCGCGGCCACGACCCGTTTGACGTCGCGGATGAAGCCCATGTCGAGCATGCGATCGGCTTCATCCAGGACGAAGACCGAGAGATCGGTGAGGCGCAGATAGCCCTGTTGCATAAGATCGAGGAGCCGGCCCGGTGTCGCCACCAGGATGTCAACACCGTGGGCCAGCATCTGCACCTGTGGCCGCTGCGGCACGCCGCCGAAGATCACTCCGGTGCGAAGGGCCATGTGGCGGCCATAGCTTTGAAAGCTCTCGGCGATCTGGGCTGCGAGCTCCCGGGTCGGGGTGAGGATCAAGGCACGGGCCGAATTTCGCGGCGGATTCATGCGCACCGCCCCAAGCCGCTGCAGGATTGGCAACGCGAAGGCCGCAGTCTTGCCGGTGCCCGTCTGAGCGATACCGAGGAGATCGCGGCCGGCAAGGAGATGCGGGATCGCCTGCGCCTGGATCGGAGTCGGTGTCTGGTAGTTCTCCGCCCGGACGGCGCGTAGTAGCGGCTCGACGAGGGCGAGATTGGCAAAAGCAAAGGAATGAGTCACGGGTATCTGACTTTCTCAATAAGCAATTGACAGGCGCCCCCGCAGTCTCTTCCGCGGCACAAGGGAGCCCGTTTGCGTTGTGGCCTGCCTCGCGCGCGACGAGGTGCCTTGGCATCTATCGGGGATAATCTCGAAATGCGGGCGCTTCAGGCTGGGCCGATGGCCCGGCGGTTCCAAGCGCCCCGCGCGATTACGAGGAAATGATAGCGCGCACACCATCGCCGCTTCTGGCGGAAAAGTCAAGGCAATGGCTCGACTTCGACGCCTAAGTCGCATCCCGGCCACAAAAATTCACATCAATCCAAGCGCTGAGGCCGGGGATACCTACCTCGGCCAAGCCGAGCATGGCCCGGATAGTCCGGCCTATCAGATCCAATACACAGCCTCTCTGCCGCGGGCTCGTGGTGTGAACCCGTGGGGGCCTAGCCGGTGGGCGCGACTTCTGGAGGTGGCGACGTGTTGACCATTTCCATCAGGCGGGTAGGGCCGACGCATCGGTTTGTTTCTCCGGGTTAATGTGAGTGACGTAGAGGGTCCTGGTTGGGAATGCAAATTCGATTTCCCGTTCCTGGAAGCGTTGGAAGAGCTCCAGATTAATGCGTTGCTGGATGTCCATGTAAATATTGTAGTCCGGGTTCAAGACATAATAGACGACTTCGAAATTCAGGGCCGAATCGCCGTACGCTTTGAAGTGGGCGCGATCAAACCGGGTCTGTTCGATCGCCTGGATTATGTCCCGGATCATGCCCGGAATCTCCGTCAGCTTGTCGCGAGGCGTGTCATAGGTAACGCCGATATTGAATAGAATGCGCCGTTCGGAGAAATGTCGGTAATTATGAATGCGCGTATTGAGGAGGCTGCTGTTTGATTGCACGATTTCTTCACCTCCAAGGCTACGGATTCTCGTGCTCTTGACGCCGACGTGCTCGACCGTACCTGCGACATCGCCATACACAATGAAGTGCCCGACGGAAAACGGTCGATCGAGCAGGATCGATAGCGATGCAAACAGATCTCCAAGGATGTTTTGTGCCGCCAATGCCACCGCGACGCCACCGATGCCGAGCCCGGTAACCAGCGCGGTAATATTTATATTAAGCGCGCTGAGTACTAGAAGGCCGACAAAAGACCAGACGACAACCCGTGCTAGGAAGTTAATGGCTCCCATCGCAGTTGCAAGCCGCGCCTCTTCGTCTTGCGGCTGCTGGCTGACGAATCTGTCGATGCCATAGAAGACGACCCGGATGCTCCAGATACCAAGCTGCAGAAGGATGGCAATTTCTATGATTGTAGAAACGGTCGCCGCCGCTCGGCCCTCAAGCGGTAGTGCGTATGTTCCGCAATATAACGCCACAAACAGGAGAAAAACGGTGTTCGTTGAGCGCACCAAGCTGATGATTAGAGCGTTGAAACTGGTTCCATTCGCTCTCCTCGATGGTGCGGCATAGCGAAGGAGCACGCCGCGCAGCAGCCACAAGAGGATAAATACTGCTACGGAAATAGCCACAAAACCAATGGCGGCCGCGACAGTAACACCATCAATGCTGTGGTGAAAAAACGCGGTTCCTCCCATAGTCGTCCCTCCTTTCCCTCTGTTGCAGAGACCGTCTGTCGAGCCTCAACAAGTCGTTCCTGACTAGGCTGAGGCGGCTAATGGATGGCAAGTTTCCAAATACTGCCATGACATCGGGGTAAGTTGTAGCCGCTGCCCTCGCGGGCCGAGATCGGCTGCATGTGGGCGAATGATTTGCTCGGAACGGCCACTTTGGCCAGCTAACACCATGCGGCGAGTGCGAGCGACCATTTTCGTGTCACGACCCCACGCTGCTGTAGCCAGAATCGAACGAGCATCTGAGGAAGACAACTATCTCCGCCAGAGGGCGGATTAAAGGTGGCTCTTTTGAAAATTGAGTGGGTTACGCGGCATGTGGATTGATCCGCGTGAAGTCGAGCTTTCCGGCGATGAGGAAGAGGACGGTTCGCATCGTGTCGAACCGCGTATAG
>JBJKQL010000066.1:0-43544 GCA_046705265.1 Ferrovibrionaceae bacterium
CCTCCCGCACCCTGACCTGCTCCGCATCCTGGCGACGCCGCTCCTCCTGCAGCTTGGCATTTTCCTCGCCCTGCTGCTTGAATACCTGGAACGCCCGGGCCATCGCCCCAATCTCGTCCTTCGCTTCCGTCCCAGAAATCTCGACGTTATGGTTGCCAGCCGCAAGCTCCTGCACCACCCACGTGATCGCCTTCAGCGGTCGCGTTATGCTAAGCCCGATGATCCACTGGAGGAGCACGCCGAGGAACAAACTGGCGGCGACCAGGATCAGCATGGCAAAGCGGGTGTGCGTGATCGTGGCAGCGTCGGCAGCATACGTTTGCTTGGCCTGGCGGACCGCAGCTGTGCGCACGCCGACCGCAGCCGCATCCATGTGCAGGGCGCGCGGGTTGAGGGTATTGGTTTCAAGGCCGGCGATCGAGGTGATCGCGTCGCCGAAGCTGTCAAAGGAGTTCTGGTAAGCGCCAAAATTCATCTCCAAAGCCCCCACCATGGGTTTGAGCTTCGGTGTCGAGAGGTCCTGGTCTGATTCGTGAAGGAGATGGGTGACTGCGGCGAACTCGGCGGTCGCCTTTGCGCGCAACGCCGGATCCTTGGTTGCCACGTATTCGCTGACATAGGCGGTGAGGGCGGCGAAATGTCTCTTCAGTTCGCTGCTGTAGCCGAGAAACGACATCGCGCCCATGTTGCTCGATTCAGCCGTCGCCTCGGCAATCATGCCGTCGATCGCTTTGCTCATCGCGGCCGGGTTTTTGCCGACGAGCTCGTCCGTGAGGACGACGAGTTCCTTCCTCGTCTGTACAATCTTCTGGAACGTGCTCTGAAAATTTCTCACTGCGCTCCGGAACTGTTTGAACAAATCTTCAGTCCTGGGATCAAGCTTGTGCTGCAAGGCAGCGGAAATATCGTTTCCGATGCGCCATGCTGCACTCGATTCTTCTTGCTTGTTAGCGCTACCGCCCTTCTGCACATAGGCATCGGCGCTGTGGCGCAGTGACAGGACGTCGCTTTGCATGCGCATCGCGACTTCGGCCACAGAGAAATCCTGGCCATAGGCATGGAACCGGACATTGACGACGTTACAAGTATAAAGTCCGACGATTCCCGTTGCAGCGAGCAGGGCCAGCACGGAGACGAAGCCTACGAAGATGCGCGTCGAAATCTTGAAGCGCGATAGATCCATGAGCACGATACGACGCTTCCCCATGAGAGACTCCAGAGGTTGGGCTTGACAGGGCAGTGTGGCCACGAGGTCCGTCTCCTGCCCGACGGTGGTAGGTGACTCTGGCCCTGATCTGCTTAAAACACGATTAACGGCGCGTGGGCTTTTTTCCGCCGCCGTCGCGGCAGCGTGTCCGTTGCCGGGCCGCGAGCGACTTAACTTGTTGTTTTAAATTTTGCTCCGGCGAAGACGCTCGATCGCGTCCCAGATTTGCGCTTCAAGACGGACGCCGTCGAAACGGTTGATTTCCTGCAAACCCGTGGGCGAGGTGACGTTGATCTCGGTGAGATAGCCGCCGATCACGTCGATGCCGACGAAAACGAGGCCGCGGCGACGCAGTTCCGGACCGATGGCGGCGCAGATCTCGCGTTCGCGCTGCGTCAGGCGGCTCGCTACCGCCTTGCCGCCGACATGGAGATTTGCCCGCGCCTCACCGACCTTCGGAACTCGGTTCACTGCGCCGGCCGGCTCGCCGTCGATCAGCACGATGCGCTTGTCGCCGTTGCGGATCTCAGGCAGATAGCGCTGCACCATCACCGGCTCGCGCGAAATCTGGCTGAAGAGCTCGAGAATCGAGGATAGATTTTCATCATCCGGCTTCAATCGCACGACCCCCGACCCGCCGGCGCCAAAGAGCGGCTTGACCACGATATCGCCTTGCGCCGCGCGGAAAGCCGCGATTTCGTCCGCGTCGCGGCTGACGAGGGTCGGCGGCATCAGGTGCGGGAAGCGCGTGACGAAAATCTTCTCCGGCGCGTTTCGCACTTCGGCCGGATCGTTCACAACGAGCGTCCCTGGGGGCAGCCGTTCGAGAAGATGGGTTGCAGTGATATAGGTTAGGTCGAAGGGCGGATCCTGGCGCATTAGGACCACGTCAAAGGAGGCGAGGTCGCGCGTCTCGTAAGGGCCGAGGGTAAAGTGATCGCCGCTCTCGCGGCGGACCTTCAGGCGGCGCGCCTTGGCCCGTACGATGCCTTCGGCATAGGCCATGTGTTCCGGCAAGTAATAGTAGAGATCATAGCCGCGGGCTTGAGCCTCGAGCGCAAGCACGAAGGTCGAATCCGTCTCGATGTTGATGTGCTGGATTGGATCCATCTGGATGGCGACGGCGAGGGTCACGGGCGGCTGGCTCCTCAAAAGGGAAACGTCGCGACAAGGGCGCGGCCGGGACTATAGCGCTGCTTTCCCGTGAGAGCGACGGTTTCACGTCGCGTCGGTTTGAAACGGAAAATCGCGCCTTGTATTTGAAGACGGAATCACGCTCAGCTTTGAGAGTGTTTCGAAAGCCCCGATTAGCGCCACCCGTCGCGGAGTCAGTTAAGGCGGCGGCGCAGCGCTTCGATCTGGCGCAGCGCTTCCTCGCGTAAATCCTTTTCCGGGTCGAGCCGGAGCACTGTTTCGAAAGCCTGGCGGGCGCCTTGCAGCTGTCCGAGTTCGGCCTCGACGGCACCGAGCTCGTTCCACAACGCGGCTTCGTCTGGTGCGATGGTGACCATTGACTTCAGCACCTCGACCGCGCGTTGCGGCTTACGCGCCGTGAGGGCCCGCGTCTTCATGTTGTTCTGCAACCGAAGCAGCACGTTGCGGCTGCCGACGTTGGCGGTGTACTCGGCTCTGAGCGTCGCGTTTTCACCCATGATCTTCTTGGTCAACTGGCGCAATGCGGGAACATCAAGGCGCTGGCCGCCGGTGAAGGGATCGAGCACCAGCCGGTCGCGGCCGGCTGTGACTGCGACGAGGAAATGGCCAGGAAAGGCGAGCCCATTGACGAGCCAACCCTGGTGGCGTCCGGCGTGGATGTAGAGAATTCCAAGTGCGACGGGCAAACCCTTGCGGCGATCGATGACACGCATCAAATTGGCGTTATCCGGGTCGTCGTAAGTGAGGGCGTCGCCTTCGTAGCCGAAGCGATCATGAATCGCCCACCTGAGCGCCTCAGCCTGATCGGCCGCGGTGTCGCTTGGCCGCGATCCGGGTGCCTCGGCGATCATGGCGAGATGCTCGCGATAGCGGGCGAGCGACACCCCCGGCAGATCGATCGCCGCGAGCGCCAGCGCGGTCTCACCGATATCGATCTCCGAGTCCGGCAAGCTGCCGACGCGGCTGAGATAGTTCGCGATCTCGGATTCTTGGTTCATCCCGGTTCGCGCCCCCGGCTGTCACGCCGCCAAGCCGATCCGTGACCTAGGGCAGACGCCATGCATCCCTAATATGGCGCGGCCAGCGCCCCGGCACCACCGTCATAACGTCGAAACGCAGATCAAGGCTGGCCAGCGCCGGGCGGGCGGCCAGAAAAGCTTCCACGGCTCTCGCGATGCGCCGACGCCGGCGGGCCTGGAGGGCGTTCAGTGCCTGATCCAAGGTATGCCGCCGCCTCACCTCGACGAAGGCAAGAACGCGGCCGCGCTTGGCAACGACATCGATCTCGCCTTGAGGCGTGCGGAAATTGCGCGCCGGGATGCGGTAGGCCTTAAGGCGCAACATGAGCGCACAAAGGCTCTCGGCCGCCCGGCCGACGGCCGTCGGTGCCCGCCGGGGCGCAAAAGACCGTGCCGGACGGCGGTTCACGACTGGCGCGGGTCCGCCAGGGTGCGAGCCCCACGCAACACAAGAGCCCTGGCATAAGCTTCGCGACGGCTGATGCCGGTCTTCGCCGCCACCATCGTTGCCGCTTGTTTGAGCGGCAGTTCGGCCAAGGCAGCCTTGAGCAGGGCGTCCAACGCCTCGGGCGGTGCCTCGGCCGCCGCGCCGGGCCCGACGATGATCACGGTTTCGCCCTTCGGAGGCTCGGTCGCCGCATAATGGCAAGCCAGCATTTGGAGATCACCGCGGCGCACTTCTTCATGGAGCTTGGTAAGCTCGCGCGCGACGGCAGCGGGACGGGGCCCGAGAGCGGCCGCGAGATCGGCGAGCGTCTGGGCGAGCCGGCGCGGGCTTTCGAGAATGATCAGCGATCCGGGAACCTGGGCGAGGCCGGCGATGGCGTGCCGCCGCGCGCTGAGCTTCGGGGGCAAAAAGCCGGCGAAAAAGAACCGGTCGCTCGGCAGGCCGGAGACGAGAAGCCCCGTCAGCACCGAGGAAGCGCCGGGTAGCGCAGTGACGGCATGCCCGGCCTTGATCGCCTGGCGCGCAAGCTTGAAGCCGGGGTCGGAAACGAGCGGCGTGCCCGCGTCCGTGACCAGAGCCACCGCCTCGCCCGCCGCGAGTCGCGCCAGGATTTGCGGGCGCACGCGGGCGGCGTTGTGTTCGTGGTGCACGAGGAGCCTGGTCGTGATGCCATAATGGTCCAGCAAACGGCGACTAACCCGCGTGTCCTCGCAGGCGATTACGTCGACACGCCGCAGCACGTCGAGTGCGCGAAGCGTAATGTCGCCCAGATTCCCAATTGGCGTCGCGGTCAGATAGAGCCCAGGCGCGAGCCGGCCTTCCGGTTTACTTCCGCCGGCGCCGCTCTTACCCTCTCTTCGTTCCATTTCCTCCGATCGGGAGATCCTCCGTGATCGCTTGTTCGCTCCGCCGCGCACTTCGTCCCTTCCGTGTCGTCGCCCTGCTGGCCGTGGTGGCGCTCACCGCTTGCCAAATCCTACCGGGAAATCAAGCGCCAAAGCCAGTCGCACGCGCGCCAGCGGTGGCCCCGCCCACGAAAACCCTACCGACCGCAAAGACCATTCCGCCCACCGCGGCGACGGCGCCAAGGTTGGCTCCGCCAAGTGGGCCGGCACCGGTCGATATCGGCTTTCTGGTGCCACTCTCAGGCCCAGGCGCGGCGCTCGGTCACGCGTTGTTGCAAGCCGCCGAGCTTGCCGTGAGCGACAGCGGCAACGCCAACCTGACATTGTTGCCGCGCGACACGCAAGGCACCGCGGCCGGCGCCGCAACAGCGGCCAATTCCGCGCTTGCCGCCGGCGCAGAGATTATTCTTGGGCCGCTTTTCGCGACGTCGGTTTCCGCAGTGGCGCCGCTCGCCGCGGCCCGGAGCGTGCCGGTGATTGCGTTTTCGAACGATCGCGCCATCGCCGGCAATGGGGTCTATATCATGGGCTTTACGCCAAAGGAGCAGATCGCCCGCGTGGTCGGCTACGCGCGTTCGCGCGGCCTCTCGCGATTTGCCGCGCTGGCGCCGAATACCGCTTATGGCAACGCCGTGATCGCGGCGTTACGGGCGAGCGTGGCGAAGGATGGCGGATCGGTGACCAAGCTTGTGAGCTACCCCGAAGGGACCACCTCGACCAACGATCTCTCTCCGATCGTCAAGGCCTTTACCGCCTATGAGACCCGGCACGATGCGCTGCTTGCGGAAAAGGCCAAGCTTGCGCATCGCGACGATGCCTTTTCCAAGGCGGCATTGCAGCGCCTCGACGGCGTCGATGCGATCGGCGATATCGGCTATGACGCCGTTGTTCTGCCTGAAGGCGGACTCACGCTGAAGACGCTCGCGGCGCTTCTCGTCTACTACGATCTCGACCCGACCAAGACGCAACTTCTCGGCAGCGGCCAATGGGATGTGCCCGGCCTCGGCCATACGCACGGGTTGATCGGCGGCTGGTTCGCGGGTTCTCCCCCCAATCTCGAACTGGCGTTTCAAAAGCGCTTCACCGGAACCTTTGCCTACCAGCCGCCGCGCTTGGCGAGCCTTGGCTATGACGCCGTCGCCCTGGCCGCGGCGCTGGTCAGATCCGATCCGGCGCAGCCTTTCACGGCCAGCGCGATTACCAATCCGAACGGGTTTTCCGGTTACGACGGTATCTTCCGCTTCGGTACGGAGTCTGCGGCGCAATACGGCCTTGCTGTGCTGCAGGTGGAACCTTCGGGCTTCAAGGTGATCGATCCGGCGCCGACTTCGTTCCAGGCGCTCGGCGAATGACGTGCTCGCGATTGGTCTGCCGCTAAACCAGAAGCTCCGTAAGAATCCGGTTCAACACCGGACGGCCCAAGGAGGTCACCGAAAGACGATTGTCGCGCAGCATGAGAAAGCCCGCCGCCTGCAATTTTGAGAGCGCGTTGGGATCGAGCGCCGACGCGTCGCCGGCGATGGCGCGAAGCCGGCTGAGGGCGACGCCTTCGGCAAGGCGCAGCCCCATCATGAGGAATTCCTGCACGGTTTCCGCCGGAGTTAGCGGCATGACGGAAAGCGTGCCGTGGCCTTCGCGCGCGATCTGCGCCAGCCATGCCTCGGGGTTTCGCACCTGCTGGCTCGCCAAGCGTGCATGGCCGGCGATGATACGGCCATGCGCGCCTGGGCCAATCCCGAGATAGGCGCCGGAGCGCCAATAGACAAGATTGTGACGGCAGGCCTCGCCCGGCCGCGCGTGGTTCGAAATTTCGTAGGCCGGGAGGCCCTGCTGTTCGGTGAGTTCCTGCGTCAGCTCGTAAAGAACGGCCTGGTGATCTTCCACCATCGGCGTGAAGGCACCGCGCTTCACCGCGCCATGAAAGCCCGTGTTTTCTTCGATGGTAAGCTGGTAAAGCGACACATGGGCGAGGCCAAGGTCAAGCGCCCGAGACAGTTCTTCGCGCCAGTTCGCCACCGTCTGGCCGGGATAGGCATAAATAAGATCAAGGGAGACGCGAGCGAAATTCGCTTGCGCGAGATCAAGCGCCGCGAGCGCTTCTTTCGCATCGTGCTCACGGCCAAGAAAACGAAGCGCCTGATCGTCCAGCGCCTGGACGCCAAGCGACAGGCGGTTGACGCCGGCCGCCCGAAAGGCCTTCAGCTTCGCCGCCTCGGTCGAGGTAGGATTCGCTTCAAGAGTGATCTCGACGTCGCGGGCGAGCGGGAAATGGGTGCCAATGCGCTCTATCACGGCGGCGACGGTATCCGGCGCCATGCGGGACGGCGTGCCGCCGCCGAAGAAAATACTGCCGACCTCGGGCCGTTCCGCGGCCGTGAAATAACGTGCCGTGAGATAATCGATCTCGGCGATCAGCGCCTGCCGCCAGATGGCGTCATCAACCGCCGCGCGCACATGGCTGTTGAAATCGCAATAAGGGCATTTCGAAGCGCAGAAGGGCCAATGGACATAGACACCGAAGCCCCCCGCCTGGCGTTCCGATGCGACCGGCGCCGTGCGGAACGCGGCCAGGTTGTCAGGCAAAGCAGGCCTCGATCAACTTGGCGAAGGCGCGCGCGCGATGGGTCAAGGGCGTCTTCTCTTCGGGCACCATTTCGCCGAAGGTTTTGTTCTCGCCGTTGGGCACAAAGATCGGATCGTAGCCGAAGCCCAACGTGCCGCGCGGCGGCCAGACCAGCGTGCCTTCGACCGTGCCGGTGACCGAGACGCATTCGCCATCCGGCCAGCAGAGGCAGAGCGCGGCGACGAAGCGCGCCGTTGGCTTGGTATCGGCCGCGAGGCCAGATTTCCGGACCTCGTCCCAGACCCGGGCCATAGCGGCGGGAAAATCGCGCCTCGCGCCCGCCCAGCGCGCGGAATAGATGCCGGGGGCGCCTTGCAGGGCATCGACCGCGAGACCCGAATCATCGGCCAAGGCCGGGAGCAGCGAAAGCGCCGCTGCGCTTCGCGCTTTCAATTCCGCGTTGGCGATGAAGGTCGTGCCGGTCTCTTCCGGCTCAGGCAGGTCGAGATCGGAAGCCGCCACGGTCGCGGTCCCGAACGGCTTGAGCAGGGCGGCGATCTCCCGGACCTTGCCCGGATTGTGGCTTGCAATGACGAGTCGGCCCTCGCAGAAGCGGCGGCTCATGCGATCAGGCCGAGCGCCTGGCGTTGCAGATCGGTAAGCATCGCCGTGCCGTGCTTCGCGAGCGCAAGAAGGCGCATGAAAGCTTCTTCGCTGAAGGGATCGGCCTCGGCCGTGCCCTGAATCTCTATGATGCGGCCGTCCTCGGTGAGTACGAAGTTTGCGTCCGCCGCGGCGTTGGAATCCTCGGCGTAATCAAGGTCGAGCACCGGCTCGCCGTCGTAGATGCCGCAGGAGACGGCGGCGACCTGCGCCGTGACCGGCTGTTCCGTGAGAATCTTGTCCTGGACCAGCTTGTCGCACGCTTGCCAGAGCGCGATCCAGGCTCCGGTGATCGCGGCGGTACGGGTACCGCCATCCGCCTGGATGACATCGCAATCGATCCTGAATTGGCGCTCGCCGAGTTTGGAAAGGTCCGTCACCGCGCGCAGCGATCGCCCGATAAGTCTTTGTATTTCCTGTGTTCTGCCCGTTTGTCGGCCACGCGCCGCCTCGCGATCGGTACGGCTATGGGTGGAGCGCGGCAGCATGCCATACTCCGCCGTTACCCAGCCCCGGCCGCTACTGCGGAGAAATGGCGGTACGCGCTCGTCGAGGCTCGCGGTGCAAAGCACATGGGTATTGCCGAAACGGGCGAGACATGAGCCCTCGGCGTAAAGGGCGAAGCCTGGTTCAAAACTGATGCGGCGCAACTCGTGCGGCGCGCGGCCGGAAGGACGCATGACCCTCACTTTTCGCTGGTTCTCTGTGTCTGCGTTCTAACCTTTGCGGCGTCCGCGGTCAAAGGGGACAAAAGGTCGGCATTGGGCGATCGAAAGCGGTCCTGCGGCGAGCCGGGCGCGGCCAAGGCGGTCTTTCTTCCCCACTCCGCTGCGTTGACGGAGCGGGCCATGGTTCCTACATTCCGTGCAGCCATGATCCGCGAGATGAATGAACGCACGCGGGAGATTTTCCGCGAGCTGGTGGAAACCTATATGGAGACCGGGCAGCCGGTCGGCTCACGCACGCTTTCGCGCCGTCTGGAATCCAAGCTCTCTCCGGCTTCGATCCGCAATGTCATGGCCGACCTCGAGGAGGCCGGGCTTCTGGTTTCGCCCCACACCTCGGCCGGACGCATACCAAGCGAGGCTGGCTTGCGTATCTTCGTCGACGGGCTCCTGGAAATCGGCGAGCTGACGGCTGAGGAACGAGCCGCGATCGAGGGCCGTTGCGCGGCGAGCGGCCGCAGTCTGCAAGAGACGCTGACAGAGGCGTCGACCATCCTTTCCGGCCTCTCGCGCTGCACCGGTCTCGTGTTGGCGCCGAAAGCGGAAGCGGCTTTGAAGCACATCGAATTCGTGCCCCTGGAGCCGGGCCGCGCTCTGGTCGTCATCGTCAGCGCCCAAGGGCTCGTCGAAAACCGCGTCATCGACTTGCCACCCGGCCTACCGCCGTCGGCGCTGGTCGAGGCCTCGAATTACCTCTCGGCCAAACTCGCCGGCCGCACCCTTACCGAAGCGCGTCGCGAAATCCTGGCCGAAATCGAGAACCGACGCACCGAATGCGATGCGCTGGTCGAACGCCTGGTGCAGACCGGACTCGCCACCTGGGGCGGCGACGAAAGCAGCCGCACCCTGATCGTGAGCGGACGCCAGAATCTGCTTGAAGACATCCATGCCATCGCCGATCTCGAGCGCGTGCGCCGGCTCTTCGAGGAACTCGAGGACAAGCAGGAAATCCTTAAGCTCATGGAACTCACCGACGGTGCCGAAGGGGTCCGTATCTTCATCGGCGCGGAGAACAACCTCTTTGCCCTTTCCGGTTGCGCCATGATCGTCGCGCCTTATCTCAATCGCCACCGGCGGATCATCGGCGCGATCGGCGTCATCGGGCCGAAGCGGTTGAACTATGGGCGAATCATTCCCATGGTTGATTACACGGCGCATATTGTCGGCCGCTTGCTCGGCTAGCTGCCGTTTCTCCGAAATCTCATGCTTATTCAAGTGACGAGGACGTTATGACCAAACCCGACGAGGGTACGCCGGAAACCAACCCGAACGCTAAGCCGGAGACACCCGAAGACGCGACCCCGACCGAGGCGGGCGGAACGAGCGATGCCGGCTGGGCGGTGGGGTCCGACCCCGAGGCCACGACCGCCGCCCTTGAAAGCCAGATCGCGGCACTCAAGGACCAAGTGCTTCGCGGCCACGCGGAGCTTGAGAACTACCGTCGCCGCACCGAGCGCGAGAAGGAGGAGATCGGCAAGTACGCCATCGCCAAGTTCAGCCGCGATCTTCTATCGGTCGCCGACAATCTGCGCCGGGCCTTGGAGAGCGCGCCGCAGGACGGCGATGAAACGTGGCGGAACTTCATTACCGGGGTCGAAGTGACCGAGCGCGAACTGATGACCATTTTCGAGCGCAATCAGGTGCAGCGCCTCGATCCCTTAGGCCAGAAGTTCGATGCCCATTTCCACGAAGCCGTGATGGAGGTGGAAGATGCGAGCAAGCCCGCCGGCACCATCGTGCAGGTGATGGCGCCGGGCTATACGCTTGCCGGGCGCTTGCTGCGCGCGGCGATGGTGGCCGTGACCCGCGGCGGCCCGCGCGGTAACGGCAACGTTGACACGATCGCCTGAGCCGCGCCGTCCCTTAATCTTCGCCCTTTTATGTGCTTATGTGCCCGCCGTCGCGTGTCGGAGTTCGTGGTCCAGGAGCCAGCGCTTACGCGAGAGGCCGCCGCCGTAGCCGGTGAGCGCGCCCGTCGCCCCGATGACGCGATGACACGGAACCACGATGGCGACCGGATTCGAACCGTTGGCGCGGCCGACCGCGCGAGCGGCGCCGGCCTGTCCGAGGCTCGCCGCGAGCGCGCCATAGCTCACCGTTTGGCCGGCGGGAATGGCGCGGAGCGCACGCCAGACGGTGCGCTGGAACCGAGTCCCGCCGGTCACCACCGGCACCTCGGCGAGCGCGTCGAAATGACCCGCGAAATAGTCGTCGAACGCGCGCCCGATCGCCTTCGGTGCCGCGCCCTTCTCAAGATGATAGGCCCCGTATTGCTGCCGCAGCAGCCGATGCAGTCGCGCTTCGTAATCGGCAAATTCGAGCGCCCGCAAGGCGCCGGCATCGTCGCTGATGAGCAGCATCGGGGCCAGCGCCGACGGCCGCCGCTCAAGCCGCAAGCGCATCGGACTTTTCATCGGCTGCTGGCGCGTGTGGAGGCATGGCCTCGGCGAGCCATAAGTGCATCACCGCATAGGCCCGCCATGGCCGCCAATCCTCGGCCCGGGCGAGCACCTGCTTCACCGTTGGGCGCCGGCCGCCCTCGGCAAGCATGCGCTGAAGACCAACATCCTGCGCCGGAAAGGCGTCGCTTTCGCGCAGCACGCGCATGGCGATGTACTGTGCCGTCCATTCGCCGATGCCGGGAAGCGCCCTGAGCCGGGCGATGGCCGCGTCGAGATCGCGGCGGGGATGGAACAGCGCGGGATCGGCCCGCGCTGCGGCGGCGATACCCGCGATGGCGTCGGCACGGGCCCTCGGCATGCCGAAGGCGGCAATCGCCGCCGCTTCGAAACGTTCCGGTTCGGGAAAGGCTTGCGTCAGGCCCGGTAGTCCGACCTGCTCGGCCACCGGTTCGCCGAGCGTCGAAACGATGCGTTCGGCAAGACGGGTCGCGGCCTTGACGGTGATCTGTTGGCCCAGCACTGCGCGCACGGCGATCTCAAAGCCGTCGAAGGCGCCGGGCACGCGCAGGCCGGGCCGCCGCGCAATAAGGGGAGCGAGCATCGCATCGCGCGCCAGCGCCGCGGTGATGGCGGTGGGATCGGCGCCAAGATCGAACAGCCGTCGGGTGCGCGCGATGATCGCCGGCAGAATATCGAGACGGGAAAGCCGCACCATCACCTCCAAGGCGGATTGATCGCGCAGATTGGTGACGTCGATCGAGCCCGCTGCCTCGCCGATCCGGATGACGCGGCTGTAACGGTCGGCGGCGACACACTCGAGCCCGGGGATGGCTCGAGCCCCGAGAAAGGCAAGCATCGCCGGCCAATCGTAGGGCGCGCGGTACGGCAGGCGAAGACGGATTCCCGACGTCGACGGGACGCCAGCCGTCCGCCGTCTGAGCTCCCGTGGCGGCCGATGATAGAGGCGACGAAAGGTTTCATTGAAACGGCGGACGCTGCCAAAGCCGCTGCCGAGCGCGACCGCGGTCATCGACAGATCGGTGTCGTGGATGAGTTTTTTCGCGAGAAGCACGCGCCGGGTCTGCGCCACGGCCACGGGCGAGGCCCCGAGATGACGACGAAACAGGCGGCGCAACTGGCGCTCGCCGACCCCGAGCCGTGCCGCGAGGGCGGCGACATCGCCGTCGTCGAGCGCGCCGCTTTCGATCAGGAGCAAGGCGCGCGACACCGTTGCCGAGGTGCCTCGCCAGGCGCCGAAATCGGGCGAGCTTTCCGGCCGGCACCTGAGACATGGCCGAAAGCCCGCCGCTTGCGCCGCGGCCGCGGTCGGCACGAAGACGCAGTTTTCGAACCGCGGCGGCCGGGCGGGGCAGATTGGGCGGCAATAGATGCCGGTTGTCCGCACGCAAATGAAGAAATGCCCATCGTAGCGGGCATCGCGCGCCAGCATCGCTCGATAACAAACGGCCGGATCGATATCCATGGGGCTGACTATAGCCGAGCGCAGATCGTGGTCTCGCGATTTTCGGACCTCGATGGGCAGGGTGGCGGCCGCTTCCGAAAATGGCTTGCGCCGCGGCAATCCCGGTGCCGGTGGCAAGCCGGTCAACCGTGTCGCACCCGTCAATGATCCCTCCGAGGACCGCACGCATTCCCCTGCCCGTGTTCATTACGAGCTTGAACACCGAATTGAGGCGCAGGTTTCCTCGTTGCGGCGCCGCTTCCAAAGCGGAAGGGCGCACGTCCGGAATTGCCAAGGGCACCGCCGACTACAAATTGTTAGGAAGACCCGACAGTCCCAGTTCTGCGCCGGCTACTTGGTTGCGACCACCATCGAGTGTCCATCGGGCAAGGCTTCCACGCGAGTCGTTCCGAAGCCCGCCTCGCGCATCCAGCCGATGGCCTCGGCGGCGGTATAGTCGAACCCGCCTGGAGTCTCGATCAACATGTTCAAACTCATCAGCAAGCCGAAGGTATTCTGGCGCCGCTCGTCATCGATGATCGCGTCATAGACCAACAGCCGCCCGCCCGGCGCAAGGGCGGCATGGGCCTTTCGCACCAATGCCCGTTTTTGCGCCAAGTCCCAGTCGTGAAGAATGTGCCCCATGACGATCACATCCGCCGAAGGCAGCGGATCCTTGAAGAAATCGCCCTCCGCAAAGTGCACCCGGTGGCCGAGACCAAACGAGGCGATGAAGTCCTCGAACACGGGACGAACCACCGGCAGATCGAAACCGGTGGCCGAGAGATGGGGATGCGCCAACGCAAGTTCCGCCGTGCAGCCCCCTTGTGCGCAACCGATATCGACGAAGGATATGACTTCCGACCAGGGGAAGGCCGCGGCGATCATCCGCGCGGTCGGTCGGCTGACCCCGGTCATGGCGCCGAGAAACTCACGCAGAAGCTCGGGCTTCGAATATATCGCCGCAAAGGGATCGCCACCGTCTGCCGCCTCGTTCTGCGGCAGACCGGTTCGGAGCGCGGTCGTTAAACGGCCCCAAGCTGGATAAAGCCGGCTGTTCGCCATCTCCAGTATCCCGCCGATATAGCTCACCTTGCCGCGGTCCAGATACTCGCCGGTGGCTGGGGTATTGGCGTAGCGGCCTTCATGGCGGTCGAGCATGCCGAGAGCGACCAACGCATCCAGGAAGTCGCGCGCCCCGCGCGGGTGGAGGTTGAGCCGGGCCTCCAATTCCTTGAGCGGCAACGGGCCATCGGCAAGCTCGCTAAAAACCCCGAGTTCCACCGCGCTCAGCAGCACCTTGGAAGCCCAAAATGCTGTCCCCAGTTTGAGGATCCCCTCGGGAGAGGGGTCGCTTCCAGTCATTGTCATGTCCCGTGTTTGTTTCGCAGCGATGGTCCGCCCGCGACCGCCCTCGCAGTCTGAGAATCCAGCGCCGCGGCGGCTCGTATCGCGGCCGTTCCCCTGTCGATAGTCCGCTGATGCATCCTTTATCCTCTAAAAATCAAGCCGCTCGCGGGCCGATCGCACGGGGGTTTGCACCTGCCGGCTGCCTGCGGAAGACGACCTCTGCCCTTAATGGCCCGCCTGACCGATAAAATGTTCCGGTGCTGTCGTAGAGATCGGCCGAACGTTCGGCTTCTGACGACCTCTTAACTAAGCTACCGGGACAGGCGGCGGGATCAAGAACTTAGTCGATTGGCACACGCAATGGGTCCGCCGCTGTGGTGTGCTTCACTTGGCAAGGATGGGGATTTTCCGCTATTGAGGACCTTGCTTCAGCGCCATCGCGACCGTGTCTAGCCCCGATTCGACATTCCCCACTGCCCGAACCGCAGCCGCGGAGGCTTTCGCCGCCGTCGCCCAAGGCCCGGTTGCGCGCTATCGCGCTAAGCGGCGCGCGGAAAAGCTTGTCGCTGATCCGGCGCAGGCGCTAGCCGCGGAACGGCTCGAGGCCCTTTGCCAACGGCTTACGGATTACGAAGCGCATCGGCGCAACCGCGGCTGGCGTGCCCGCTTTGGCCTGGCGCGGCGGGCGGTGCCGCCGCGCGGCCTTTATCTTCACGGCGAGGTCGGCCGCGGCAAAAGCATGCTGATGGATATCTTCTTCGCTGCGGCGCCAGTGGCGGAGAAACGGCGAGTGCATTTCCTCGGCTTCATGGCCGACGTGCACCGGCGCATCCATGCCCGCCGTGAGAAGAAGGGCGATCCGATCGCGCCGGTCGCTGCCGCCATCGCGGCCGAGACGACGCTTCTCTGCTTCGATGAGTTTCAGGTCAACGACATCGCCGACGCGATGATCCTGAGCCGGCTTTTCACTGCGCTGTTTGAGGCCGGCGTGGTCGTGGTCGCGACCTCGAACCTGGCGCCCGATGATCTCTACGCCGACGGCCTGCAGCGCGCGCGCTTTCTGCCGTTCGTCGAACTCCTGAAGCAAAGACTCGATCTCTTCGAGCTCGACGGCGGCCGCGATTACCGGCGAATGCGTCTTTCTGGCCGGCAGGTTTATTTCACGCCGGCCGACGCCGGCGCGCACGAGGCGCTCAGGATCGCCTTCGCCGATCTTACCGATGGGGCCGAGGCCAGGCCGGCGACGCTCACGCTCCCAGGGCGCGAGATGACCGTGCCGCGCGTCGCCACGGGTGTCGCGTGGTTCACTTTCGACGAGCTTTGCGCGAGCCAGGACTTCGGTCCAGCCGATTATCTGACGCTTGCCCATGAGTACCACACCGTTATCCTCGAGGCGGTGCCGCGGCTCGCGCCGCATCAGCGCAACGAGGCGAAACGCTTCAACACCTTCATCGACGCGCTTTACGATGTTCACGGCCGGCTCATCGTTTCCGCCGACGGGCCACCCGACGCGCTTTATCCGCAAGGCGATGGCAGCATTGAATTCCACCGCACGGTGTCGCGCCTGATCGAGATGCAGAGCGCCGACTACATACTGGGCACAAAAAGCTAGAGCACCTCGCCCTTCAAAAGCCGCGGTAGCTCGCCGATGGTGCCGCGCGCGTGACGCATGAAAAATCGTTTCAAGGGCGGCATGCGATTGACCGCCGCCAACCCAAGATCACGGGCCAGGCGAACTGGCGCGATGGGGTTCGAAAAAAGCCGGTTCAACCCGTCGGTGATGCCGGCGAACAAGAGATTGTCGAATCGCCGCCAGCGCTGGTAGCGCTCGAGCACGGGAAGCCCGCCGATGTCGAGACCAAGCCTTGTCGCGTCTGCCGCCACTTCGGCAAGCGCCGCCACATCGCGGAGCCCGAGATTGAGCCCCTGGCCGGCAATCGGATGGATGAGATGGGCGGCATCGCCGATCAGAGCGAGGCGCGGCCGGACGTAGGTCTCGGCGAGATGGAAGCCGAGCGGATAGCGCCAGCGCGGCCCGACCGGCGTCAAGGGGCCGAGGTAGTCGCCGAAGCGGGCTTCGAGTTCAGCCTGAAAGCCGGCGTCACCGAGCGCCATGATCGTGGGTGCCAGATCTGCCCGCTCGGTCCACACCAGCGAGACGCGGTTTTCGGTCAGGGGCAGGATGGCAAAGGGCCCGGCGGGCAGGAAGCGCTCCTCGGCGATGCCGTAGTGGGGCCGCTCGTGCTTGACGGTACAGACGATCCCGTCCTGCGGATAGCGCCAGCCGAAGGAGCGGATGTCCGCCGCGCGCCGGATCGGCGAATCCTTGCCATCGGCGGCGACGACAAGAGGCGCCCGCAAGCGCCGGCCATTGGCGAGATGGACTTCGGCCGTGGTTTCGCCGCAGTTCACCGCGCGGACCTCGGCCGGCGCGATCAGCTGGACGGCGGGCGCTTCCTCGAGCGCCGCGTAAAGCGCGCGGCGCATGACGCGGTTTTCCACCATGTGGCCGAAGGGCGCGTCGCCGATCTCGGTATGGTCGTAATGGAGGAAAAGCGGTGATTCATCGTCGGAGACGCGGATTTCCCGGATCGGCTCGGCCTCCGCCACGTGGTGCCAGATGCCGAGCCCTTCAAGCGCGCGGCAGCTGGCGTAGGCGATCGCCGAGGCGCGGCCGTCGAAAGCCTCGTCGACGAAGGCGGCGGGAGCGGCGCGATCGATCACCGCCGGGCTCAGGCCGGCCTTGGCGAAAGCGAGGCCGAGGGTAAGCCCGATCAGCCCGCCGCCGACAATGACCACGTCGGCCACCGCCGCGGCGTGGCCCGAGACCGAGGGTGAGGAAGGGCGGGTCATAGTGCTAACTTCGACGGCGGCCTCGTCTTTGTAAAGCCTTCGGCGATGGAATGTTTCGCTGAATTGTTTGTTCTTGCGTCGGGAATGCGTAAAAAATGAGCAGAGGCGAACGCCGTGGCGTCATTCCGCCGCATCGATCCGGTGTTTTCTATTGTTTTGGCCAACCGGCACGCTTCTTGATTAATGCGGTAGTCGAGGCTCGCTCAGAGCCGGCTGACGAAGGGCAAATCCAGGATCGGTCCCTCGGATCGTTCCCACAGGCGTTAAGGAAGGATGTGACATGAAGTTCATCGTCGCGGTGATCAAGCCGTTCAAGTTGGATGAAGTCCGGGAAGCCCTGACCAAGATCGGTGTGCCCGGCATGATGGTGACGGAAATCAAGGGCTTCGGCCGCCAGAAAGGACATACGGAGATCTATCGCGGCGCCGAATATTCGGTGAATTTCGTGCCCAAGCTGAAGATCGAGGTCGCGGTGCCGTCCGATCTCGCGCCGACCGTGACGGAAGCCATCCAGACCGCTGCGAAGACGGGGCAGATCGGCGATGGCAAGCTGTTCGTGCTCGACCTTGAAAACGCGGTCCGCATCCGCACCGGCGAAACCGACGATGACGCCTTGTAAGGCGTCACGTGAAACGCGGGGGCACGATATCAACGCAAAATATAAGGGTATTGGTTGGTTTGCCCCGCAAAATTTAGGGAGGCAGCTTGAGTCACCCTGTGCCAAAGGTTAGAATCCGCGGCCGTGCTGCGGACGCTCGTGCCGGGCGCTCGGGCTTGGACACGGAGATCGGGCGGCATCCGGGCCGGACAGGGTTTCATGCGCAATCCACGACTGGCTGTTCTCCAGAACTACCCGTTTCAGCGGCTGCGGGATCTTTTGGCGCCGCTCGCGCCCGCCAAGGGCCGCGAGCCGATCACCATGGCGCTTGGCGAGCCGCGCCATCCGGTGCCGGCGCTGCTCGGCGATGTGCTGGAGCAGAACCGCGCGCTCTATAACGTCTATCCGCCGCTCGCCGGCACGCCCGAATTCCGCGCCGCCGTCGGCGCCTGGCTGACGCGGCGCTACTGCCTGCCGGCCGGCATGATCGAGCCCGAGCGCCACATCCTGCCGGTGAGCGGCACCCGCGAGGCGCTGTTCATGATTGCGCAGGTGGCGGTGCCGGTGGAAAAGGCCGGCATGCGGCCGGCGATCGCCATGCCGGATCCGTTCTATCAGTGCTATATCGGGGCTGCGGTTGCTGCCGGGGCCGAGCCGGCCTTCGTTCCCGCGGTGGCGGAGAACGGATTCCTGCCGGATTTCGCCGCACTTGACGAAGCGGTGCTCGATCGCGTCGCGCTGGTCTATCTGTGCTCGCCCGCCAATCCGCAAGGCGCGGTCGCCGATCTCGATTACCTGCAAGCGCTGATCCGCCTCGCGCGGCGGCACGATTTTCTTCTCGTCGTCGACGAGTGCTACGCCGAAATCTATTGCGACGCGCCGCCGCCCGGCGCGCTCGAAGCTTGCGCCCGGCTCGGCGGCGACATGAAGAATGTAATGGTGTTCCATTCGCTCTCCAAGCGCTCGAGCGCGCCGGGGCTGCGGTCTGGCTTCTGCGCCGGCGACGCCGCGGTGATGCAGGATTTCGCGCGGCTGCGGAGCTATGGCGCGGCCGGGATGCCGCTCCCCGTCCTTGCCGCCTCCGCTGCGCTGTGGCAGGAAGAAAGCCATGTCGCGGCCAATCGCGCGCTTTATCAGGAAAAGTTCCGCGTCGCGGAGTCGATTCTCGGTAATCGCTTCGGTTTTCGCCGGCCGGCCGGCGGTTTTTTTCTCTGGCTCGACGTCGGTGACGGCGAGGAAGCGGCGAAGCGGCTTTATACGCAAGCGGCGCTGACCGTTCTCCCCGGCCGGTACATGACCTTCGAGAACGGCCATAGCGCGGTCGCGGGCAGCCCCTATGTGCGGCTCGCGCTGGTGCATGACGCGGCGACCACCCGGGACGCTCTGGAGCGGTTCCGCGACACCTTGGGTTGACGAGCGGAGACCGGTCAATGGCGGATAGGATCGGCACGGCGCGTGGATTCTCGGTCTTTCCGCCTGCGGCGAAGGAATTTCTCAGGCGCCGCACGGTGGAATTGGGCGGCTTTGGCCTGTTGCTCGTGGCCGTGATTCTCGGCGGCGCGCTCGCCACCTATCATGTCACCGATCGCAGCTTCGACGTCGCGGCGACCGGTCCGGTGCAGAACGCATTCGGCCCATTCGGCGCCGATCTCGCTGATCTTCTTTGGCAGACGTTTGGGCTGGCGGCTGCCGGCCTGGTCATCGGGCTTGCGGTTTGGGCGGTCGAGATCGTGTTGCACCAGGCCCTTCGCTGGCGCCGCCGGGCGCTGGCGATGATCGGGTTTCTGGTTTTCGCCGGTATCGCCCTCGCGGCGATCCCGGAAGACTTGGTGATGGCGCTTCCGGCCGGGCTCGGCGGCGCTTTCGGCATCCTGGTCTGGCGCGATTTGGTGATGCCGGCGACGGCGGCGGTGCCGCCGGCCCGCCCGCTCCTCGCGCTCGGCTTTGGCGCGCTGGCGCTGACGCTTCTTAGCCTCTCGCTCGGCATCGGCAGGCGGGGCTGGCAACGCGCCTTCGATCTTCTCCGTTTTCTCGGCCGTTCTCTCGTCGTCTTCATCGCCTTCACCACGGCGCGGAAGGCGAAACCGGTCTTGGCGCGGGCGGCAAAGGAGGCGGCCGTCCGCCGCGAGCCGGTGATCGAAAGCGGGCCGCCGCGCGAGCGCAAGGAGCCCGAGCTTCGCGCGAGTCCGCCAAAGGCATCGCCGTCCGCTTCAGCGCGGCCGGCGCGCGAAAAACCGGCCGCGCTGCAGCCGACGCTCGATCTCCAACCGAGCGGCGAATATCATCTGCCGCCGCTCAATCTGCTCGCCGCGGCGCCGCGGAACGCCCGCAATGAGACGGCGAGCCCGGAGGCGCTACGCCAGAACGCGAAGCTGTTGTCGACCGTGCTCGAGGATTTTGGCGTCCGCGGCGAGATCAGGAGCGTTAAGCCGGGACCGGTGGTGACGCTCTACGAGCTCGAGCCGGCGCCGGGCACGAAATCCTCGCGCATCATCGGCCTTTCCGACGATATTGCGCGCTCGATGAGCGCCGTTTCGGCCCGCGTCGCGGTGATTCCCGGGCGCAACGCGATCGGCATCGAGCTCCCCAACGCGAGCCGCGAGATCGTCTATCTCTCCGAACTCCTGGCCTCACCGCAATACGAGAACACGGCGGCGCGCCTTACCTTGGCGCTGGGCAAGGACATCGGCGGACAGCCGGTCACCGTCGATCTCGCCCGCATGCCGCATTTGCTCATTGCCGGCACCACCGGCTCGGGCAAGTCGGTCGCGATCAACACCATGATTCTCTCGCTGCTCTATCGCATGCCGCCGGAGCAGTGCCGCTTTATCATGATCGATCCGAAGATGCTGGAGCTTTCCGCCTATGACGGCATTCCGCATCTCCTGACGCCGGTAGTGACCAATCCCTCGAAGGCGGTGGTGGCGCTGAAATGGATCGTGCGCGAGATGGAGGACCGCTATCGCAAGATGTCGGAGCTCGGTGTGCGCAACATCGCTGGCTACAACCTTCGCCTCGCCGAGGCGCGGCGCAAAGGCGAGCAGCTTTCGCGCACGGTGCAGACTGGGTTCGACCCCGATTCCGGCGAGCCGATCTTCGAGGCGCGACCCCTTGATCTGCAATCCCTGCCGATGATCGTCGTCATCGTCGATGAGATGGCGGACCTGATGCTGGTCGCCGGCAAGGACATCGAGGCCTCGGTGCAGCGGCTGTCGCAGATGGCGCGCGCCGCCGGCATCCATCTCATCATGGCAACGCAGCGACCTTCGGTCGACGTCATCACCGGCACCATCAAGGCGAATTTCCCCTGCCGCATCAGCTTTCAGGTGACGTCGAAGATCGACAGCCGCACCATCTTGGGCGAGCCTGGTGCCGAGCAGCTCCTCGGCCAGGGCGACATGCTCTACATGCCCTCCGCCGGGCGCATCACCCGTGTGCATGCGCCTTTCGTCTCGGATCAGGAGGTAGAAAAAGTGGTGCGCTTCCTCAAAGCCCAGGGCGAGCCGGTTTATATCGAGCAAGTGACGGCGGAGCCCGAGGACAATCTACCTTTCGGCGGCGGCGATCCGGCGGACGAGCTTTACGACCAGGCGGTGGCTTTGATCACGCGCGAGCGGAAGGCCTCGACCAGCTTCATCCAGCGGCACTTGCAGATCGGCTACAACCGCGCCGCCCGCATCATCGAGCGCATGGAGGCGGAAGGTGTGGTGAGCCCGGCGAACCACGTCGGCAAGCGCGAGGTGCTGGCCCGCGACATCGACGACCGCGAAAGCTGAGTGGGGACGGACGGGCATTTCTTTCCGAGCTTGGGATAGGCGTGGCAAGCAGCGATGGGAAAGCCGCCGGCCGAGGCCGCCATCGGGCTTCGGACGCGAGATCAGATTCCGGCCTTCGTCATGACGGCTCTGGCCCGGTATAGACGGCGCGCGGGCGGATCAACTGCCCTTGCGTCCGCTGCTCTAGAGCATGGGCAATCCATCCGATCGATCGGCCGAGCGCAAAGAGACCGAAGGCGCTGCCCTCGGGCAATCCCAAGTGGCGCCGCAGGGCGACCAGGGCAAAGTCGAGCGACGGCTTGCGGCCGGTCAATTGCTCGGCGGCGTCGGTGAGCGCGCGCGCCGCGGAAAAATCCGACGCAATGTGGGCGAGCAGTGCTTTCGCCCGGGGGTCGCCGTCGGGGTAAAGCCGATGGCCGAAGCCGGGCAGCGCCTCGCCGGCGGCAAGGCGGCGGCGGAGCGCGGTCACCGGATCATCGTCGGCCAGTCCAGCCCAGAAATGTTCGACGCGGAGCGTCATGCCGCCATGGCGACCGCCGGTGAGAGCGGTGAGACCGCCAATCACCGCGGCGCGGAGGCTCGCGCCCGTCGAGGCGACGCAGCGCGCGGTGAAGGTCGAGGCGTTCAATTCATGGTCGGCGCAAAGGATCAGCGCCATGCGGACGAGTTCGGCCCCTTCTTGATCGAGCCGCCATGCCTTGGCGAGCTGCCGATGGAGGGGCGCGGCGTCGGGCGGTGTGTTCGCCATCAGCGACAACAAGGCTCTGACAAGAGCGCCGCACCCTTCGGCGAGACGTCCAGGATCGTCCTGCCAGGCCGCTGCCGCATCGTCGCTGGTGACGGCGGAAAAAAGCGTTACCAACGCCTCTTCCCGCGGCACATGCCGGCTACCTTCGGCAAGCGCGCCGATGGTCGGCGGCAAGGCGGGCGGCGTGGGGGGAAACGCCGCCGTCACGGGCAAATCCCATAACAGCGCTGCGGCATCCTCGGCTGTGGCGGCTTGTGCCAGTTCCACCGCGTCGACCCCGCGGTAATAAAGCCGCTGGTCGCGGATGAGGGTTATCGCCGACTCCAGAGCCGGCAGGCCCCAATCGAGCGTTGCCCTGGCGATTTCCCTGGGCCGCCGCCCGCGATGGCGCTCTGCCGCCAAACGCTCGATATCTTCGGTCGCATAGCGGCGTTTGCGGGGATCGCCGGCCTCGTGAGAACGCAGCAGGCCGCGGCTCACATAGGCATAAAGCGTTTGCCGCGAGATGCCGAGCCGTCGCGCCGCTTTTTTCGCCGAAAGGTAATCCGGCTCCTTCACGTCCAAATATATATATTGATTAAGTTAATCAAGATTGACTATAGCCAAAACGCGGCGTGACGTATAGCCGTTATTCACGGCTAGGGCGTCCGATGATGCGGATCACCCAACGAGGCGTCGCGCCGGATACCGCGAACATCTTCCTTTCTGAGATATGGGCCGGCCTCGGCGGCAACGCGGACGCGCTTGCAGCGGTCGAAATCCCGACCGATGGCGCTCTCAAGTCGGCTTTCGCGGTCACTGATCTTGCCGCCGCGGCGATCGCGGCCGCCGGGCTCGCGGCGGCCGAGCTGCTCGCCCTCCTCTACGGCGACATGCCTCGCGTTTGCGTCGATCGTCGGCTGGCCTCGTTTTGGTTCGCTGCGACCCTCCGGCCCGAAGGCTGGTCGCCGCCGCCGGCCTGGGACGCGATCGCCGGCGTCTATCGCGCCGCCGACGGCTGGATCCGGCTTCATACCAACGCGCCAGCGCATCGCTCCGCCGCGCTCAACGTGCTGCAGACGCCGGCGGAGCGCGACGCGGTTGCCGCCGCCGTGCGACGCTGGCCGGCCGATGATCTCGAAACCGCGATTGTTGCGGAGCAAGGTTGCGCTGCGGCGCTGCGTTCGCGCGAGACCTGGGCGGACCATCCGCAAGGGGCAAGCGTTGCCAGCGAACCCCTGCTTTGGATCGACGAGACCGACACTTCACCGTCGCCGGCATGGCCAATGGCCGCGACGCGGCCGCTTGTGGGCCTCCGGGTTCTCGACCTGACGCGAGTCCTTGCCGGTCCGGTGGCGACGCGGTTTCTCGCTGGGCTCGGCGCCGAGGTTCTCCGCATCGATCCGCCGTGGTGGGATGAGCCGGGTCTCGTGCCTGAGATCGCGGTCGGCAAACGCTGCGCCCGTCTCGATCTCCGCCGGGCGGAAGAGCGCGAGCGGCTGGCCGCGCTTCTTGCCGAAGCAGACGTGCTGGTGCACGGCTATCGGCCGGATGCGCTCGCTGGTCTCGGTTTCGATGGCGAAGTCCGCCGGTGCCTTCGTCCCGGACTAATCGACGTGTCGCTCGACGCCTATGGCTGGACCGGCCCATGGCGTGGGCGGCGTGGTTTCGACAGCTTGGTGCAGATGAGTGCCGGCATCGCCGCCGAGGGCATGCGCCACTTCCGCGCCGAGGAGCCGGTTCCGCTTCCCGTTCAGGCGCTCGACCATGCCACTGGTTATCTCATGGCGGCCGCCGCGCTTCGCGGCCTCGTCCGGCGGCTGAGATCAAATATCGGCACGACGGCCCGGACCTCGCTCGCGCGCACTGCCCATCTTCTGGCTTCGGCGCCGCCCGGCGATGGGCCGGAACTGGCGGCATCCGGCTCGGCCGACGTTACCGCGGCGATCGAAGCCACCGCATGGGGGCCGGCCAGGCGCCTTCGCCCGCCGCTCACCATCGCCGGCGTCGAGATCGGATGGTCTCGCGGCGCGACAGCGCTCGGCTCGGCCGAGCCGGTCTGGCTGTCTTAAGTGCTGCGAGGTTCCTCGACCCGCAGCAAGAGGAAGAAGCCGGCGATCAGAAAGGCGAGAATGGCGGCGAGCCCGGCGCGCTGGCTGGCGAAGACCTCGGTCATGATGGCGACCGCAAGCGGTGCAGCGAATGAGGTTACCTGCCCCGTCGCGGCGTAGAAGCCGAAAAGCTCGGCCGTCATCTCGGGCGGCGAAAGCCTGGCGAGCAGGCTGCGGCTCGCGGCCTGCATCGGCCCGCCGCAAATGCCGAGCATGATGGCGAAGAGCAAAAACATCCGTTCGGTGGTGCTGGCGAAAAAGCCATGGCCGGCCGGCCCCAAGGCCGGGATGCCAAAGAAGATACTATGTGCGGTCAGCGACAAGACGCCGAGGCTCGCGAGCGTGACGCCGGCCGTCGCGGCGAGGATCGTTACCTTGGCGCCGAAGCGGTCGTCGAGCATGCCGCCGATCCATGCGCCGGCCGCGCCGAAAACCAGGATGATCAAGCCGAAAATCCCGAGTTCAGTCATCGACCAACGAAAGATGCCGGCGGCGTAAATGCCGCCGAAGGCGAAGATCGCGTTCAGCCCGTCATAGGCGATC
Organism: Ferrovibrionaceae bacterium; assembly: GCA_046705265.1. Classification (GTDB taxonomy): domain Bacteria; phylum Pseudomonadota; class Alphaproteobacteria; order Ferrovibrionales; family Ferrovibrionaceae; genus JAJYTL01. The sequence continues at coordinate 24,508 of JBJKQL010000066.1, forward strand.
ATGCGTGCAATCAGAAAAAGGACGATGTTGCGATGATGCGAGCGCGCCTCGCGCGCGGTCTTCACCATCCGGGCGAGGCCGTGGCGCACGATGCCGATGCCGGCGGCGCGTGAGGCCTTGGCCTCAGGGGTGAAGAGGAAGAGCGGGATCGAAAACAGCACGATCCAAATCGCGATCACCGGGCCGACCGCGCGCTGGACCTGATGTCGCGCAAGGTCGAGTGGGTGGCCGATATGGGCAAGCAGCGCCGGCCCGCCGAGAATCAAGGTCAGCGCCGTCAGCCCGCCCAGATACCCGAGGCCCCAGGAAAATCCGCTCAAGCGGCCGATTCGCTCCGGCCGGCCGAGACCGGGCAGCATGGCGTTGTTGAACACTTGCGAGACATTGGCGCTCACCACCGTCAGCACCACGGCGGCGAGGATCAGGATGCGAAGCCCGGGCGGTGCCTTGGGCACCGCGATCCAAAGCGTCGCGCAGCCGAGCGCCGTCATCGCGACGAAGGCGCCCGTCCAATGCTTGCGCTGGCCGCCGGCGTCGGCGATGGCGCCGAGGATCGGGCTTAAAACCGCGATCAAGACCCCGACCACCGCCATGGCGTAGCCCCAAAGCGCCTGGCCTTGTACCGAATTGCCGACCACGATGGCGGTGAAATAGGGTGCGAAAATGAAGGTGGTGATGACGCTGTAAACCGGCTGGACGGCCCAGTCGTAAAGCGCCCAGCTAAGCCGCCCGAGCGTAAGCCGGGGCGGCGAAAGACCTTCAAGATGGCTCATCAGGACGCGATTGGCCGCGATACCTAGGACATAGCTAAAGCATAGCTTGCAGATGGCGATTGGCGATGGCAAGTCTCGCCGCGTCGACGCCGCCCGAATGACGGCAATCCTCGACCAGCCGTTCGAGCCGGGTGAGGCCGGAACCATGGCGGGCACGCCAGTCACTGATCGCCTTCTCCCAATCGCCATCGGCTTTCCTCAGCACGGTGACGGTAAGATCGCGCTGAAGAACCGTGAGGTCTTCAGCCGCCGTGGCCGCGGCTAGGCGCTGCCAGTAATCGCCGAATTCAGCGGTACGCGCCGACTGCCTGAGCCAATCGAGACCGAGCGCGTGGCCGAGAGAAAAGAAAATGCGCCCAACCCGGCCGACTTCGCCGTCAAGCGCCTTGGCGGCATCGACGATCGCCGGCGCGGCGGCAAGATAGGGCGCGCCGGCGGCGGCGTTGGCGAGCCATTCCGGCACGCCCTCCTTCATCAAGCGCGCCGAGGCTTCGCCGAGATCCGGCGCCTCGTCGCCGAGAAAGTCGCGCAAGCCGTCGCGAAGCCGCGCGATTCCCGGCGCGTAAGCGGCGATTGTCTTGGCGATCTCGATGGCCTCGCCCTTTTGCCGCAGGAACCACAGCACGGCGGCGCGCAGAAGCTCGTTTCCGGTTCGCAGTATTTCGCTTTGCCGTGTCGAGCGGACCCTGTTGTCGATCGCCTCCGTCTCGCGCCAATAGCGACGAAGCTCGAACACCTCGCGCGCGATGAGATAGGCGCGCGCGATGGCCTCCGGCGCCGCCTCGGTCTCTTCCGCGATATCGTCGATGAAGCCCGGGCCGGCGCGGTTGACAACGCTGTTCGCGATTGCCGTCGCCACGATCTCGCGGCCAAGACGATGCCGCTTGATCGCGGTGCCGAAACGTTCGTGCAGCGCGCGCGGGAAATAATTGGCGAGATCGCTGCCGAAGGCTTCGTCCTCCGGCAGGCCGCTTGGCAGGAGATCGTCATAAAGCGAGGTCTTGGCATAGGCGAGCAGTACAGAAATCTCCGGTCTCGTCAGTCCGCGGCCGGCCTTGGTATGCGCCGTGACCTCGGCTTCATCCGGCAAGAATTCGACCGCGCGGTCGAGGCGCCCCGCTTGCTCCAGGCTTCGCATCAAGCGCCCGAGCGCCGGCAGGGCGTGCGCGCCTTCGGCCTCGACCAGCGACACCGCTTGGCCTTGCAGATAATTGTCGCGCAGCACCAGGGCCGCGACCTCGCCCGTCATCTCCTGCAAGAGCGCATTCCTCTGCTTTTCGGTGAGTTCGCCGTCGGCGACCAGCGAATCCAGAAGAATCTTGATATTGACCTCATGGTCCGAGGTATCGACGCCAGCGGAGTTGTCGAGCGCGTCGGTGTTTATGCGTCCGCCATTCGCCGCATATTCGATGCGCCCGCGCTGGGTGAAGCCGAGATTGCCGCCCTCGCCCACCACGCGCGCGCAAAGATCGGCGCCGTCGACGCGCAGGGCATCGTTGGCGCGATCGCCGACTTCGGCGTTGCTCTCCGTGCTGGCCTTGACGTAGGTGCCGATGCCGCCGTTCCAAAGAAGATCGACCTCGGCGGTCAATAGGGCGCGAATAAGATCGGTCGGGGTCAAGTGGTCCGCAGCGATGCCGAAGCAGGCCTTGATCTCGGGCGAAAGCGGAACGGTTTTGAGCTTGCGGTCAAAAACACCGCCACCTTTCGAGATCAGGGTCTTGTCGTAATCGGCCCAGGAAGAGGTGGGAAGCGCGAACAGCCGCCGGCGCTCGGCCATCGCTTTTTCGATATCGGGATCGGGATCGAGAAAGACATGGCGATGATCGAAGGCAGCAAGAAGTTTCATTTTCGGCGGCAGCAGCATGCCGTTGCCGAAGACGTCGCCCGACATGTCGCCAATGCCGATAGCAGTAATCGGGGTCACCGCGAGATCGATGCCGATCTCGCGGAAATGGCGCTTCACCATTTCATAGGCGCCGCGCGCCGTGATGCCCATTTTCTTGTGATCGTAGCCCGCTGAACCGCCGGAGGCGAAGGCATCGCCAAGCCAGTAGCCGTATTCCTTGGCGATACTGTTCGCGATGTCGGAGAAGGTGGCGGTGCCCTTGTCGGCAGCGACCACGAGATAGGGATCATCGCCATCGCGGCGCACGACGTCCTTCGGCGGCACCAGCCGGGAGCCGACGATATTGTCGGTGAGATCCAAGAGGCCGCGGATCAAGTCTTTGTAGCAAGCAATGGCATCGGCCTGAATGGCCGCGCGGTCCGCCGCGACCGGCGGACGTTTCGGGACGAATCCGCCCTTGGCGCCGACCGGCACGATGACCGCGTTCTTCACCATCTGTGCCTTCATCAGGCCGAGAATTTCGGTACGAAAATCCTCACGCCGATCCGACCAGCGGATGCCGCCGCGGGCAACCTTGCCGCCGCGGAGATGGATGGCCTCGACGGAGGGCGAATGAACAAAGATTTCCGCCATCGGCCGCGGCAACGGCAGATCATCGATCCTCGCACTGTCGAGTTTTAGTGCGACGTAAGGCCTTTCGGGCTGCAAATAGAAATTGGTGCGTAGCGTTGCCGAGATCAGATGCTTGTAGCGGCGGAGGATGCGATCCTCGTCGAGGCTCTCGACCCGATCCAGTTCGGTTTCGATTTCACGCCCGATGGCCGCTGCCTGCTCGCGGCGGTCGGCTTCTCTCGCCGGATCGAAGAGGACATGAAATAACGCGATCAACAATGCTGCTATCTTCGCGTTGGCGAACAGCGCGTCTTCGATATAGGCTTGGCTGAAGGCGAAGCCGATCTGGCGTAAATACTTGCAATAGGCGCGCAGAATCCACACCTCGCGCCAGTCGAGGTCGGCCTCCAGCACCAGCCGGTTGAAGCGGTCGTCTTCCGCCCGGCCGTGCCAAACGCGCTCGAAGGCGATCTCGAACTTCTCCTTGGCGCGGCCAAGCTCGATCGCCGCGCCGTCGCGTTTCTCGAGGCGAAATTCGTGAATCCAAGCGGATGTCGTGCCGCGATTGCGCGCGATATGAAACGGATTTTCCTCGATCACGCGGAAGCCCATGTGCTCCAGCATGGGCAGGCAATCGGAAAGCGGTACCGGCGAGGCCAGATGGTAAAGCTTGAAGGTTAGCCCGCCCGGCTCCGCCTCCAAGGGCTGGGCGAGATTGACCGCAAGCGCGTTCTCGGTGCTCAGGGCCTCGATCTTCGTGATGTCGAAAAGCGCGGTTTCAACGTCGTAGCGATCGCGGTAGGCAGCGGGAAAGGCATCAGCGAAGCGGCCGAAGACTTGATTGCCGGTGGCCTCGCCGAGCTTGGCCACAAGCGCGTCCTTCAAGTCCTCAGGCCACAGCCTTGCCGCCGCTTCGAGCTTGGCTTCGATGGCGGCTATATCGATGTCGCGCGTCGCGTCGGCCGGCGTCGCGACGACGATATGGAGCCGTGCCAGGGGTTCATCACCGATCTGGATGTGGAAAGTGCCGACATCGCCATGAAAGGCTCGGCCGAGGATATCGGCGAACCGGTTGCCAAGCTCCGTGTCGTAGCGTTCGCGCGGCACGTAGACGAGGCACGAGACGAAACGGCCGAATTCGTCGCGGCGCGGGAAAAGGCGAATGCAGGGCCGCGTCTCCAAGGACAGAACGCCGGTCGCGATGTCGAAAAGATCACTCTCGGAAATTTGAAACAGCTCGTCCCGGGGGTAGCTCTCGAGGATATGGATCAGCGCCTTCGCGTCGTAGCTTTGCGGCGACAATCCGGCACGCTCCACCACCCGCTGCACCTTGCGGCGCAAAAGCGGGATGTTGCGCGGGTTGCGACTATAGGCGGTCGAGGTAAAAAGGCCGACAAAACGCCATTCGCCCACCGCTTCGCCCGCCGCGTCGAATCGGCGGATGCCGATATAATCCAGCGGCACTGCGCGGTGAACCGATGAACGCGCGTTGGCCTTGGTAACGATGAGCAGTTCACGGCGTTTCAGGAAGCGTTGTACCGCATCCGTCGTCACGGTGAAGCCGCTGCGCCCGGTCATGATGCGGTGCTCCGGCCGGCGCAGGATGCCGAGTCCCGACCCCTCGACGATATGAAGATCGCCGTGCTCCGCGCCTTGGCGATAATCGTACTCGCGATAGCCGAGGAAGGTAAAATTGTTGTCGGCCATCCACCCTAAAAGCGCGACGGCCTCGGCGATCTCACCGGCGTCCAAGGGCGGCGGCTCGTCTTGCAGCCGCGCGATGACGCGGGCAAGAGCGACCTGCATCGGCTGCCAGTCCTCGACCGCGGCCCTGACGTCTGCGAGTACCCGCTCGAGATCGGCGACGATGGCATCGGAGGCCGCCGGGGCCGTAACTTGGCTGATCTCGATATGCATCACCGATTCGCGGCTGTCGCCGCCGCCGGCCGCTCGCTTGCCGGCAGCGTCGCGCCGGGTCTCGACGATTGGGTGCAGGAGAAGATGAACCTTATGTCCGGCGTTGGCGAGCGAGAGGCTGACCGAATCGACGAGAAACGGCATGTCGTCGTTGACGATGTCGACCACCGTGTGGGGCGAACTCCAGCCGTCGCGCTCGATCTTCGGGGAATAGACGCGGATTTTCGGCCTGCCCGGCGCGCGTTCCTCGGCGAAGCGCCACAGGCTGAGACAGGCGCCATAGAGATTGTCGATGCTGCGGCTCGCCGCATCCTCGGGTGCGATCCGCTGCAGCAGCAAGCGGACGAAATATTCTAGATCAGGGCGGTCCGGTTTGTCGCCAAGGCGCTCGCGAAGGTGGGTAACGATGGCCGCAATCCTTTCGCGAACCTGCTCCTCGCTTTTCGACGGCATGACGATCCCCCACCCCGCAGCCAGAATGCCCCGGCAAATCCCGTGCCCCGAGGCACGGTGCGAAAGGCGCAAATCTACGCTAGGTTAAGATGGTTAACAAAGTATAGCGGCGGAATGATGGCCACGGTGGCGCCAAGCCCCAAGCGTTTGGCGCTCGTCTCGAGCACGATTCCCCACCTGTCGCGAAGGGATAGGGATCGTCAGCCAAATCCCCATCATCGTGTGAGATCCGTCGCTTGTTCTTCCATGGCGTGCAATCGGTTAGGATGCGCAGACCGGGCCGTTGGCGGGTCCGGTCCGAGACCAGACAACCCGGCAAGCCGACGACCAATCGACGGAGGTGTCATGTGCCAGAGACTTGCGATCGGGGCTGCAGTTTCACTTGCGCTGGCGATTGGAATGGGGGCGGCGCTGGCGGCAGAGAGCCAGGCGCTGCCAGTACCGGCGGCGCTACCCTATGACATTCCTTATGGTCCACCAATCACGCTCGATCAGGCGAAGACGGCGGTGAACGGTGCGCTCGCCGAGTCCGCGAAGCATCACTGGAAGGAATCCTGCGCCGTGGTCGAGGGCAACGGCCAGCTCGTTCTATTCGAGAAGGAGGACGACACGCAATACGCCTCGACGAAGATTGCACTCGATAAGGCGAAATCCGCCGCGTTCTATCGGCGCTCGACCACGCTCTTCCACAACGCCATGGAACATGGCTACCCATATGTGCTGCGGCTGGCCGATGCCAATCCGGTGCCGGGCGGCGAGCCCATCGTCATGGGAGGCAAAGTGATCGGCGGCCTCGGCTGCAGCGGCGGAACCGGTGGTCAGGACGTGGTGGTGGTGAAAGCCGGGCTTAAGGCGCTTGGCGCCGAATAGGCACCGTGGCCATTGAGCTTCGCCGTAAAAGCGGGATCGGAACCGTATAAGACGATCGGACCTTGCCTCAGGGGCCGGGAATGACGTTTGATGCGACCGCAGGCGTGTAGCGTTTTCAGCAACGGGCGGCAGACGGCGCGTGGGAGTAAGTCATGCTGGTAATTTCGCTTATTCTTTTTGCTTGCGCGGTCATTGTCGGCTCCGCCATGGCGATCATCCATATTTCCTCTTCCGGTGTCAGGACGCCGCCGGTGCCGCTTGTCGCCTTGCATGGCGCGCTTGCCATCGGCGGTCTCTTGCTTCTGGCCTTGGCGCTGCAAGGTCCGGTCCGCGGGCTTGCCACGGGCACCAGCCATTTCGGCGCCATCGCGCTCGGCCTATTAATCGCCGCCGCGCTTGGCGGCCTGGTCTTGCTCAGGGCGCATATGAAGCGCGGTCGGCTGCCCGGAGCGCCGATCGGTATTCACAGCCTGGTCGCGGTGGCTGGATTCGTGATGCTTCTCGTCTATGTTCTGCTTTAGCAGCTTGGCGGAACATGATTACGACATTGAGGGACCACAACCATGATGGATGAAAGCAGCTTTTTCGCCGCCGCCGAAGCGTTGCAGCAGCGCTGGTTCGACGCCCTGGACACGGCGGAGCCGGCCGCGCTCGACATCGACTTCGAGGATGGAGTTCTCACCGTCGAGGCGGAAGGCACCGGCACCTTCATTCTGAGCCGGCACGCGCCGACGCGCCAGCTCTGGCTTTCCTCGCCGCTTTCCGGCGCGAGCCACTATGAATACGATGAGGCGCGCGAAGCGTGGGTGTCCACGCGAGGCGGCAGCGATCTCGAGATCTTGCTTGAAGCCGAATTCGCTAAAGCCGCAGGCGCCAAGACCGCGCCTTAGACGTCCTTCTAGCCGTTGGCGGTGGTGAGCAGGAATTCAATGCGCCGGTTCAGGCTGTAATCCGCCGGCGTGTTGCCTTGCACCAGCGGGTGGTATTTGCTGAAGCCCGCCGCCGCGAGCCGTTTCGGTGGCACGCCCTGGCTGATCAGATATTTGACCACCGAAACCGCGCGCGCCGTCGACAGATCCCAGTTTGAGGGAAATTGCGCGGTATGGATCGGTGCCGCGTCAGTATGGCCATCGACGCGCAGAATCCAGTTCAGGTTCGTCGGGATTTTCGGCGCGATCGCGAGCAGTGTCTTGGCCAGCTTCTGAAGCTCGGTCTGAGCTTGCGGCGTAAGCTGCGCCGAGCCGGTCGGAAACAGGATTTCCGACTGGAAGACGAAGCGGTCGCCGACGATGCGAATGCCCTTCTGATCGCCGAGAACCTTGCGCAGCTCGCCGAAAAACTCCGAGCGATAGGCCGCGAGCTGCTGCACCTTCCGCGCCAGCGCGATATTGAGTTTCTTGCCAAGCGCCTCGATGATCGTCTTGTCTGCCGTGTCTTTGGCCTCTGAGACTTTGAGCGCCGCGGCAATCTCGGCAAGCTGCTGGCGCACGGCCGCGACCTGCTCGTTCAACAACGCTTCCTGCGCCGCTGCTGCATCGGCCCGCTTGCTTTCCGCGCTAAGCTTGCCTTGGCTCGAGAGATAGAGCGACTGTAGCTGGCTGAGCTTTGTCTTCGCATTGGCCGCATTCTGGCTGGCTTGCGCGAGTTGCTGTTGGGTCTCGGCCAACTGGCTTTGCAGCTTGTCGCGCGTCGCGGTGACGCCGGTGAGTGAACTCGAGAGTTCCGTGACATTGACCCGGAGCGCGTTGTTTGCCTGACGCTCAAGGGAAAGTTGGGCCGCGAGGTTGCCGACCTCCGCGCGCAGCTTCTTCAAGGTCACTGTCTGGCCGGAAAGCGTTTCGCCAAGAAAGAACTGCGCCAGCACGAAGACGACAAGAAGGAAGACGATGACCATGACCAACGTCGACAAGACGTCGACGTAACCGGGCCATGCCTCCGCTGCTTGGCGAAGCGTGCGGCGCCGCATCGTCTAGCCCTTCCGTTCTTCTCCGGCCGCGGCGATGGTGCGCGCCAAGAGGCGGATCTCGCTGCGAAGATCTTGGACGACTTGATTGCGGCCCTCGTTCACCCCTTCCACAAGCTGGCCAACGTAGATATCGAGATTACGCAGATGGCTGCGGCTCGCCGCGTCGAGCCCCCCGCTTTCTTGCGCGTTCGCAAGACGCTCAAGGATCGGTTTCATTGCCATCTGGTGCTCGACCAGCTTGATGAGAAGGTCGCCCTCGGCCCGCATCTGATCGGTCAACGTGGCGAGCCTTTCGGTGAGCTGGCGAAGCGCGGCATCGGCGGTGCCACGGCTGTCCTCCGCCCGCGCCATGGTACGCTGCAGGTTTTCCAGGCTGTCCGCCGTTTGTTCGAGAAGCGCCTGGACATAGGCCGGCACGTTCGCCTCGCCCTCGAGCGGGCCGACGCCACTCGAAACCCGCGTCACTGTGGCCAGCCATTCCTCGAACTCGTTGTAGAAGCGGTTTTGCGCTTGGCTGGCCTGAAGATCGAGAAAGCCCAGGATCAGCGAGCCGGCGAGACCGAGGAGCGAAGACGAAAACGCCGTACCCATGCCGGCGAGCGGCCCTTGCAGGCCGTGCTTCAGGTTATTAAAGATGGTGGTGAGATTGCCGGTTCCGGGGGAGAGCGAATTGATGGTATCGCCGATCGATCCGACCGTGATCAAGAGGCCCCAGAAGGTGCCGAGCAGGCCGAGGAAAATCATCAGTGCAATGACGTAACGCGAGGTGTCGCGCGATTCGTCAAGCCGGGCGCTGATCGAATCCAACAATGATCGCGAGGATGCCGGAGACAGCCGAATCTTCGCCGAATGATCGCGGAACATCGCCGCCATCGGCGCCAAAAGCTTGGGTGGTGCGGGCAAGGCGAGGCCGGGCTCGGCGCGGCGGAAGGTTTCCAGCCAGACCACTTCCTGGCGCAGCACCACCACCTGGCGGAAGATATAGGCGATGCCGAACAACAGAACGGCGCCGATCAGCGTGTTTAGGGGCGGGTTCGCCAGGTAGGCGCGTTCAATTCGGCTGATCAACGCCGCCGCCACGAGGGTGGCGACGATCAGAAAGATCACCATCCGCGTCAAATACTGCCGTGGCCTTGTCATCGGCATGCCTTTCCGCGCTTCAGCTTTTCCGCAGCCCTCAAACCCGCCGCCCGTTCCATGAAAGTCGGGAAACGCGCCGCCCCACCCCACTCACCTCACCACCGCGACCGCCTGCTCCGGCGCCAAGGTTTGAGCGACCGTGGTTGCCATGCGGCGCGGAACCATCCCAAGCCCGTCTTTTTGTCGGAATTATGTCGGCGATAGTGAGATGTCGGCAAGGGAACCGCCGCCTGATGAGGTCGGCGGAGCAGCGGTTCATCACTCGGCCAGCGAGCGGATGTCGACGCGATCCGGCGGTCCGCTCGCCGCCGCGCCGAGTGCGCGCACGTCGATGCGGGTATCGGCAACGCCCTTGTTCATAAGATAGGCGCGCACCGCGAGCGCTCGCGTCAGCGACAGCATGCGGGCGCCATCGGCGGCGCTCTGCGCCGCATAGGCCTTAAGCTCGATGCGCTCGTTATTGCCGGCAAGCTCTGCGGCGAGCTTGGAGAGCTCGGTCTGCGCTTTGGGGCTGAGCGTTGATTGATTGGCGCCGAAGGGGATGCTGAGCGCGATTTTTGGCGCAGGCGCTGCCATCGCCGCCGGGGGGGCGGCGGTCGTCGCCATACGAGTTTCGCTTGGCGGTTGCGGCATGCCGCCGCCGAGCGCTCCGCCGATTTGAATGCCGCCACCCGAAGAGGCTGCGGCCGGTGTCGGGGCGACCGGTGTCGCTGTGCTTTGCGGATTCGCAGCCATCGCCTGCGGCATCTTGCCGGCGGGCGAGGTTTCGGGCGTCGTCGCGGCACCGCGCGCCGCGGTGGCGGCAGTGGCGCTCGGGCTTGTCTCGGCCGGCGCCTTGGTCGCGGCCGGTTGCGAAGCGGTTGCCGTCGCGGTGCTTTGCGGATTCGCGGCTGTCGCCTGCGGCGTCTTGCCCGCGGACGAGGGTTCGGGCGGTGTTGCAGCGGTTCGCGCTGCGGGGGTGACAGTGACGCTCGGACTTGCCTCGGCGGGCGCCGTGGGGGACGATTCGCCCGTCGTTTCCTGGCTTGGTTTGGCGGCAGGCTTAGCGACGAGTTCTGCTTCGAGGGCAAGCGGTGGCGCCAATGGCAGCGGGATCGGCCGCCGAATCCGGGCGCGGCGATAGACTGGCATATGAAGATGAATCACCGGACCTTCAGAACCCGAAGCGGGAGGCAGCGCGTCAAGAACGCCCATATGGATCTCGATGCCGGAATTGTTGCCCGCCATCATCAGACCCCGTGCGTCGGCACCGGTGGCGAGACTTGAGAGCAACGCGACACTCACACCAAGGGCAAGTCCGAAACGCGGCCTCCGCCCTCGCGGCATGAAAGATGCCGGTCTTGGCGTTCCGCTAGTTCTCCTCAACGGCCATCCCCGCTCATTTTTCGCCGACATTAGCCCATGCCCTGCAAAGCGACAACCGCCTTGCGGTTTAGCGCCCCGCCGGCCGCTGCCGTTTCGCGCGTTGCAGCAGCGTGCGGATCGGCTCATAAAGGCTCGCGTTGGTGGCGAGGATGCTGCCAGTCTCCAACATCTTCTGGCCGCCGTCGATCTCGCTGATAAGGCCGCCAGCTTCGCGTACGAGCAGAATGCCGGCGGAAATGTCCCAACGGTTCAGGCCGGTTTCCCAGAAACCCTCATAACGTCCGGCCGCGACATAGGCAAGATCGAGCGCGGCGGCACCGAACCGGCGAATGCCTGCGACTTCGGCTGCGATCGCCGCCAGTTCGGCGAGAAAATTTTCATGACCGTCCTTGCCGTGAAAGGGGATGCCGGTCGCGAGCACGGCTTCGGTCAGTTTGCTGCGTGACGATACGCGGAGGCGATGGTCATTAAGATGGGCCCCTTGTCCCTTCTCGGCCCAGAACAACTCGTCCTTGACCGGGTCATATATGACGCCGGCCACCGGCTGGCCTTCGCGCTCGAGCCCGATCGAGATCGCAAAATGCGGAATTCCGTGCAGGAAGTTGGTGGTGCCATCCAAGGGATCGACGACCCAGATGAATTCGCCGTCGCTACCCGAGATTTCACCTCCTTCCTCCATGCGGAAGCCGAAGGCGGGACGCGCCTTGAGCAATTCGCGCCGCAGAACCTCCTCGGCGCGGAGATCGGCGGCGCTGACGAAATCCGCTGGGCCCTTCCGCGAGACCTGCAGCTGCTCGACCTCGCCGAAATCGCGCACGAGGCCGCGGGCGGCCTTGCGCGCGGCCTGCGCCATGACATGTATAAGAGCGGAGCGGTGCGCCATTCTGTGATGTCGGAGCCATACCTGTCGGAAGGGCCGCGACCCTATCAGCCGCCGCCCGGGTTGGCAATCGCTTGTAGGAAGGCCTTCACCGCTGCGGCGGGGCCGGCCGGATACTGCCATATCCCGGCGATCACCGCGAGAAAATCAGCGCCGGCCTCGACAAGGGAAGCGCAGTTCTCGACCGTGATGCCGCCGATCGCGACGGACGGAATTTCGAAGATCTCATCCCACCAGCGAAGAATCTCCGGGTCGGCGAGGGTCGAGACGGATTTTGTCGCGGTCGGATAGAAGCTACCAAAGGCGACGTAATCGGCGCCCTGTTCGGCTGCTTTCATGGCGAGATGGCGCGAGGCATGACAAGTGACGCCGATGATCTTATCCGTCCCAAGGAGCGCGCGTGCGGCGGCGTAATCCGCGTCTTGCTGCCCGATATGGACGCCGTCGGCGTCCATTTCCTTGGCCAGATCCGGTCGATCGTTGACGATGAAAGCGACCTCGCGCGCTTCCGCTATCGGCTTCAACGCCGCGATGGTCCGGCGCCAGACGTCGTCGCCGACGTCTTTCAGCCGGAGCTGTAAGGCCGCGACGTCGCCGGCATCGAGGGTGCGCGCGAGAGCTTCCGCGAACGGCGCAAGATCCAGCGTCGGCGGCGTAATCAGATAAAGTCTGGTCGGGTGCAGGTCTAATCCCGCCCTTTATAGATATCGACCAGCTTGTCGAGCATGGCGACGGCCTCCGCCCGCGGACGCTGGAACGTGTTGCGGCCGATGATCGAGCCGTTGCCGCCGCCCTCGCGGATCGCGCGGGCATCGTCGAATACCGCGTCCGACCCCTTGGCCGCGCCGCCCGAGAAAACCACGACGCGCCGGCCCCGGAAACAGGCCTGCACGACATGGGCGACGCGCTTTGCTTGGGTCGAGATGTCGATTTTCTGCGCTTCGTAGACTTTTTTCGCCTCGGCCTGCTCGATGTGCGCGGTGGGCAACTTGACCTTGATGATATGGGCGCCGATTAGTGCCGCCATATGGGCGGCATAGGCAACGACGTCGATCGCGGTTTCACCTTCTTTGGAAAGGTCGCCGCCCCGGGGGTAGGACCAGACAACGACGGCGAGGCCGTGCGACTTGGCCTCGCGCGCCAAGGCCCGCACTTCCTCGATCATGCCATAGGCCGCATCGGAGCCGGGATAGATGGTGAAGCCGACGGCGGCGCAGCCAAGCCGGAGCGCGTCACGGACCGAGGCGGTCACCGCCTGGTCAGCGCCGGCCTTGTTGCGGTCGAGGCTGTTTGCCGAATTCATTTTAAGAATAAGGGGCATTTCGCCGGCGAAGGTATCGACGCCGGCCTCGAGCATGCCGAGCACGCTGGCATAGGCGCTAAGTCCGGCGTCCCGCGCGAGCTCGAAGTGGTAATGCGGATCATAGGCCGGCGGATTGGGTGCAAACGATCGCGCTGGCCCGTGCTCGAATCCCTGATCGACCGGCAGGATGACCAGCTTGCCAGTGCCGCCTAGGCGCCCGTGCATCAGAATGCGGGCAAGATTGGCCTTGGTGCCGGGGTTGTCGCTCTCGTAACAGGAAAGGATTTCGCGTACACGATCGGTTATGGCCATGGCGCCCTCTTAATATGCGGGTGAAAGCGGCGGTGGCGTCTCCTTAGCCCAAGTCTTCGCCTTTTGGCAACGTCCCTCGCCAGATCGCAACCGGCAGATTGACGGCCGGCCAAGCGCTACTTTATCGAAAGGAGCCAAACTTGGCGATCGAACGGGTGCCCTCCGCGTCGATCTTGCTGTATGGTCGCGCCCGGACGAGAGGATCATGACCGAAGACGCCGAAATCGCCCTTTCCAGCAAGGCTTGGCCGTTCGAGGAAGCGGCCAAGCTCGTCGTGCGCATGAAGAACCGCGCGACGCCGAAGTCTTTCGTCCTGTTCGAGACCGGCTACGGGCCCTCGGGCCTGCCTCATATCGGCACTTTCGGCGAGGTGGCACGCACCTCGATGGTGCGTCACGCCTTCGCGCTGCTCTCCGATGTGCCGACGCGGCTGATCGCCTTTTCCGACGACATGGACGGGTTGCGCAAGGTGCCGGACAACGTGCCGAACCCGGACTTGCTCGGTCGCTTCATCGATTATCCCTTGACGCGTGTGCCCGATCCCTTCGGTTGCTGCGAAAGCTTCGCTCATCACAACAACGGCAAGCTCCGTGAATTTCTGGACGCCTTCGGCTTCGAATACGAGTTCATGAGCGCCACCCAATGTTATCAAAGCGGCCGTTTCGATAAGACGCTGCTCGAGATGCTGCATCACTACCAGGACATCATGGCGATCATGCTGCCATCCTTGCGCGCCGAGCGGGCGGCGACCTACAGCCCTTTCCTGCCGATCTCGCCGAAAACCGGGAAAGTGCTGCAAGTCCCCTTGATCGCGACCGATCCGAATTCCGGCACCATCGCCTTCCACGACGAGGATGGCAAAGCGACGGAGGTCCCGGTGACCGGCGGCCATTGCAAGCTGCAATGGAAAGCCGATTGGGCGATGCGCTGGCGTGCCTTCGGCGTCGATTACGAGATGTACGGCAAGGATCTGATCCCTTCGGCCAAGCTCTCGGGCCATATCTGCGGGCGCCTGCGCCAGCCGCCGCCCGAGGGCTTCGCCTACGAGCTTTTCCTGGACGCCAATGGCGAGAAGATATCGAAATCGCGCGGCAACGGCCTCACCATCGAGGAATGGCTCACATATGCCTCGCCGGAGAGCCTTGCCTATTTCATGTATCAGAAGCCGACAGCGGCGAAGCGGCTGCACTTCGGCGTCATCCCGCGCACCGTCGACGACTATATTGCCGCGCTTGAAAGCTTCTCAAGGCAAGGACCGAAGGAGCGCTACGCCAATCCGGTGTGGCACATTCACCGCGGTGAGACGCCGCAGGAGGCCGTGCCGCTTTCTTTTGCCGTGCTGATGAATCTTGCAAGTGTCGCGAACACCGAGGACCGCGCGGTGCTGTGGGGCTTCATCGCCCGCTATGTACCCGGAATCGAGCCGGAAGATCATCCGATTCTCAACCGCTTGGTTGATTATGCGATTGCCTACTTCCGGGATTTCGTTAAGCCGTACAAGAAGTTCCGCCTGCCGACCGACGTCGAGTGCACGGCGATCGAAGCCCTAGCCCGCGAACTCGAACAAACGGGTGCAGACGCCGATGCGGAAGCCTTGCAGGCGGTCGTCTATGAAGTTGGTAAGCGCTATCCCTTCGCGTCGCTCCGGGATTGGTTCAAGGCGCTCTACGAGATTCTCTTCGGGCAGGAGCAAGGGCCGCGCCTGGGATCATTTATCGCCCTTTACGGCGTGGCCGAAACTGTGGCCCTGATGCGGCGGGCCCTTGCCGGCGAACTGGTCACTCTCGCCTGATCTCCGATCTCAACCGATTCGAAGATCCATCACGCCACCCGTCCTCTTTACTTGCCGACCGGTGGCGCGCCCCCTCGATGGGAATTACTTCTTCGCTGCAGTCTTTCTTGCAGCCGGCTTCCGCGCAGTGGTCTTCCGGGCCGCCGTCTTTCTCGTGGCAGTCTTGCGCGTCGCTGTCTTTCTCGCGGTGGTCTTGCGCGCTGCAGTCTTCTTCGCAGCGGGTTTCCGCGCGGTCGATTTCTTTGCCGTCGATTTCTTTGCCGTCCTCTTCGTCGTCTTAGCTTTGGTCGTCATAGCTCTCGCCATTGATTTTCTCCCAGAATGGAACGAAGGCGTTGATTCTGCCTGGATAAGCGAAGTGCGTGACTCCGTCAACGGAAAACAACTGCGCACGTCGCGCTGTCAAGAAGGACTTAATGGGCAAAATATGAACGCTTTGCTAATCTGATTTCGCTCTTTTTCAATGTGTGTGAATCAAATCACGACGCGAAGACGACGAATCAATACGCTACGTGACACCGATCGACATGGCGCGCGACATAATAGATAGCCTTATATAGCAACGGAATCTTGAACTCGTGGTCGACTTCGACACTATTGCTTTGGCCGCGCTTCAGCGTCTCGATCCCGAGCGCGCGCACAGCATCACGATCGCGCTTTTGAAGCGTGGATGGGTGAAGCGGCGACGCATGAAAGACGATCCGTTGCTTCACGTTCGGACTCTCGGTTTGACGTTTTCGAACCCGATTGGACTCGCAGCCGGCTTCGACAAGGACGCTGAAGCGCTCGATTCGCTGATCCGCCTTGGCTTCGGATTCGTCGAAGCAGGCAGCGTCACGCCGCGTGCCCAGAGCGGCAATCCACGCCCGCGTCTCTTTCGTTTGGTCGAAGATCGCGCGGTGATCAATCGCCTCGGCTTCAACAGCCGGGGTCTCGACGACGTGGCGGTGCGACTGAGGGCGTCGCGTGCAGACGGCATTGTCGGCGCAAACCTCGGCGCCAATCGCGACAGCGCCGACCGCGTCGCCGATTACCTGCGAGGGCTAGAGACCCTTGGGCCGCTCGTTGATTACGTCACTATCAACATTTCCTCGCCGAACACGCCGGGGTTGCGGGCGCTGCAGGGCGCGGCCGAGCTCGATCGTTTGCTCACGCGCCTAACGGTGGCGCGGACCACCTTGCCGCGCCCGGTGCCGCTACTCTTGAAGGTGGCGCCCGATCTCGGTCCGCCGGAGGTCGAGAGCATCGCCGACGCGGCGCTTCGCCACAGCATCGACGGGCTGATCGTCGGCAATACCACCATTGGCCATCGTGCCGGACTAAAAAGCCCGCTTCGCGATACGGCCGGCGGATTGAGCGGGCGGCCGCTTTTCGCGCCGTCGACGGCGTTGCTCGCCGATTTCGCTCGGGCGACAAAAGGGCGGTTGGTGCTGATTGGCACCGGTGGTGTTGCATCCGGCGCCGATGCCTACGCCAAGATCCGGGCCGGAGCGTCGCTGGTTCAGCTCTACACCGCTTTAATCTACGAGGGGCCGGCTCTCATCGGGCGCATCCGGCGGGAACTCGCGGCCCGGCTTCGCGCCGATGGATTCCGCACCATGGCGGAAGCGATCGGCAGCGGGATTTCCTGACGATCGTTTCACTGACAGTGATCTTCCAAATGATGAAGGAGACCCGCTATTCGCCGACGATGGGGTTCCTGAGCGTGCCGATGCCGGAAATCTCGACTTCTATCGTATCGCCCGGCTTCATCCAGACAGGCGGATTGCGGCGCGCGCCGACGCCGCCCGGCGTGCCGGTGACGATGCAATCGCCGGCTTGAAGCGGTGTGAACGCCGAGATGTAGTTGATCAGCGTCGGGATGTCATAGATCAAGTCGCTGGTCGAAGTGTGCTGCATCACCTGACCATTGAGGCGGGTCGAAAGCGTGAGCTGGCTGGGGTCGGGGATTTCGTCCGGTGTGATCATCCACGGACCGAACGCGCCGCTCCGATAAAAATTCTTGCCCGGCGTGAATTGCGAGGTATGTCCTTGCCAGTCGCGGATGCTGCCGTCGTTGTAACACGAGTAACCGGCGATATGAGCCGCTGCGTTCTTTTTCTCGATCTGGTGCCCGGGCTTGCCGATGATCACGACGAGTTCGCCCTCATAATCATAGCGTTCGGACGCCTTTGGTTTGACCATCGGCTGGAGATGGCCGACATGACTTTCGGGAAAGCGAACGAAGAGGGTCGGGTAATCGCTTTTCGGCCGGCCGGTTTCGATGCGATGTGCCTCGTAATTGATGCCGACGCAGATGATCTTGCCGGGATCGGGGAGCGTCGGCAGGAAGGTGACGTCCTGAAGTGCATGATCGGCCGTGGCTCCTTTCGCCGCTTGCGCCGCCTCGTCAAAGGCGTTTGCAGTGATCAGGCTGCGTAGACCAGGATAGCGGTGGCGCAAGCGATCGCCGAGGTCGATCATGCCTTCGCCGATGACTTGCCCGAAGCTTTCTTTGCCGTTGCGGCGGAAACTCGCCAATTTCATGAACGGAATCCTTTTGCGACGATACCGGGCGCGAGATTAGAAGCAGACGGAGGAAGAATCCAGCTTGGATCGGCTTCAAGGGGCAGCGCGGGCGGCGCCTATTGCGCGTTTTGCGCGTTCGACATGGCGTTGAGCAGCATTACCGCCGCCTCGTCGATCGCCCATTTGGCTTCGTCGAGAATCGCCGACATATTGAGGAGGCCGTGCACCATGCCGGGGTAGTGGCGTTCGATGATTGCGACCCCTGCCTCACGCACCCGCGCGCCATAGGCACGATCTTCGTCCAGCATCGGATCAAAGCCCGCGGTGACCACGAGCGCCGGTGGCAAGTTGGCGAAACTCGACGCCAAGAGCGGCGAAGCGCGGGGGTCGCGGCGCCGGGTGGTCGCGATGTAATGATCGGCGAACCAGTTGATCAGCGGTTCAGTCATGAAATACCCAGAGGCAAACGCATCGCGGGAGGCGGTCTTTCTGCTCATGTCAACGATGGGATAGAGGAGAAACTGAAACGCCGGCATGGCGCCGCCGGCATCGCGCGCTATTTGGCATGCCTCGGCGGCGAGGCCGCCGCCGATTCCATCACCGCCAATCGCGATCCACTTGGCATCGATGCCGAGTTTGCCCGCCGTTGCGGCAAGCCAGCGAAAGGCGGCGACGGCGGCTTCCACCGCATCGGCGAACGGATGTTCGGGCGCAAGCCGATAATCGAGCGACACTACGATGGCCTGTGCCTTTGCGGTCAGAGCACGTCACAAGGGATCGTGGGTCTCGACGCTGCCAATGACCCCGCCGCCGCCATGAAAGAAGAGTAAGGCAGGCGTGAGAGGGCGCTTCGGTGCGCTCGGATGATAGAGGCGCGCGCCGAGATCGCCGTCCGGCCCCGGCAGGGGGCGGTTTTCGACCCGCGCGATCGGGGCCGGCTTGGCATCGGCGAGACGCATCAGCTTCGCGTATTGCGTGCGCGCCTCCGCGACAGTAAGCGATTCCAAAGCCGGCTGGTGCGCAGTCTCCATCATCCTGAGCAGCCACGCGGCTTGAGCATCGAGAGGCATGAGGTGCTACAGCCGTTGCCGGTCAAGGGACCCGAGGAGTCTAGTGTCGGCCTTGGGGAAAGCCCAGCGATTCGGATGGTACACTCTGAAAATCATAAAGATTTAGGGGCTGTCGTAGCTAAGGCCTAATGCTTAGTTGATTTATACCAATATTTAAGCTGCTTGAGAAGCTGTTGATGGTTGCCTCCATTGAAGCGCCACTCGCATTCCTTTAAAAACCAGTAAAA
>JBJKQL010000067.1:0-83520 GCA_046705265.1 Ferrovibrionaceae bacterium
CGCATCCAGCCTCGTTCAATTGTCGTCT
Organism: Ferrovibrionaceae bacterium; assembly: GCA_046705265.1. GTDB lineage: Bacteria > Pseudomonadota > Alphaproteobacteria > Ferrovibrionales > Ferrovibrionaceae > JAJYTL01. The sequence continues at coordinate 29 of JBJKQL010000067.1, forward strand.
CCTGCGGCCGCCGTCAAGGATCCGCTTCGCCGGGCTGCGCGCGCCCTTGACCGCCCCCGCCGGACCGAACACCTACCCACTCGTTTTTCAAAAGAGGCAACTTTCCTGATCCGCCGCATCTCTGACCTCGGTCGCGGCATCATCACCCCTTCTGCTCACAATGGGGCCGACAATACTTCCGATTATTTCGATTTCAGCTGCGGTTTCGCCTCCTCGTGGGGCTGGAAAATACTCCGGCCTCAGCCGGCATTTCAATCGGCCCATGCAATTGGCCCATGCAATTGGCCCATGCAATCGGGTTGCCGGTCGGACGCCAGATCCGAGGCGCCGGGCTGGCCATCTCTACGGAAACGATATCACGACCCCGTCCGGGCCGGCCTGGGTGTCACTTCAAATCAACCGCCGCCTACCGCCCGCATCAGGAGCGGGCGGTGCCGACCGCCGTGAAGATAGTGTGCGCCCCGCCGTGCCGCCGATGCGCGGAGGCTGAAGCGAACTCCGGATGACGCAATTTCTGCTCCAAACCGCATAGTACTTCGGTAACCAACGAAGTCGCGTTGTTGCACCGCCGGCGTGCGTCGCGGGGTCGGCCCGGTCTTGCGCCAGATCAATGCCCTAATTCTTGATTAGGCTTACACAGATTCAACCAATGACAGAATTTGGAGGCGGGCGGCGAGCAGCGAGAGCGACATGAAGATCGACAATCTACGCTTGGCGACGCGACTTGTGAACGCCGCAGTGGTCCTCGGGCTCCTGACTTATGGCAAGCCTTTGCTCGTTCCTCTCGTATTCGCGCTTCTGCTATGGGCCACGCTCAACGCCCTGACGGACGTGTTCCGGCGCTGGCACTTTCCTGCGCGGTCAGCTTGGCTTATGGCGTTCATAGTGATCGGGGGCGCTCTATACTTCGTCGCCCTGGTACTTGTCAATGAAGCCGCGCCCCTTGTGGCGCATATACCGACCGACCTCATAACGCTAACGAAGCTGTGGTCTGCCTGGATGCCAATGGCGCGGATGGCGACAGCGCCCAGGGTCCAGGCCTTGATAAATCAATCCGACCTTACCGGTATTCTCGGGCGGGCAGCGGCGTCGGCCGGCAATGCCCTTCTTGAACTCGGTCTGGTTGTCATTTACGCCGGGTTTCTCCTTACCGAACAGCGTTACCTTCCGGGTAAGCTCGCTGGGCTGCAACGCAGCCGCGCGGCTCAGGACGAGAGCGAACTCGTTATGCATGCCGTTGCTCGACAAATTCGTCGGTATCTTGGCGTCTGTACTCTGATTAGCGTCTTGATGGGGGCGGTCTGCTACGTGATTCTACTCGCCTTCGGCGTCCACTTTGCCGCGTTCTGGGCGGTGGTCATGTTCTTCGTCACATATATACCAACCGTGGGGGGCTTCGCCGCTGTCTTTCCGGCACTCATGGCGTTGGCCCAGTTTCAATCGTTGGGAGTTGCTCTGATTATAGGAGTTATCCTAGGCGGGATGCACTTTGTCCTTACCGATGTTATCGAACCAATCGCACTCGGTCATTCGCTGAACCTTAGTCCCTTAGTTACAATTCTATCACTGAGTTTCTGGGGATTGATCTGGGGCATCGCTGGCCTGTTCCTTGCCGTGCCGATGACTGCTGCGATCGGAATTGCCTGTCGTCATCTTGAGGGTCTGTATTGGGTCTCCGAGATGCTTGCAGGCCCTTCCTCTGCGGTCTGATAAGCTCAACATAAGAGTATGCCTGTCGGCTTTAGGAAAGACGTCCTCAGGAAGGTCCTTTGAGGAGCTGTCATAGATGCTCTCGACGATCTCGTGTTTCCCTCTACAATCGTTGTCACAAAAACCGAAACGGGAATCATGTCAATGTGCGGCCGCAAGCATGCATTCCCAGGGCGAGACGCAAATACAGCTATGCCTACGAACCTGGTCAATATTTCGGTGACACCCGGGCGAGGGGTAGCTCACTCGGGTCAGAGATTCCCTTCGATGTTCCCTCCACATGGCGCGGATTTACCATTGCTGCGCGAACCACACGTACCTATGTAGAGCACGTAGGCGGCACCCGAAAAAAAAGTCAGCACCAATTTCCGGTACCGGCGGAAACGAGCAATGTCCATCACGCGAATTCGACGAATGGTATCCTCTAGGTTCTGGACCTGTGACGCGAGGAAATCGGCCTGTCGTTGCCTCGCGAGAATCTCCCCGCGTTTGTAACGCTCTCACGGCATCGTGGTCCTCCTGGACTATTTCCAACTGCAAAACTACCCATATCGTTGAAGAAGGAATCAGTGCACATCGTCCGAAACTGTATGATCTACTTGATCTGCCTCAACTCTTAGCCGCTTTCTCGGGGTTAGTTTTCTGTGAGTTGTAATCTGGCGTGATGCGGAGGCACGTTTCTCTGTCATCGAGATCTGGCCAATACTCGCCCTGGATACCGACATTCGCGAGCGTAATGGCGAAGGCATTTTGAAGTGCCTGTATGCGAACCAGGCACGGGATGACCTCCAGAGCCGGCAGCATGGCAGTGAACTCCACAGATCAGGTTAAAGAACGAGTGACCAAAATGGGCATCAGGCGAGAACACGCACCATCGGATCCCGTACGCGCCTCCGATGTCTTTGGCGATGGAGCCACCAAGTGAACCCGGGGAAAACGGGACAGGGGGGCAGGGTTCTTCGCGTTCTGTGGGTGGCTTCAAAACATTTGATCAACGACGAGGCACTAGAGGTTTCGGGGCACTTGGCATTTACCACGCTCTTGGCCCTTTTTCCGTTCTTAATCTTCCTTGGCGCTCTTGCTGGCCTCATCGGCAATATTGCCACCGGCGAGCGTTTCGTTACGTTTATGCTCGAATTCACCCCACGCGATATATCGGCGACCCTGGGTCCGCTCGTAACCAGAATTTTCTCGACCCGGGAACCAGGTATACTGACTTCTAGCGGACTATTCATGCTGTGGACTGCTTCGAACGGCATTGAGGCTCTGCGCGTCGCGCTCAATCGCGCCTATCGGGTAAGCGAGACGCGCTCGTTTTGGCGACGGCGACTGGAAGGTCTGATTTTTGTCGCGCTAGGCAGCTTCTCTTTGATTTTGCTGTCGCTTGCCATCGTGCCGGGCCCGCTGGTCTGGAGGTTCGTCATTCAGCATATTACCGCCTCAACGGCCGATGCTATTCTCTGGGAGACATCTCGTTACGGAACAGCGATGGTCGTAACATTCGTAGTTCTTCTCTTGCTTCATCGATGGTTGCCAAACGTTGAGCGTCCTATAAGTGATCTTCTTCCTGGTGTCGTCCTTACCGTGGTATTGCTTCTCGGTGCTGCTACGGTGTTCTCTCTATACTTGATGACGGTGGGCAATTATAGCCTCGTGTACGGCAGCCTCGGTAGCATCGTGGTCACGCTCATGTATCTTTACATAACTGCCCTGGCTTTCATTTTCGGGGCGGAGATTAACTCTGCAATCTGGCGTACTCGCCCGAGTCAGCCTGAGCGCCGGATCCTGCCCGGAATCGGGAAAGAGGGATCAGCATCGTGATGCTCACCGTCTGGATCAGAAAGCGGGGCATGGCCACACGGTCGTGCACTCACAATCAACTGGACCACTCGGCTGGAGCCGATCACGCGTCGGCTAGCTTCGTGTGTTGTGCTAGCGTTACCTGAGTTTTCGATGGCTGAGGCGAGGGTCGAAACGCGGGTCGACGCCTATGGCATCATGCATTACCTTTATGGGTTGCAGCAGAAGGATTTCAAGTTCGAACTCTAGGGAGGCACATCCCTTTCAAAGGGATATCAGATCATCAATCGGTCTTCGGAAGATATTGATACCCGCATCGAGCTTCCGGAAGTGCGCCCGCTGAGGATCGGCGGCAATCAAAACAAGCCCAAGGATATTCGCGCCGGCAGGAATTTCGTCGACGAGTTCGCCAATAAAATCAAATTTGAGGGCATTGAAAAGATTGAATGTGACACTGCCTTTGACAACAACGATATGACAAGCGCCGGCACCGGCCTTTTTCATAGGACAACAGCCCTGGCCATGGCAGCGCTCAGACTCGGCGTACTTCTGGAGGTGGGGGCGACGAAGGGCCACCGGATAGCACCAGGAATATCAGCTCGTGGCTGTACCAGTATGCCGCCGCAAAAAATCAGGTCGAAGTCATCGGCAATCGTGCGAAGGGCGTCGTTTGCTACGATCCGCATTATACGTTCGTGGAAAAGCTTGAAGCCATTTCTCTGAAATTGTGCCAGCAGCGGGTATCAGAATAATCCTCAGTCGGCTTCATGCGGCACTACTATGATCTTTACAGGCTGCTACGCCGTCGTGGCGTGCGGGAGTTTATTCGGACGGACGAAGATAACGGGCGCAACAAAAAAGGGGGTTTCCGGACCGGTGACAATCCCGACATCACCCAGAACCTAGCCTTTATCCTCGCTGATCCTAAAACCCGCCCGGGATATAGAAAGGCCTCCAACGAGAGCGCCATACTCTATTTCGGTGACAAGTCTAGCTTCTAGAATATTCTCGGAGAGAGCAGCAGCAGGGGGCTGCCTATAACTGTCGTCGTCCTGGTACGCTTTTTCGACGTTTGAGCGAGCGGGTGGAGGCAACGCACCCTTGCCCTACCTTTTCAAACTCTACAGATAAAGCCGGGAAGGGGGCATTCGTCGCGACTGATCTCGATCTGCCCCTGGCTAAACCGCTTCCTCTTCGTCCGTCAACCCTTCGGTTGCGAGTCCGGTCTGCATTAATGGCCCACGTCGGGTCGTTCCTTTGGCTGGGCGAAGTTCATTTTGAGCCGTGGGCGCATCGTTGTTTGTTCCGCGGTCGTCGTGACGACCCTTCTTCAGAAGGGCGTTCTCATCTTGTGCAATACCATAGCCAATACTTATCCCGATTTGGTCACAATTTTTTTTGGTCGGTAAAAGAGAAGGCGCCAAGGGAGAATTTCGTTAAGGCCGTGGCGCGCAAATACTGAACTGCCAAATCATCGAGTACGCTCCTAAGGATGCCGCCAATTTCGACGAGATGGTCATCCGTCACTATGAAGGGCGGTGCGATCAGGGCAGTATAGCCGGTGAACTTGATGTGAAGTCCGGTGCGAAACAGTCGTTGGGTGCCTTCTAGGCCGCGCTGGGCTGGTTGCCCAGCAGGCTTGAGTTCGGTGCCGACGAGGAGGCCATAGCCACGAATATCGGAGACCACGGGAATATCTTTGAGCGAGAAGATGATATCGAGGAAGCGTGGCGTAAGTTCCGCCGCTCGCTGGAACGAGCTCTCCCTCTCGTAGACGTCGAGCGTTTCCAATGCATCAGCGCAGGCCGCGGGATGTGCCGAATAGGGATAGCCGCGTGCAAACTCGACGGTACATTCCGGTGCTTCCGCTATTACCGTTTCGTAGATGCCATCGCGGACCGCGGCGGCGCCCATGGGTTGCGCACCGTTGGTGAGAGCCTTTGCCATGGTCCATTTTGATTGAATCCGGGCATTACTATTTTTCCGGAGAGACACCGCTATTGAACCCTATGCGGCTTGGCTTCCGATCGATCCCAAGAGATCGAATTGAGCCTGGAATCAAGCTTATTGTCTCGTGGATTTGAATGTTAGGGCTTCCATAAGCCCGCGAGGACGGCGTGGCGGCGGTTCGGGGTAACGCACTATCTTGCTATATAACGTCTGCACCGTTTCTGATGAAGATTGACTTGGCAGGCCAATCGCCGGCAGGAGCCGATCTAACAGAAACGCCGTCCAACAAGGGCTAGCGGAAACACATAACCTCGCGCAGCGAGGGGGCACCGCAGCGAGTAGATGATTGGCTATTCCTGCGGGGCAATAGTTCCGTAAGCCAAAGGCACTTCCGTGGACTTTCGCCATCGAGTCTGCCCGAGAGGACATTACGCGTACTACCGTGTCCCGCACCGCCTGCCGGGCCATGGCGCAACCGGTCGATGCCTCACCTGTAGCCGCGCCTACACGAGACTCTTGCATTTGGCGTGGTGAGTGGCATTGATAGAGCATGGAGGCTCGATTTACCTTGAACGAAGTATCATCGCATGCGCCAATGGCGCCTTCCCCACGAGGTCGGTTCGCCGCTGGGCGCGCGATGCTGAAGGCGATCCGCACGAATCCGTTGCAGCTCTGGTCGGAGGAAGCCTACGATCTCCCGGTCGTGCGGCAGAAGTTGCTGCTCCGGCCGATGTTGTTACTCAATTCTCCCGTGATGATCCGGCATGTTCTTGTCGACAATCCGCAAAACTATAGACGCACGGCAGCCTCGATCCGGTTACTGAGGCCTCTTGCCGGACGTGGCCTGCTGCTCGCGGAAGGCGAGGCTTGGCGACAGCAACGGCGGACTATCGCACCGACTCTGGCCCCACGGGCGATGCCGTTACTTATGCGTCATGCCGCCATTGCCGTAGAAGAGTGGCGTGCCGGTCTTGCGTCGCGCGCTGCTTCGGGCCCGGTTGATCTCCTGGAGACGGTGCAGTCGCTTGCACTCGACATCGCAGGGCGTGCGATGTTTTCTGTCGATCTCGGTCCATTCGCATCAGAAATGCGGGCGCTCCTGCAAGGGCCGGGCCAGCGGGCCTCTCGAGCGCATTTCTTTGACTTGGTGCTGCCTGTCGCGGTCCCGAGCCCAGGCGACCTCTTGCGCATCTCGTTTCGGAGGCGCTGGATGGGGCTGATCAGCCGGATCATCGCCCGCCGTGCGACATCGCCTTCGGTGGCAGAAGCGCGCGACCTGTTCGATCTCTTACACAGGGCGACTGAGGCCGAAGGAAAGACAGGATTCCGCCTGCTGCGGGATGAGATTGCGACCTTGATCATCGCCGGTCACGAGACCACCGCCCTGTCGCTGTTTTGGTCGGTCCTATTGCTTGCGGACCATCCCGAAGCGCAGACGCGGATTGCCGCCGAAGCACGCGATCTCGATCTTGGGCCTGAAGAGGCTGCTGCTGCCCTTGGACATCTTCTTTTCACTCGTGCTGTGGTAAGCGAGGCACTCCGCCTCTATCCGCCTGCAGCTATGATCGCACGACAGGCATTATCTGCTGATCAAGCGGGTGACGTCGAGATTCCTGCTCGTGCGATCGTAATGATCGCCCCGTGGGTGCTGCACCGCCATCGCGGGTTTTGGACAGAGCCAGATCGTTTCGATCCGTCTCGTTTTATGTCGGGCGCCGCGCCGCCCGAGCGCTTCACCTATCTTCCGTTTGGGGCTGGTCCGCGCGTTTGTGTCGGCGCGTCATTTGCACTTGCGGAAGCAACGCTCGCGCTCGCCGTGCTGGTGCGTGACTACGTGATCAAACGCGCAGATGACATGCCGGTGCGGCCGGTTGCCATCATCACGACACATCCTGACCGCGCACCACCATTCCAACTTCTGACGCGTAGCGATCAACCGGTGGAGCCGGTAGATCAATAGTACGTCCTACGCGAGAGCACTCGGTGCAATTGATGTCAGCCATCAATGGCGCCGCGCTTCGTGACCCGTAGCCGCTGCGGGTCGAGGCTCAGCGTCATGGTAACGAGAGGACAATCCCGTCTGAGTGCGTATATATCCTGCATGACTTGTTATGGAATCCATCACTTTCCGGGCAGGATCGAGAAGTGGTCGCGTCGCGCGGCGAGGAAGACATATCTTTCTCTCGTTCGGCCAACGACGGGGCTTTCTATTCGACGTTGTTATAGGAGGGGGCGGCGACGTTTTGTGCGACCGAACTTCATGCCAGAGACATGGCATCCAAGTGATTGGCCTTTAGGATGTGCCTACATTCGCCTCGCCGCCTTCAGCGCGAGGTTGGCACGCTGACTCGGTCACATTGGTACCACTCGCTTACACCAACGGGAGAGTGCATTCTGCCTATGCGATTCCGATTCAACGTCGAGGCAATATTCCTGCATTGCTGCAACGTGAGCTGCTGCTGAAGACCGCCTTCGACATAGCGGCATTGGGTAGAGGGGCGCCATATTGCCCCGGTGCAAAGCACCACTACGTAGATTATCATCATCCCCTGCCTCCCTTATTCAGTCGGCGGATCAAGATAGGCGCGAGAATCGAGAAGAGTAGGGTCAGTTCCTATGGTACCATCCGAACGTTGCTGATTCCCCCAAGTGTATACCACTATTCAATCGGCAGGTCGTGCAAATGCCGCGTTCGGCATGAGAGGTGGCGCGCGGTTTCGTCTCCGACGAGGACTGAACAACAGTTTCCCGATATCAGGCCGGCAAAGTGCCGGATCGTTGATTTAGCCAAATCATGGCTTCGGGATCAGCCTCGGATCCCAAGGCTGAGGAACGTATCTCGAAAATGGCGGCATCCGTTCGGCTCAAGGCGAGCCAACCGCGTTACCTTGAGAGGACAGGTGCACGCGCTGTCTTCGGCTACGGAATGCTTTCATTTAGCGACTTCCATTGCGTCTATGCCGCTAGAGCCTTGAAATAACGATTGTCACTAGTTCATTGTGCCCAACGACTGACACCACATTCTGTCGTCGGAATCCGGAGGAGGGACAGGCAATCGTTAGTCATGCGCCATGGCCCAGATCAATGACAATACTCGTTCTCGCATGGCGACAAATTCAGGCCTCGCTTTGATGGCGCGGATTTCGCGATCGCCGGCTCGACGCGCAAAGGGTGCTGGCAGACGTTCCATAATTCGCCCCGGCCGGGGGGACATAACCACCACTTCCGTGCCGAGATACACCGCTTCTTCAACGCTGTGAGTGATAAACATCACGGTCATGCCCGTGCGGTGCCATACCGCGTGCAACTCTTCCTGCATCTTCTCGCGCGTGAGGGCGTCAAGGGCGCCGAACGGCTCATCCATCAAGAGAATTTTCGGATGGTTGGCGAGCGCGCGCGCGATCGCCAACCGTTGCTGCATTCCTCCTGACAGTTCATAGGGGTACCGATCGCGAAATTCCCATAAACCAGTCGTGCGTAAATAGTATTCGACTGTCTGTTCAGTTTCGGCACGGGGAACTCCGCGCATTCTCGGTCCGAAACTGGCATTGGCGCGGACCGTCATCCACGGATAGAGTCCGGGCTGCTGGAAGACGACCGCGCGTTCAGGGCCGGGTCCGGTAATTGGTTTGCCAGCCATCAGCACCTCGCCCCCGGTTGGATGCAGGAAGCCGGCGAGCGTCTGCATCATCGTAGTCTTGCCGCAACCGGATGGACCGACGATGCAAACGAAATCACCCTCGCCGAAGGTGAGAGAAACATGGTCGAGGGCGCGAATGCGCGCTTCGCCCGTGCCGAAATCCATGACGAGATCGGAGAGAACGACAAAATCGCTCTCTCCCCTCTCCATTGCGTCGGGGTCTTTAGCTTCTGGTTTGACGGGCGAGTACGGATTGCCTGTCAACCGTTAAGAACCTTGTCTAAGGGCGTTGAATCAATGCCTGCGGCAAAGGTAGCAAGAGGCGGCACGTTCGCTATGCTTTTTTGCTGGTGCAGAAACAATGCGGTTCGGTGCAAGACCGAGGCGAGGCGACCAGGCTTGCCGGGTGCGCCGAGCCATTGCGGTGAGAGCGATTGCGCCAGAGTGATAAATTCGTATTCCTTCATGTCAGCCAGGGCCTCTTCCGGCGTAAGACCGGTTCCTTTTGCCACCAACGCCGCGGATTTTTGCTCATCATGCTGCCAAAGGGCGATTCCCTTTCCATAGGCCTTCAACAGTGCCACGACAATATCCGGATGCTGGTCGATGAAATCCGTACGCACCGCAATCAAATCGCCAATCACGTAACCTGCTTTGTCCAATTCTATGTAGGTGCGGTAGACTTCACCTCCATCCGCCAGCAACTTGCTCTTTGCTGGTGGCCAAACGTAGCCCGCGTCGATTTCGCCGCGTTTCCAGGCTGCAACCATTTGTGCGGGCGACATGTAAATCACTTTCACCTTGCCCAACAGCTTGTGCACGGTGAGAAAGCCGACCAGCCGAAAATTGGAGGTCGAGCCGAAGGGTACAGCTACGGTCTTGCCGATAAAATCCTGGGGTGTTTTGATGTTGGCCGATTTGCGGACGGTCATTTCCTCGGCGCCGGCGATGTTGTCGCACATGGCAATCACTTTGTAGGGAATTCCAACCGCAAGCCCGGCCGCCAACGGCGCGGTGCCAAGCCCGAGGCCGACATCGATGCCGCCCGCCGCGGCCAGCGTGTTAAAGGCACCGCCGCTGCCGACGTCATGCCACTCGACTTTGGCTTTTGTCACTTCGCTCAGCCAACCTGCCTCCTGCAGCATCGCCGTTGGATTTGTTTCGTCGAATGTGCCAATGCGAATGCGCGCCGGCGCGGCAGCGCGGGCCAGCTTGAGTTTCAAGCCAAAGGCCATGCCGGCTCCAGCACCTACGCTGGCAGTGAGGATATCGCGCCGACGCCACCCGCCTGTCCCTTTTGATTCCCTGTCCGTCATGTGCTGCTTCTCCTTCTTGTTGTGCTATCTGAGGCCGATTTACCGTCCGGCCCAATGTATGACTTTCCGTTCGGCGGTGACCAGGCCCCAATCGAGGAGTATTCCCATTATGCCGATGATCGCCACACCAACAAAGACAAAGTCGGCACGCAGAAAACGACCCGCATTGAACACCATCCAACCGATTCCATCGCTGCCCGCCAACATTTCCGCTGCGATAAGAGTAGCATAGACGAGACCAATGGCGAGCCGCATACCGACGAAAATTTCCGCCAGCGCTCCGGGGAATACGACAAAGCAAAAAATTTGCCGAGAGCTTGCGCCCAAGGCGCGAGCGGCCTGGATGTGTTGCAGAGGCACGCTGCGCACGCCATCTCTCGCGGCAATCGCCGCGACCGGAAATGCGGTAAGAAATAGCAGCATAACCTTGGATGTTTCTCCGATGCCAAACCAGATGATTAGCAAAACGAGATAGCCGAGCTGCGGCAGAGGGCGCAAGAATTCGACGAACGGCTCGATCGCCGAGTCGACGCCTCGCCACATCCCCATGGCGAGTCCGATGAGCGTGCCGACCAGTGCTCCCGCACCGAAGCCGACGATCACGCGCATAAGGCTCACGCCGATGTCCCACGAAAGCGGCACGCCGTTGTAACCGGAGGTTACGAGTTCGATAAAGCCGCGCCACACCGCGCCGGGCGTCGGCAGAAAGAGAGGCGAGACCAATCCGCCCATGCTGGCGCCCACCCATGCCGCAATTAAGACCGCGGCGCTCAGGAGCGTATAACGCCAGGGGGTTCCATAATTCCGCTCCATGACTCTGCCCTATCCCACGCGCCGCCAGTGGATCAATTTCTTATCGAGCGCGTGCAAACTCTTGCTCAGTAGCATGCCGATCAGGCCGAGCAGGACAACGCCCATCATCACGATGGCGTCCTGTAAGTATCGACTGGCGGAAAGAACCATCCATCCCAATCCATTTTGGGCGGCGATAAATTCCGCAGCCACCACGGTGGAAAACGCGGCGGCAAGGGCGATCTTGAGGCCTGTAGAGATCATCGGCAGCGCACTTGGAAGCATCACGTGCCAAAACATCTGCCGCTCGCTTGCGCCGAGCATCATTGCTGCCTGCAGGCGCAGCCTTGGCACGCTGCGGACGCCGGCCATCGCAGCGCTGGTTATGATTGGAAAGGCGGTCAGAAAGAGAAGAATGACCTTGGAGAGATCGCCGGTGCCAAACCACAAAATGAGCAATACCATGTACGAAAGGGGGGGCAGCGGGCGGAGAAACTGGATAGCGTAGTTGAACGCCGCTGCGACCTTCTGGTTGGTCCCCATTGCGAGGCCGAGTGGAATGCCGAAGAACACCGCCAGGAAAAATCCGGCTAGACAGCGCCCGACAGTCGCGACCGTATCCTCCATAAGCGTCGTGCCTCGATAGCCCGAGGCTGCAACGTGAAAAAAAGCCGCAGCGACCGTGATTGGCCCAGGCAGGAGATCGGATGGAACGAGATGAAGCGAGCTTGCCGCTTGCCACAGCCCGAGAAACGCCGCTACCGAAACGAGGCCGGGCCATGCAGGCCAGTTGCTTGCGTGGGTCGACCGTCTCGCGCCCTCTCGCCGCGGCCTATGCTTCCTTGCCGCAAGCGCCAGCCGAATACGTGCGGTCATGCCTCTTCCTCTTTTGTCCCGAGCCGGTGCTATATTTTGTCGGGCTATTCCGCCCCCGCCATCTGGAATTCTTTTGTAATTGATTGAACAACGCAAGGGCGTTTCCGTCTCTGGGTCCACATTGGATGGGAGCGCTGTGCGCGATACGGTGGCTTTCGCCTGGGCGTGGCGTTGCTATTGATCTCGCCGCTTTTGACCACAATGGCGCAGACGACGGTTGTAGGGGGCAATTTCCCAATTCAGGCTGACGCCAAACAAGGGGTTCTGCGGTTGGCGACGTATCGTTGTTCGCTCGCATCATGGCGACACGGATGGGTGCGACGAACTCGACAAGCGGCTTCCTGGCCTGTTACGAGACGACAGCTGGCCGCCGCCTGCGACATTGGCGCGGCGTCTAGGAAGTTCGCTCGGCGGGGTCTGGAATCGAGCTGGCCCGAAGACGGCGAGTGGCCACCCTCCATGGCCTTCGGATTTTAGGGGGTCCCTGGCAGCAACCGCAGCGTCGCGCTTACCCGCGTTGCATGCGGGCCGATCGTGATGGTCTGGCCGTCCCTCCAACGGCGAAGGAGATTATTAGCGAACCGGCTTAGCAGATTCCCCGATTGGCCCGGCGCCAAGATGAAGCGGCTGGCATTCAGATTCGCAAGATCGTAGACCCCGCGAAACTCGGGCCCGTGCACTGACGTGAAACGCCCAAGCGCGGTTCCACCAGCATCGATAGTGGTCGCGCTGCCGGGACTCGCGATTGCAAAGGTGCCAAACCGGCGCAGCAAAGGGATGCGCTGTAGAATCGGGTCTGCGAATACCGCTTGGTGCGCCTCGCCCCAGTGCCAATGTGCCGGATTGGGTCCGAATCGTGAACTAAGGGCCGCCACAGCCTGTACGAGTGCTTTTCGTAATATCGCAGTGCATTTGCCGCCGCACCAATGTGTGCCTTCAGGGGTAAAAACGGAAGGCAGGAATTCGGTCAGCGGCGCGGCGAAAACCGCGTCCGAAAGCGGCAGGTGATTGCGCTGCATCAGCAATTCGTAGAAGCGATCGATCCAGGCGTGAAAGATCAACGGCTGAGGCGCATTGGCAGTCATGGCCCCGTTCCAGTGGTCAATCAGGCGGAGTGCTTCGCCGGCCCGACCCTTAGGGGGCGGCACGGCAAGCAAATTGGGCAATAGGTCGCGTGCGAACAGGCTGGTAACATCGCGTTGCATATGAACAAAATCGGAAACCGTCAGTTTGGGACGGCGGTCGAGCAACCGCCGGATACGCCGTGCTCGCCAGTCGGAGAACCAGTGGCGGCCAAGGAAGATGGGAAAGTTCGCGGGCGCCACCCGGTTATTGGCATTGACAAGCTGCCCGCTCGGCGGGTCGATCGTATGAGGTAGCCGAGTGCCAGACGCCCAACCGAACCAGTCGTATGCCCCCGAGGCGCCCGGGACTGGCATCGACCCATCGCCTTTGGCACGGATGGGGATTCGTCCGGTCATAAAGAGACCGATATTGGTCTTTCCGGCCACCAGTAGGTTCTGCACCGGTGAGGTGATGAGCGCCGCCGCTCGCTCCGCTTCCGTAACGGAGGTGGCATCGTCCAATGCCAACAGCCCTTCCATAGCCATGTCGCCGGGTTGCAGATTCGCCATCGAGACGGCAAGGATGGGCCCCAGAGGAGCGAACAGGTCGCTGATTACCGGCCCGTGCCGTGTCGAGCGGATAACGATCGTCTCCGGATGTCCGCCGCGCACCTTGATGTGTTCGGTGCGTACCGTGAAGGGCGTTGGGCCTTTTGGCGTCGCGTACTCGTTCTTTCCAACAGGCGTTTCAATGAAGATGTCCTGCACGTCTGCGCCGGTGGTAGTAAACGTCCAGGCGATGTGCCGGTTATGTCCGAGGATCACGCCAGGAACGCCGGGCGCGGTGGCGCCGACCAGGGTACGGTGCGGCGTCTCGATCCGGGCTAAATACCAGACCGAAGGAAAGCCGAAGCCGAGATGCGGGTCTCCGGCCAGCAATGGTTGACCGGTGGCTGACCGTTTGCCGTCGACGGCCCATTCATTGGATGCGGTTTCAGGTTGCGTAAACGGTGCCGGGAAAGCAGGCAGCGCTCGCGCGATCGCCGAGGCCGACAGTGAAGCGGCCTGAATCTCCCTCTGGCGGCGTTCCGCGCCCGGCTGACCTTCTTCATGCTGCGGTGGCCAAAGCGCTTCGATGAGAGAGCTAGGCAGGGTGGTGGAAAGTTGGAACCGCGCCAGTTCTTGGCGCCAATTCATCGATAGCGATAGGCCCATCGTCTTTGCCCAGAGCAGCGTATCGACGGGCGTCCAGGGTCGCGGCGCACCGAATAACAAGAACTCGGGCGCGCTAAAGCGCCCATGCGCCGAGATCCAGGCATTCACTCCCCGCGCGTATGCCTGCAGTATGGCCCGCGTTGCCGCGGGCAACGCGGCATAGTCAGATTCCGCGGCACGGCGAAGGCCAAGGGTGCGCATTTCGCGGTCGAGCGAGAGTGCGGCAGGGCCGACAATCGCCGCGAGCCGGCCCGACGCGACACGACGCATCAGATCCATCTGGAACATACGATCCCTTGCGTGCACGTAACCGAGCGCCGCGGCGGCGTCTTCAAAGTTGGCCGCGTGGATGCGGGGGACGCCGTACTGATCGAAGGTGATGGAGACTGGCGCGGACAAGCCTGGGATTTGCGCGACCGCGCGCCCGGGTGGCAGGGTCCACCACAATGCCGTGCCAATGGTAGCCGCAGCGAGAAGCGCTAAGGCGGCAACCCCAATGATAAGAGCGCGAATTGCTTGGATGACGCGGTTCACGAGGGACTCCTGCGCCGCTTAGCCAAACGGCGTTAGAACAAGATTGAGGATTTCCTTACCACACCCTCCGGAAAGATCGCATGCACGCACGGTTCATCTTTGAAGTGATAAGAGCGTGCGTTTCTCGCGGCTGCTATGCGACAGTCGCGGTGAGATGATACACGATCAATCCGAAGAAAATGAAAGCGTATTCGCCGATAGGGTTACCGGATCGCCGGCGACCTAGCGCCGGGACGCCGGGAGAACCAACAGGAGCGGACGCCTTAGAACGTCCCAATCCGTAACGATCTCGCCCTAGATCATGCCGAGTTCAAGCCGTGCCGCTTCGGACATGCGAGACGGATCCCACGGCGGATCCCACACGAGTTCGACATGCGCGTCGGTAACGCCCTCGATGGTCCGGACTTTGCTCTCGATCTCGCTTGGCATCGAACCGGCGACGGGACAGTTCGGCGCAGTCAGGGTCATTTTAACTTCGACCACCCCTTCGTCGCTAACGCCGAGATCGTAGATCAACCCGAGTTCATAGACGTTGACCGGTATTTCAGGGTCATAGACCGTGCGAAGCACGGCTTCGACACGATCGCGCATTGACTCTCTCGCGCCAGAGGCGACTCCGGAAGAGGTGGTGGAATCGGTCCTTGTCATTGACGTCCTCGTCTCGTTCCTCGTTATCACTCAGTCTTGACGGCCTGCTCGACATGATCCAGCGCGGCGGCCAAAGTGTGCCAAGCCAGGGTCGCGCATTTCACGCGCACAGGATATTCCCGAACTCCACCAAAGACGGCGAGCTTGTCGAGGCCCGCAAGTGCGGTGGTTGCGGCGACCTCATCCTTGGTGGTGAGGCCGATACGGAATTTCTCGAACAGGGACCGGACCTCGGCCTCGGTCTTGCCTTTAATTGCTTCGGTCATGAGGGAGGCCGACGCCATGGAGATGGCACAACCAGCGCCCGTAAACCTGACGTCGGAGATACGGCCATTCTCGATGGAGAGAAAAATCGTCACTTTGTCGCCGCAAAGCGGATTGTGGCCATCCGCATGCCGACTGGCGCTCTCTAATGCTCCGAAATTTCGCGGCCGTTTGCCGTGATCGAGGATAACTTCCTGGTAGAGGTCTCGCATCACGTCGCTCATTGTCCAAAAACCTCCTCGACCGTGCGCAGCCCGGCAACGAGAGCATCTACATCGTCACGATCGTTGTAGACGCCAAAGGAAGCACGGACGGTCGCCGCGACCCCGAATCGTTCCATGGTTGGCTGAGCGCAATGATGACCCGCGCGCACGCAGATCCCCTCATGATCCAAAATCGAACCGATGTCGTGCGGATGCGCGTTCTCCAGCACGAAGGAGATGACCCCGGAGCGGCGGCGTGGATGGCCGATAATGCGCAGGGACGTGATTTTAGCGAGTTCGCCCTCTGCATAGTGGAGCAGAGCCGTTTCGTGGGACGCGATGGCGGCGTAGCCGATGGCATCTACATAGTCGATGGCGGTGCCAAGGGCGATCGCGCCAGCAATGTCCGGTGTTCCCGCTTCGAATTTCCACGGCAGGTCGTTGTAGTCTGTTCGTTCAAAAGTAACGGAACGAATCATGTCGCCGCCGCCCTGCCAGGGAGGCATCGCCTGCAGCAGCGCGGCCTTTCCGTAGAGAACGCCGACGCCCGTCGGTCCATAGAGCTTGTGTCCCGAGAAGACGTAAAAGTCGCAATCGAGCGCCTGCACATCCACTGCGTGGTGCGGCACGAATTGGCAACCGTCTACGAGAACCGGAATGTGCCGCGCCCTTGCAAGCCGGATAATGTGTTCCACCGGGACAATGGTTCCGAGGGCATTGGCCACATGGGTTACAGCGATCAGTTTGGTGCGCGGACCGATGAGGGTTTCGAACGCGTCGAGGTCAAGTTCACCAGAATCATCAACCGGCGCCACTTTCAGCTTCACGCCTTTATCCTCGCGCAACATCTGCCACGGGACGATGTTGGCGTGATGCTCTATGTGAGTGATTAGGACTTCATCTCCGGCGGACAGAAATGAGCGCCCGTAACTCTGGGCGACGAGATTGATCGCCTCCGTGGCCCCGCGCACAAACACGATTTCGCGTGTGTCGCTTGCATTCAAAAATCGACGAACCTTCTCGCGTGCGGCTTCGAACGCCTCGGTCGCGCGTTGACTGAGGCTGTAGACGCCGCGATGCACGTTTGCATAGGCACTTTCGTAGACCCAACGTTCGGTGTCGATCACCGCACGAGGCTTTTGAGCGCTCGCAGCGGTATCGAGAAAGACGAGACGCTTGCCATGCTCTGTCTGTGACAGGATTGGGAAGTCGCGTCTGATATACGACACATCAATCGCCGAGGGCCGTGGCGTCGCTGTTTCAACTGCCATCATGACCGTGGCCCTTCTCGCAGCCACTCTTCGATATTGCGTCGAAAATAAGAACGTGGTGCTTCGGCATCGATGCTTTCCAGTGACGCGCTGACAAAGCCATCGACCAGCGCCGAACGAGCTTCCGCTTCCGTTAAGCCGCGCGCCCGCAGATAGAAAAGCGCCTCGTTATCGAGATCACCGATGGTCGCGCCATGGCTGCATTTGACGTCATCTGCGAGAATCTCAAGTTCAGGTTTTGCGTCGGCGGCGGCAGAAGACGCGAGTAGAAGATTGCGGCTGATTTGTCGTGCATCGGTCTTCTGGGCATTGGGTGCCACACGCACGCGGCCTTGAAAAACTGAATGCGCATTATCGTCGACCACACTTCTAAACTCTTGGAGACTGGCGCATCGTGGCTTGGAATGTTCGACGCGTACCGTTGTGTCGAGGTGCTGCGTATCTCGCGCCAATGTCACGCCCGACAGGCGCGCCTCGGCATTGGGGGCGCCTAGATCGATATCAATTTCATTACGAGCCAGCTTCGCGCCCTGAGTGGCGGAGAACATATGATAGCTGGCATTCTGTTCGAGGTGCACCGAGGTTGCGCCGATGTGGAAAGCGGACGGGACCTCTGCCTGGAGTCGATAGTGCCGCAACACTGCGTTCGACGCAACCGTGACGCGGGTAACGACGTTGGTCCAATACGCGGCGTCCCCGAGCCCGACATAGCTTTCAAGCACGGTGGCGCTCGATCCGGCGGCGGCGCGAATCAGATTACGTAAGTGAAAGGCTGAAGTGTCGCCGTCCGGCATTCCAATAAACAGCAGTTGAACTGGCGCCAGCATCGCGCCAGGACCGATTTGGACCACGGCGCCATTTGCCATGAATGCGGTATTGAGATTAAAGAGCGCGCGCGCGCGCGCATCAGTCTCTACCTCCGGCGGCGCTGTCAAGGCACGTAAGTCCTCCTCGCCGGCATTTGGCAAGCCAGTGACCCGTGTGCCTTCGGGCAGGCGATCAAATTCCGATAGCTCGGGCCGAAAGTGCCCATTCTGAAACACCATGAGGTGGCAGTCAGGCGTAAGGCGGAAACGGTCGAGATCAGCGTGGGTCAGCGTTGCTTCGGGTGATGCAGCTGCCGGCGTAAATGTTGTGCGCAATAATGGCGTAAGGCTGGTGAATTTCCACGCCTCTACTTTCGTCGTTGGAAAACCAGTTCCCCGAAAGCGATCTATCGCGTCCTGGCGCGCGCCGCCAAGCCATGCCAGAGCCGCTCCCGGGAGCGTTGGTTTGATCGCCGAGAATTGTTCGAGATAATCCGTTGTCGGTGCTCTTTCCGTTGTCATGGTCGCCATTCTGGGAATCCGGTCACGCGGTAGCAGCATTCAGCAAGTCGGCATAGCCCCTGGCCTCAAGCTCAAGAGCAAGCTCCGGCCCGCCAGACTTGATGATCCGACCTTTGGCCAGAACGTGCACCTTGTCCGGCGTGACGTGGTCCAAGAGACGTTGGTAATGCGTGATCAACAACGTGGCGCGCGCCGGTCCGCGCAAAGCGTTAACCCCGTCAGCTACGATCTTGAGCGCATCGATGTCGAGACCGGAATCAGTCTCGTCGAGAATAGCGAGGCGAGGATCCAGCATCCACATCTGGAATATCTCGTTACGTTTCTTCTCGCCACCCGAGAAGCCTAAATTGACCGCGCGCGAAAGGAAGGCCTCATCCATGTTCAGGAGCTTCAACTTCTGCCGCGCGAGGTTGAGGAACTCCATGGCGTCGAGTTCCTGCTCGCCCCGATGACGGCGCATGGCGTTGACTGCGGATTTCAATAGAGTGGCATTGGCAACACCCGGAATTTCGACCGGATACTGAAAGGCAAGGAAAATGCCCTCGCGAGCTCGCTCTTCCGGCTTCATCACCGTCAGGTCGCGATCCTGATAGAGGATTCGCCCGCGCGTGATCGAATATCCTTCTCGGCCCGCCAGCGTGTAGGCAAGTGTGCTTTTACCCGATCCATTCGGCCCCATCACGGCATGCACCTCGCCGGTGGGCAGTGAAAGATTGAGCCCCTGAAGTATTTTCTGGCCGTCCACCTCCACATGGAGGTCCTCGATCTTCAACATAAACTGGCTATCCTGCATTTGGTCCTCAACCGACGCTGCCTTCGAGACTTACCCCGAGCAATTTTTGTGCTTCGACCGCAAATTCCATGGGCAGATTCTGCAGAACCTCGCGGCAGAAACCATTAACAATGGCGCTCACCGCCTCCTCGACGGACAGGCCGCGTTGCCGGCAATAAAACATCTGGTCGTCGTCGATCTTCGACGTGGTCGCCTCATGTTCAACCCGTGCCGTCCGGTTTTTAACCTCGATGTACGGCACGGTGTGGCCGCCACACTGCGAGCCAATCAACAAGCTCTCGCATTGTGAGTAATTCCGAGCATTCTCCGCGCGGCCCATCATACGCACTAGCCCACGGTAGGTGTTCTGGCTGCTGCCGGCGGAAATTCCCTTTGAGATGATGGTCGAACGCGTGTTCCGCCCGATGTGAAGCATCTTGGTACCGGTGTCAGCCTGCTGCCGGTTGTTGGTCACGGCGACTGAGTAGAATTTTCCCACCGAGTCGTCGCCTTGGAGAATCACGCTCGGATACTTCCAAGTGATGGCGGAACCCGTCTCGACCTGAGTCCAGGATATTCGCGAGCGAGCGCCACGGCATGCGCCGCGTTTGGTCACGAAATTATAGATTCCTCCCTTTCCGTTCTGGTCGCCCGGATACCAGTTCTGAACCGTGGCGTAGCGGATCTCGGCGTCTTCGAGCGCCACAAGCTCCACCACTGCTGCATGGAGTTGGTTTTCATCGCGCATAGGCGCCGTGCAGCCTTCGAGATAGCTGACGTACGAGCCCTTATCGGCGATGATCAACGTACGCTCAAATTGTCCGCTGCTCTTGGCGTTGATCCGGAAATAGGTCGATAGTTCCATCGGGCAACGCACACCGGGCGGTACGTAGACGAACGAGCCATCGCTGAACACCGCGGAATTCAGTGTCGCAAAGAAGTTGTCGCCATAAGGGACAACGCTGCCAAGATATTTGCGCACCAGTTCTGGATGTTTCTGAACCGCCTCCGAAATAGCACAGAATATGATCCCGAGACTGTGCAGCCGATCCTTAAAGGTGGTGGCGACGGACGTTGAATCGAACACCGCGTCAACAGCCACCCCGGCGAGGGCTGCCCGCTCCTTAAGCGGTATACCCAGCTTTTCGTAAGTCTTGAGCAGCTCGGGGTCGACCTCGTCGAGGGTCGATGGCGGCTTTCTGGACTTCGGTGCGGCGTAATAATATATGTCCTGGTACTCAATCTTCGGATAGCTGATGCGCGCCCAGGTTGGCTCGTGTCCCTCCTGCTGCTGCCAGAGCCGGAAGGCCTTCAGCCGCCACTCGAGAAGCCATTCGGGCTCATTCTTTTTCGCGGAGATGAAGCGTACCGTGTTCTCGTTGAGGCCTATCGGCGCCAAATCCGAGTCAATATCGGTTACGAAGCCGTATTTGTAGGTTCCCTCGAGCGATCGCAGAGCTTCTATTGTGTTCTGTGATGTAGCCATGGGCCTTATCCTTACTGATGTGCAGTGGTCGAGGTTGACGGCCGCAGCGTGGCGTGCGCCTCTTCGGGGAACGCAGGGGGGGATATCACGATGTCGGCAAGTGACATATCGTCCAAGGCCTTACGCATTGCGAGATTGATACGGTGCAGCCCAGCTCGCGATGGACAGCGAAGCTCGACCGCACAGGAGTGGATACCTGGTCTGCTGCACTGAGTAAGCGCTAGTGGCCCATCCACTGCTGCAACAATGGCGCCGGCCGAGATCGCCGTCGCCTTTTGAGCCAGTACGTAGCCGCCTTTGACGCCACGTTTGGAGGCCAAAAGGTCCGCTCGGCGAAGTTGTGCCAGGATCTTGGCGACCGTTGGCATCGGCAACTGCGTTGCCATGGCGATTCCCGCAGCGGTGTGAGCCTGCCGGTCATTCTGGGCAATGTGCGTCATGACCATTACCGCGTAATCGGCCAAGCGGCTCAATCGCACCATCTCGTACCCTTACGGATAGTTGACTATTTCAGTCATCTTTAGAGGATATAGACCCTCTGTGGTTAAAATCAATCTCGCTTTGGTCCCTAGAAGTGCCCAGAGGCTAAGAAATTGCCTTCCGCGTATCGCCATCTTCCGGCAGATGATGGGGACGCTGCGGGATTTTTCCCGTCGGAAATAGGTAAGCGAACACTGGCAACGGCCGCCCTGGGACTGGCTCCAACCGACAGGTTGCCGTTGGCGGCCATCCTTTCTGCGGGAGCGGACAAAACCGGCTATTCGCCGCGGAGCCTTGAGCCACACCCAAGGCGGGGCGGCATGTGTAAGCGTAACGCGAACACTGTTAACCGGACGGAGGACCCCTAAGAATGGCGCACGTCTCGCTTCTCGGTCTGCGCCGGATTGGTCATGTGCTGGACCGACGTCGCCGGAAAGCCCATGCTCATCGGATAGGCCGTGATGTCGTAAGCGAAGCGTGCCGTAAAGAATGGAGGTTGGCGATGGATTGGACGGGGCAGGTCGCGCTGGTGACAGGTGCGGCGCGAGGGATTGGCCAGGCTATTGCGCGGCTCTTGGCTGAACGCGGTGCAGCGGTGGCGGTGAATTACGCGACACACGCAAAGGAGGCTGAAGAGCTGGTGAGAACACTTGGTTCACGTGCGCTCGCGGTGCAAGCCGATGTGGCGGACGCAGCGGCCGTGACGGAGATGGTAGGGCGGGTGACCGGCAGCCTCGGGAATGTGACGGTTCTGGTCAACAACTCCGGGATCACCAGCCGGGGAACGATCGAGACATATGACGCGGAAGTAATGGCGCAAATGCGGCGAGTGAATGTAGACGGCGTAATACACGCTGTGCGTGCTGTCGCCCCTGCAATGATCGCCGCAGGATATGGACGGATTGTCAATATTACGTCTGTCGCAGCGATCGGGACTGCATTGTCGGGGACGACATTTTATGCCGCAACTAAGGCGGAGGTGTTAGCGCTGACGCGCCGCTTTGCATTCGAGCTGGGGTCAAAAGGGATAACAGTGAATGCGGTCGCTCCCGGGTGGATTATGACAGACATGACACGCGCAGGGCTGGCCGAAGCGGCGTATGCCGAGCGAGCACGTTTGATGGCGGCACGAACGATGGTCGGGCGTGCCGGAACACCAGAAGATATCGCGAATGCGGTCGCCTTCCTAGCGGCGCCGGAATCGGGATTCCTGACCGCGCAAGTGCTGACTGTGGATGGCGGAAGGTTAGACTATATCGGACATGGGTGAGCAACGTTGCGGCGCCGTATCTTTCTCGCGCGCGGCACGGATGGCTCATCGATCATCGCTTCGGATGGATTGAACGAAGGTCGCGCGTCGTCCGCCGACTGGCAATGAGATCAGCCGCCTGTGGGAGACCGGCACCTTGGGTAGCAGCCTCGATGACCTTTCGTGTCGTCCAGGCTGCTCTCGCTCACGCTATTCTCTGGTAAAGACGAGGGCCATCGCGCATTAGCGCACATCTTTAAACCTCGGCAACATTGATACTTTGCGACGGCGGTTGGTAGAGGCTCGATAGCAACGTAGAAACGATGACAACAGTGAGCTCGTCCTTTAACGTCCACGTCATGATTGGGGATAGAGGTACTCCGTTGTGTATCTGGGGATGCTGGTTATTTTCCCCCAGAAAAACTCTAGGCCGATACGCTCGCGCGGCGACCAATGCGATGGTTCATACGGCGATACCAGTCATGAGTCGGAGAAATAGCAAACAACGGGAACATCCACTTCCGTCGTGTTGGTGTGATGAGAATGCTGGACGCATCGCGAGCACGAAGGCTATGGCTGTCTCGGCCCGTCAGCATGTCGGTACGCGATGAAGGTCATAATCAAGAAAATGATAATGTGAAAGACAAAGATTGTTATACTCCGCACTGCGCGCTATTTTTAGCCCGTACGGCATCGCGCCGTATTATTGATCTCTAGCCCATGTGCACAAGGAATGCGGAATGCCACGCAAACACAAACTCTCGGATGCCGCCGTTCGAAAGATTTACACATCGAAGGTGAGCGCAAAGGATCTTTCTGTGCGATATGACGTATCGCCAAATACCATATACTTGATACGCCAGGGGCGCCGCCGTCAGGACGTCACTCGAACGCTGCCGGCTGCCAAAGTTAGCCGCCGAGAGAAGGTGAGCCGCGGTCCGGAAGGGAAGGCCGATATTGACGCCTTGGCCGATGCGTTGTTCGATCGCATTGTGGCGCGGCTTAGGAACGTATAGTTCATCAGCCGGCCTGGACTGATAGATCGCCGAGCCGGTTGCCAATCTGAGCAGTGCGGAATTTACGACATCGGGAGCGGCGGCAGCGGCTTTCAGCCGGCAATGCAAGGATTGCTATAGTCCGTTTCGTGCCGGTTGCTTCGAGTTGCCGCGCTTTATACGCTTGCGGCACCGGCTCGGTTCTGAATCCGCGTGATTCACAAATACGTCACGGCGGATCGTCAGTTTACAACGACCACCCGGATGTCGCCCATCCGGCGGACGACATTGACCACGACGTCATTGGCGTGCCGATGAAGCAGAACGTCGACTTCTGCGTTGCCGAGCCGGAGGTGGCGGATACGGACTTCGTCGGCGAAAGGAGGCAAGATCGGCTGCTCGAATCGGATCTCGCCGGCGGCATGATCGCAGCGTAAGCCAAGACACGCTTGGAGCAGAGCAAGGGGCGTTGCGCTGGCCCAGGCCTGAGGCGAGCAGGCGACGGGGTAGAGTGTCGGTGCGGTGCCATGCCGTCTGGAAAAGCCACAGAACAGCTCCGGGAGGCGCAACAGGTCCATATACTGGACAGCATCGAATAACCCCTCGAATACCCGCACCGCTTCGCGTTTCAAACCATAGCGCGCCAGGCCGAGCGCAATAAGTGCATTATCATGCGGCCAGATCGATCCGTTGTGATATGACATTGGATTATACCGCCGCTCTGATGTGGCAATTGTGCGGATTCCCCAACCGGAATGGCAGTCCCCGGCTAACAGCGTTGCGCCGACGCGGTGGGCATGCTCATTGGCCGCGATGCCGGTGAATAGAGCTTGACCGGCATTCGAACTGCGCACTCGGCATGGTTGGTTGCTGCCGTCTAAAGCGAGCGCATAGATTCCGAGGTCCTCGCACCAAAATGCCTGCTCGAACTGCTCGCGTAGTTTTTCGGCCTTAAGCTCGAACTTTGCAGCCGCCGCGGTGTGTCCGAGCGAGCGACAAAGACATGCGCCGTGCTGCCATGCCGCGTAGGTATAGGCTTGCACCTCGCAAAGCGCGATTGCCCCGTCGGCAAGCCGCCCATCCATATGGAAGATGGAATCGCTGGAATCCTTCCATCCTTGATTTCTCAGACCTTTACCGTCGCGGGCCTCGTATTCCACAAAGCCATCGCCATCGACATCTCCGTAGGTCTCAATCCACCTTAGGGCTGCTTCGATATTGGGCCAAATTTCTTCTATCGTCTTTCTGTCTCCTGTTCGGTCGAAATATCGCCCAGCTAGAATCACGAAGAGGGGCGTCGCATCGACCGTCCCGTAATAGAGCCGAAACGGCACTTCGCCGAGCCGCGCCATCTCGCTGTTCCGGGTTTCGTGTAGAATTTTTCCGGGTTCGGCTTCAGATTCGGCGTCCGCACTGCGTGCTTGCGTTGCGGCAAGATAACGGAGCACCCCCTTGGCCACAGTTGGGTCAAGCCACAGCATCAACAGCGCGGTAATGATGCCATCGCGTCCGTAGGCGGTGCTGAACCAAGGAATACCCGCGTAGGGGTACGGGCCTTGCGCTGTATCGGTCAGAAGCATGGTAAGATCATTGACAGAACGGCAGAGCCAGCGATTCAGGAGAGCGTTCGAGCTGTCGACCACCGCAAAGCGAGACATCGCTGCGCGCCGCGCACGGTGCGCGGCATGCAAGCTGGTGAAAAATGCGCCAGGCGGGGGTAGCGGGAGACTCGTATTGGTACATTGCACGGTAGCAAACAGGGAGAAGCTTTCCCCTGGAGCCACAACGACGTCGAACACGGCCTCGTCGTTTTCGAGTGCCGTTGGTATGGGAGAAAACGCAACAAGAGTCGTCCGCTCGATGCCGTCCAGTCCGGCATAGCGGAGCAAGACGGCACCGGGTTGCGGTCGCTCGATGCGCATCATGCCTCGACACTTGCGCTGAACACCACGGACCTCAAAGAGGTCTGCGAAGTCAGCCGCGAATCGCAGTGTGAGCCGAATCCGCTGTGTGCTCTGGTCGAAATTATGTATAGCGAGGCGCTCGTGGCACGCGCCCCGCCATAAGAATTTCGAGCGAAGGAGATGGAGTTTTTCACGCGACAACGCCAGTTCGCCGTCTTGGTAGATATCCGGGTTGGCGAGGTCGACGGTTAGGATGGCGTTGTCGTCTTGCAGCGTTGAGCTAAGCAGAAGGCATCGGTGATTATTGATGAGAAGTTCGAGGCGGGAGAGGTGCCGGGTGTCCTCATGAAAGATACCCTCTGGGCTGCGTTCAGCCTCGACGATGTCGCCATAATGGTCGAAGACGGCAAATGTGTCGCCGCTTTTGAGCGTCCGAGGTCGACGTTCCAAGATAGAAGATGTCGCGGGGATGTAAAATTGAGGCAGAGGGCTGAAGCCTGATGCTTTCGAGATATCGATCTTCTCTGTCATGAACCTTGACCTCACTCTTCTTTTGACGTGACAGGAGCTAAATCACGCGTCTCCGGCATTAGGCATGAGATCAACACTGCTCCGATCAGAGCAAGGCCGGCAAGGCATAGGAAGGCGGTGCCGCTGCCGAATTGATAGAACAGATAGCCCGCGAGGGTCGAACTGATCGAGGCCCCAATGCCAGAAGCGGTGCCAACCACACCCAGAGCGGCGTTGAAGTGTCCGGTGCCGCGCGTCGCATCCGCGACCACGAGCGGCAACATGACACCAAGAACGGCGGCGGATACACCATCGAGAATTTGGACCGCCACGAGAAGATAGGGATTGGAAATAAACGCAAACATAATTCCCCGGATAGGAAGAGCCGTGAAACCGAGTAACAGCAGCGGCCGGCGCCCCCAGGCCTCGGCGCGCCGGCCGACCCAGGGTGACAGTATGGCGACGACGATCTGCGGCACAACGATACACGCGGCAATGAGCGCCGTCGCCCAGCGGCCGGAATGCATGGTCAGGATGCTGCCCAAAAATGGCAGCATCGCCGCGTTAGCCAGCTGAAAGAGCAAAATGCACGCGCAGAAAATCAAAAGCGGCCTGTTATCGGCGACGCCGTGAAGTTGGGCCTTCAGCGTACGTCTGTGGCCGTCGGGATGCCCACCTCGGGCTCGAACGAGATCGATGTCCGCCGGACGTATGTAGCTCAGGGCGGCGAGTGCGGGGACGGCCAGAGCCGCTGTGAGGAAGAAGACTGCGCGAGCGGAAGAGAAACGTCCCCAGGCACCCATCAGGGCCGCAGCGATTCCATTCCCGATCGATGCAAAGCTCGCATTCCGGCCGAGCCGCTCGCCGATCGCCGCATAATCGACCAGCCCGAGGCTGATGGCCGCTATGGCCGGACCGAGCAAGCAGCTCGCCAATCCATGAAAAATCTCGGCAAACAGTACGAGAGGGAAAATCGGCCAAACCGCAAGCAGGAGCGCGCTAATCGAAATTGCGCCAGTCGCGAGCGCTGCGATAAGGCGTTTAGAGGACGTTGCATCAACAATGATGCCACCTGGCACTTGGCCAGCCAGCGCCACGATACCGCTGATGGTGAGAACGAGGCCAATGTCAACTTGGGTCCAGGCCGCAGCCGTTAAGTAGACAGCAATAAAAGGGCCAAAACCGGTCTGGACGTTGGCGACGGAGAAATTGAACCAGTCCAGTCCTCGCAAACTGCCAGACGGCGGCACGCCATCGTGATCGTCTGATGGTCGCGACACGTCTCCGATGGCCCTCGGTGACAGACCTCGTTTGAATATTTGCCGTGAACCCAGAGCCAACACGAACCCCGCCGTCACCACGAATCAGGTATGGTCTCCGTTGCGCCCGAAGCGCCCAACACCACGATCTGTTTCCCTTCCTTATAAGCAGGTGCGGCGCGAATTTGCTTCTGAGTCAGAGCCAAAGTGATCCGGCCGCCCTTCGTGTTTGGGTCAAAGTGAAGAGCTTTCCAGTCGACCGCGATCTTGCGATTGCCGATTCCGAGAAATCCGCCGAAATCAATGATTGCCGCCCGCGGTTGGCCCGCACGATTAACGATGACGTTAACGATGCGTCCCATGCTGTCGCCCTTGGGGTCGAACACCTTCTTACCCAACACGGCTTGGCTTTCGCGCTTATCAAGCACGCTGGTGGTCGTGGTGGGAGGGACGTGTTCGGTGCCGGCGGGAGTTGTCGATTCTGGAGACTTTGTGGATTGCGTTGACGATTGAGCGAGAGGTGGTAAGTCGCGGCGACGAGAATTATTCTCGCCTTGCGTCTGTGGAGAAGCCAAGTAAGGCTTGTTCGACGCGACAGCGGTTGGAGCCGCGAGGAAAAACCAAACCATTGCTGTCGCAATTAGGACGGCCTCTCGAAGAGGATAGCGCATACGACCTCTCCGCCCTCAGAGAACCATTTGATCGGCACAGAATGGATATCATCCCGAGAATACCGGACAACCTAAGGCGAAGCCGTGATCAAATCGTGGCAGAATGGATCGCCTTTCCCCCCTCATACCTCGACCAGAAAGGGCAGACCCATAGGGCGCCTACTTGAGCCGAAAGGGTTGCCCCACCAACGTTGCGGATCTTCTATCTAGGGTGGGAAGTGGTGAGAGCCGGGCAGTGCCGTTAGCTCTCGCGTGTGATGTGAGGCTCAGTCAGGCCAAAGACGTGAGAAATTCTTCGACGTTCATATTCGATCGACGCGTTAAGAGCTCGAAGGGCATCGAGCGCGCCCGACGTTCCATTGTCACTGTAGCCAAGCCCGCTGGTTGGCTTCAACTGCCAGATTGGACTTGGCACTCCATCTTGTAAAGTGCCGACAGTCGGAGATCGTGGTCTCCTCCGAGTGTCGCTAAAACCTCGATCTCTGCCTGCGCCCCCAGGTCACTTTCTTGGCTCTACCTTCAATGAGCGGTCTGCTGGTGGATGATCAGAAAGAACTGGTCGCCGCCAATCAGAGACGAAACGCCCTTCGCGGCATGTTGACAGCATTTTCGATGGCGGGGCTCAATTCTAGCAAAAGTAGGGAGCTTCTACTGCCGTAGCGCGAAGGCTGGGCCTCATCTGAACGCTACGCGATATTCGGAGGCACGCCGCGAATCTTTCTTACCCAACACCGATTGGCGGCCTAGCGGGCGATGTTCTCGATAGTTGAAGACTCTCGATGACTTGATACCAAGATCGTGTAGAAGATGAGCGCGAATAGGATAGCTTCGACCAGAAATTGTGTGGCAGAAATGCCTCGGAGCCAAGCGAACTAATCTCTCTACGTAGAAATCCTACCGACTATTCCCAACTGAACAGCGTGACGCCACGGAGCGATGATAGTGTGGTGGCAGATTGGGATGTACGGTTGACTATCGGGTGGCTGCCTGGGAAGGTATCTATGGTCCACGCCCGCATTTTTCTCATCATAAACGCTCCGCGCGGGCTGGGTATCCGGTTTTCTAATCGCCGTGATACCAGATGCCGCAATGAAGACGACCTCCGAACCAGCTGCGGCAGGGACATACACGGACATAGAAGATCAGCGGTCGACCTCAGCTGGCTATCATGGCCGGATGAGGCAGTCCACCAGATGGCATGATTTATGAAGAGCTCTCAAGAGTTCTGAAGACCCGTGGCCACCGGTGGTACGATTCAAGAAGGATACGAGTCGCCGTGAACGAATCTTTATCGGATATTAACGTTACCAAGCCACGATCGTGATGTGCCCACTTCCGATTGATGACCGCTTCGTCGAACGGCTGCAGATGAGGGTGCCCCATGTTCCAGGCAAGCGTTTTTGACCTATTTTCAAGGCTTTACGACTCCCAGCAGGAAGCTGAGTTCTCATTAGAGGATTATCTGAAGTGCTGCGCCCGCGAGCCGATGGCCTACGCGACGGCTGCCGAACGGATGCTTGCGGCCATCGGCGATCCCGAGATCGTTGATACCAGCCCTGATCCGCGCCTCGGCCGGATATTTATGAATCGCACGATTCGCGTTTACCCGGCATTTGCCGATTTCTTCGGCATGGAGGAAACGATCGAACGAATCGTGAGCTATTTTCGACACTCGGCACAGGGTCTCGAAGAGCGGAAGCAGGTGCTTTACTTGCTCGGCCCGGTCGGTGGTGGCAAATCATCTCTCGCCGAGCGATTGAAGCTGCTCATGGAGAGGATGCCGATTTACATCTTGAAGGCCGGCAAGGAAATCAGCCCGGTTTTCGAGAGCCCCCTCGGTCTCTTCGATCCGGTTCGTATGGGCGACACGCTCGAGCGAGATTATCGTATCCCGAAACGCCGCTTAACCGGTCTCGCCTCGCCATGGGCGCTCAAACGGCTGGATGAGTTTCACGGCGACATCACGAAATTTAGTGTGGTGCGCCTTCAACCCTCGCGGTTGCGCCAGATATGCATCGCGAAGACCGAGCCAGGGGACGAAAACAATCAGGATATATCGAGCCTCGTCGGCAAGGTCGACATCCGCAAGCTCGAGTTTTTTAGCCAGAACGACGCCGACGCCTATGCCTTTTCGGGCGGCCTGAACCGCACGACGCAAGGCATCATGGAATTCGTCGAGATGTTCAAGGCGCCGATCAAGATTCTTCATCCGCTGCTTACGGCGACGCAAGAAGGCAATTACATCGGCTCGGAAAACATCGGGGCGATTCCCTACCAAGGTATTATTCTCGCGCATTCGAACGAGGCGGAGTGGCAGACATTCAAAAACAACCGTAACAATGAGGCCTTTATTGACCGGATATCCGTTATCAAGGTTCCCTACTGTTTGCGTGCGACGGAAGAGCGGCAGATTTACGAAAAGCTCCTCACCAATAGCGAGCTTGCAGCGGCTCCTTGTGCTCCGGGAACTCTCGACATGCTTGCTCGGTTCTGCGTGTTGTCGCGCCTGAAACCGCATGAAAATTCTAATCTCTATTCGAAAATGCGGGCCTATGATGGCGAGAGCCTCAAGGATAGCGACCCTCGGGCCAAGACGGTGCAGGAATATCGGGATGCAGCGGGTGTCGACGAGGGCATGCAGGGGTTATCGACTCGCTTCGCATTCAAAGTCTTATCCAGCACCTTCAATTACGACACGCACGAGGTCTCGGCCGACCCCGTGCATCTCATGTATGTGTTGGAGAATGCGATCCGGCGTGAGCAATTTCCTGAAGACAACGAGAAGACGCTTCTGGCCTTCATCAAGGCTGAACTTGCGCCGCGGTACGCCGAGTTCATTGGTAACGAGATACAGAAGGCATACCTCGAATCGTATGGCGACTATGGCCAGAACCTGTTCGACCGTTATGTGGCCTACGCCGACGCCTGGATCGAAGATCAGGATTACAAGGACCCGGACACGGGACAGCTTATGGATCGTGAGCTGTTAAACCAAGAGCTCTCAAAAATCGAAAAGCCGGCGGGGATTGCCAATCCCAAGGACTTTCGCAACGAGGTAGTGAAGTTTGCGCTTCGAGCGCGGGCCGCGCATGGTGGCCGGAATCCATCATGGACGTCCTACGAGAAGCTGCGCGAGGTTATCGAGAAGCGCATGTTTTCTCAGGTCGAAGAGTTATTGCCGGTAATCAGCTTTGGCTCGAAGAAAGACAGCGATACGGAAAAG
Organism: Ferrovibrionaceae bacterium; assembly: GCA_046705265.1. Lineage (GTDB taxonomy): Bacteria > Pseudomonadota > Alphaproteobacteria > Ferrovibrionales > Ferrovibrionaceae > JAJYTL01. The sequence continues at coordinate 31,189 of JBJKQL010000067.1, forward strand.
AAACATCAGGACTTTCTCGATCGAATGGTGTCGCGCGGCTACACACAGCGGCAGGTGCGCCGCCTAGTCGAGTGGTATATGCGCGTCAATAAGGCTGGCTAGCGTCCGCGGAAAGAGAAAGCTCGTCACCCGATGAACATTATTGACCGCCGGTCCAATCCAAAGGGTAAAAGTCTTGCCAACCGGCAGCGTTTCATCAAACGGGCGCGAGCCGAGATGAGGAAGGCGCTGAAGGATGCGTTGAAGCAGCGCAAGCTCGGCGAGAACGAAAACGGTGAAAAGATATCGATTCCGAGCCAAGGGATTGCCGAGCCAATGTTTCGGCACGCAACCCGTGGTGGCAAACGGGAGTATGTGGCTCCCGGCAACAAGAAATATGTGGTCGGCGACAAGATCGAGCGGCCAAGCAGCGATGAAAATGGCGGCCGAGGCGGCAGCCCAGAAGACGATGGCGAGAGCGATGCCTTCGAATTCGCACTTTCAAAAGACGAATTTCTTGACCTACTGTTTGAGGATCTCGCTCTGCCTGATCTGATAAAGACGCGCCTCAAAGAGATGGAAGCGACGCAGCCCTCTCGTGCCGGATTTTCGGTAACTGGTGCGCCGACGGCCATCAATTTGGTGCGCACGATGCGCAACAGCTTTGCGCGGCGCCTCTCCCTGCATCGCCCGACATTATCGCAGATAGAGAATCTGGAGCATCAGGTCACCGCGGCCCTCGCCGAAAACGATGCCGTGACGGCCGAACGGTGCGGCCTCGATCTTGAAATGGCGCGGCGCCGCACCCGAAGCGTTGCCTATATCGATCCAATCGACGTGCGGTACAATAGATTCGAAAATGTGCCTCGGCCGACCACCCGGGCAGTCATGTTTTGTTTGATGGACGTGTCCGGGTCGATGACCGAGGCTATGAAGGATTTGGCCAAGCGGTTCTTTCTCCTGCTGCACGTGTTCTTGACCCGTCGCTATGAGCGTGTCGACATCATTTTCATTCGCCACACAAGCAACGCACAGGAAGTCGACGAGGATACGTTCTTTCACAGCCGGGAAACCGGTGGCACCATTGTCTCGACTGCGCTTGAGGAAATGCTTCGAGTGGTGCGGGAGCGCTACAATCCGGACGACTGGAACATCTATGGAGCGCAGGCTTCCGACGGCGACAATTACGCCGAAGACAACGAGCGCTGCAGTGATCTTCTTGGCCATGCCATTCTGCCGTTGACGCAGTACTTTGCCTATATCGAGGTTGGCCTTGACGCGACGCTGCAGCACGGCCTGTCACCGTCGCCTACGGACCTCTGGCGCGCTTATAGCCGTGTGTCCGAGCAACACGAAAATTTGGCCATGCGAAAAGTCGCCGATAAAACACAAATATTTCCGGTTTTTCATGACCTTTTCGCCAAGCAGCGGGAGCTGGCATGACATGACGGAAGTCGGCGCGACGACATCGAGCCACTTTCTTTTCGAAGGTCCGGAATGGGATTTCCAAAAGCTGCGCCGCACCTATGACGCGATCGAGGAAATTGCCCTTGGGGAGTTCGGGCTCGACGTCTATCCCAATCAGATCGAGGTGATCACCTCCGAACAAATGCTCGACGCCTATGCTTCGATCGGCCTGCCGCTGATGTATCGGCACTGGAGCTTTGGCAAGCGTTTCGCTGCCGAGGAGGCGCTCTATCGTCGGGGACTTCAGGGGCTTGCTTACGAGATTGTTATCAATTCCAGTCCCTGCATCAGTTACATCATGGAGGAAAACTCTATGACGATGCAGGCATTGGTAATGGCGCATGCAGCTTTCGGTCACAATCACTTCTTCAAGAACAATTACCTGTTTCGTCAGTGGACCGACGCGACTGGGATATTGGATTATTTGACATTCGCGCGCGACTTCGTTGCACATGCCGAGGAGAGGCATGGAACTGATGCAGTCGAGCGGGTATTGGATGCGGCCCACGCCTTAATGAATCATGGCGTTCACCGTTATGCGCGCCCGCCGAAACTTAACCTTGCTGAGGAGCGGAAGCGGGAAGAGGAGCGACGCCGGTACTTTGAAGCTAACTACGACGACATATGGCGTACCACGCAGTTCGCCGGAACCGCGGAAGAGGGCAGGAGCGATAGCGAGGCCGAGCAAGCCCGGATGCGCGAGACGCTTAGTTTGCCGGAGGAGAACATTCTGTATTTCATCGAGAAGCGCGCACCGCGGCTCGAGCCATGGCAGCGCGAGCTTGTGCGCATCGTCCGTCATATTTCACAATATTTTTATCCGCAGAAGCAGACGCGCCTGATGAACGAAGGGTGCGCGAGCTTTGTGCATTATGAGATCATGACGCGGCTTCATGAAAGAGGGTTAATCAGCGATGGCTGTTTCCTCGAAGCATTGCATTCCCATACCGGCGTGATTCTTCAGGCAGGTTTCGACGATCGGCGCTACCATGGGATCAATCCCTATGCGCTCGGGTTCGCGATGATGCGCGACATCAAGCGGATCTGCCTTGAGCCTGAACCCGAAGATCGGGAATGGTTTCCTGAGATCGCCGGTAATGATGATCCCTATGGAACGTTGCGTCAGGCCTGGGCCAATTACCGCGATGAAAGTTTCATTTTGCAGTATCTTAGTCCGCGCGTTATTCGGGATTTTCGTTTATTCAGCGTGATAGATGACGAGGAGGCGGAAGCACTTGAAGTCCAAGCCATTCATGACGAACGTGGTTATCGCGAGATCAGGGGTGCATTGGCGCGCCGTTATGATTTGGCACGACTTGAACCGGACATTCAGATTTGCGACGTAGATCTTGCCGGTGATCGCTGTTTGGTGCTCAGCCATGCGGTTCACGACGGTATTCTCCTTCACGAACGAAGCGCCGAGGCTGTCCTCCGGCATTTAGGAGAGCTGTGGCGTTATGGCGTCCGTCTAGAGGAAGTCGACGCCGCGAGCAATGATACGCTGCAGGTTCATTCCGTTCCCGCATAGTAGAGCGCTCGCTCGTTGAGACCAGTGCGGTGCCGTCCAGGCGGCGTCATCCGCCTGAAGGAGAGAATTCGGCTCGTCCCGTTTAATGGGAGAGGGTAGCCGAGGACCCTTTAAGATGGGCTCTTAGTTCGTTGGACGGGGGACGAGGCGATCGCCTTGTCTGTGAAGGAGCAAGGTGCCCCCTAATATCCGATCGCCGCGCCGGCTGGCCGGCGGTCGTCGTTTGCGCCGTAAATGAGCCCGGGCTGCAACGCCGTACCATGGGTTGAATCGTTTCCTGAGGAGGCTAAGCGCGACGCGCCCGTCGAGGGCGGCGCAACCTCGATCATTTCAGTTGCGCCCCAGGGACGCTGCTGCTTCAGACTATACCCCATCTTGCGTAAGAGCCTTGCCGTGTCGGGAGAAAGCGCATAAGGCTCGACGTAGACGACATCGGGCAACCATTGTTGATGGAAGCGCGGCGCATCCACAGCGGCTCGAGGGTCCATGCCATAATCGATGACGTTCATCAGCGTCTCGAGCGTGATCGTGATGATTCGGGATCCGCCAGGAGAACCAAGAACGAGAAACACGTCGCCATTCCTTCTGGTTACGACCGTCGGAGCCATCGACGAAAGTGGTTGTTTGCCTGGCGCGACAGCATTCGCGACACCCTGTATCAGCCCGTAGGCGTTCGGCACGCCAGGCTTGGCAGTGAAGTCGTCCATTTCATCGTTGAGTAGAACGCCGGTGCCAGGTGCCATCTCGATCGCCCCAAAATAGCCATTTAGCGTATAGGTCATCGAGACGGCGTTTCCTTCGTTGTCGATCACCGATATCTGGGTCGTCTGGCGACGCTCCGACGGCGCTGCCGCCGCGTGTAACGTACGCGAGGGTGTTGCCCGGTTCGGTAGTATCGTTGCGCGGATGGCGGCAGCGTGCTTCGACGACAGGAGCCATCGCAGCGGATTATGCACGAAGCGTGGATCGCCGAGATAAGTATTTCTATCTAGGTAGGCGTGCCGCATGGCCTCGACCATCAGATGCACGGACGCTGCCGAGTGAAATCCGAGCGCCGTCATGTCGTAACCGCTGAGGACGTTAAGTATCTCGCACATGGTCGTTCCCCCCGAGGAAGGGGGTGGCGTGGAGACAATGGTATAGCCTCGATACGTGCAGGTAAGAGGCCGGCCCTCGGTAACGCGATAATCGGCGAAGTCTTGCGCCGTGAGGATGCCCCCACCTTTGGCGGAAGCGGCTGCGATTTTCTTGGCAATGAGGCCATCATAAAAGGCGCGCGGGCCTTGCCGCTCGATCGCCTCAAGCGTATTGGCGAGGTCGGTTTGCACCAGTCGATCACCGACCCTGAGCGGCGTTCCGTCGGGGCGGAGAAAGATTTTCGCGATGATCGGATTGCTGCGAAACTTCCGCACTCCATAGTCAAGGATGTTAACGTCTGCCTTAGTTAGGCGGAATCCTTTGCGGGCCAGCCTGATGGCGGGGGCCATGACCTCTGCGCGCGTCAACCGGCCGTACTCCTTAAGCGCCGTATTGAGGCCCATTACCGTTCCCGGGACCGCTATGGCCTTGTAGCCACGCCAGCTTTCTCCGCGAATCACTTGGCCTTGCGCATTCTGAAACATCGTAGCGGTCGCCGCTGCGGGCGCTGTTTCTCGAAAATTGATGAACGTGTTGCGTCCATTGGCGAGGTGGATGACCATAAACCCGCCTCCGCCGATATTGCCGCAGCATGGATTGACCACGGCCTCCGCATATCCCATCGCGACAGCGGCATCAATGGCGTTACCGCCTTCCTTGAGGATGCGAATGCCAATCTCGGAGGCGAGGCGTTGCGCGCTGACCACCATGCCGTGCTTCCCGACCGCTGGCGGGGGGAATGCCGCCTCCACATGGCTAAGCGGGGCCACGGCCATGGCCAAGGCCATCACCGCGATCGTTTGTACCGAGCGCCGCACCATCGGCTTTTCTCGGAAGCGCAGTATCCGGTAGGGCATGCTTCACACGTCCTTGTCGCCAGTGACAGATCAGGCATCCGCAGCGCGGAGAGTCATTGCAAATGCTGGCTCTGTCTACACGACGGAAATCCCTGACACCGGCGGACTGTAATCTGATGCAATGAGATTTTTCAATGTCTACCGAGGGGGCTAAGATCGAGGCGGATTTAGGATCGCTGGCGCGAATGGCAGATGGATGTCATATTTCATGGCGGAAACGCGCTTTGTGGATGCCGGAAGAATGATGACGGCGGATTTTCCGTTGCCAGGAAGGGGGCGGCCGTGTCTGACAAATTGCCGAAGTTTCGTATTGCCTATTACTCCCACCCCTCACACCCAGCGTTCCTCGACGCGATTGGCCAGGATCCCGCCTTGGAGTTGGTCAGAATAACCCCGGGGCTGCCAGAAGACGCCGCAATCAAAATACTTACGTCCTGCCAGGGATATTTCGTACGGGCAGCACGCGATGAATTGCCGCGAGCACTCCATCTTACTGCCGATCTGATCGCGAGGCTGCCTCGTCTTCTTGTCGCCGTCAGTTATGGCGCTGGCTATGACACCATCGACCCAATCGCCTGTGAGGCGGCAGGCATACTTGTTGTCAATCAGGCGGGCGGCAATGCTAAAGCGGTTGCCGAGCACGCCGTTGGTATGATGCTTGCCTTGCTCAGAAACATTCCGGCTGCGGACACTGCCCTACGGATGGGAAGTGTTCGACGTCGTGAAGACTACCTCGGCCGCGAACTTCACGGTCGCACGGTCGGGATCGTCGGCCTTGGGCATACGGGTGGGGCTGTGTCGCGGATTCTAGCAATGGCGTTTGAATGCAATGTTCTCGCGGTGGATCCCTATGTCGACGCGGCGACATGCCTTGCCCGCGGTGCGTCGAAGATCGAACTGTCCGAGCTTTTGGCCGAAAGCGAGATCGTGAGCCTCCATTGCCCTTTGACATCTGACACACGAGGTTTGTTCGGTGGCCGCGCTTTTGCGCAGATGCGCGCCGGAGCAATCTTCATTACAACGGCACGCGGCGGCGTGCATGATGAGGATGCCCTCTACGAGGCGCTGCGAGAAGGACACCTCGCTGGCGCCGGCCTGGATGTATGGGGGACGGAGCCCCCGCATGCGGCTCATCCGCTACTTCAGCTGCCAAACGTCATTGCCACGCCCCATATTGCGGGTGTGACCGCAGAAAGCAGAGAGCGTGTGGCCAGGATGGCCGCGGCGGCATTTTCAGAATGTGCGGCTGGGAATCTGCCGCCTCGGATCGTGAATCCCGACGTTATAGAACGGTATACGGCACGCCGCGCAGAAAATGCGGGCGCCAATTCAGTGAGGTCGGGGCCGGCAGGCGATGACTTTCATGGAATCGGCCTAAAAAGAAGCCGAACAATTGGGCACAGAGCAGTTCCTTCGGTACTTCCGCCAGAGCGATGAGAATACCGCGAGGAAGTATTCTATGCCGCAGCGGATGGAACAAAGGAATATCCGGGAGCGTACGACGATCCGCGGAAATTCATGGTCGTCACGAAAACAGGAGAAACTTTCCCAAGACCGATAGATACAGAAACAGTCAGATCGAAAAACGCCGCCGTTCTATGGATGGCGTTGTGATAGCCCGTACGCTGTCCGTAGATACTTTCCCCCTCGTAAAGGGTGTGCTTCACGTCAGCGAAAAGTGTGCGGGCTGCCGGTCGGCAGACCGGCTTGATCACGTCGTGAAAAGATCGGGCGGATCGGCAGCTTCGGGCGGCACTAGGTGGTCGACGCCGATACCGATAAGGCGAAACGCTCGACCATCGGCTTCACGGCGCAACAGGCGCAGCCCGTGTTCGAAAATGACCTCACGTTGTTGAGTCGGATAGGGGAGTCGGCTCTGTCGAGTCAGGATTCGAAAATTGGCGGTCTTCAACTTCAGCACTATTGTTCCACCGGCCAAGGAGGCGCGCTTCAGGCGTTCTTCGATTCGGATAGCCAAAGCATGCAGGGCATCTGCCAGCGGTTCGGCGTCGGTCAAATCACGTCGGAACGTCGTCTCTGCAGAAATGCTCTTAAGCGGTCGATCGGCCACAACACGTCGTGGATCGTCGCCCTGGACAAGGCGAGCGAGAGTATGTCCGAATTTTCCGAAATGGGCCACCAGGGCCGCTTCGGGCATCACCTGTAGTTGCGCGACGGCGGTAATTCCCTCGGCGCTAAGACGCTTGGCTGTTGCGACGCCGATACCGTGGATCGCAGTGACGGGGAGTGACGCGAGGAAACTCCTGCTCTCGCCGCGCCCGATGATTGAAAAGCCGCGTGGCTTGTCACGGTCGGAGGCAAGTTTGGCCAAGGCCTTATTATAGCTGAGACCGACCGATACGGTGACGCCGACCTTGCTTTCGACGGCTTTGGCGAGTCGTGCCAGTAGGACCGCCGGAGGACGATCGACCAACCGAACGGCATCGGATAGATCTAGATAAGCCTCATCCAGAGATATCGGCTCGACTGCCCGCGTTGCCTTCAGGAATAAGCTTCGGATTTCGGCGCTGACGCGTTTGTATTTGGCCATATCCGGAGGGATCACGACGGCATGCGGGCAAAGCTCCATCGCCTTGAACATGGGCATTGCCGATCGAGCGCCGAAGCGGCGCGCAACATAGCATGCGGTCATGACAACACCACGGCCACCCGGATGACCGACGATCACCGGTTTGTCCCCGAGGCTCGGATTTTCTTGCTTCTCGACCGAGGCGTAGAAGGCGTCGCAGTCGATATGAGCAATAGATAGCTCGAGGAGCTCCGGATGATCCAAACCGAAGTCAGAGCTACAGCGTGGGCAGATCAGCCCGCCTTCATCATAAACATGGCCGCAAGTGCGACATAGGCGCAAGTTGCTTTGGTCTCCCCTGCTTTTTTTCCCGGCGGCATCAATCTATAACGAAAGCAGGCATCGCGCCGGAAAAAGCTGGCTCCTTGGGGTACAGGCCGAGTGTGTCAGCCGAGCTGAGAATAAGAAAATATCGCACGTATTCTACGCGAGCTGCGTGTTTCTCCGAGGTTCCGCTTCGGAAATAGCGATCAAAAAGTCCGACAGTCTGGTACAGCGCTCTCGCGCTGCCTGCTGTCGCTGGCCTCGATAGGACTGCATGGTCTGGGGCACCCCGGTGGTCGCCAGCGGCGGCACCGCGAAATCGGTGGGAACGCGTCATCCTTCGCTGGCCGGATGTCCATAATATCAATGTCCAAGATGGGCTTCCGTACCGGTGGTTCGGCGCAGGAAAAAGGCTAGGGGTATAAGTGCAACGGACAATAGCGCTAACGCATGAAAGTCGTCGATGAAGGCGAGCATGTTCGCCTGGGCGAGAATCATGTTGTAAATGACCGCTACGCCGTGCTGAGCGGCGTTGGCAGCATCTCCCGGTATGCGCTGAAAAAGTTGACTGAGCCCCTCCACGGCTGTTCGGTAGTTGTTGTTGAAGTTCGTCGCGTTTTGCACCAGGAGACTTTGGTGCAATTGGGTATGGCGCGTGAGAAGGGTCGTCGTTAACGAGATACCGACGCTGCCGCCGATGTTCCGCGACATATTGATGATGGCGGATGCATTGCTGGATTTCCGCGGCGGCAGATGGACGTATGCCGCAGTATTGATGGGAATGAACAGAAAGGCGAGGCCGGTCGCCTGCAACGTGCGCGCCCAGACGATGGTCCAATAATCAGTACCGGTTGTGAAGTCCCCCATCCAGAGCAAGGCCAGGGCGCTGATCAGGAATCCAAAGGCGATCAACCACTTGGCGTCAAACCTGGTTACCATTTGGCCGATGAGCGGCATAATGACGATAAGCGCCACGCCACCCGGCGTGAGGACAAGCCCGGCATCGAGCGCGGTATAACCAAGGCGGCCCTGTACAAAAATTGGCAACAGGGCCGTGCTGGCGAGGAGGACAAGCCCAACGGCGAACATCTGGAGATTGGCGATGCCGAAGTTACGTTCGGCGAGAAGGCGGAGATCGACGATAGGGTCCTTATCGTCGAGCTCCCAAACTACGAAAGCGATCATCGAGAAGACAAAGGCAACGGTCAGTACCACGATCGCGGTGGAGCCGAACCAATCGTCCTGTTGACCGCGATCGAGGACGATTTGCATGCCTCCGAGGGCAACGGTAAGTAACGAGAAACCGATCCAGTCAAGACGGATACCGCGTCTCAATCGGCCGAGCCGTGCCTCAATCAGGTAGTTCGGATCGGTTACCAGAGCCTGTACTAGAACAAATACGATGACACCGACCGGGACGTTGATGAGAAATACCCATCGCCAGCTTATGCTATCGGTGATCCAGCCGCCGACAGTCGGTCCGATGGCCGGCGCGAAGACAACCGCGAGACCATAAAGCGCGAATGCGGTGCCGCGCTGGGCCGGCTCAAAGGTGTCGGCAAGGATTGCCTGTGACACGGGCTGGAGCCCGCCGCCCGCGATGCCTTGCAAGGCGCGGAAGGTCACGAGCAACGCCAAGGAGGGAGCAAGTCCGCATATGAGGGAGGCGAGGGCAAAACCCGCGATCGACATCTGGAAGAAGCGCTTGCGCCCGATGACTTCGGAGAGCCAGCCGCTGATCGGCACTACAATGGCGTTGGTAACCGTGTAGCTGGTGAGGACCCAGGTCGACGAGTCGATCGAGACCGAAAGCGCACCGGCGATGTGATCGAGCGCAACGTTGGCGATGGAGATATCGAGTACTTCCATGAATGCGGCGAGCGCGACCACGGGCGCGATTACCCAGGGACTAACCCCGGAACGCACCGGCAGTGGCGCTGCGGATAAAGCGTCGCTCACCGTCACCTACCGTTGGCGAGATAACCGGGATCGATCGGCAGCGCTTCGTTTTCGTGCACGACGCGGGCGATGACGGCGTCGATGCCATGAAACGTTGCCGCATAGACTGAGGTCGAATAGGCCGGCCATTTAGCAGGTGCAGTCGCGAGGTCGGGGCCGCTTCTATTATGCGTGTCTACGGTCACATTCATCGACAGCCCGAGCCTGAGAGGATGCTTTTTCAGCTGGCTAGGAGAAAGAGCGACGCGGACCGGCAGTCGTTGAACCACCTTGATCCAGTTTCCAGTGGCATTCTGCGGTGGCAAGAGGGCAAAGACGCCGCCGGTACCGGCGCCGAGGCCGACGACATGTCCTTTGTAGGACACGCGACTTCCGTAAAGGTCGGAGGTCGCGATGACCGGTTGGCCGATGCGCATTCCCGAAAGTTCAGTCTCTTTGAAGTTGGCGTCTATCCACAACTGATTGAGCGGAACAACTGCGAGCAGGGACTGGCCCGGCTGTACCCGTTCGCCAAGCTGAACGTTGCGATCGGCGACAAATCCCGAGACTGGGGCGAGAATTTTGGTGCGCGCCAGCGCAAGCCAGGCATTCCGTACCCGCGCTTTCGCCTCTCGTACCAGCGGATGATTTTCGGGCGTTGTTCCCGCTACAGCGGCTTGTGATGCGCGCAGTTTCGCCTGTGTCGCGGCGAGTGTAGCGCGGTCGGTTCGCAATGTCGTTTGCGCATGTTGGTACTCTTGTTCAGAGAGGTCTTTCGCCGCGAACAGCCTCTGGTCTCGCGCGTAGTCACGCCCCGCCTGTGTCAGGGCAGCCTGCTGGGCGGCAACTTCGGCTTCCAACGCTCGCACATTGGCGAAAAGTTCGCGGACATTGCGCACGGTTTCGGCGAGATTGGCCTCGGCGCTTGCCAGAGCAACTTTGGCATCGGCATTGTCAAGAAGGACGAGAAGGTCGCCTTTGCGCACATAGTCCGTATCGTCGGCACCGATCGCAACAACCGTGCCCGAAACCCGAGGGGTGACGGTAATGATATTGCCATGGACATACGCATCGTCAGTGCTGGCGTGCCAGCGTCCGTAGACAAACCAATAGGCACCATAACTGAGGCCGCCGAGCACGAGTACTAAGGCGAGACTGGCGAGTATCCGCTTACGTCGGTGGCCATTCGGTGTGCTTTTTTCCGCTTGGCTTGTCCCGTCACTTGCCATCCCGTTGCCTCCTTCCAGCGACCCCTCGAAGTCGGACTCGCAATCCAGCACGTCACCATCGGCTACCGCCGGACGGTTGCCTAGTTGCCGGATTGCCTCGTGTCCAGCTCCGGCACCCTCTTGCTCGATGTCGGGCGGTTATCGCTTTTTCGCGAGCGCAGTCTGGTATCAGCGGTGAGGTCGACCGAGTGTCGAACCGTACCCAAATGGTGAACAAATGAAGCGGCGGCAAGCGCGTGGTGACAGCGGAGCCGCCGCCAGATCGCGTGGCGGCCCCAACCCATGGGATCACCGCTAGAAGGCCAGCGTTCGGTAGCGCGAAATCAGGCGCTCGCCGCGGCGGGTCATATGACGTCAGCCCGTCCAGTGGCGACACAGCGCTTTTCGCAACGACCATCGCGTCTCATGGTCCGCTCTTTACTCGTGATTGACAAATCACCCAAAACCCCTATTAAGATACTAACAATATCAGGATACCATTGTTATCTGAATGCCTGTGGTTGTCAATGGAGAGTTGAAGCCCAAGATGCGCGCATTGAAGTCGACCGCGGCTCGAAACCAGGGGTGGTGCAATTGTCACGTCTGAGCCGCGCCGAGAGCCAAGCCCAAACCCGCGAACGCTTGCTTGATGCCGCCAAGCGGGTGTTCCTGAAGGATGGGTACATCCGAGCCAGTGTCGATAAGGTCGCCGACGAGGCAGGATATTCAAAGGGAGCCATCTATTCGAATTTCGATGGCAAGGAAGCTCTGTTTCTCGAGTTATTAAAGCGAAAGTTCAAAGACAACCTGGAGAATGTGCGAGGCGTCCTCGAACGCGTCGAAGGGATGGACGCCCTGCTCAAGGCGGTGCGCAGCTTCTATGAAAGCAACGCCGAGATATTGGAATTTTCCCTCGTGACGGTTGAATTTCTTACGCAAGTCGGGCGGGGATCACCTTATGTAGGCGCCTGCGCTGCGCTTTATGCAGAGCAGCGTGAGGCAATGGCTGAACTCATTGGAGCCTTGTTCGCGCGCTCAGGCGTTGCGCCTCCGGTTTCGCCCGTCGAGCTCGCGACCACGTTGATCGGCCTCACCATGGGTCTGGCCGTACAAAGGGGAATCGACGAAAAGTCGGTTTCCTCCTCCTTGTGGGCCGGATCCATGGAACTCTGTCTAAGAGGTTTGTTGGCGTTGAAGCCAGACGCAGAATCGGCGGGTTAGCCCAAGGGGATGAAGTGAGGACAGAATACGGCTTGCGCCGCCACTAGCCGCCGGGCTTGATTTTCGCACATAACATTAATGATCGACGATAGTGGCTAGGTTCGCTCCTTGGGGAGGACCCGCATGATGACGCATGGGCATGCGGCGCCAGCAGCGACCCTGGTCGACGTGTCGAAGCTCTGTGATCGCGATTCTCTGCTCGAGATCGAGGCCGTGCCGGCTGCTTGAGCAATCTTCCCAGGCGCTGGCTCCCAGCCGAAAACGCTCCGTCCGCCATAGGCGTGAGAAAGTCTCTGCTCTTCGGCGATCAGCGTTTCGATCATCGGCGCTGACGCTTGGCGTTCGATTTGCCGTGCCTGGTCATCGAGCCGCTTGAGCGCAGTGAGTTGCTCCTCGCGTCCGAGCTTGGCGTTCCGGATGGCGGATTTCAGAACCTGGATGGTCTGGTCGTAAACTCTTAGAGGCACCGGGAAGGGATTTCTGTCCTTACCGCCATGGGCAAAGGAAAAACGTGCCGGATCGGTGAAACGATAGGGGGCGCCATGCACGACCTCGGCGACCAGCGCAAGAGCGCGCACCGTCCTTGCGCCGACACCGGGGATGAGCAGGAGATCGGCAAAATCGGTAGGACCGCGATCCGCCGCTGCCGTTAGAGAGGCATGAAGGCGCGGAGCAAGAACATCGCTCGGACGGACTTCATGATGGGCCGGCATCACGAGATGCGGCAGAATGAGCTGATCTGAGGCGGCCGGCTTGGTCTCCGAAGGTTGACCTTTTAGGCTCGAAAGCGTGCGGACGATGCGGTCCGGTCCCATGGATTGCAGGACGTCGACTTGGCCACGGCGGGACGCCTCGGCTTGCCGATCGGTGAGATTGACGATCTCACCCTGCCCGGTGCCATCGATCGCGGCATGTGGAGCTTCGACAAAACTTTTCAGACCTTCTGAGAGCCAGTGATATCGCCGAGCCTGCCGGCGGCCTTCGTTCATCCCCTGTTGGACGACGGTCCATTTGCCGTCATCTGTAACAATGAAGCCATGCAGGTAGAGGTTGAAGCCATCCTGCACTGCGGCACTATCAACCTTGGCAACCATCCGACTGGCGCTTGCGAGCGCCGAGCCATCGATACCCACCCGATTTCCAACCGCGACCAGTTCGGCTGGCGTTTGCCGCGAATATCGGCCACGACCGCCACAGACATGGATGCCAAGCTCGGCCGAAAGCGGCGTGAGGCCGCGCTTCAACGCGCCGATCACACTTGTGGTGATGCCGGAAGAGTGCCAATCCATTCCCATCACCGCGCCGAAGGACTGAAACCAGAAGGGGTGGGCGAGACGGCGCAAGAATTCGTCGCGGCCGTAATGATGAACGATCGCTTCACTTATCACCGTGCCAAGCCGGGTCATGCGATCGGCGAGCCATTTCGGCACGTGCCCACCATGGAGTGGTAGATCGGCGCTTCCAGCTTTGCGTCCCATCCGTCTTTTCGCGCTTAGGCCCTCGTCGACAAGGGATGAGTCTATATCAAGCTGCGGGTAAGCGTCACGTCCGCCAGTGGATTGCGATCAGAGGGAAGGCCCTAGAGTCATGGCGCTCGCGGCGCTCAGGGACCGTTGCCGGGAACCTTGATCTTGATGCCATCGCTCACATAAGCGAGGAAGAACTGAAGGTTCCGATAATGCATGCTCTCGAAGGGTTCCGGCTTGGCGCGGATTTTTTTCTGGCAGCCGCGAAAGCGCTGATCCAGCGTTCCGACCTTGCCCCACTTCATACGGTATTTGGGAAATGTCGTCGGCATGCCGAGCGCGGGGGAGAGGAGCTGCGCGCGCAAGTAGTGGCCGACCGCGCCGAGGTGACAACTGGCGCAAGCGAGGCCGAGCTGTCCTTGGCTCTTGAAGAAAAACTTCTGCCCGGCCTGGAATGCTCTAATGGCCCCTGGCGAGTCGGCCTTGACTGCGATGGGCAAACCGTTCGACAGCGATGCCAGATAGGTCTCAAGCGCGACGATCTCGGGCTTTCCATAGGGCAGCGGCTTGAGACCGTGCTCCGACCGGCAGGCGTTGAGACTCATTGGCAGCGTCACCACGCCGTGCTGTCGTTCGCTGTAATAAGGATATCGCGCCGCTACGCCTTTGCCTCCATCGGGATAGCAGCTTGCGTAGGTTTTGCCGTCGGGAAAGGGTTGGCGCCAGAGCTTGGCTCCTTTGTCGAGCGCGAATCCGGCAGGGCTGAAAGCGGCAAGCTGCTCGTCTTGCTGACGGAGTTCCTTGCTCAAGGCGCCGCTGCCGAGCGCATAATCCTGCAGCCGAAGGCTGGGAAAGAGTCTGCGATAGAAGCGCGCGATCTCGGCTCGCGTCTTCGCCGGTGCCGCGGAGGGTTCACCCAGCTTCCACCACTTGCCTGCCTTGGATGGCACGGCCCCTGCAACTAGGCCGGCAGAAGCGCAAATGGTAACGACGCAGGCGGCAAAAAGTATAACTCGTCTCATAGACGCTCTCCCCTCAGCGTTTCAGCGACCAGAGGTAATCAGCGACCTGCTGCAGTTGCTTTTCGGTCAGTACACCATTTTTGCCGAATTCCGGCATGACGACATGCGGGATCTTGCCTTGAGGATCATAGAGATAGTGCGTCAATTCGTGCTTGGTTCGAAACACGGTCTTGATCCATGGCCCAAGACGCGGCCCGACGTTGCCGGGCATGGCCGCGCCAGGCAGGCTATGGCAGGCAATACAGTTGCCTTCCTTACGGGAAAAAGCGATCCGCTTGCCAATCGCGATGTCAGCCGGAGTGGCCGCATAAGCGGTACCTACCGCGAGTGCCGCGACCGCGATGACGAGAGTACGACGGATCCCGCCAGGGATTACGGGCATGATCTTTCCCCCTCTAGGTCGGTGCAGTGCATGTCATCGAAGCCTGCGACGGACGCGGACTGCAGCGGACGATGCTAATGAGATGCGTGAGCATGGCCTGGTATTCCTGCGGTTTCGTGCTGTCCGTTTATAATGCGCCTTCGGCTCCGGCTTTCATGATCTGTTTCAGGTCTCCGATCACCGCTTCAGCCTCATTCCTGAGGCTTGCCGGCATGTCCGGCGACAGCAGAAGCTCGGGGTTAAGCATGACCAGCCATCCTTTGCCGCGCTTGTCTTCCAGAACGGCGATACGGCAGGGCAGATAGGCGGCATAGGCGATATTGAAGCTCACCATGTGGTACGCAGTCACCGGATTGCAGAATTGATAGATTTCAAGGCGCCGCACGTTCTTAAGGCCGGAGGCTTTGAGCTGCTTAGAAACCGGCTGATGCGACACCAGCTTCAGATTGAGCAGGCTTGCCCGCAATTTCATGGAAGAAATCGCGTCATCGATGCTGACGCCCTTGGCCAGCGGCATTTCGACGACCGTCGTTGCAATACCACCGCTGAATGTATTCGGCTGCGCACGAAGTGTCGATCGTAACGGCAAGAAAACGAACACCAGAAGCAATGCAAGAAGACCATGGGAAACGGTGCGTCGTAGCATGTCAAAAACCTCTATCGCTTGGCGTCGGTGGCTTTGTGAAACAGAACTTTTTGACCCTTCAGTGATTGGAGATATAGGCATAACCCTGCATCTCTTTTTTGACGATTTGGAGCACCCCCGCCGGTATCACTTTCATATAGCCATAGACGTTTGACGGATCGATATGCAGGGTTGCCAGAGAATTGTAGCAGACGCGGAATGCCACCCCTTTCTTGGCGAGGGCTTGGAGGAGGGGCCCGTCTCCCGAATAGCGTTGCCCGAAGACGTTCGCGGCTCGGACGGCATTGCCATAAAGCACGATCTGAATATCGTAAGGGAGCGAGCGTGCTCTCAAATCGCGGATGACATAGGCCGCGTTTGTCAAAGTCTCGGGCAGTTGGCGGTCCGGGTCGCTTACGCCGAAAACAATCCGCACTGGATGATGTTTCGCGAAAAAACCGCCGTATCCGTACTGCTTTGGGATCGGAATGCTTGTCAGGCCCGGAAAGCGGGGAAGGTCCTTTGCCGGTGCTCCGGAACCTGCCAGCCCGAGTGTTGCAACAAAAAGTGTCAGCCAGCGAGCGCGCATTTTCTTTCCACGCCTCGACCCGTCACGGCTTCACGTAGTCGAAACCGGCTTCCTCGAGTTGCATCAGCCGCACGACGCCGGCCGGAACCACGGCGGCCTGCGGCACGAGGGCGGGAAGATGCCCGGTCTTGCGCTTGAACTTCAGCATCGTCTGGTGACAGGCGTCGAACTCTACACCTTCGGCGTCGAGGCTTTGAATGCGGATCGAGACCGGCGTTTTCGCGAACAGCATTTTTAGGCCGGGTCCATAGGTGACGATCACGATCCGGATCTTCCCCTGGCCCCAATATTGGAGCAGATTGCTGGCGTTGTTGAGCGCAAGATTCCACCGAGCGGGATCGGCTTCAGACACTTGCAGGACGATTTTCTTTTGTGCGAACGGCAGGTCGTGGATGAAGGCGATCTTGGAAAAATTCCAATGCTTATAGAGGTTCCAATTCTCGGCCTTGGCCGGGGCGGAGGCCAAAAGGCTGGCGGCGAGTGCCAGTGCGGCGACAGTACGGACCCAGGATGTGGCAGACATACGATTTCCCTCCCTTGTTTGCGTAATTGAATGGGCCGATAACGAGTTTCAATAGATCGGCACGAGTTGACAGCCTTGAGCCTGGTAACCGATGGCGGAAATATCGCCGTTGCCAACAGGATGCACCGCGGCGATGACGTCGCTTGGTTGAACATCCATGCCTTTGAGCGCAACTCCGCAGGCCTCGAACCGAATTCCCAACTGGATCAGCGTTTTCACTTCGCTCTGAATATGAGCGACGACCGATTGCTCCATGTATGAGATGCCGCGCCGATCCTTGGCCAGAAACGCGACCGTAGGACCGATCAAGACAACAATCAGGTGGGGCATTGCGCCCTGCTGGGCCAGGCCGGTGTCGGTTTCCTCGACGACCTTCAACACATGCGTGAGCTTGCCCGGATTGTTGAGGTCGATCATGAATACGGCCTTCGCTTCATGCCGACCGTGCCGCGCGTCGGCGTCGTTCAAGGGCGCCGCACGGGCCCCGGCAGGGAACAGAACGGCGGCGGCGATGAGAGCAACCTTGATCATGCGGTTCATGGTGACGCTCGCCCGGATTAAGGTTGGCCAAGCTCTCATTAGTTCATATTCCGTAGGTCGCGGGATAGGCGATTCCGGGATTGCCCCTCATATCACTGCTCAGACGAGGCAGATCGATCCGTTCGACGCGGACGTGCTTCTGGCGCTTAAGCCAGCGCGCGTAGACCTCCCATACCGGTTTGCCTTCCACCGGTGCGGTTACCGACGCCCAGCCTGCGAATTTGTATTTGCGGCTAGGTTCGACCGGCTTGCCGCCAATGCGAAGATCCCGGATATAGTTTGGATATCCTGCCGCCGGATCAATAACATATTCCACGTTGCCGACCCGGACCATGTCGCCGCCCTGCACATAGTACGGATCCTTGTTGTAGAGATTGTCCGCTATTTGCTCCATGATGCTTTTGACCTGCGCCCCGGTGTAGTAGGTTACCGTCACCTGGGGATAGGTAATGGCGGTTTGCGCCATGACGTCCTCAAAGGTGATGGTCTCGCCCGCCAGCTTGCATGGACCCCAGCGAAAGCCCGGTGAGAACGCAGCCTCACAATCCATCTCCTCCATCAGCGCCTGCACGAGCAGCTGGTCCAAGGGGCCATTGAAGTTGCCCCGCCGGTAGAGCAGGCTTTCGGTGACGGCGAGTGGCTCGGCGAGCCGCGCTTGGTAAGGCGCTCGCACCCGGCGGATATAGGCCGCCATCTCGGGGTCTTCGCTAATTTCGTTGGCGAAAATCGGCAGATAGTAGAATCGGTAACTCCGTAGCCGACCACGGCCGACGTCGAGATCGAAGCGCGCCAGCACCTTGCCGTTGGTCGAGGTGTTAACGATCACCGTGCTGCCAACGACGTAAGGACGTGGTCCCATCATGTCATGGGTATGTCCACCGAGGATGATGTCGATGCCTTTTACTTCGCTGGCAAGCTTGATGTCGACATCAGCGCCGTTATGCGAAAGCAGCACCACACAATCGGCGTGACGTTGCTCGCGGCATTCATCGATCACCTTTTGCAGGTTTCTGGCATGGATGCCAAAGCTCCAATTTGGGATGAGATACTGCGGGTTGGCAATTGGTGTATAGGGAAACGACTGTCCAATGATCGCTATGGCGCGCCCGCTGACCTCGCGCATGACGTAGGGCGGAAATATAGGGTCGCCCCACGGCTGGCTGAAGACGTTCTGGGAGATGAATGGGAAGTGGATTTCGCTCTTGATGATCTCCTTGACCCGCTGCTCACCGTAGGTGAAGTCCCAGTGTCCCACCATGGCGTCGACGCCAAGGAGGTTCTGCGCCCCAGCCATATCCGCACCCTTGGTCCATAATGCGGTTGCAGAGCCTTGCCAGCTGTCGCCGCCGTCGAGGAGGAGAACCTTGCCAGGGCGCTCGGCTCGGAAGCGTTTGACCAGAGTGGCGATCTGTGCGAAGCCGCCGACACGGCCAAAGCGATGCGCAAGCTCGTCGAAGGAAAGGCAATCAACTGCATAGGATTCGGCGCTCCCTGGTGCGATGCGGTAGTACCGTTCGGCGTAGCCTCCGGCGAGGTGCGGCGGATGACCACGCATCTCTCCGACGCCGATGTTGGTGTCCGGTTCACGCCACCATACGGGATTGAGTTGGGCATGGGTGTCGGTGATGTGCAGAAGTGTGACGTTGCCGTAGTCGGGGATTTCGTAAAGCTTATCAAGCGTGATGGGGGGGGCGGCGAGGAGGCGGGCGGCGGGAAACCCGGCGGCACTTGCCGCGGCCAGCATACGAAGAAACGAGCGCCGGGAAGCAATCATGCGGGGAATTATCCTGTGTGCACCTCAGGTTGACTATCTAGGTGTAAGACGATCGAGACCGTCACGATATTCCGTAGTGCCCCAAAAAAGACCGGGCAAGCATTCAAACTTCGAAGTCGGCATCGGTCCGTGACCGGTAAGAAGGGCCCGGCCTGCGCATTTTCCGTCTTGTGAAAAAAATTCGAAAATTGGAATATTTCGGCAGGCTGTCGCATCTAAGTATAAAAAAAGCGGGAAAAACAAAGAACCGCACGTCGGGAGGAAAATGATGGAAGCTCGGGAACCAGCTCCGGCGCTCGTGCAACTGCTGGCTGATGAACACCGGCGCCTTTACCGCATGGCTTATAGTTGGTGTTGCGACGCAGCACTGGCCGCTGACCTTTCGCAGGAGGCGATGCTGCGAGCCCTCAGCCGCCTCCACCAGCTCAAGGATGTCGGGAAATTTAAAGCCTGGTTATATGCGATCCTGCACAACTGCTTTCTGAGCCACCTGCGCGGCCAGCGTCCGAACGAGCCATTCGAAGAAATCGTGCTGGCGCATGAAGGGATCGTAGATCGAGCAGAAACCGCTGAAAGTGCTACCCAGCGCAACGAAATTGTGCGTCAAGTCCGTAGCGCGATTTGCAAATTGCCACTCGGACAACGCCAGGTCATTACTCTCATCGACTTGAATGGCTGCAGCTACGCCGAGGTGGCGGATATCCTCAATGTCCCGATCGGGACCGTCATGAGCAGGCTGTATCGGGCGCGGCAGGCATTGCGTGACTTGATAACCGCGACGCCGGCCACCGAGCCCGCGTGGCCCCGGCTTCGGCTTGTCGTTCAGGAGAGTTAGGCCATGCTACCCCTGCAGGATGAGGTCCGCGTCAACGCATATGTCGATGGGGAGCTTGACGTTTATGAGCGCACTGCCCTGCTCGAGGAGCTTGCGCGCGATCCAAAACGTCGCAATGAAGCGGCCGAGATCGGCGAACTGAAGGAGCTGGTGCGTGCCGCCTTCGAGCACGTGCCCCATGTGCCGAATCGACCCACGAGACGGTCACCGCAGGCGGTCGGCATGGGGCTGCGGTTCGCTCTCGGGGCTGTAGCGGCGCTGATGCTGATTGGATTGGCGTTCGGTGTCGGCTGGTCGGTACGTGGCGGAGGGGCCCGGCTCGATCAGCAACTTGCGGCGCTCGGCGGCGTGCGACTTGCCGCGCCGGCGATTCGTGCGCCGGGCGTGCTGCTACACCTCGAGTCTTTTCGCGGCCAGGATGCAGATACCACGCTCCAGCGTGCTCGTGCCTTGCTCAAGCGCTACCGCGGCAGTGGCCTGCAGGTCGAAGTGATCGTCAACGGCATGGCACTCGAGTTTCTTAAGACCGGCTATTTTCCTTATAGCCATGAATTCGCGAAGTTGATGCGAGCCTATCCTAATTTGGAGGTTGTAGCTTGCGGCGGCACCCTCGAAGCCTTGCATGAGCAAGGACAGCGACTGTCCCTGCTCAAAGGGGTGAGAATAGCGCCTTCAGCCGTGCAAGAGGTGGTGAAGCGCCTGGAGGAGGGTTGGGTCTACGTCAATTCATGAGGCAACCGAAGGAATAAATTCTCGGTCCCGTGAATCTCTCTTCTGACGCGACGTCGTCAGACGCGGCGTTCAAGCAGAGCAGGTAGAGCGGTCCCAGCATGGGCAAAAGAGTGAAGCATACCGAAAGCAGATGTAGGGAGAATCCTCGGCCATGGATCCGCGCCGCAGAGTCGTACTAAAGGGGGCCGCATCGTGGGCTGCATTCATGCTTGTAATGGAAGCAGGCCCGTTGTCAAAAGCCGCGTTTGCGGCTTGGCCCGAGGCAGCTTTTCAGACCCGCGATCAGCAGCAAGCGATCAGCCTTGTAGACGGCGGCGGCATGATCGAGATGAGGCACGTTACGATAACCGCGCCGAAACTTGCGGAGAACGGCGCCGTAGTCCCGGTGAGTGTGGAATCGGACCTGCCCAACGTAGTTTCGATCAGTATTTTTGCCGAAAATAATCCGTTTCCCCTGAACTCTGAGTATGAACTGGCCGCGGGCGTGCTGCCATTTGTCTCGACGCGCATTCGGTTGAGCCGAACGCAAGAGGTCATGGGAGTGGTCAAAACCGCCGATGGGAGATTGTACGGTGGTAAGGCGCTCGTCAAAGTGACGATCGGCGGTTGCGGCGGTTGAGGGGGAACCGATGACACGCAAACACGGCACTATCCGGATGCGGGCTCGTGTGGACGGGGCGGTGACGAAGATCGAGATGCTGATAAACTATAAAATCGCCACTGGTTTGGTGCTAAATCTTAAGACCAGGGTGCTCGAGGTCAAAAAGCCGCAGAAATTCGTCAAGATCGTCACCGTATCACTCAATGGCAAGCCGGTAGTGATGAGTAATCTCAGTATTGGCTCGTCCGATGACCCTTTTCTTGCTTTCAAAGTCAAGGGTGGCAAGGCTGGCGATACGATCAAGGTGCGGTGGGAGGATAATCTCGGCAATTGGGATGAACTGAGCCAGCCTATTGGTGCTTAGGCCGGCACCGGGAATTCGCGCTCCCTCCCGTCACTTCACCCTGATAAAACGAACTTTGGTTGTGATTTCCTCAGTGTAAAGTCGCGCGGTGACTGATGCCCGAGCTGGGGCGACTTCATTGCGAGCCCCGCGGCTCCCTGGCGTGTGCTTGCGGCGGGCATGAGCCGAAGGTGCGCCAGGGTTTAATTTGATCCTTATACCGCGTGCGAAGGTGCTCTCCTCTCTTCAATTCCGTGATCTCACCGGCCATCCAAGCGGGCGACGCGCCATGTAAGGTGGAGGAATGGACCGGACTGCTCAGACAGGCCTCCTGCAATGGCCGCGTTTGGGGCGTGTGTTGGTATCGGCTTGGCGCGATGCCGCGCCCGCCGAGTCAGGAGGACATGATCAGAAGCGTCGAGGTCGCGCTGGCGTAAAGCCGGCCCGAGGCATCCGTTAAGCGGGCCTCGGCGAAGGCCGCGCGCCGGCCAAGGGAAACGACCGCGCCCTCAGCACGCACCAGGCCGGTCTCTGCGGTAATCGCGCGATGGTAGGCGATCTTGAGCTCAAGCGTGGTATAGGCTTGACCCGGCGCCAGTCGCGAATGAACCGCACAGCCGCAGGCTGAATCAAGCAGGGCTGCGGCATAGCCGCCATGCACCGTGCCGAGCGGATTGTAAAGGCGGCGGTCCGGCGTGCCCGCGAAGACCGCGCGCCCTTCCTCAACTTCGGCAAGGTCAAAACCAAGGGTCTCTGCCATCGCGGGCCGGTCGGTGGTTGCAAGAAGGGCGCGCAGCTGGGCTAAACCGGAAAGTCCGGGCGACGTGCTTCCCGAGGGCGGGACATCACCCTGTTCACCGGCGGTCGACGATACCCCTTGTTTTGTCATGACTTGGCTCCTTTTTCGTCGGCACCTGACAATGTCAATTGCATTATGATAGTCTCTACGCTACATAACTATCATGATGAAAGCAATGGGGTGATAAGCCCGATGCGACGCAAGAACTTTGGCAATATGCAATGTCCGATCGCCCGCAGCCTTGAACGCGTGGGTGAGTGGTGGAGCATCCTGATTTTGCGTGATGCGTTCCAAGGGCTCACTCGCTTCGACCAGTTCCAGAAAAGTCTTGGCATTGCGCCCAACATGCTTACGCGTCGGCTCAACGGACTGGTCGAATCGGGACTGCTTGAACGTCGACGCTACAGCGAACGTCCGCCACGGGATGAATACCTCTTGACCAAGGTCGGACAGGACTTCCGGCCAGTGCTCTGGGCGTTGCTCGCCTGGGGTAATCGGAACTTCGCCCCAGAAGGGCCGAGCGTGGTTCTGATCGACAGCAAAACCAATCGTCCGGCCGATCCGATCCTGATCGATCGGCGGAGTGGCAAGCCGCTTGCCGAACCGCGGTTTCACACCGCGCCTGGCCCTGCGGCCGACGAGCGGACCCGCCGACGCCACACCAGGCTCCATGGCGGATCGGCGGCGGACGTATCGTGACCAACTCGGTCATCGGACGGGAGGCGGCGGCAGATGGTGGCATCCGAATCCGCGTGCCCTCACGCCGGCAACTTGCCATTCTCGGCCTCGGCATTGTGCTTGGCCTCGCCGCGGCCTGGTACGGTTACCGCTGGTGGACCGTGGCGCGCTTTGTCGAGAGTACTGATGATGCCTATGTCGGCGGTAACGTCACACCGATTGCGCCGCACGTCTCTGGCTTTGTCGCCAAAATCCTCGTTACCGACAATCAATATGTGCGAGCCGGGCAGCCACTAGTCCGTTTGGACCGAAGCGACTTCCGGACGACGCTGCGACACGCCGAGGCCGTGGTCAGACAGCGCGAAGCGGCGCTCGCAGATGTGCATGCCAGATATATTCTCCAACAAGCTCTGATCAGACGTGCCGCGGCACATGTCGCTGCGAAGCGGGCCACTGCTGTCTTCGCCGCCGAGAACGACGTTCGCTACGAGAAGCTGGCACATTCGGAGGCTGGCTCGCGCCAAGCGGCCCAGAAAACTCTCGCTACCGACCGTGCCGCTCAAGCCGCCGTGGTTTCGGCAAAGGCGACTCTCGCGGCATCGAGGCAGCAACTTGCCGTTCTAGGCAGCGAAACCGCCGCCGCCCGCGCCAACCTCGCCGCCGCGGAGGCCGTGCTGCAAAACGCACAACTCGACCTTAGCTATACAACGGTCCGCGCTCCAATCAATGGCTATGTCGGCAACCGGTCGGCTCAAGTAGGCGCCTACGTTACCGCAGGTACGTACCTGCTTTCGATCGTACCGGCACGGGGACTTTGGGTCGACGCGAACTTCAAGGAAGACGAACTCGCCCATATCAAACCTGGCGACTCCGCGACCATCGTTGCTGATGTCCTTCCCGGACGCACGTTTTATGGCCACGTGGTGAGCTTGGCCCCCGCGGCGGGAGCGATCTTCAGCGTGATTCCGCCGCAGAACGCAACCGGCAACTTCACGAAGATCGTACAACGGGTGCCGGTCCGCATCGCCCTTGAGGGGAAGGCCGCTGTGCTCGGCATGCTGCGCCCCGGGCTGTCGACGACGGTAAGCATCGATACGCGGCCGGCAGGCCCTTAATGACCGAAACGCCGCTTACGGCCCGCCATATTTTGCCGTTCGCTGTCATGTGCGTCGGCATGTTCATCGCGTTGCTCGATATCCAGATCGTCGCCTCATCGCTGCAGCAGATCGGGGGCGGGCTGTCGGCGGCAGAAGATCAGATCAGCTGGGTACAGACCGCCTATTTGATCGCGGAGATCGTGATGATTCCGCTCTCCGGTTGGCTGACACGAGTGATGTCGACCCGCTGGTTGTTCTTTGTCTCGGCATTCGGCTTCACCCTTGCGAGCATGTTGTGCGGCGTCGCTTGGAGCATCCAGAGCATGATCGCCTTTCGTGCCCTTCAAGGGATGCTTGGGGCGTCGATGATCCCAACCGTCTTCACCTCGTCCTTTCATTATTTCGAGGGCTGGCGGCGGGTCTATGCCGCGGCGGTGATCGGCTCCATTGCTTCGATCGCGCCGATGCTCGGCCCGGTGGTGGGCGGCTGGATCACCGACATGATGAATTGGCATTGGCTGTTCTATGTCAATCTCTTGCCGGGGCTTGGCGTTGCCCTCGGCGTCGCCGCGCTCGTTGATATCGACCGACCTGAACCGTCGTTACTGAAAGGGGCCGATTATCCTGGCATCGTCCTGATGGCGATTGCGCTCGGAACTCTTGAGTACGTGTTGGAGGAGGGCGCGCGCTGGAATTGGTTTGGAGATTTAACAATTCGCACGTGTGCGATCGTTTCTGCAATTAGTGGCCTCTTGTTTGTGGTGCGAACTCTAACCTACGCTAATCCGGTTGTTGACTTGCGCGCCCTGACAAACCGTAATTTCACGATCGGCTGCATTCTTTCCTTTGTTACGGGAATCGGCATTTTCTCGACTATCTATTTGACACCATTGTTTCTCGGCTACGTGCGCGGATTTTCCGCCTGGCAGACAGGTCTCGCCGTCTTTCCGACAGGACTTGCCTCGCTGGTCGGAGTGCCGGTCTATATCGCGCTTGGCCGCCGCTGCGACTTACGATGGTTGATGATGTTCGGCCTCGCTTCCTTCGGGTTGGCGATGTGGGCTTATAGCTTCATCACGCACGACTGGGGCGGTGCGCAGTTGCTGGTGCCTCAAATCCTGCGCGGCTTTCCTCAGGTCTTCGCCGTGGCGCCCAGCGTTACCCTTGGCCTCGGCGCGATATCCGCGGAGCGGCTGAAATACGCGAGTGGTTTGTTCAATATGATGCGGAATTTAGGCGGCGCGGTCGGCATTGCGCTTTGTGGCGCGGTGCTCAACGATCAAACAAGCCGCCATTTTCTTGATATCGCTTCTAATCTGACCCCGACCAATGTCCCAATGGAACGCTTTTTGACGGCAATGAGCGAACATTACAGCTTGATCCTCGGTTCGATCGGCGCCGGCCATGAGGCCGCGTTCCAATCGCTCCGCGCGCTCGCCTATCGTGAGGCATCGACGCTGGCTTATGCCGATGCCTTTCGAGCCATCATGATTGCCTTCGTCGTCGCGACCCTTCTTGTGCCGTTCATGCAGAAAGTCGTCACGCAGACAAGATCGCCCGCCGAGGCGCATTAAAAATCTCATTCACGACCCGAGCCCGCAGTTGTCCGTCGCCCTAAGCCGACTTATTTTATGAGGCTCATGGAAAAAAGGGCAAACAGGTGGACGACAAGGTGCCGCCGAGGCCCCCTGTGCTCGTCGAGGGGGAGAATGTCATTACGACCGCCGTTGTTGAACGCCCGTTCGCAGAGCGGCCGTCGCACGATACCATCCCGGAGATTGCCGAGTGGCTGATTAGCGGAGCGCGGCTGGTGGAGTCCTGTGTCCGCGCCATCGACGAATATGCTTGGCGTCTGAACGCAGCCGGTTTGCCGCTTTTGCGGGTCAGTCTTCACGGTGGCACCCTTCATCCACAATTCGTGGGGAACACCTACCTATGGTGGCGCACGACCGGGACGACCCGAGAGATTATGATTACGCACGAGGTGGTGAATCTGTTTCCCTATGAGATAAATCCGGTTGCGCGCGTTCAGCGCGGAGGCGAAATTTTGCGCCGGCGCCTCGATGGGCCGACAGCCGAATGCGACTTTCCCATCTTGCATGAATTACGGGCCGTGGGGGCGACTGATTATTACGCGCTCCCCGTTAACAGCGCTTTCGGGGGTCATCGCTACATGGCGGCCTATGTCTGCAATCGTCCGGGAGGCTTTTCTGACGATGAGATCAAGGCGCTGACGTGGATTTCTGAACGTCTATCGGTGGTCGCCGATATGCATAGTCAGCGGCGGATCGCGGAAAATGTGCTTAAGGCCTATCTCGGTCCGCAGACTGGGGATAAAGTTTTAGCTGGTCAGATTCGCCGAGGGGCCGGGGAGGCGATTTTAGCCGTGCTATGGTCCTCCGATCTCCGCCGCTTTACGCATTTATCGGACTATCTCCCGGGTGAACGCATGATCGCCCTGCTGAACCGGCTGTTTGATCTTCAGGCGCGTGCGATCGTGGCTCATGGAGGCGAAGTTCTGAAGTTCATTGGCGACGGCCTGCTCGCGATATTTCCCGTAGCTAACCCGGAGGAGGCGGCGAAAGCGACAGCAAACGCCTTGGCGGCTGCGGCACAAGCGCTGAAGGCGGTCGGTGCCATGGACGAAGAGACGTTGCTTGCGGATGAAGAGCCGATCGAAATCGTTGTTGCGCTTCATTACGGCACGGTGATTTACGGTAATATCGGCGCTGCTGACCGACTCGATTTCACGGTCGTCGGCCCAGCGGTTAACCTGGTAAACCGTATCGAGGGTGTCGCGAAAGCGCTCGATCGGACGTTGGTGGTGAGCGATGATTTTGCCCGCGCCTATGGCGGCACGCTGACCTCCCTTGGTAGCCATCAACTACGCGGTCTTGGCCAACCGCACGAGTTGTTTGCGCCACCACCTGGCTGACCGTGAAATCGAGCCGATCGTGAAAGTTCATCTTTGGATGTGGTTTGACACTTTCAATGGCGCCACCTAACGCGCTTGAAAAGCGTCCCTACAAGTGCTACTGGCTAGTAAACAATAATATTGAGAATCTCGTGCCGTGAGATGGGAGGTATGCGCGTAGCACCTTTACCGAAGGGGTCGGAGACGGTGCTGGGCGAGATCAAGAAGCGGGAATAAGTTCGACAATAATCCGTGATGCGGTGTGGCTGTCTGGGTTGAAGGCTGGCCGCAGCAGCGAGGCGCGACATCGGGGCGTCTCGGAGGGGTTGTTTACGCTCGGTTGGGTTCGATCAGAGTTCTTATCGTAGCGGCCTTGCGGCCGAAGCCTCCGTTCTTCTTTGCTGAATTCAAATCGCAGTCAGGAAGGCGAAACATGACGACTCCATCCACCATGACGGAAACAGCGGCGACAGGAACGGGCGTGGCGATTGCCGAGCGGCTTGAACGCCTGCCCATGTCCGGGTTTCACATCCAAATTTTGACGATCGCTTGTCTCGCTTGGCTGATCGAAGCCTTCGACATCGGTCTTATCGGCGTCGTTCTGCCCTCGCTGCATAACCTATGGCATCTCACGCCTCGGGAAACCGGCTCGCTTGCCGCGATCACAGCCGTTGGCATCGTGATCGGCGTCGTGCCAACGGGCTTTCTTGCGGATCGTTACGGGCGCAAGCGGGTCCTCATGGTCGGCATGGCCTGGTACACGATTATCACCGGTCTTACCGCCTTCGCCAACAGCATCACCGCGCTGATCGCCCTTCGCTTCCTGGCCGGACTTGGTATGGGAATGATGTTCCCCATTCCCTATGCCATGGTCAGCGAATTCGTTACCTCCAGCCATCGCGGGAGGTTCACTGGGGTGATGGATTCGTTCCTTTCACTGGGCTATTTCGTGTCGCCAGCCCTTGCCGCGATCATCATTCCAACGACGGGTCTCGACGTCGGGTGGCGCATCTTTTTCATCCTCGGCGGGGCGCCAATTCTCTATGTCGCTCTGGTCTGGTGGCTGTTGCCTGAATCACCCCGCTGGTACGAAATTAAGGGACGCTACCGCGAGGCCGACGCTACGATGAGCAGCATCGAAGCGAAGGTCGAATCGAGCATCGGCCGCAAGCTTCCCCCCGTCGACAGGAAAACGGCACGGCCGGTGGTTGTGAGCCATGAACATGTGCCAGTCGCGACTATTTTCGATCAAACCTATCTCAAACGTACGATCATGTGCTGGGTCGCATTCGGTAGTACGTTTTTCATTTTTTACGCCATTCAGCTCTTCATGCCTACGGTTGTGAGCCGAATGGGCTTCTCCCTCACCACTGCGTTCATCTTCACGTCCATCATCGTCGGTTCCTCCATAGTCGGCAAATTCGTCGAGGCCTATCTGGTGGAAACCTGGGGCCGTAAGCCGGTGATAATCAGTTTCACCCTGATCGCTCTCGTCTGCGCCCTGTTCTTTGGCTTCCT
The DNA here is from genome assembly GCA_046705265.1 of Ferrovibrionaceae bacterium. Taxonomy (GTDB): domain Bacteria; phylum Pseudomonadota; class Alphaproteobacteria; order Ferrovibrionales; family Ferrovibrionaceae; genus JAJYTL01. The sequence continues at coordinate 59,816 of JBJKQL010000067.1, forward strand.
TCGAAATCCGATTTTGGTGCTCGTGATCGGCGCCACCATGTCTTTTTTCGGCATCAGTATCGATCCAGCAGTCAAAATCTATGTCGCCGAGAACTATCCAACCCGGGTACGGGGTACGGGCGTTGGCTTCAGTGAAGGCGTAGGACGGCTGTTGGCAGGGGCAATTGCGCCGTTCTACTTCCCGCAGGTCCTCGCGCGTTTCGGCACCGGGGGCGCCTTCGTATTTGTGGCTATTGTCGCGCTGGCCGGCGTTCTCGCGGTTTGGCTGCTAGGCGAGGAAACCAAGGGCAAGCTGCTCGAGGATGTATCGCCGTAGACTTCGTTGACGAGGCGGCAACCGACCAAGCGGCTACTTTGTCGGGAGGCGGCGAAGCGCACTGTGCGCTGCAAAAATGCAGAAATGCATCGCGCGCCCTCACTCGGGTTGAACGCCGGAGTGGGACTTCTTTTCCCTACGAATCATGGCGGCGAGGCCGTCGACAGCATTCTTTGCTCCTGACGTGGCTGGGCATGATATCGCGCTTGAAGACGCATGCGGCCTTGCCGCCAGGCGGAACGAGTGTGCCGGGGTTCTTGATTTCGAGCGCGAAGCGGAGGAAGCTTCCGACGTCGGTGACACTGAGACCGGTATCGATGCGATCGGGTCCATCTACGGCCTTCTGGTTTAGGAGGGTTAAGAAGCGCGCGACACGCGAGGATGCGCTACCTATTGCGGATGAATTGCAGCGTCGACGGGCGCCAACGATCGAACGCAGCTGACTTGCCATCTATGGCCGGCTGGTGCGACCGGTAGAATAACCGGCGGAATAAAGCCGCCATCCTCATCGAACCGTAGGCGCCAGCCATCGGGCGTTCCTTTTGTGCGGCTATTTTCGGGAAAGGTGATCCGATGCCTAAGCGGAAGATCTGCTTCTTTGGCCTTGGCGTCCTCGGTGGGGCGGTTGCGCGGCGGCTGACGGCATGCGGGTATCACGTTTCCGGTTTCGATCCCGACGTTGCAGCACAGGCTGCGGCCGAATCCCATGGCATCGTGCCGGGACACGACGGCCACATCGCAGAGGCGGATTTCATTCTCACCAGTCTGCCCGACGACAATGCTGTGAAGTCAGTGCTGGCGGGCGAGCGCAATATCCTCGCTCGCATGCACAATAACACCGTCGTAATTGAGCTTAGCACCGCCCTGCCGGCAACAGTGCGTGACATCGCGACGGCGGCGGCGAAGCGGCATATCGCGGTCATCGACTGCCCGGTAAGCGGCGGACCCGCCGAAGCCCTGGCGGGAAAATTGACCCTTCTTGTCGGCGCGGCACCGGAGGCCATTCAAGCGGCCGAGGGGGTGTTGACTTCGCTTGGGGAGATCCAACACGTGGGGGTTCCTGGGGACGGGAAGACCGTGAAAATCGTCAATAACGTAATGTCGATGGGCAATGTCGCGGTCGCCGCCGAGGCTTTCACATTGGGTGTCAAGGCAGGAATGGATCCCAAACGACTGTTCGAAGTACTGTCGAAGAGCGGCGGCCGTTCAGCCCACTTCCTCAAACGCTTTCCAAAAGTTTTGGAGCGTGATTTCCGGCCCGGTTTCAGCGCCGCGATGGGGGAGAAAGACCTGAGATTGGCTTTAGCCATGATGCATGAATTCCGCTCGCCAGGCTTGATCGCCGCGCTGGTTCATCAGCTTTATGAAATGACATGTTCGTCATTTGCCGCGGAAGATATCGTGGCGATCATCAAGATCTTCGAGCGAGAGGCTGGACTATGTTGAAACAGTCTTCTAACGACGCATATCCAGCCTCGTCGTTCGGGCAGGTAGGGAAGAAACTCGTGATAAGCGAGGCCCAAACGACCAAACTCGATTTTACCTGACGCGAGGAACGTCGGAAGGTTTCCAGGTTAAGCGCACTCGCCAGTTGCGCGGGAAAGAGAATCCGCCGTTGCTTGACAGCAGTCAAATCATGGCGGATGCGGAGACTTGTCAGGGGTTCGAGTGGCGGGCTGCGCGGTTCCCTGCTCGTGAATCGGCAGAATCTCAAATGTCTGGCTTTGCCACAAACTTGCCTTTCCGCGTCGGCTGACCCGGAAAGACTTGCCAAGACGGGACCCTTAGAAGCAATCAAAGGTCTGGCTGACTTTCCTTCAGGGGAGATCTCTAAACGCACTTGCGTCGCTGCCGCCTTGTGCGGACAATTCGGCGCCGTGTGACATCGAGCCAGCGGAACGACGTGTGATTCCTATCTCCAATTCTAGGATCTCGGAAACGGCCGGTGAGAGGTGCATTGGAGGGCGGCCGGGTGATTACGGGTCGCACTCCTATAATCGCGTGAAAATAAAGGAAGAAGGATAACTGCGATGAATGCCAGTGCCCGGAAAATTCTCCGTGGTCGACATTTTTTTGCCAACCCCGGCCCCACGAATATCCCAGATCGCGTTCTACGGGCCATCGATCGGCCGACCATCGATTTCAACGATGCGGATTTTTTGCCAGTATTCACCGAGGTGCTCGATGGCCTCAAGCGAATCCTCGGGACCCGACATCATCTTTTCATGTACACCGGGTCGGGCCACGCCGCTTGGGAGGCAACGCTGACCAACCTGCTGTCCGCAGGCGACGCCGTGCTGATGGTGGAATCGGGTTATTTTTCGGAAACCTGGAGTAAGATGGCCACGGCGCACGGCTTGGTGACTCACAGACTCGCGGCTGACTGGCGCCAGGGTGCCAATATGGAGCAGCTCCGAGAGGCGCTTGAAGCCGACCATGCGCGGATGATCAAGGCGGTTTGCATCGTACATAACGAAACGTCGACAGGCATGACGACCCCGCTGCCCAAGGTGCGAGCAGCGCTCGACGCGGCGCGCCACTCGGCACTTCTTCTCGTCGATACCATCTCGTCGCTTTGCAGCATGCCATTCCATATGGATAACTGGGGAATCGACGCGACGGTGGGTGGCAGCCAGAAGGGACTGATGAACCCGGCGGGGATCAGCTTCACGGCCGTCTCGGAAAAAGGCATGGCGGCTCACGACAAGGCCAAGCTCGGACGTTTCTATTTCGACTGGTCAGTGATGTTAAATCGCAATGTGCACCGCAGTTTCGTCGGCACGGTCCCGGTTAATGCCTTTTATGGCCTGGATGCGGCGATCAAGATGATCGAGGAAGAGGGGATGGAAGCCGTTCTGGCGCGCCACCATCGCTTGGCCGAAGGGGTACGCCGTGCGGTCGCAGTATGGGCTGGAAATAACGGGCCGCAGCTCTTTTGCTCCGATCCCTCTCGTGCCTCCAATTCGGTCACCGCGGTTTTGATGCCGGAGGGTTGCGATGCTGAGGCGCTACGCACAGCCGTACGCGGGCGATTTAATGTCAGCTTGGGCGGTGGTCTTGGGCCATTGGCCGGACGGGTCTTTCGCATCGGGCATATGGGCGATCTTAACGAACCGATGGTGCTGGGGGTCCTTGCAGCGGTGGAGATGGCGTTACGGGAGGGCCGCGTGCCGCACGGCCGGGGCGGGGTCGATGCAGCAATGGAATATTTCTGTGCTGCATAAGACGGCATGGTCCGTCCGAACCGGGTTCACAGAACACTTCCGCTAAGGATTGGCGAAACGATGCGTTAAATTAAGAATCTCGGTAACAATGTACAGGGAAGGCAAGTGCCCCACGACTTGGTAACTTCTCGCTCATCTCGACAGAAATCTCGCGAACATCCAAAAAGCGTATCGTATGAAAGAAAGGTATATGGGGTCGAACGTAGCCGGGAGCGGTGGAGAGCGAGGCATGATCCGAGAAGATTGGATACCCCCATCGACGGAAAAGCAATCATGACCGGCTTAGAGAAAGCATCTCACGGTGCCGAGGAAATCGCTCGGCGTGCTGCTGAAACCATGTGGGCAAGCGACGGCGCAAGCCGCCACCTCGGCATGGAGATTCTCGACATCGGCCCAGGGACGGCGACGCTCGCATTGACCATTGGTGAGACCATGACGAACGGGCACGGTATTGCCCACGGTGCATTTATCTTCGCGGTGGCCGACAGCGCCTTCGCTTTCGCCTGTAATTCCTACGGCGAGGTTACTGTCGCCGCTCATTGCAGCATCACGTTCATTCGTCCGGGACGATGTGGGAATCGATTGATTGCGAAGGCGAAAGAAGTATCACGAACCGGTCGATCAGGTATCTACGATGTGCAGGTGACCGCCGACGGAGAGACCATCGCGGAATTTCGCGGGCATTCCCGCACAATCGGGGGATCGTTGATCGCGGCCGACAACATGCCACAGGGCAGCATTCCGTAAGATGTCGTTTGAAGGAGATGGCGGTTATGACGTTTCCTGACGCCCTTTTGGGCTCCGGTATTATCGATGGCCTCGATAAGGTCGAACGCGCATCGCGCGACGAGATTCAATCATTGCAACGTGAACGTCTTGCCTGGTCGCTTCGGCACGCTTACGAAAATGTCGCGTTTCACCGACGGAAATTCGCCGCGACAGGCGTTCATCCGTCTGACTTTCGAGAGCTTTCAGACCTGGCAAAATTTCCATTCATGACCAAGAAAGATCTCAGAGAGAATTATCCCTTCGGCCTGTTCGCCGTGCGGCAGGAAAATCTCGCTCGCATCCACGCCTCGTCAGGTACAACGGGTAAGCCGACCGTCGTCGGTTATACCAAGGCCGATGTCGATATGTGGGCCGATGTGATGGCTCGCTCAATTCGTGCCGCGGGCGGGCGCTCGGGCATGACCGTGCATGTGGCCTATGGCTATGGTCTTTTCACCGGGGGGCTTGGGGCTCATTACGGTGCCGAGCGACTAGGCTGTACTGTTGTGCCAATGTCGGGTGGGATGACCGAGCGTCAGGTCCAGCTCATCACAGACTTCAAACCTGATATCATCATGGTGACGCCAAGCTATATGCTGGCGATGCTGGACGGCTTTGTCGCTGCTGGTATTGACCCACGCGCCAGTTCGCTCAAGTTCGGTATCTTCGGAGCTGAACCTTGGACCAACGCGATGCGCCATGAGATTGAGCGAGCCTTCGATCTGGTTGCCACCGATATCTACGGCCTCTCCGAAGTAATCGGTCCGGGTGTTGCACAGGAATGCATTGAAACCAAGGATGGCCTCCATATCTGGGAAGATCACTTCCTACCGGAGATCATCGATCCGGAGACCGGTAAAGTCTTGCCCGAGGGGGAGCTTGGCGAGCTGGTATTCACCTCACTCACCAAGGAGGCCTTTCCCGTTATCCGGTATCGGACCGGCGATCTTACCTATCTCCTGCCGGGAACTGCGAGGCCCGGTATGCGGCGCATGGCGAAAGTCACTGGTCGCACCGACGACATGATCATTCTTCGAGGAGTCAACGTATTCCCGACTCAGATCGAAGAAGCCCTGTTGGCGACCAATTGGTGCGCCGGCCATTTTCAGATTGAGCTCACGCGGCAGGGCAGAATGGATGAGATGACGATTCGAGCTGAAGCGCGCGGCGAATACTGGAACGAGAGCGGATTGCCGCAACATGCCGAACGGCTGATCGCCCATGTCAAGGGAACCATCGGCGTTACGGCCCGGGTGGTCATCCAAGGCCCGGGAACAATCGAGCGTTCGCTCGGAAAGGCACGTCGCGTGGTGGACAAGCGGCCGAAGGGCTGACACGGACGATGATACGTCAGCATGATCGGTGGCGGTGTCGGGCTTGTGGCCGTTATCTTTGGTCGAAGTCAACCACGACGTGCTTGCTTGTCGGGCGCGCTTGGCAAGTAAGAACGAATCCCGCTTCCTGTTCCCAAGTCTCAAGAGAATAATTCACCTCCATCTGAGCGGTACCTTCCAGCAGACGCGCACGGCATGAGCAACACATGCCGCCCCTGCAGGCGAAGGGCAAGTCCATTCCGGCATGAAGCGCCGCGTCGAGAATGGCCTCTCCGTCCGCGACGGAGATTTCCCGCCGTTTGCCGTCTATGATGATTACCGCCGTGTGCGCCGGCGCCGCGGCTGAGGCGGCTTTCGAAGCCGGCCGCGGCCGGCCGCCAAGAGCAGAGACGAAGCGCTCGACATGAATTCTATGATCGGGAAAACCAAGCGATTTGAGCGTGTCCGTAATCTCTTCGCTCATGCTGTCGGGTCCGCATACAAAGGCATGATCAATACTCTCCGCCGGAACCAGAGTGCTGAGGAGGATCCGTGCCTTCACACCATCCAGACGTCCGTTCAGCACGGAAATATCTTGCTCTTCCCGACTTAAAACGTGAAAGACAGAGAGTCGCTCTAAAAAACGGTCCTTCAAATCTTCCAAATTCGAGCGAAAAAGGATGTCACCCGTGGAGCGGTTGCCATAAATGAGAAAGAAACGACTGGCCGGCTCGCGAGCCAGAACGCCACGCAGGATCGACAAAACCGGGGTGATTCCGGAGCCGGCCGCAAACGCAACGTGAATGCGGCCATCGCCGGGAAAGCCGGCCAGACCGAAACGGCCCGTCGGCGTCATAACGTCTATCTCGTCACCGACCGAGAGTTTAGCCATGACCCAAGGAGAGAACAGTCCACCCTCCACGCACTTGACCGCAACACGCAACTCTCCGTCATCCGGGCCGGAGCAGATGGAATAGGAGCGCCGCGCCTCTGCGCCATTTATTGTTGCGCGCAAGGTCAGATACTGACCGGGCGTGAAGGTATAGGCGGAGGAGAGATGCTTTGGGACGAGGAACGCGATCGAGACGGCGTCGGCGCTTTCACGCCGCACGTCGGCTACGGTGAGGCGGTGGAAGCGTGGCACACCGGCCGCGGGATCTCGAGCCGAGGCAGGAACCACGGCGGCATTTTCGCCTGATAGATTGTTGGGCATAAATCGGCTGCCTAATGGCACTTGAAGTAATCAAACGGCTCGCGGCAGGCATTGCACCGCCAGAGGGCCTTGCAGGCGGTAGAACCGAACCCAGCCACCTCCACCGTATCGGTGGCGCCGCAGTGCGGGCAGGCCACGGTCTCTACGTCAAAGAGGATGTGGCGATGGTGCACCTTTTTGGGGGGCGCAATTCCGAATTCTCTCAGTTTGCGCCGGCCTTCCTCGGTTATCCAATCGGTAGTCCAGGCGGGCCACAGAACGGTTCGCACCTGAACGTCGACGAAGCCGGCTGCGACCAGCGCGCGTTCAATTTCGCAGGCAATGACGTTCATCGCGGGGCAGCCGGAGTAAGTCGGAGTGATGAAGACCTCGATCCGACCTTGCTCGATGTGAATGTCTCGCAACACACCAAGATCGGCGATAGAGACGACGGGAATCTCAGGATCCGACACGGAACCCACAATTTTCCATGCTTTGCCTCGCATCTTCTCGATTGAGTGCCCTGCGTTCGCTTTTCGATTATCGACCGGTTTCACCAGATCGCTCCCGGAAAGGCGCGCTGGATGTATTGCAGTTCAGTGAGAAGATGGCCAAGGTGTTCGCTGTGGAGTCCTGCACGTCCCCCTTTCTGCATCCAGCCGTCAGCAGGCACCGCAAGCGTAGCACGCCGGAATACCTCGGAGATGGTTTCGCGCCAATCCTGCCGCAGGGTCTCGGGGGCGATGGCAATGCCTTCCTCGATTACCGCGTGATCGAGGGCATCGGCTTCGAACATCTCGGCGGTAAAAGGCCAGAGATCGTTAAGCGCGATGGTGATTCGGTTGTGACTTTCAGTCGTGCCGTCGCCGAGACGGACGACCCATTCCGCGGCGTGGCGGCGATGATAAGCCATTTCTTTCTCCGCCTTCTCGGCAACACCCGCCAAGATGCGATTGCGTGAGCTACTCGTCGCTCGCCAGTAAGGGGTAGCAAAGGCAGCATATAGGAATTGTCGTAGGATAGTTTTCGCGAAGTCGCCGTTCGGCTGCTCGACCAGCAGGAGATTCCGATAACCCCGTACGTCGCGGAGATAGGCGAAGTCGTCCTCGCCATGGCCGTTTGCCTCGACTTCGCCAGCGTAAGCATAGAGCGCGCGGGCCTGACCGAGAAGATCGAGCCCCATATTGGCGAGCGCCATCTCCTCTTCCAGCATAGGGGCATGGCCGCACCATTCGGAGAGCCGATGGCCGAGGATCAAAGAATCATCAGCTCGCCGCAGCAGGTAAAGGACAAGCGGCGTTTCCCTTACCGTTATGGATGTTTCGATCATCGGAAGTTTCTGTTCCAGAGATTCAGTCACGCTGTCGCATTCGTCAGGGTCTTCATTCGTTCACATGTGTCCAACTTCATCCGGCACTTCGTAGAAAGTCGGATGACGGTAGATCTTCGAGGCTGTTGGTTCGAACATCATGCCTTTGTCGATCGGGTCGGAAGCCGTAATGGCGTTCGACGGAACGACCCAGATCGAAAGTCCCTCGCCGCGCCGCGTGAAGAGATCACGTGCTGCTTGAAGCGCAAGAGTCGCATCCGGAGCATGCAGCGAGCCGACATGCTTATGACTAAGCCCGTTTCTCGATCGGATAAACACTTCCCAGAGCGGAATCATAAAATTTTCCAAGGCAATGCTCCACTTAGGTCAACTGTTGCGCTGCTTTTCAGCATAGGCGCGCGCTGCTTCACGCACCCAGGCGCCATCCTCGTGTGCCTTACGGCGTGCCGCCATGCGGTCGCGGTTGCAAGGACCGTTGCCGGCGAGGACCTGTTTGAATTCTTCCCAATCGATGTCGCCGAATTCCCAATGTCCGGTCTCGGTATTGAATTTCAAACTCGGATCGGGGATTGCGAGACCAAGGTAACGAGCTTGCGGCACAGTGGCATCGACGAATTTCTGGCGCAATTCGTCATTGGAGAAGCGTTTGATCCGCCATCGTGTGGATGTGTCGGAATTCCGGCTTTCCGCGTCGGGTGGGCCGAACATCATCAGGCATGGCCACCACCAGCGATTCAGCGCGTCCTGCGCCATATCGCGTTGCGCCGCATTGCCGCGCGAAAGCGTCAGCATGATCTCGAATCCCTGCCGTTGATGGAAGGATTCCTCCTTGCAGACACGGATCATGGCCCGTGCATAGGGGCCATAGCTGCAGCGGCAAAGCGGGATCTGGTTCATGATCGCGGCGCCATCGACCAGCCAGCCAATGGCGCCGATATCCGCCCAGGTGAGCGTCGGGTAGTTGAAGATCGAAGAATACTTCGCCGTCCCATAAAGCAGCTGCTCGACGAACTCCTCCCGCGATACGTTCAACGTTTCCGCGGCGGCATAAAGGTATAGGCCGTGACCGCATTCGTCCTGCACCTTGGCGAGAAGGGCTGCCTTGCGCCGAAGCGAGGGCGCGCGTGTGAGCCAATTGCCCTCGGGCAGCATGCCGACGACTTCAGAGTGAGCATGCTGAGATATCTGGCGGGTCAGCGTCTTGCGGTACGCCGCCGGCATCCAATCGTTGGGCTCGATGCGCTCCTCCGCATCGATGCGAGCCTGAAAGCGGGCGAGAAAATTTTGTTCCTCCGCCGGATCTTCTGCCGCCGCTGTCGGCGTGCTGAGCGCTTGCGTATACATCCGCTTCGTCCCAGAATGGAACAATTATATATAACAAAAAAGTCTGCATCAATGAACTTCTGTAATATATTGATTTCGAACAATTTTGAATACGACTGGTGGATGGCGTTGGCGACTAACCGCGGAATCGGCGAGAAAGGTGACGCGCGGGTGGAAGCGTACCGTTCTCGTCACGAGCGTTCGCGTCGAGCCAACGCTCCGACGGAACCACGAGTTGGCGATACAGGTTGGCGCATAGCGCTCTGGCTTGGTCGCCGGGCCAATCCTCAGGCAGAATTTCAGCTGGCAGGATGGGATCACGAAGGATGATTCGCCGGTATTCGTGAATAAGAAGTACGCGGGCGGCCAAGGCATCAAGGTCGTTGAGATCGGCATTCTGCTTGAGCGCCGAGCGCATAGGCTCAAAGGCCTTGATGAATTCTTGATAGGCATGGCCAATCGTTTCGAGGGGCCAGCTGCGCGCCACGAGAGCACGGAGCATGGGCAGATCGCCGCTTGCTTCAAATTTCAGTGCACTCTGCGCCGTGCGCGGAATTTCCGAGCCGGCGGGTAAAACCCAAAGACCAGGCGAGGGCGAGCCGAATCCAGCACCCTCAAGGCCGGCACGGGCGGCGTCACCTTCCGGTCCGTTGTTGAGCAGAATCAGGTCGACATGTCCGGACCATCGCCGCGGACGAGCGCCGTAAATGTGGTTTGTGGCTTCGGAGAATGTGGTGCACCCCTTCTCGGTGAGGCGGTAGAAGCTGTGCCGTCCGATCCTGTTGCGCTTGAGCCAACCATCGGATGCCAGGCGTGACATGGCGGTGCGCACGACACCTCCGGAGATATGAAGTGCATTGAAGAAGGCGAGCAGCGTACCCAGCCAGACCGAGCCGCCGCGCGGTACGATGGCGTCTCCATACACCGTGATGATGATGGACCAGGTACGGGACGGTTCGCCGCGGAGGCGGTCGAGGATCGGGCCGAGGGGAGTTCGCGACATGATTCGATTGATACCTTATCGTGCCGTCGGCGCAAGCTACTGGTTGAGTGAGGGCGTATCCAAGCAGCGAGCGACCCGAGGCCACTCACCGTCCTTGGCGTCTCGAAAAAGCTATCGCGACAGCGATGATTCGCGCTCCGCAGTTCTTGTCCCCGGCATTCTGTCCGTGATTCCGCCAAAAGCGAGCCACAAAGAGCGAACGTCCTGATCACATGACTCGCTGATCGCGTCGGAAGGCGCGAGGCGACTTGCCGACCTGGCGGGTGAAAAAACGCGTAAAATAGGCCGCGTCCGCGAAGCCCAGCGCATAGGCGATGTCTGTGATCGATAGATTGGAGTAAAGAAGGATACGCTTTGCTTCAAGGACCAAGCGCTGTTCAAGAATGCGCGATGGTGGTTGACCGGCGATGCGGGCGCAGGCGCCGCGCAGCTGAGAAACGCTGACGCCAAGGGCGGCTGCGTGGCCCGTCACCGGCTCATGCAGGCGGAATCGGTCCTCGATGCGATGGCGAAACCGTGCGACGAGTTCGACCTGATGGCCGGGAGCGGGAACATTGATGTCTTGGGCCGCGCCAAGGCGCCGCAATGCGATTACCATCAGCGTAAGCAACCCGGCGTCGGCGGCGGCGCGATGCCCTGGGGCCGCCCAAGCAAGCTCACGCATCAGTCGAACCATCGTCGTGTTCACCTCGATGTCATCATCCCGATGGAGGTCAATGATCGCTACGGTGCGAAACAGGGAACGCAGATCGCGATCGCGTTGGTTGATCTCCTGCAAATAGGTGGAGGCGAAGGTAATTACCGATCCTCGTGACTCGGCCTCCCAGCTGAACCCATGCACGACCCCGGCGGGGACAATCATCAGGCATGGCGTCATGAAGCGGCGGTCTTCGGTCTCGACCCGAATTGTTCCGCCGCCCGCGGCGATATGGAAAAGATGATTAAGTTCGAGATGCGCATGCGGGCGGATTGTCCATTCGCTCGGGCGTGAGCGATCGTCCAAGCTCTCGATATGAACAAAGCGCTCATTAACCGCGCGATGGGGCTCTCCATAGAGATAAAACCTTGGTATATCAGGATGAAGCGTGGTCATGGATCAAACTGGTCGTATTGTCGTGAATGGCGAATAGTCCAAATTTTTTTGACTGTTGTCTATGGTTCTCGGTCCCAATCCCTTTATTTTGAACTAATAACAAGAAGCGAGCTTGCCGCTTAGTGAGCTGGATGACAGGAGGATGCCCTGCGTACTCAGGTTGTGATCATTGGAGCTGGCCCGGCGGGCATGTTTCTCGCGCACCTTCTGCGCGCGGGTGGGGTCGATTCCATTGTCCTTGAGCGGCATGACCGGGATTATGTCGAGGGCCGTGTCCGCGCCGGCGTTCTTGAGCGGACCACTGTTTCAACAATGAAGCAGCTTGGCCTCGACGAGCGCCTGCGCAGGGAGGGCCTCGTCCATAATGGGATCAATATTGCTGCCGAAGGCGAGCTGTTCCGAATCGACTTTGCGGCGCTGACCGGTGGCTCGACGGTAACGGTATACGGCCAGCAGGAAGTCATGCGCGATCTGTTCGACGCGGCCGAACCGCGCCAAATTCCCATCATGTGGCAGGCAGCCGAGGTTACGCCCCACGATATCGCGAGCAAGCAGCCGTTTGTAACCTGGAAGAAAGACGGTGCGGAAATGCGGCTCGATTGCGATTTCATCGCGGGCTGCGACGGCGATCATGGTATCAGCCGGGCTTCCGTACCTCCCTCGGTGCTGAAGATCTTCGAGAGGGTCTATCCTTTTGGATGGCTTGGTCTCCTTGCCGACGTACCACCCGCCGACGAAGAACTCATTTACGCCAACCATTCGCGAGGCTTTGCCTTGGCCTCGATGCGCTCACCCACGCGTAGCCGCTATTATATCCAGTGCTCGCTTAGCGAAAGGATCGAAAACTGGCCGGACGAGCGCTTCTGGGATGAGGTTTGCCTTAGGCTCGGGCAGAAGGTTGCGCCGAAAGTCACGCGTGGTCCGTCATTCGAAAAATCCATTGCGCCACTTCGCAGCTCGGTTTGCGAGCCGATGCATCATGGACGTCTCTTTCTCGCCGGTGATGCGGCCCATATCGTTCCGCCAACGGGTGCCAAGGGTTTGAATTTGGCCGTTTCCGACGTCGTGATGCTGGCGGATGCGTTGACGTCCTACTATCGTACGGGCTCGGCGAGTGCACTTGAAGGATATTCCAAACGCGCTCTCGCGAGGGTTTGGAAAGCGGAACGCTTCAGTTGGTGGTATACGTCGCTCACGCATCTCTTTTCCAACATGGACGATTTTTCGCGCCGTATACAGGCGGCCGAACTCGACTACATAAGAACCTCGCCGGTAGCGCAAAGATCGCTGGCCGAGAATTATGTCGGGCTTCCATTGGATTAAGCCGGAGTCCCCGATCAGGCGGGGGATAGGAAAAAAGAGCATGCAGTTTTACGGAGGAACAGAAGATGAAGGATGGAACCGAGACCATCGATAGCGCTTCGGGGCAGCCGCCTTCGCTTTATCCCGATTATCGCTCTACGGTGCTTCGGTCGCCGCGCCAGCCGCTGGTCAAGATTCCGATGACCTTAACGGAAGCGACAGGGCCGGCCGATTGCTGGGCAAGGTTGATGGGCTCCGCGCTTGCCGATCTTACCAATCAGCATAAAGCAGCGCCCATCGGCCAACGCATCATCGTGAGCGGCCGGGTCATTGATGAGCACGGTCAGCCGGTGCCGCGAACCGTGGTCGAGGTCTGGCAGGCCAATGCCGCTGGTCGCTATATCCATAAGCGCGACGATTGGGATGCGCCGCTTGATCCGAATTTTACCGGAACGGGCCGTGCCATCACCGACGACGAAGGTCGTTATCGCTTCATCAGCATCCGCCCCGGTGCCTACCCATGGCGTAATCACGATAACGCTTGGCGGCCAGCCCATATTCATTTTTCCTTGCTTGGGGCGACTTTCTCGGCCCGCCTGGTGACGCAGATGTATTTTCCCGACGACCCGCTGATCGCGCTCGATCCGATCGCAAATGCGGTTCCGATGCCGTATCGCCAGAGGCTGGTCAGTCGTTTCGATCTGGCGACGACCGAGCCTAACTGGGCGCTCGGATACTTATTCGATATCGTTCTCCGCGGCCGTGACGCCACACCGATGGAAAAGAACCATGCCTCTTGATAATCAGAGTCCGGAACTTTTTGGCCGAACACCGTCACAGACGGTTGGTCCTTTCTTTCACTACAGCTTACCCTGGAAGGGGGGCGCGGATCTTGTTGGCAAATCCGAGATGGGCGCGCGTGCCGATCTCACTCCTTCGGACCACGACCTGCTCACCGTCTCTCAGCAGGCCGGAACGCCAAAAGGAGAGGTAATTGAAATTATCGGCCGCGTGCTCGATGGCGAAGGTCAGCCGGTTCCCGATGCTATGATCGAGATCTGGCAAGCCAATGCCGCCGGCCGCTATGCCGGCCTTTATGACGTGCGGGACGATGTACCGCTCGACCCGAATTTCATCGGCTTTGGCCGGTCTTCAACCAGTGCCGAGGGCGAGTATCGGTTTCGCACAATTCGGCCGGGCCGTGTGCCCGGTCCCGGCAATAGTCTGCAGGCGCCGCATCTCGCCGTTTCGGTATTTGGGAGGGGGCTGCTCAATCGGCTCGTGACGCGGCTCTATTTCGCAAATGGCGAGGGCAACGACACGGATCCCATCCTCACCGCTTTGCCGGCAGGCCGGCGGGAAACGCTTATCGCAAAGCAGGACACCGGCGGTGCTTGGCGGTTAGATATCGTGCTCCAAGGTGAGAACGAGACTGTTTTCTTTGATCTGTGACCAGTTACTGATTGCGCCATTGCGATTGAAGGAACCGCTCCGCCAGGTCGTTGGTCGTCGCGCGGCCGGAGCGGCTCCGCATAGGAGATACGTGGCCGAGATGCGATCAGAGCGAGAAAGTGAAACGCGGACTTATTATGCTGGGGCGGGTGGCGCGGTTAGGGTCCGGCATCGTGGCAGAACCCCACCGGATTGCGTCCATCGTAATTTAAGATGCTCCCCGTGGTTGGGCCATCCCCGCGAGTTCCAATCCCCGCCCCGATAAGGCGATCGAGCCGTAAGGGCAATGTCGCGGCTCGCACAGCGGCCGGCGCGGGTGGTCGACGTCACCAAGCATATCCCACAGTCACCAAGTAGACCAAGTCCAGGTGTTTTTTGCCCACTGGCGGATGATTGAGCCAGTTTTGATCGGTCTCCGCCGTTCCCTGCCAGTTGTGGCCCAATTTGATGCGAATGCCGGTGCGTGCCTGAGCTGAAACGTTGTTCGGAGCGGTTAAGCCAGCGAAGCCGGAATCATGGTGGAAAAACCGTAACCACGGAACAAAAAGTTGCTGATGGAAGATTACGGCCCAACGCGCAGCGGGATAACTGTCGTTTGGACTGTTGGTAAAATAGTCGCGGACATAATCGGGGCCGAATTCGAGCCGGAGTTCGTGCTCCGTCGTGTTGAAGATTTCGTAACCGAGACCGGCGCCGGCGGCGAGGCGTGCGCGGAGGCCGAGAGGGATATTGCGCTCGCCGGTACCGTTCACGGTAAGATACCATTTGTGGTTGATAAAGTGGTTGTAATCAAGGATGAGGCTGGCGCTGTTCTGGGTCTGGGTTCCGTTGATCGTTTGCTGGTTGAATGTAGCATCGGCAGTGAAACGATCCTTCCTGTGCAGGACCAACATGTCGCCGTTAAAATTGTAACTCCGGCCGGTGCCGCTGCCAGAGGTGACATTCAGGCCAGCGTTGAGATGTCCTGAGATATGGTACGCGCGCAGGGCCTCCGCGCCGGGATGATAGATCCCTGCGATTTTCGTGAGCGGTAGAGGAAGCGGGGGGCCGCCGGGCCCCGTCAATTGAAGGACGCCGCTTTTCGTCCAGCCGATCAAGCCCGTGAATCGAGTCCGATTCCGCATCATCACTGTAACCGGCCGGGCCACGGTCAGGCCAATTACCTTGTCCCGTCGTATCTTGATGCGGCCGGCAAAATTGGTTTTCCACACGACGGTATTCATATTCAAACTAACGAACTGGCCACTTATGGCCTCGCCGCCGTGCAATACAATCTCGTCCGCCTGGGCGACATGGGGCATGGCGATGATCAGAAGCGCGATCAGAAGGCTCGCAAACCGTTCAGTTGGCCTTTTCGCCGATCGAAGTGCCGATGTTCTCCAAAATCTCCAGCCGCCTCGCGACTGTCCAGCGATCAACGCAAGAATCAAAACTTATCCCCTTTAGCCTTCGGCCAAGAGCCAAGTTGCAACAGATGGGAGGCTATCTTTGTGACCCGCCTTGGGCATCTAATGCGTTGGCAGGACACACACGAGCCATGCGCAAGTATCTGCGCGCGGAAGAAAAAGACATCCCGTATTGGATATCACATCGCGTCGCGTTTCGAATAGCCCAATTTCAATTTTTTTGAGCAGAGGTGGTTGGTCTGTGCGACGCCGAGACGCAGAGTCCTTCCGCATCGCCTTAGAGACCGATGTGTCACGCGTCTTTGATCTTTCCAGCTGGAAAGCGGGTCGTCGGTCTTTCGCCGAAAACCGCAGCGTTTCTCCCTAGTTTGTCGAACCCCGGCTGATGAATTGGCGGTGGGCGACAGCCTGCGTACGATGAAGCTGATGGATGATTTCCTCGCGTTCTACCGGGCAACCGCGGATAGCGAAGTCATGCTCGAGCTTCTGGATCAAGGTCTCCGGCTCGCTGGCGATTTTGTCGGCTTCGACGATGCTTCGTGCGTAGTCGTGAAGCGCCGTATCCGAAAGACCGAACTGTCGGCCAGCCCATAGACCAAGGTAGAAATCGCGACGCGATGCGACGGATGTCATGATCGCAGGATCGGGACCACCATAGGATACGCTATCGCGTGGCCGTAAAGTTTTCATGTTTTCCTCCTTGTTCTTATGATTAGAGGGTCTTCTTATCGATGCTCGGTAACGCGTCCTGTAACGCGGCATCAGACCTCTATGTAATGCCGAATGATGAATTTCTGGGAAAGGCAAAACAGTGTCATCGGAGGCAGATTCCCGTCGCCCCCAATTCGTCACTTTGCCGAGGTCTGCGGCCCTCGATCATCCCGGTGTCGGCGTCGACTAACGGCACGGCTTACTCAGGTGGTTGGCGGTCTCTGGCGATTCCAGCGATAGCCAAATCCCGAAAGGCTCCTGATATTTTCAAAGTGCGGATCAATGGTGCGGAACTTCTGTCGGATTCGTTTAATGGCCGATCGTACATTGGCACGACAATCCGCGGCCACCTGATCTTTCGACATCTTATCGTCCTTCATGGCGTCATAGATGGCCTTGTGGCTGACGTCTAAATCTGGTGTAGCGACCAGACGATAAACGATGCGAAATTCGGCAAGGGTGAGGTCGACACGGCGACCTTTCCAGAGCGCCCTGCTGACGTCGGGACGAAGATCGAGTTGACCCATACGAATCTCGCGATTGTCCGCGTTGTCTCCTTGCTCGTCGGCGGATCGCTTTTTTCCTGCCAGGATGAGCTCAATGCGATGCAGCAGGATCGTAAAAGCGCGATGCTTTTCAACGAAGTCCACGGCACCGGCCCGTAACGCCGCCTCTTCATACAGTTGGGCGTCCAAGGCCGTAAGGATCAAAACCGGGATTTCAAGCGGCCGCAGCCGCATCTCACTCAAAAGAGTGATTGCACTCATTTCCGGAAGCTTCCACTCAAGCAGCACAAGATCGGGTGAGGGGATGTCGACGCAGCGCTGGAGAATTTCGGCGCCAGTAAGGGCCTCCTCGACAGAAAAACCGGCATGGCGCAGATTGTGCGCAAGAGACTCACGAAACAGGGCGTCCGCGTCACCAATTAGTAACCTCGATGCCGAGATCTCAGGCGAAAGTTCGCTCATAAACAGATCCTCGTGCTCTTACCCAGTATTGTTCGGCCCTGCGTCAAAATAGTATGACGGGCGGTGCGGGCGAAGAAACGGACGTGTTCACAGCCCCGCATGCCGGTTGCATGGGGCCCGATCAGGATGCCCGACCGTGGGCTTTGACGCCTGGTCACATTCCAAGCGAGCCTATAATGGCACCAAGCTTGTCTATTCGGTCATCGCTCGAGGCTTTTAGTGAAGAGAACCGCGACCCCGTTACTCGCTTGGTGGAGAGAGACGTGTCCCACAGCGAAGTGGCTAGTGATTGAGCTTCAATCATTTTCGAGCTGAGTGCATGGACAGCGCAATAGCCCGCCCATCAAGCAACGTCGCTCATTTTACCAAACGATAGTTTGGTCATGAAATGGCCAATTACAGTCAAATTATTGGCACGCGGCTTGGCCGTCGTCGCAGAGAATCGTCGAAAATGCGTAATGACTCAAGGCGTTGACAAACAGTCAGTGAATCAAATTTGTGAAGCCACGCCCATATGATCGAAAATGTCTCCGTCTTCTTCGGGGAATGGATTAGGGTCGCTTCGCCACAAGGAAAGGGGGCCGTACAGGTGACGCGCCGAACATTTGAGCGGTGCGGGGTGAGGGCTTTGCCTATGAAGGCGTTCGCCAATTTGTCCGGTCCTGAAAATGCGTGAAATCGCGATGTTTGCACCAACATTAAACGGAGCGAGGACATGACCCGAAAACGCATCATGAGTGCGGCGTTTGGCTTGTCGACACTCATCATCCTCTCTGGTTGCGGTGGCCCGGAAACACCGCGGATGTACCTGTCATCACAATCGCCGAGCGTTCCCATTCCAACCTATTATGGACTTTACGGCCTGAACGGAAATCATCTGATGCGGTTGAACGGGAATGCATCTTGGGAGCAAGAAACGTGGTCCAAGCGCGATAATCTACCAAAGAATGTCAGTTTCATCGTCTTCAGCCGTGCGCTGGCTTCCTCTCGAACCCCGCTCAATCAGATTATCGAGTTGCGCCGCGTCGCTCGGGTTCGCAACGAGATCACTACATCGCACCACGTCGTGCCGGCGCATGATGAATGGGCGGCGCCAGACCTGCCGAGTTATCTGATCGACGTGAATTTCCGGCCGATACCTGGAAAACCCGACATGACGATCGTGCAGCCGAACGGTCAGCTTCCTCCCGGGCTCTATTCGCTTCGGTTCAATGGAGGAGCGACGGCGATGACTGCGCGGTTCGGTGTCAATTGGCCCCATATTCAGCTGGCACGCTATGAGGATACGAATTGCGTGGACAAGACACCGCAAGGATATCAGCCTTGCTGGGCGCCCGAACCGGCCGGTTACCGCAATGATGATGCGAGAAGCGCGTCGGATTCAGCGATCGCTCGACCCAGCCGAGCCGCCAACGAAGACCGTCAATTCCTTGCGGTCCGCAACCTCACGACAAGGGAAAGAAGCAATGGTGGCGAAACGGCATTGATCATTCATGGTAATGTGGTGAATACGTCGCAGCATGCCCTCGAGGTGCCGCAGCTCTTCGCCCGGATCATGGACGCCAAAGGCAGTGTACTGCGGACAATCCCGTTTGATGGACTGCGCGCAACGCGCCTCGCACCAGGACAATCTTACGGTTTCGATATCGATGTTGCGAACCCGCCGGCTGGCGCAACCGCCGTGCGAGTGACGGTCGGGGCGTAAGGGCTACGTAATGCTTGCTTCTCCGATGCTCTCGAGCGCCGTGGCATGGCGATGCCTTGGCGCTCGAGAGGTTGAAGCGAACCGTACCGACCATTGCCCCAGTCGAGATGACGTTCTCAGTTCTTGGGAACGGTAGGCATAGTCGGTGTCGGTTCGGCCTTACCGCCCGGAACCCAGACGTGGCTTGATGAATTCGCGCTGCAGTTATTACCCGGCCCTGAGGCATGCTTCTGAGCGTTTTTCTCGACAGTATGACCATTCACTGTAGCTTGGGCGTGCGAAGAAGACTGCGCGGTACAGCCTTGGCTTTGGCCATTCGCGCTGCCGTATGCTGAGGCGGAGGCGCTGACGGAAGCGTAACTCCGTGCCGAGGCGTCGGCCGTCTCGATAGCCGTGCCTTGGCTGTTGGCGGCGTGAACGCCTATCGGCGCGCTCTGGTCGGTCAGAGGTGCGGCGATCGTTGGTAAAGTAAGAAGAGATGTCGCTCCCACTGTCAGGAAGCCGAGCGCGATAGCCGGTAACAGATAACCAAGGGAACGTTTCGACGTCTTCGACATAATCATCACCTCTCCTCCATATCACAACTCGGGACACCATCTGGTCTTTTCCGTAGCTCGTGGCAAAAGCCGGTGGTGACGCCGAAGGTGGGGCGGTGGCGCATGCCGCCGCCGCGTCAAGATTCATATCCAGACCAAAGCTCTACAGCCCGGCTTCGAAACGACGTCTCCCGAGCGATATCACGAAGTCCGAGGCGGTCACCGAGTGATCGGGACTGTCGCCCCGGCTGGCGCGGCGAGACTCGTCGTCGCGTCTGTATTTGCTGTGGCGCTAAGGCCGGTGGCTGGTACGACTGCGGTTGCTCCGCCGTTCGTGCCGAGGGATACGCTACCTGTGGCATTGGGAGTGCCAACCACACGCGCATCGGAGACCGATGTGGCGTCGGTCGTGGTGCGGCCCGGCGTGCTCAACGCCTTCGCCATGTCCCTGGTTAATGCATGGCCGACGACCACGCCCCCGGGCCCGCCGCCGGTTTTACCCATCGCATGAGAGATAGAAAGAGACATCGACATGTGCGGCGTAACGATCGAATGAGCCAGAGAGAGCGATTTGTCCTGCAGGCCATGGTCACTGAGCGAGGAGACCGCAGCGAAGGCGCCGCTTCCTGCGGAACTCTCCACTGAACCCACTGCACTTGTTGCGACATCGCTTGATGCGCTCGTCGAGTATGGAAGAGCAGTGGTGGCGAGGGAAGCAGATGGCATTGTCTGCGGTAGCGGAACCGGTACTGATGCCGCCGCCGCTGTCACCCCGGACGCAGGCGGTGTTGCGGGAGGCGTAGACATTGCCGGAACGGGGGTTGGCGCCGGTGCCGCGGACGGTGTTGGAATGGCGTGAGCAGCGGCAGCTGCATTTGCATGATTGACGGCTGCAGCTGGCATCGCGGCTGCCGTCGATATTCCAACCACCGAGATGGGGACGGCGGTCAATGCGTTTGGGGGCGCGGCAATCAAAAGTGCAGCACCGCCCATCGCGGTTGCTAAGGAAAGTCGCGCGAGACTGGTCATGGTCGTTGCTCCTTATCTATGGACATCCGATTTGTCGGCGTCCGCGGCGCTGTAAAAGAGCTTGTCGAAAATGCCGATTCGTTCCCGATGTCGATGACGGGCCAATCCATGCCTTGCAGACGGATCAAACAATACAAGAAATATCGGTCTGCCAGCGGTTTCGAACCGTGAGAAAGTTGCGAGGAAATCGGGCGGCTTGCTGGCGAGAAATCGACTTTGGTTGCGTCAATTATTCGGCATTACTCGCGTAATCAAAGCAGAAAGGCGTGAGAAGCTTCGCAGCGTTTTGCGCCGACTGCGGATAACAATCTGTTCATTCAGAAAAAAATCTTCTTCGCGATGGCAGATCGCCGACGCCTGATTTCTGTCACGTTCGATCAGCTTCCGGCCATGATATACGATTTTCAGCGGAGCGTGTCTGTTGCGCCACGGGTAGCGTTTTCAGAGAGGCCGCGTAATTTGAACCCTGCCTGGCGCGTGAAGTGGCAGGCAGGTAATTATCCTTCATGGAATAGAGGAGACGACTATGACGAATAGTCGATCGCGACTTTCTCTGATGGCAACCGTGAGCGCTTTGGCCCTAGGGGTGATGGCGCTCTCGATTGGTGTTGGAGGCGGACAGGCCTTGGCCGCTGCTTCCGTCCAAGGTGTCACTGGTGGTTCGGCCGGGGTGACAGGCACGGGCTCCGCGGCAAGTAAGGCCACGGATGTGACGAGCGCCACGGTTGCGCCGACTGGTGCCGTGAATGCGGTTTCGAACTCGACCACCAACGTCAGCACCACGGGTGCGGCGACCGGCAGCTCGATCGCTGCGGGTATGGGGTCGGCGACCTCGGCCGGATCGGGCGCGTCCTCGGCGGCCACTGCGGCCACTGACGCGGCGGCAGCGAGTGCCGGCACCGGAACGGCCGCTGCGAATGCGGCCTCTGCGGCGGACGCGGCGGCCTCACAAGGGGCTCCTGCGGTGGCCAATGCGGTCTCCAACGTGGCTGCCAACTCGACCGGCGGCGGCGCGGCCGCGGCCTCGGGCGCGGCTGATTCCGCGGCCAGCCTGACGGCTACGACCGGGACGCTCGCCGCTGATGCCGGGACTTCTGCGAATGCCGCGACCACGGGCGCGCAGACCGCAGCGGCACAGGCTGCGGATCACTCCACGGCCTCGCTTACAAGCAGCGGCGTGAACACCGCCACCAACGCGACCGGCGGTGCGACCGGTACGGGTGGCGGCCTGGCATCGTACTTGGCAAGTGGTGGAGCAACCGCGAAAACCCCGTCGTTGTCCGCCGATTCGATGGCGGGCGTGAGCGGCAAGATTACCGGTCCCGGCGCGGGCTCGGTGAATTCGGCCGCGGGTAACACGGCAGGAGCCAGCATGACGCCGACCAGCGTTGCGGCGAAGGTGGGCTCGACGGGAAGCACGACGTCAACCGGCGACGCAAGCGGCGCGTTCACCTCGAATGGTGGTGCGACCGCAGCTGTCAATCCCTCGCTTTCGGCTGACGCCGATGCCGGGGTCAACGGCGGGGTGACAGGAACCGGCAGCTCGATGGCCAATGCGGCCGACAATTCGACTGCGTCAACGGCGACGTCCACGAATACTGGTGCCACGACCCTGAACGCTGCAAGCACTGGAACGGGCGGCTTTACGGCGACCGGGACCGGAGCGACGGCAGCGTATAGTGCTACGGGCTCCGGTACCGCCGCGCTAGGTACCTCGAAGTCTCTCCCCAATGGCACGGTTACCGCGACCAGTGGGGCGACGGGCCAGATCCCGGGCCTGAAGGGCGCAACGCTTAACGCATCTGGGACCGGCGGTTCCACCGGAACGGCCAACGGGACGAGCAGCGCCTCGTTGAACCTTGCCTCCAATGAAAGCGCGTCGGCGGCTCCGACCACCGGAACCCCGGCTGGCTGGATGGCAAAGTCCTCGGGTATGGGTTCCGCGACGGCCGTCATCAAGTAGGAAGTGAGTGTTTAAGATCAGTGCTTGATATCTGAGCTTTGAGTGGACGCCCATAATGTCTGTGGCGTCACTCAAGACGGCACGAAGCCGCCGGGCAATTCGCCCGGCGGCTTTTCCGTCAGCAGTGAACCGTGTGGCAGGGAAAGGCTTTCTAAAGAAGTCCTGTATCCAGTCCGGAACGAGAGGCGCCGGCGGTGTCTCGGGGCAAGAGCAAATTCCTGCAGATGAACGCCATCTGAGGCCTCCCGCAATCCCGCGACGGGTGCTTCACCAGACAAGGACAAAAGGCGAATTATGCCGCGGCTGACACTTTTATGCCCTCTCTATGCTCGTTGAGCACAAGACGGGATGATGCTTACCCTCCGTTCGATTTTCTAACATGCGTTGCGTCGAGCTGGTGGTCGGCTTGTCCGCAGGCGTGGGATGGTCAATCGGAGGATCTGCATGAAGGGTCGGGGGCAGGCGTCGCCCGAACGGAACATCAGTCTTCTCGGGGGGAGACTGAGGGCCGCTTCGGTCGCCCGCGGGGCTGCTTATTCCGTCGACACGCGCATTCTCTGTAAATCACCAGCGATTGGCGGCTCGTCCGATCGATACGCCGATGCGCTGATAAGCAGGCGGGTGGGCATTGCGCCGACCGCGATTACCGAACAAGGGAACGTTCGCGCCACCGCAAGGCGGCGTTCTTTCGCCTTATGGACAAGCTCGCCAATAGAAAGGGGACAACGATGCGTCGCATAGGCTCTGCTATTGTCATCTGCGCTGCTGCCACGGCCTTGTCGGCTTCAGTGGCATGTGCGGCGCCGCAATTTACGGTCGGAAACATCCCGGCGTATTTCGAAGGCAAGTTTGGCACGTCGAGCAACATTCGAATCTTCTACGATGCCACTTACGCGCAGTTGAAGTACGACAGGCTCCGGGTAAAGCTGATTGTGCCCTATTTATATGTCCGGGGCCTGCCGGTCGGGTCGCAAATCTCACAGAGTTCGGTCGTCAACCGGTCTACGTCGCCGCAAACCGAAAATGAAAGCGGCCTCGGTGACACGTGGCTGAACGCCCATCTCACGGTAC
>JBJKQL010000068.1:0-62291 GCA_046705265.1 Ferrovibrionaceae bacterium
AGTGATTCCTTGAAACCAATCATTTCGAGTGATTTTCCAACAGCCTGAACAACGTGCTTTTAACAAGGAAAAACTGCTTGTCTATCGTGTCCCCCATAGGATTCGAATCAAGGAAGCGGTCTACTAGAGGCCTTTGCCGCCGGTCAGCGACGCTTCGCAGCGAGAAAGGCCTGCATCATGCGCTTCGGCTCGTCGCTCTCATAGGATTCGGCAAAACGCGCGATGCCCGCCGCGATGGCTTCATCCAGGGGCAGCAATTCCCATTGGCCCAAAAGCGCCTTCTGCAATCGGATCGCCCGTGGCCCGGCGGCGAGGAGCGCGCCAAGCCAATCTTCGAGCGCAACATCGAGACTTGAGGCGGCAACCACTCGTTGCACCAGGCCGAAGGCGCGGGCCTCCGACGCGCTCCAGCGCGTCCCGAGATAGACCAGCTCCGCCGTGCGACCCCATCCCACGAGTCGCGGCAGAAGCGCCGCCTCGATCACCGAGGGAATGCCAACCATGACCTCGGGCATGCCGAAAATCGACTTTTCGGAGGCAAGCCGGAGATCGCAGCCGGCCGCGACTTCGAGTCCGGCACCGAGGCAATAGCCGTCGATTCGGGCGATTACTGGCACGGGAATGGCGCGAAGCGCCGCGATCGCCTCGTGCAGCGCGGTGATGAAAACCACGGCGCTCGGCGGATCGAGGCCGGCCATATGGCGCACGTCGGCGCCGCCGATGAAGGCGAGATTGCCGGCGCCGGTTACCACCACCGCCCGCAATGCCGAATCATCGTTCAGACGCCGTGCAGCGGCGGCGAGCTCCGCCAGCGCCGCCAGCCCAAGAATGTTGAGATCGTTCTCGCCTTGAATCGTGATGGTCGCAACACGGCCGTCGGGCCTCGCTTTGACGTCCAACAAAACCCGGGCCGGGCTTGACGTCACGCGGCGTGCCTTTTGCCGAGCCAGCGCGCGAGATCCAACCGAGCGCGGGCATTGATCGCCGCCTTGCGATCGCTCTTCCCGATCTTCGTGCCAAGTCCGGACGGACCAAGGTCGGGAAAAAGACCGTAATTGACGTTCATCGGCTGGAAGGTGCGGGCATCCGCACCGCCCGTGATGTGGCCGAGAAGAGCACCAAGCGCCGTCGTCGCCGGCGGCGGCACCACGGCCTCGCCCCAGCGTTCGGCAGCCGCAAATCGCCCGGCCAAGAGGCCGATGGCGGCACTTTCCACATAGCCTTCGACGCCCGTGATCTGACCGGCAAAACGGATCCGAGAATCCCGCTTCAGCCGCAGATCAGGCCGAAGAAGCCGCGGGCTGTTGATGAAGGAATTGCGATGCAGACCACCGAGGCGGGCGAATTCCGCCTTCTCAAGACCCGGGATCATGCGGAAGATGCGCGCCTGCTCGCCGTATTTCAGCTTGGTCTGAAATCCGACCATGTTGTAGAGCGTGCCGAGTGCATTGTCCTGGCGAAGCTGCACCACCGCATAGGGCCGCAGCTTGCCGTGCGGATTGGTGAGGCCGACGGGTTTCATCGGGCCGAAAGCCAAGGTCTCGCGGCCGCGCGCCGCCATTACCTCGATCGGCAGGCAACCTTCGAAATAGGGCGTGCCCGCTTCCCAGTCGTGAAAGGCAGCCGTGTCACCGGCAAGGAGCGCTTCGATGAAGGCCTCGTACTCGGCGCGGCTGAGCGCGCAGTTGATGTAGTCGGCGCCATCGCCGCCCGGACCGGCCTTGTCGTAGCGCGATTGAAACCATGCCTTGGAGAAATCAATCGAATCCTTATAGACGATCGGGGCTATGGCATCGAAGAAAGCAAGCGCGTCCTCGCCGGTCAAAGTCCGGATCGCGGCGGCAAGCGATGCCGAGGTCAAGGGGCCGGTGGCGATGATGACGCTATCCCAATCGGCGGGCGGCAGCCCTGCGATCTCGCCGCGGGAAAGCGTGATCAAGGGCTCGGCCGCGATGGCCGTTTCGACCGCTTTGGCGAATCCGTCGCGGTCGACCGCAAGCGCGCCGCCCGCCGGCACCTGATTTTTGTCGGCGGCGGCGAGGATGAGCGAGCCGGCGTCCCGCATTTCCGCATGCAGAAGGCCAACCGCGTTCCGCTCCGCATCGTCGGAGCGGAAAGAGTTCGAGCAGACGAGCTCGGCGAGGCGCCCGGTCCGGTGCGCTTCAGTCAATTTCTCCGGCCGCATCTCATGCAGTACGGTCGCGACGCCGGCGCGCGCAAGCTGCCATGCAGCTTCGCAACCCGCGAGCCCACCGCCGACGACATGAACGGGCGCCCTGGCCGCCATCAAATCCGTCCCTTCCCTTCGATTTTAATTTAACGCCGGGAGCGGCAATGTCATGCCTCTTCCGTCTTGTTTTCTGCATCGATCACGGCCCGCACGGTGGCGAGCGAAAACCCCCGCCGGGCCAGCGCCGCCATGTCCCTATTGCGGTAAGCCTCGCGATCCGGACCCTGCCGCCAGGGGCCGAGCCGACGACGGCGGGCATAGGCGGTCGCCGCCGCTCGATCCGGCTCCGGATGATCGGCCTTGAGCGCTTCGAGCGCGGCGCTGATCACCTCGCCCGCGATACCTTGCGCCGCCAAAGTGGCGGCGATGCGCGAAATCGACTTCCCCTGCCGGAACAAGGCCTCGGCTCGAGCCCCCGCATGGCGGGCATCGTCGAGGACCGCCAAGCGCTGCAGCTTCGCAAGCAGCACATCGATGGCGCGGTACGTCGCTTCGCGATCAACGGGTCCTTGGCGTTCCGCCCGCGTCACCCGGCGATGCAACACCCGGCGGAGATTTTCCGCCGAACTCGCGTAGCGTTCGAGATAAGACAGCGCCGCCCGTTCCAGCGCTTCGGGACGAAGCGAGAGCTTCGACTTGCGTTGATGGGCGGCCATTGGTCGTTCACCGAGCCGCACGTCGACGCGGCAGGCCCGGCGAGGGCTGCGGCGTCCGGCGCCGGCCGAGTGAAACCTTGAGAAATTGTCCCGTATGGCTTGCAGCCACGCCGGCCACGTCCTCGGGCGTTCCCGCGGCGACGATGCGCCCGCCCTCATCGCCGCCCTCAGGACCGAGGTCGATAACCCAGTCCGCCGTCTTGATCACTTCGAGATTGTGCTCGATCACCACCACCGTATTGCCCTGGTCGACCAGAGCGTGCAGCACCTCGAGGAGTTTTCGCACATCGTCGAAATGGAGGCCGGTGGTCGGTTCATCCAAGATGTAGAGCGTCCGCCCGGTGGCGCGGCGCGAAAGTTCTTTGGCAAGCTTCACCCTCTGTGCCTCGCCACCCGAAAGCGTGGTCGCCGCTTGCCCCACCTTGATGTAACCGAGGCCGACCTCTTGCAGCATCGAAAGCTTGTCGCGGATCGCCGGCACGGCGCGGAAAAAGTCAGCGCCGTCATCCACCGTCATGTCGAGCACGTCGGCGATTGACTTGTCTTTAAACAGTATTTCCAAGGTCTCGCGGTTGTAGCGTCGGCCCTTGCAAACATCGCATTGTACATAGACATCGGGCAGGAAGTGCATCTCGATCTTGATCAGGCCATCGCCCTGGCAGGCCTCGCAGCGGCCGCCCTTGACGTTGAAGGAAAACCGCCCCGGTTTATAGCCTCTAGCCTTGGCTTCCGGCAGGCCCGAGAACCATTCACGGATTGGGCCGAAGGCTCCGGTATAGGTGGCCGGGTTCGAGCGCGGCGTGCGGCCGATCGGCGACTGGTCGATATCGACCACCTTGTCCAGATGCTCGAGCCCGTCGATGCGCTCATGTGCCGCGGGGTGCACGCGGGCACCATTCAGGCGGCGCACGGCGGCCTTATAGAGGGTCTCGACGATGAGGGTCGACTTGCCGCCGCCAGAAACGCCGCTGACGCAGGTAAAAGTGCTGAGCGGGACCGTCGCCGTCAGGTTCTTCAGATTGTTCTCCCGCGCCCCGACGACGGTGAGCCAGCGGGGCCCGGCCGGCCGGCGCTCGGCCGGGACGGGAATTTCGCGCGCACCCCGCAAGTATTGCCCGGTCAGCGAATGCGGCGCGGCAGTCACCTCTTCGGGCGTTCCCTTCGCCACCACTTTGCCGCCATGAACGCCTGCGGCCGGGCCCATGTCGATGACGTAATCGGCCTCGCGGATCGCCTCCTCGTCATGCTCGACGACAAGGACAGTATTACCGAGATCGCGGAGGCCTTTCAGCGTTTCGAGGAGTCTGGCGTTGTCCCGCTGATGAAGGCCGATAGAGGGTTCATCCAACACATAGAGCACGCCGCTCAAGCCCGAGCCGATCTGTGACGCAAGGCGGATGCGTTGGCTTTCACCGCCGGAAAGCGTGCCGGAATTCCGCGACAACGTGAGATAACCGAGGCCAACGTTGTTGAGGAAGGCGAGCCGATCGGCGATCTCCTTTAAAATACGATTCGCGATCTCGCGCTGCTTCGCCGTGAGCTTCGTCTTCAGCGTCGCGACCCAGCGCGCTGCCTCAGCGACCGAGAATTCGGTCACTTCGCCAATGTGGCGCTTGTCGATCTTGACCGCGAGGGCCTCCGGCTTCAGGCGATAGCCGTGACAGGTCGCACAGGGCTCCGGGCTCTGATAACGTTCGAGCTCTTCACGGATCCAAGCGGAGTCGGTTTCCTTCCAGCGTCGCTCCAGATTCGGCAGAACACCCTCGAAGGGCTTCCGCGTGGTGTATTGCCGGCTGCCGTCGTCATAGGTGATCGGCACCACCTCCTCGCCGCTGCCATGGAGAAGAATCTCCTGGTGCTTGGCCTCGAGATCCCGCCACGGCACCGTGGTC
Organism: Ferrovibrionaceae bacterium; assembly: GCA_046705265.1. Taxonomy (GTDB): domain Bacteria; phylum Pseudomonadota; class Alphaproteobacteria; order Ferrovibrionales; family Ferrovibrionaceae; genus JAJYTL01. The sequence goes on from JBJKQL010000068.1 coordinate 4,779, forward strand.
GAGAAGCGGAAATGCCGGGCGACTCCGTCAAGTGCCTGAAGATAATAGGGGGTCGACTGATGCGCCCAGGGCGCGACGGCACCTTCCCTCAGCGAAAGCCGTTCGTCGGGCACCACGAGATCGGCGTCGAAGACATGCTTGACGCCGAGCCCATCGCAGACCGGACAGGCGCCATAGGGATTGTTAAAGGAAAAGAGTCTGGGCTCGATCTCGTCGATGGTGAAGCCCGAGACTGGACAAGCGAACTTGGCCGAGAAGACCAGCCGCTCACCGCCCGCCGCGTCCTCGGAATAGACGATGCCGTCGGCCAGATCGAGAGCGATTTCGAGGCTGTCGGCGAGCCGGGTCTCGATCTTCGGCCGCACCACGAGACGATCGACCACCACGTCGATATCGTGCTTGCGTTTCTTGTCGAGAGCGGGCGCCTCGTCGATCTCATAAAGCTTGCCGTCGATCCGAAGGCGCTGAAACCCACGCTTCCTTAGGTCCGCGATGTCCTTTCGGTATTCTCCCTTTCGTCCGCGCACGAACGGCGCCAGGAGATAAAGGCGCGTGCCCTCGGGCAAGCCGACGATGCGGTCGACCATTTGAGAGACGGTCTGGCTTTCGATCGGGAGCCCGGTCGCCGGCGAGTAAGGCACGCCGACGCGGGCATAAAGGAGCCGCAAATAGTCGTAAATCTCCGTCACGGTGCCGACCGTCGAGCGGGGATTACGCGAGGTCGTCTTCTGCTCGATCGAAATCGCGGGCGAAAGCCCGTCGATATGATCGACGTCCGGCTTCTGCATCAGCTCGAGAAATTGGCGAGCATAGGCCGAAAGAGACTCGACATACCGTCGTTGGCCTTCGGCATAGATGGTGTCGAAGGCAAGCGAGGACTTGCCCGAACCGGAAAGCCCGGTGATGACAACCAGTCGATCGCGTGGAATATCCACGTCGATGCCCTTCAGATTGTGCTCGCGCGCACCGCGGACGGAGATGACCTTGTTCATAAAAACCAGCTAAGAGGAAGGCCGCGCCGCGCGGAGTGCACCGCCGACGAGCGCGCTATTATGAAGCAAATCCGAATGCTGGAAAGCGGCCATTTCAGGCCCCGCGCCCTGTTGCCAAGGCAGGGTAAGGCACCGTCGCCACAGGCGCCTGTGTCGTGGTCTCGAAATTCGCTCAACGCCCAACATCGGCGATCGTGCGAACGTCGAAACGGCATCGACACTAGGATTCAATAGGTCGCCAGGGTCCCTTCAATTCCGAAATTCGCCAGAAGCCGATATCGCGATGCCACGAATTTCGGGGTCTGGACACTAGCGGTAAGCCTCCTTCGCCATCATCAGCTCGCGTCGGGCGCGGAGGGCACGGGCGTGAGCCGACTTAAACGTCTTGTCCCGCAAGCCAATCTTGGCCTCGCGGAGCGCGATCTCGAGCCGCGATCTGACGTTGGCGCGGCCCTTGAGGTCATGCAACGCACCATTGCCCATCCCCTTGCAGGGATTGCCTGCCGGCGCAAAGAATCCAACGCCGTGCGGCCCCACCAGACAGTTGACCACGTGATGCAGATGCAGATGAACCATCTTCGTCGACTTGACGTCTGAGGCGAACCCGGCATGTTCGATAGCGGTTGATATTTCCCGTTGCGCATTGCCCATGGCAAAGGCCGGAGTCCCGAGAAACGCACTGAGCGATAAGCTAGCCAAAATGACCAGGATGAAATGTCGGTTCATGGCCGCTGTTCTCCCTCTCGGCAGGCAATAGCGCCGCCGCTATTCCCTATTGTTACCTGAAATTCGTCGCCGTGCGGAGGAGAGGATGATGCGGTCATGTTTAGGTCACAGGCGAGGCAAAACTGCGGCGATGCCGGCGCGCAGGGCCGATAAAAGTCTCCTGCCGATGGCCGGCGGCACGGTCTATGTCGGCACCTCCGGCTGGCACTATTCCCATTGGGTCGGTCCATTTTACCCTAAGGGATTGGCACCAAATGCTTTTCTCGGCTATTACGCGGGCAGGTTTGGCTCGGTCGAGATCAATAACACCTTTTATCGGCTGCCCGCGGCGGAGACGGTTGCCGAATGGCGCCGGGCAACACCCCCCGACTTCGTCTTTGCCTGCAAAGCAAGCCGCTACATCACCCATATGAAAAAGTTGAAGGACCCTGCGGCATCGACGAAGCGCTTCTTCGATGTCGTGACGGGCCTCGGCCGGAAGCTTGGCCCCATTCTGTTTCAGCTGCCCCCCCACTGGAGTGTCGATGCCGATCGGCTAGCGCGTTTCCTCGTCACGTTGCCGCAGGGATTCCGCTTTGCGTTCGAATTCCGCGATATGCGCTGGTTCGTCCCGGCCGTCCTCCGCCTTCTCGAAGATCACGGTGCCGCCGCCTGCGCCTTTGATCTCGACGGCCGGCGGTCGCCGGTGCGTCTCACGGCCGACTTCATCTATATCCGCCTTCATGGGCCCGGTGGTCCCTATCGCGGCCGCTACGATGGACGAACACTCGCCGCCTGGGCACGGCACACCAAGGCGTGGCGCGAGTCCGGCCTCGACGTCTATTGTTATTTCGACAACGACGAAGCCGGTTATGCCGCCGCGGACGCCCTACGGCTTGCCACTTTGCTCGATGGGAATGGCCGTTCTGGTTAGGTTTCCGCCGCAATCAAGGCAATCGGCTGTTTCACCAGGGTAACCCGAAGGGGCAACACGGCGAGAAGATCGCCGTCGGCCTGGATCGGTTCGCCCGGTTCGCCCGAGACCTGGATCGCGGTCGCCGGAAGGACGCGAACATCGGGCAGCCGTTCGAGCCGGTTGCCAACGAACGCCACCGCATAACGAAAAAGATTCCACCGCCCGCCCCGTTCAAATAGCGCGACATAGAGCGACGGTTCGTCGAGTCGCGCCTTTGGCGCGACGATGAAGCGACCACCGTAATAGTGTCCCTTGGCGATGACGACCGAAGAGGCGTGGTACGACGTGCCGTCGATGTTGACCTGATAGCAGCGCGGACGGTAACGCAGAAGCGCACCCAGCGCCGAGAGCACATAGGCGATCTTGCCCAGGGCCCGCTTCAAGCGAAGATTAAGGCCTTCCACGACCCGGGCATCAAAGCCGACGCCAATCATTAGCGCAAAGCGGCGCCCGTTGGCATCGCCAAGAAACACCGGCCGCGGCGGTGCGAAAGCGATCGCCTTGGCAACCGCCTTGGCCGAGGCACCGAGGCCAATCTCCGCCGCCAATACATTTGCCGTGCCGAGGGGAAGAAGCGCAAGCGGCAAGGCGGAACCGGCAAGGCCGTTGATCACCTCGTTGATGGTGCCGTCACCACCCGCCGCCACCACCAGGTTGCAGCGCGAGGGATTTGCGGCCCGCGCCAAGGCCTCGGCGTCGCCGGGCCGCGCCGTGCGACGGACCTCGACCGCGCAATCAAAGCGGCGAAGCAGCGCAATCACATGCGCGAAACGCCGACGGCGGCGCCAACCGGCGACCGGATTGTAGATCACGAGGAGCCGCCGCGGCGCGAGCCCGGGGAGAGAAGCGGATGTGAGGGGGGGCAATCAGGCCTCGAAACTAAAATGAAAAACCAGGAGACTTTTCTATATTACGTCTGTTTTCTAGAAAAGTTACATTTTTATTTAAGTAATATTACAAACGAGATATCATATTTGTTATATTTTACTTGTAATATTCTACATCTTGATTTATGCTCCTCGCAAGAATTTGTCGAGGAGTTCCAGGCGCCGCCGCCGCATGCCGACCATTGATCGATACCGCACGATTTGGATATCCGACGTGCATCTTGGGACCCGCGGCTGCAAGGCCGATTTCCTGCTCGACTTCCTCAAGTACACCGAATCGGAAACGCTTTATCTGGTGGGAGACATTGTCGATGGCTGGCGGCTTCGCCGTTCGTGGTATTGGGCGCAGAGCCACAACGACGTCATCCAGAAAATTCTGCGCAAGGCACGCAAGGGAACCAAGGTCTTCTACATTCCGGGCAACCACGACGAGGCGCTGCGCGATTACGACGGCATCGTACTTGGCGGCATCACGGTGTGTTCGCACCACATACACGAGACGGCGGACGGCAAGCGGCTGCTTATCATTCATGGCGATCAATTCGATGGCATCGTGCAATACGCCAAATGGCTGGCGCGGCTTGGCGACAGCGCCTACACCGTGTGCTTGGTCTTGAACCACTGGTTCAATCATCTCCGGCGCCGCGTCGGCTATCCCTATTGGTCGTTGTCGGCTTATCTCAAGAGCCGGGTCAAGAACGCGGTTGAGTACATCTCGAACTACGAGCAAGCGATCGCGCGGGAAGCGCGGCGCCGCGGCGCCGATGGCGTGGTGTGCGGCCACATCCACCAAGCCGATCTGCGCGTGATCGACGGCATCCTCTATTGCAACGACGGCGACTGGGTCGAAAGCTGCACCGCGCTGGTCGAAAACCCCGCCGGACGTCTCGAGATTCTGCATTGGACCGAGAGGCAGGCCCGCGCCGTGGTGCAGGCGGCGGAATAATGCGCCTTTTGCTGGTGACGGATGCCTGGGAGCCGCAAGTCAACGGCGTCGTGCGCACACTCGGCATGATGGTGCAGATTCTCGGCGCCTGGGGGCACGAGGTCGCGCTCGTGACGCCCGGGGAATTCCGCACCATTCCTTGCCCCAGCTATCCGGAGATCCGGCTCAGCCTATTGCCCGCACGCAAGATCGCCGATCTGATGGCCGGCTTCCGGCCCGACGCGATCCATATCGCGACCGAAGGGCCTCTTGGCGTTGCCGCGCGGCGGCTCTGTCTCGCCCGCGCGCTGCCGTTCACCACGTCGTTCCATACCCGTTTCCCTGAATACATCCACGCCCGGTTCGGCGTCCCGCCGCAGCTTCTTTATGCCTGGCTCCGGCGTTTTCACAACGCCTCCACCGGAACCATGGTGGCGACGCCGACGCTCAGGGACGAGCTCGCGGGGCGTGGATTTCGGCATTTGCGCGCGTGGTCACGGGGCGTCGACACTGCGCTGTTTCGACCCCGCGCCGAGTCATTCCTTGATCATCTGCCGCGGCCGATCTGGCTCTATGTCGGACGGGTCGCGGTAGAGAAGAATATCGAGGCCTTCCTTCGCTTGACACTCAAGGGCAGCAAGCTCGTGGTCGGCGACGGGCCCCTGCTCAGCCTGCTGCGACAGCGATATCCCGACGCGTATTTTGCCGGCACTCAGCGCAGCGAAGCCCTCGCCCGCCATTACGCCGCGAGCGACGTCTTCGTGTTTCCAAGCCGCACCGATACCTTCGGCCTCGTGTTGTTGGAGGCACTGGCGTCGGGCCTCCCGGTCGCGGCCTTCCCGGTGCCGGGGCCGCTCGATGTCATCGCGCAATCCGGCACCGGCGTACTCGACAACAATCTTCTCGCGGCCTGCCAAAGTGCCCTGCAAATCCCGCGCGCACGTTGCGCCGCCTACGGCCGCAGCCATTCCTGGGAAGCTTGCGCGCGGCAGTTTCTCACCAATCTCCAGACCATCGATGGCGTCACACCGCCGGCATGCATCGAGGCGAGCGCGGCAAAGGCATCATGAGGTCCGGAATAGGCCACGGAACCGACGCCGGACGTGGCGATACTTGACAGGCTTGTCGCGATACGCCCGATTACGCGCGGAGATCGCGGATGGTCTTGCGACCATCCGCGCTTGGCTGATAAACGAAGGTGATTTCGCGTAGCGCCCGCTGCAGGGCTTCGGGCGTGATCCTCTTGCTCGGCTCGAAGGCGTCGAAGCCGACACGGCACATAAAGGCGAGCTGGTCATAAAGGAAGTCTCCGACCGCGCGGATCTCGCCAGTGAATCCGAACCGCGTGCGCAACATCCGCGCCCAGGAGAACGGACGGCCATCGCGGAATTTGGCAAATTCCAACACCATCAATGACAGCCGCGGCAGGTCGTCGCGAAGCACCTCTGGTGATTCATCCGACTTCAGCCGCACGCCGAAGGGCGCATTGCGGCTGAGAAGCGTCTCACGCTCAGCTAAGAACCGAGATAGTGAGACGATGACGGCGCCCTCCGGCAGGGGTGCGTCGTCGGACACCGGGGTGAAGGCGTCCTCGACCAGCGTTCCGTCCTTAATGAGCGGCATAAAGCTGCTCCAGATAGGCCATGTTCTTGAACGGCTCCATGCCGACCCGGCGGTAGGTGTCGAGAAATCGCTCACCATCGTTCCTGAGCTTCAAATAAGTTTCGATGACGCGTTCCACCGCGTCGACAATTTCATGCTTGCCGAAGCCAGGCCCCATGATGTCGCCGATGGCCGCGTCCTCGGCGCCGGATCCGCCGAGCTGAATCTGATAGAACTCGACGCCTTTCTTGTCGACGCCAAGAATGCCGATATGACCGGCGTGATGATGGCCGCAGGCGTTGATGCATCCGGAAATCTTGATCTTCAATTCGCCGATGTGGTGCTGGCGCTCGAGATCGGCAAAGCGCTTGGCAATCGTCTGGGCGATCGGAATCGAGCGGGCGTTGGCGAGATCGCAATAATCCAGGCCGGGGCACGAGATGATATCGGTAACAAGCCCGGCGTTCGGCGTCGCGAGATCAAGTCCCTCGAGACGGGCATGCATCGCCGGCAGGTCCCTCTTGCGGACATGCGGCAGCACCAGATTCTGCTCGTGGCTGACGCGGATTTCCGCGATCCCGTAGTCATCAAGGACATCGGCGAGGGCATCGAGCTGCTGGTCGCTGCAATCACCTGGAACGCCGCCGATCGGCTTGAGCGAGATCGTGGCGATGGCATAACCCTGCTTGCGGTGTCGATGAACGTTGGTTTTTGTCCAATCGGCGAATGCCTTGTCTTTGAGCGCCGTCTCGAATTCCGGCGAGCGCTCGTCAAGCGCCTCAAAGGCAGGCGGCGCGAAATAGGCCTCGATGTCACGGACTTCTGCGTCCGGCAGGGTCAACGTACCGCTCTTCTTGATTTCCGCGAATTCGCGCTCGACGCGCCTGCGCAGCTCCGCTTCGCCGAGCGTATGGGCCAGGATCTTGATGCGCGCCTTGAAGAGATTGTCACGGCGACCATTCTCGTTATAGACGCGCATGACCGCCTCGAGGAAGACAAGCAGGTCGGGCTTGGCGACGAAATCGCCGACCACGTAGCCAAGATAGGGCGTCCGCCCCATGCCACCACCGACATAAACGCGATAACCGGTCTCGCCGGCCGCGTTTTTCACGATCTGCACCGCAACATCGTGGAACATCAGCGCCGCGCGATCATGGGCCGATCCGCTGACGGCGATCTTGAACTTGCGGGGCAGGAAACTGAACTCGGGATGCAGACTCGACCATTGGCGGATGATCTCGGCGATGGGCCGCGGATCTTCGATTTCGTCCGCGGCGGCGCCGGCGAAATGATCGGCGGTGACGTTGCGGATGCAATTGCCGCTGGTCTGCATGGCGTGCATCTCGACGGTGGCGAGATCGGCCAGGATGTCGGGCACGTCTTCGAGCTTCGGCCAATTGAACTGTAGATTCTGCCGCGTCGTGAAATGGCCATAGCCCTTGTCGTACTTGCGCGCGATATGGGCAAGCATCCTGAGCTGCTTCGCCCAGAGCGTGCCATAAGGCACGGCGATCCGCAGCATGTAGGCGTGAAGCTGGAGGTAAAGACCGTTCATCAGCCGGAGCGGCTTGAACTCGTCCTCGGTAAGCTCGCCGTTTAGCCGGCGCGCGACCTGATGACGGAACTGCGTCACGCGTTCGCGCACGAAGGTCGCGTCGAATTCGTCATATCGATACATCGTCGTCCCTCACCTTCGCCCGCGCCCGGGCATCCGCATCCCCGGCCTGGTCGCGCGCCGCCGCCGCGTGGCGAACGCTTTCCGGAGTAAGGCCTTCCGCCTGTTTCCCGATGTCGCAATGCACCGATGGGCCGGCGGCGCGGATGATCTCGCGTTCCTTCACGGGATAGATGCCGTCGGCTTCCACCCGGACGTCGAAGAGATAGGGATTGACGACGACGTTATCGGCGACGAATTGGCGCGCCGCCGTTAGTGCCGTCTCGGCCTCGGCCTTGGTGGAAAATACCTGCGACGCCTCCAAGCCCCCGACCCAGCTGCCGCCTTGCCAATAGACGACGTCGCCGCCCCTCAGACGGTTCGCCGTCAAGACCTGTTGAATTGGCGTTGTCATGCCGTATAGCTGATGCATTCTGATGTGGAAGTCAACCATGCTGTAAATATTCATGTATAATATCCTAATATACCTAAATTATATGTTGTATTTGCCAACCGATAATGTTCTGGCCATCAGAGGGGGGCTCAAGTCCCTCCGCCTCGGTCATTGGGAGCCTCGGGTCGCCCACAAGCCCAACCATGACGATGAGACGGCGGCCAGCCTAAAAGGCACGTGCCGAACCGGGGCAGCCCGGCTTGGACCCATTCAAGGCGCACGCCTGACTAACCCACGCGCGGCCGAAGCCCGTTCCTGGCGCGATCGCATCGCGCTTTACATCTGGGGCGGGCATCCTCTAGTCCTGTTAGCGGAAACGGTCGCATGCTCCAGAGCGACATTCCGATCCGGCGTCGGCAAGGAGACCGGCCATGGCGACTGACGGGCCGCAACTGACCATCCGCCTCAATCCCCGCGACAATGTGGCGATCGCGCGGGTTGACCTTCTCGCCGGAACCGAGATCGCTGCCGAAGGTGCGACCGTGAAAAGCCGTATCCACGCGGGCCACAAGGTTGCGACCGCGGCCATCGCAGTGGGTGAGCCGGTCTTGCGCTACGGACAGATCATCGGCTTCGCGTCTCAGCCGATCGCGCCCGGCGATCATGTCCATGTGGACAATCTTGCGATGGGTGATTTTGACCGCGACTACGCGTTCTGCGCGGGCGCCCGGCCCACCCCATACGTCGCCGAGCCCGCCACCTTCAAAGGGTATCTCCGCCCCGAGGGGCGAGTTGGCACGCGAAACTATATCGCCGTGATCAGCAGCGTGAATTGCTCGGCGACGGTCTCGCGCCATGTCGCGGACGCCTTCCGCTTCTCACAAGATCTTGACCTCTATCCGAACGTGGATGGCGTCGTCGCCATCACCCACGGCCTTGGCTGCGGCATGGCGGACAAGGGCCTCGGATTCGATATCTTGCGCCGAGTCCTTGCCGGCTATGCTCGGCATGCCAACTTCGGCGCCGTGGTGATGATCGGCCTCGGCTGCGAGGTAATGCAGCTCGGCACTCTGCTCGGGCAAAGCGACTTGCAGACTGGCCCCAATCTCGCCGCCATGACCATCCAATCGACCGGCGGCACGCGGAAGACGATCGAGCGGGCAGTCGCTGCCATCCGCGAGATGCTGCCGGACGTAAACCGCCAAAGTCGTCAAAGCATCGCTGCCTCCGAACTCCGCCTTGCGCTTCAGTGCGGCGGTTCGGACGGCTATTCCGGCATCACCGCCAATCCGGCGCTGGGTCTCGCGGTCGACCGCCTGGTCGCCCATGGCGGCACCGCCGTGCTTTCGGAGACGCCGGAAATTTATGGCGCCGAACATCTTTTGACGCGCCGCGCTGCAAGCCGGGAAATCGGCGAGAAGCTGGTCGCCCGCATTCGCTGGTGGGAGGAACATACCCGGCGCCAGGGGGGCGAAATGAACAACAATCCCTCGCCCGGCAACAAGGCAGGCGGCATCACCACCATCGTCGAAAAGTCGCTCGGCGCCGTTGCCAAGGGCGGCAGCAGCAACCTCGCTGCCGTCTATGAATACGCCGAGCCGATCACCGCCAAGGGCTTCGTCTTCATGGACAGTCCGGGTTACGATCCGGTTTCCGCGACTGGCCAGGTGGCGGGCGGCGCCAATATCCTTTGCTTCACCACCGGCCGCGGTTCAGCATTCGGCTGCAAGCCCGTGCCGAGCATCAAGCTGGCGACCAACACGCCGCTTTATAACCGCCAGACCGAGGACATGGACATCAACTGCGGCGAGATCGTCACCGGCGGAGAGACGCTCGAGCAATGCGGCCAGCGTATTTTCGAGACGATCCTCCGCGTCGCTTCAGGCGAGCACAGCAAGAGCGAGGAACTCGGTTACGGCGATAACGAGTTCGTCCCCTGGCAACTCGGCGCCACCATGTAGCAGCAGTCCGTTATCGGTCGCGCGAGTCGCCTTCCCTCGGCCGCCACCGCAAAAGCCGCGCCTCGAGCCGGTCAAGAATCGAACCGAGCGCCACCACGACGATCATAAGAACGAAGATGCCCGCCATCGTCCCGGCGGTATCAAGGACGCTGGTGGTCTCCATGATGCGATAGCCAAGGCCGGCGGTAGAAGCAATGAACTCCGCGACCACCGCGCCAACGAGAGCTTGCGGGATCGCGATGCGCAAGCCGGCGATGATCCACGGGCTCGCGTCCGGAATCGTGACATGCCAGAAAAGACGCCAGCGCGAAGCCCCGAGCACGCGCGCAACATTGCGAAGATCGAGACTGGCCGCCCGCACGCCTTCGTAAGTGTTGAAGAAGACAAGGAGCGCGGTCACCATCGCCGCCATCATGACTTTGGAGGCGAGCGCGATGCCGAACCACAATACGAAGATCGGCGCAAGAGCGATACGCGGGATACCGTAGACAGCGAGAATATAGGGCTTCAGCACCTCCGCAACCCGCTCACTTTGGCCGAGTGCCAGCGCCACAACCAGGCCGACCACCGCACCGATCACATAGCCGTAGACCGTTTCCTGAAAGGTGATGAGGAGATCTTTCTCGAGCACGCCGGAACGCAGTGAATGCCAAAGCGATATGCCGATCCGGACCGGCGTCGACAGCCAAAACGGATCGATCAACGGTCCCGATACGGCCTGCCATAGGCCAAGGAAGACAACGGCAACGACGATGCGCCAAACGATGAGCGCGCGCTTGCTCACACGACGCTCTCCTTCATCTCATCCGCGAGATGCGCCCAAATATGATCATAGACCCGCCGGAAAGCGGGATCGGTGTGAATGGTGAAAATATCGCGCGGGCGAGGCAAGGGCACGCGTACTACCTCGCGCACGCGACCGGGCCGGGCGCTCATGACCACGACGCGGTCGCCCAAGGCCACCGCCTCCGTCAGATCATGGGTAATGAAAATCAGTGTCGTGGTCGGCCTCGCGCTCCACAATCGCAACAACATGTCCTGAAGCTGCAACCGCGTCTGCGCATCGAGCGGACCGAAGGGTTCGTCGAGAAGAATTACCTTCGGATCGTAGGCGAGCGTCCGGACGATATTGACGCGCTGGCGCATGCCGCCGGACAACTGATGCCGGTAATAGCCGGAGAAATCCCTCAGGCCGACACGCTCCAAGAGCTCAAGTGCCTTGACTTCCCGCGTTCTGCGATCGCCGATACCACGCATCTCGAGACCAAATGTGACGTTACGCAGCACTGTGCGCCAGGGAAAAAGATTGTCCGCCTGGGTCACGTAGCCAATGTCGCCGTTGATGCCACGGCTTCGATGGCCACGATAGAAATAATCGCCGGAAGAAGGTTTCAACAGGCCGACCACAATGTTGAGCAGCGTAGACTTGCCGCAGCCCGAGGGACCGACCACGGTAACAAATTCTCCCTCGGCGACATCGAGGTCGAGTCGTTCGAGGGCAACCGTCTCGCCACGGGGGCCACGAAACGTGCGCCGGAGCCCCCGTAACGAAATAACACTCTTTGCCTCGTACATTACTTTTTGAGAAATTCGGGATCGAACGTCTTGTAAAGCGCCTCGGCCGAAACGCCCCGCCCATCGAAGCGGACGGTGTTCTCTGCCATTTTCAGCGTCACGCGGCCGGTCGGGTTCATCACCTCCTTTGCGGCCTTTATAGCGACAAGCAGTGTCTTCTGGTCCACCCTGCCATATTTCGGGCCGATGACCTTTGCGATCTCTGCCGGCGACCTGGTGATGATTTCATGCACCGCGTGCTGCAGGGCCACGACCATGGCGTGCACAAGCTTGGGTTTGGCTTTGACTTCCTGCGGCGTCGTGATCAGGCTCGACATCAGGAAGGGATCGATCGCGGGGTCCTGGCCGGCCGGGTTGTCCAGCCACTGCACGGCAAGCCCTTTCTCGACGCTGTATCGATCATAAGGGATTGAAATCGCGTAGCCGTCGATTTCATGGCGTTCGAGCGCCGCGATCAGGGCAAGCGGACCGCCAATGGCGACGATCTTCACCTGGCCTGGCTTGAGCCTGCCGATCCGCATCAACTGCCGAATCTGCTTGTCGGTAAGCGAGCCCGGCCGCGTCATGCCGATTTTCAAGCCCTTGAGCGCGGCGGCTCGGACCGCTAACGGCGCATCGGGACTGACGCCGGCCCGGGCGGCCGCAGCTTTGCTCAACACCACACCGATGGTGCTGCGATCTTCCATGTTGAAGACGTTAACGAGTTTGCGCTTGGCGATAATCGCATTGATCTCGTAGACGCCGACGCCGAAGTTGAAATCGACATTGCCTGAAACCAGCGCCGCCATGTCGGGTCCGCCGCCACGGGTTGCTATCTGTTCGACGTTCAGCCCCTCGGCCCGGAAATACCCCGCCTCCTCGGCATAATCGGCGGGCAAAAATGAAAAGCTCGCGACCGCTTGCGTGACCTTGACAGTTCGCAATCCGGCGGCCTGAGCGGCCGGCACCGGCACCGCCAACGCCAATGCAAGCGCCGCCAATACAACCCTCTTCATCCGTTCCTCCCATACCGCGCCGCCCGATTGCCGGCGGCCTTCAATGCCACGACCGCTCGCGTGCAGTGCCCAAGCTCGCTCGTTATATCGCCAATATGGCACGCGCGTCGATATGCCGATGAACGCCGGCCCGCGGCATTAATCGCCCCTCGGGATGAGACGCCAGTTCCGGCGCTGCCTCGCCCCGTTGTAACGGTTGTGCTAGATTCCTGTGGTCTGACGGCGGAATTTCGGTTCGATTGCTCAGGTCACAGAATGCAAGGAAAAACATGGGACGGTTGTCAATTTCTCTCGCGTGCACACTCTCCGACCGCACCCTCCCCCTGTTGGACGGGCGCGTGGCGATTGAAGGTTGCGACATAACCGCCCTGCCGGGCGAGCCGGAAGATATCTTTGTCCGAGCGCTTCGCTATGGCGAATTCGATGTTACGGAACTCTCCTTCAGCAGCTATCTGGTGATGCTGAGCCGCGGTCAGAGCCGCTACATCGGGGTACCCGTCTTTCTGTCGCGCGCCTTTCGCCACTCGGCGATCTATATCCGCACCGACCGCGGCATTATACAGCCGCGGGACCTCAAAGGCCGCCTGGTCGGCACGCCGGAGTTCCAACAAACCGCCGGTCTCTGGGTCCGCGGCATTCTGGCGGATGAGTACGGGATCAGGATGTCCGACGTCCGCTGGCGTCACGGCGGGCTGGAAGCGCCAAAACAAGGCGAGCGCGTGCCGCTTAGTCTGCCGCCCGACATCGACTATCAACCAATCCCTGCCGGCGGAACCCTTTCGGCCATGCTGGCCACAGGCGAGATCGACGCGATCATCGCGCCGCGCGCACCGTCTTGCATCACTGCAGGCAATCCCCATCTTGGCCGGCTTTTCCCTGATTACCGCGCAGCCGAGGAAGCCTATTTCCGCAAGACCGGATTTTTTCCAATCATGCATCTTGTCGGGATTCGCCACGATCTCGCGGAGCGTCACCCCTGGTTGCCCGCCAACGTTTTCCAGGCGTTCGCCAAGGCGAAGGCAATGGCGATGCAGGACCTCGCGCAAATTAACGCGCTTCGCGTGAGCCTGCCTTGGATCGGCAACGACCTCGCGCAGGTGCAGGCCGTCATGGGCGCGGACTACTGGCGCTACGGCGTCACCGAGAACCGCACTGAGATCGAGGCCGTCTTACGCTATGCCGCCGAGCAACATCTGACTGCGCGTCGTCTCGGCATCGACGAGATCTTTGCCGCCACGACGCTGTGACGCGCTCGTCAAAGCATTGCGCACCGGCCCGCGCGCAACGGGCGATGCCTGACGACCCTTCGCAGATGTTGCTGATTTGCCCGCCGCGAAAGCACTCTTCGGGTTCGGATTTTGACAATCCCCCCACGCCGCTCTGAGTTTCGTAGCTTCGGTCGCAAGAGAAAAATATTGGTTTGCGGCGATCACTCATCTGCATGAGAACGCGAACGGCCGGATGGTTGATTGCTACTCCATCACTGCCGTTTGCCTGGTCGCTGCTCGCGGACGGTGCATGATGAAAAACAAGAGAATCATCGGGAGAGATGCCAGCAAGAGAAATTTGAAATCGTCGGAATAGGCGATCACGCCGGCCTGGTAATTAATCATCTTGTTCAGCAGGGCGGCCCCGGCATGGGTGAAGGGGTTTAGATAGAGATGAAACCTGCCACCCGGCTGGAGCGCATGGTTGAACGGAGTGATGAAGCCGGCAAGCCCCGAGTGCACGATCTGCTCGTTACGGACGAGCAAAGTCGCAGTGATCGATGTTCCCACCGCCATGCCGATATTGCGGCCAAGGTTCAGCATACCGGTGCCTTCGCCGCGCAGGTCGGGCCGGAGCGTTGCAAAACCCGCGACCTGTAATGGCGTAAACACAAAGCCGAGGCCGAAGCCTTGCAGCACGATTGTAGCCATCACGTCGAACTGGGACACGTCTGGAAGCCATGTCATCATCCGATAGAGCGAGTAGTCGACCATGAACACGCCGAACACCATCAGCTTGCGCGAGTCGACCCGCGCAGTGAGCCAGCCCGCGAGCAGCATCGCGGCCATGGTGCCGAAGCCGCGCGGCGCCATCACAAGTCCTGCCGTGACCACCGGATAGTTCGCCATATCCTGGAGGTAAGGCGCGAGCAGTGCGGAGCTGGCGAGAATCACCGCCCCCATGACGAACATCGTCGCCATCGCCACGGTGAAGTTTAAATCTCGGAATAGTGCCGGTCGCAGGAACGGCTGGCCACGCGTGGTCATCAGATGAACGATGAAGAGATAAAAACCGAAACCGGCGCAGACCGCCGCCATAATGATCTCGGGCGAGCTGAACCAATCCTTTTGCTGACCGCGATCGAGCATGAGTTGCAGACCGACGATACCGACCGCTAGGAAGGAGAAGCCGAGCCAGTCGAAGCTTGTCTGTGTCCTCTTCTTTCGGCGGGGCATGAAGATGGCGATGCCGAGGACGGCGAGAATGCCGAAGGGCACATTGACAAAGAATACGTAGCGCCAGTTGTAGAAATCCGTGAGATAGCCGCCGAGCGTCGGACCGAGAATCGGCCCAACCATAACGCCCATACCCCACATCGCCATCGCTTGGCCGCGCTGCTCCTCAGAGTAGATGTCGAGCATCGTCGACTGAGACAGCGGCACGAGTTGCGAGCCGAATAGTCCCTGGATGAATCGGAAGGCGACGATCTCGGTGAGGGTGGTCGCCGCGCCGCAGAGCACGGAACTGACCGTGAAACCGATGAGGCTCGTGAGGAAGACGTTTTTCCGACCGAACCGGAAGGCCAGCCAGCCGGAAGGGGCGGTCATCACCGCCGCGCCGATCACGAAGGAGGTCAGCACCCAGTCGATTTCATCCGGGCTCGCAGAAAGGCTACCCCGCATATAAGGAAGACTGACCACCACGATCGTCGCATCCAACGCCTGCATCAGTGTCGCGACCATCAGGCAGACGGTAATGACCGCCCGATGCGGCACCGCTGTCGTGGGTTGGCTTGACGGGGAGGGATTAGAATCGACCATGAGAACTCACTGGGGTGTCGCACTTGGGATACTGGCTCGGGCGGCGGGGCCCCGATCCGGGGAACCGCCATGCAATCGGCGTCGGCCGCGTGGAGCCGTGGCCACCTCAATCTTTATGCTCCTGTTGAGCGTGCTTTATGCTCCTGTTGAGCGTGCGCGTAATTCCCGCGCCCGTTCGCTGCCCGGATCCCCCATGACGGGGAAGAAACCGATTTGGTCGCCATCAGAGCCAATTCAGGATTCGGAATTGGCCCCTTCCTTCACACCGTTTGGGCGCGAGCAGGGACCGATCGGTATGTTCGATGAGGGATATCTCCTCTGCAGAGATTATTGGGTCATGCGACGAGATCAAGAATTTTCTCGGCGCAAGGACCGTAGGCGACCCTCCCCTCGCGTCGACTTCCCGGTTAGTTCGGCCCTGGGGCGAAGCCGGGACGAGCCTCACACCAACAGAGTTCTCAGCCTGGCGCTGACCCGCTTCAGCGACACGTCGCCTGTTACCTGATCTGTTTAGCCCAAACGACCCTCATAGTCCGATGTAGGGTGATTGGAGAGGAAAGAAATCGGGGGCAAGATCATTCCGTTGCTACACAGAATTGACTCTCGACGTTGAGAGTTCTCGCATAAAGCTACTATCCTTTTGAGGGCTGGGGCTTGCGGACTTCCCGTTCGATGGCAGCACGCTTCTGGGCAGGCGCCAAGGCCAGTGAAAAGTGGTTACAGTGCTTAGCCGTCTGCCTATTGAAACCGCTCATCTCTGTGTTAGCATTGTATTTTATAAGTCTCATCGGGAAGAAAAGACCTTGAAAACTCATAAAAGAGTGCTGTTTGTTATGGTTACCATAAGCTTAATGGTTGCCTGGACAGGCTCTTCCGTAGCCCAGGCCGGCACAGCCACGCCCGCGCCGAACGGCGTTGCCCGGCAATTTAAGTCCGGTGCAAAACAGGTGGGAGAGGGTGCCATGCAAATCGGTGAGGGCATCAAAAATGGGGCGATCGTGACCTGGGAGGCCTTAAAGGCTGGCGCTGCCGCGGTCAGCTCCAAATTTGACAGTGGCAAGGGATCGCGGACTTCCCGTAAGGTGCGCACCTCGCCAGCACGCCAGCCCCAGTAAGGCGCCCAGAAATTGCCGCCACATATCCATAATCATGATGTTATGACCGACAACAATGCTCAAAACGTTCAGGAAGCCGAGTTGGCTCGCCTGATCGTAAGAACCCTGAACCTTGAAATTTCTGCCACAGACATTGACCCCCAAGCACCACTTTACGGAGAGGGGCTCGGCTTGGACTCCATTGACATGCTGGAGATCGCGCTTGCCGTATCGCAAGAATTCGGCGTGAAGCTTCGTGCCGACGATAAGAACAACGTTGAAATATTCAGCTCGCTGCGAAGTCTGAATGTCTATATTCAGCATAATCGAGGCGCATAAATGCGTAGAACAGAGACGGCTCGAGCACGAATCCCTGCTCTCGTCGCTCTGGGAACAATTCCGCTGCTCCTTCATTTCCTGATCGTTGAGACAAGTCGGGCCCATCATGATTGGCACCACGGCATCTTTGGGTTGGTCAGATTCGGTTTCGTCACCGTCTTAGCGATCACTCACTGGAGCATCTATGGCGGCCTACTCCTCACTTTCGCCTTGACGCTACGGCCGGGACGAGACGCGCTCATCACTGCGATGGCCCGCAGGCTGCACGGAGCGATATCTACGGAGTTAGTGGTTTATACACGGCGCGTTACCTGGGCTTGGTGTTGCTTCTTCGCGACCCAGCTTACAGCATCGGTGCTGCTCTTCCTCTTCGCACCTATCGTCGTTTGGTCGTTTTTTGTCAATGTTCTCGACCTGCCGCTCGTTGCCGTGATGTTTTTGGCTGAATATAAGTGCCGCCTTCGCTGCCTCCGGAACCCACCCAGGCATTCGTTGGCCCAGATTATTCGCATGGTCACCGATGTCCGGAAACCGGTTGGGGAGCCAACGAGTCTTCCCTGATGTCGCGCGACCAGCTTGATATGACATATGACGCGCAAGCCTCGCGCGACCCCGCAACCACTGCCTATCCCTTCATCAGGCATGCTGGCCCCAATGACATCATCGCGTTCCGTCGGCAACAACAAATTTGCGTTAGTGATTTTTCGCGCGACGTTGCAGCCCTCTCGGCTTATCTGCCGGCACATAAGTACGTGCTTAACCTATGCACGGATCGCTATCGCTTCACCGTCGGCCTGGCTGCAGCGCTTTGCCGGCAGCAAATTACGCTCCTGCCGCCCAACGACACGCCCGAAGTGCTGAAGGCCCTGGCGGCTGAATACATCGATACCTATTGCTTCTCTGATGCGCCGCATTCATCCATCGCATGCGTAAATTATCCTGAAGATATTGGTGACTACGGGCAAGATTGCGAAATATCGGCCATACCGGCAGAACAACCCGCGATTATCCTCTTTAGCTCAGGCTCGACCGGGCAGCCCAGGCCCACGGTGAAATCCTGGGGTGTGCTAGTTCGCAGCGCGCGTGCCGCCGGACTCCGGCTTAGCGTTGATGCCCTTCGTAGGGCAACCGTGATCGGCACGGTGCCGCATCAACACAGCTACGGACTCGAATCGACGGTTTTGCTCGCGCTTCAGAACGGGCTGATAATCGATGCGCGCCGCCCATTCTATCCGGCAGATATCCGCGCGAGCATCGGATCCGCACCGCCGCCCCGGATTCTTGTCACAACCCCCGTACATATTCGCGCGCTTCTCGCCGACCCCGTCGGGACGCCGGCCGTCGACCTTGTCGTATCGGCAACCGCCCCTCTGTCCTCGGCGCTCGCAGCGCAGACCGAAGCTTATTTTGGCGCTCCTCTGTTGGAAATTTACGGCTGCACCGAGGCAGGGCAACTCGCCTCACGCAGAACGACATCTGGTGCTGAATGGCAATGCTTAGACGGCGTCGTCATGAGCCAAGGTCCGCAAGGAACCGAGGTCAGCGGCCCCTCGGTCCAGGGGGCGCCACTGCTTCACGACGTTATCGAGAAGACCGGCCCCACGACCTTCCTCTTATCTGGCCGGCTCGGGGACTTCGTCGAGGTCGCCGGAAAGCACACCTCGTTGGCGTATCTTAATCATCAACTTCTTAGCGTGGAGGGCGTCAGAGACGGCGTCTTCCTAATGCCGGAACATCACGGCGACGAGCGGATCACTCGACCGATGGCCTTCGTAGTGGCGCCTGGGCTGGAAGCCGAGACCGTGCTTCGGGCATTGCGCGACCGCATCGACGCTGCCTTTATGCCGAGGCCGCTCGTATTCGTGGAGGCGTTGCCGCGAAACAAACTGGGGAAGCTGCCGCGTGACGCACTGCTGCGGCTGGCCGGCCGGAGCAGGCTTTCCTAGCGGTGTGGGGATCGAATGAAGTTTTTTTTGCGATCGATCACCCCGTCGCGTCGGGGCACTTTCCGGGAAATCCGATCATCCCCGGCGCCCTTTTGCTGGACGAGGTTGTGAAGATCATAGCCACTCCGGTTGACGTCGCCGGTGAGATCGTAATCCGCTCGGCAAAATTTCTTCGACCTGTCCGCCCCGGCCAGACAATTACGGTGCGATGGGAATCCCGCGAGAACGGCGATATAAAATTCGAGTGTCGTCTTCCTGACGAGCGCGGCATCGCGGTCGTCGGCGTAATTGAGTTCAGGCGCGCGCCGCGATGACGGACAAGGCGAACATACAGGAATGGGCAGCTCGTTCGGAGCGGGGTTCCTTTCTGCTGATTAAGATCGGCGTATGGGCCGCTCTGCGCCTGGGCCGGCGCGGCGCTCGCCTGTTTCTCTATCCGTGCTGCCTTTATTTCCTCATTTCCTCGCCAAAGGCGGCCCGTGACTCCCGACAATATCTGGCGCGCGTTCTGGACCGAAGGCCAGGCTTCATGGACGTATTCCGGCATTATGTCACCTTTGCCTCATGCGTACTCGACCGGGTGTTTCTCCTGAACGATCAGATCGACAAATTCGACATCCGCGTTCACGGCGAGGAGATCGTACGCGACATCCAGCAGCGCGGCGAAGGCTGTATCCTGTTCGGTGCACATTTCGGTAGTTTCGAGGTCGCGAGGGCTATTGGCCGTCAGCAGCGCAATTTGCCGATCAGCCTCGTCATGTACGAAGAGAATGCGCGCAAAATCCGGGCGGCGCTTGCCGCGGTCAATCCGCAGTTGGAGGCAGAGGTAATTTCCTTGGGACGGATGGATTCGATGATCACCGTTGCCGAGCGCCTTGCCCGCGGTCATTTCGTCGGCTTACTGGCGGATAGAAATGTGAATGGCGAGGACCGCGTCCCCTACTCCTTCCTCGGGGCTTCCGCGCTGTTTCCCCAGGGACCCTTTCGTATGGCGCTGTTGCTCCAAACACCAACCATCATGATGGTCGGGGTCTATCGTGGCGGCCGAACCTACGATGTTTATTTTGAGTCGCTGATCAATCCTTCCGAACCACGGTCCGGCGACAGCAAAGAGTGTATTGACATGGCGATGCGCCAATATGTGGAAACGATCGAACGCCACTGCCGCGCAGCGCCCTTCAACTGGTTCAATTTCTACGACTTCTGGGCCTGACATGCGTCTGAATCGCGTCTCGGCCTGCCTCTTGGCTGCGTTCTGTATCGGGGGCTCGACGCTTGCTGTTCCTGCGCTCGCGCAACAGGCAGCGCAGGTTTCGCCGGCGTGGGGACTGTCGCAGTTGATGCTTGCCCTTAAGCGAGTGAAAGCGGCCTCCGGACGGTTCATCGAGCGCAAAACCCTGCACATGCTGAGTGCGCCGCTGGTGTCGTCCGGCACCCTGACCTACGTTGCCCCCGATCACATGCAGAAGGTAACGTTGTCGCCAAAGCCTCAGCGATTCGTTCTCGACGGCGACCATGTGACGATCTCGGGTGGCGCCGATCAACAGAGCCATACATTCTTGTTGACGGATTACCCCCAGATCGCCGGCCTGGTTGAGGGAGTCCAAGCCACCCTTGCCGGAGACCTGCCGAGGCTGAGCCGCTTTTACGTGGTACACCTCAGCGGGAATGCAGCGGACTGGCAACTTCAATTGCAGCCGAAGGGCGCGGCCCTGGCCCGCTTCGTGAAGCAGATACGCATCTTCGGCAGTCAGGATCGCATTCACGAGATCGACACCGAGGAAAGCAACGGCGACCACTCAGAAATGAGCGTCACCGAAGACGTCCGCTATGCGCGCTAAGCGATCGGCTCTCCTCGGAGTCTGGCTCATCGCCATCATCATCTGCGCCGCAGTCGTTGCCCGGACGCGGATTCGCACGGACATGACGGCGTTTCTGCCGCATTCGGCGTCTCTGGCGGATCAAGTGCTGATGGAGCAGGTGAAAAACGGGTCTGGATCACGACTTATTCTGCTCGCGGTCGAGGGGGCACAGCCTGAGACCCTGGCCAAGCTAAGCAAATCCCTCGCCGCACGCCTGCGAAAGGAGCCGGCGCTTATAAGCGTCAGCAACGGCAACCAGACGTCCCTCGCAGGCATGCGGAGGTTCTTTTGGAAAAACCGATATTTGCTGAGCCCTGACGTTACGGCCAGACGTTTTACCGCGCACGGTCTTCATGCCGCGCTCGAAAGTGACCTCGGTCTTCTCGACTCGGATATGGGGACTTTGTTCCAGCAAATCTTACCTAGCGACCCTACGGGCGAACTTTTGAGGCTGATGCAGCAACTGCGCGGGACAAAAGGACCTCACGCACGCTATGGAGTGTGGTTTTCGGCCAAAGAACACCGCGCCTTGCTGATGGCTCGCACGCGCGCGCCTGGCTTCGATATAGACGCTCAGCAGCGCGCCCTGGCGACAATCAACCATGCGTTCCGCCAAGCCGCGAATGCCATTCCCGATGCCGCTCATGCGCGTCTACTGGAGACTGGGCCTGCAGTATTCTCGGTGAGCACCCGAGACACGATAAAGCGCGATGCGACCCGATTGTCCCTGTTGGCGATGGCGGTGGTGGTAAGTTTGTTGTTGTTCGCATATCGGTCCCCGCGAGTCCTTTTCCTCGGCGCTCTTCCGGTAGCCAGCGGTGCCTTGGCCGGCATCGCGGCAGTCTCGCTGGATTTCGGCTTTATACACGGCATCACGCTCGGCTTTGGCGTGACGCTGCTCGGTGAGTCGATCGACTATGCGATCTACCTTTTCACGCAGACCGGCTCGGAAGATTCGGCTTCCGGCACGCTCGACCGTATATGGCCCACGTTGCGCCTAGGCGCCCTGACCTCGATCACCGGCTTCAGCGTGATGCTGTTCTCTCGCATCATCGGGTTCGCCCAGCTTGGGCTGTTCTCAATAACCGGACTTGTTGCCGCGGCATGCGTCACCCGCTTCATTCTTCCCCATCTGGTGCCGAAGAATTTCTTCGCAGCCGGCGCCGGCATTTTGGGCCGACCGCTGCTCGCGGTTATTCGCCGTCGCCAGCCATTGCGTATCCCTGTCGCTCTCCTGGCATTAGCTGGGGTAATCGCGCTCATCTCCCACCGGGGCCGGTTTTGGGATGAGAATCTGTCGAACCTCAGCCCGATTCCCGCGGCGGAACTAAAACTCAACGCCGACCTGCGGCGAGACATGGGCGTGCCGAACCTTCGCTATTTCGTCGTATTCCACGCCTCCGACGAGCAGAGGGCGCTCGAGAAAAGCGCGCGGATAACGCCAATCCTCCGACATCTCGTGGCCCAACACGTGCTTGGCGGATTCGCCGCGCCAAGTCAACTCCTGCCAAGCAACAATATGCAGCGGCAACGCCAGGCCGCCTTGCCGTCCGCGGATGTTCTTCGTGCGCGGTTTTCTCAAGCTCTGGCCGGCACGCCGTTCCGCCCGAACATGTTCGAGCCCTTCTTTAACGAGGTCGCCGCGGCGCGCCGCGCGCCGCTGCTGACGCCTGCGGCGCTGCCAGCTACGCTGAGAGTCGAACTCAGGTCCATGCTTTTCCCGCGTAGCAACGGATGGGACGCCATCGTGCCGCTGCGCGATGTCTCCGATCCCACCCGCATTGCGGAGGAAATCGCCAAGTCCAAGCAACGCGGCCTGCAATTCGTCGACCTGAACCGTCAGACAGATCAGCTTCTTCGGACCTATCAGCGTGATGCCACGATGCTGGCTTCGATCGGGAGCCTTGCGATCGTCGTATTGCTGCTCGTTGGCCTCCGCTCCCTGCGGCGCGTCATTGCGGTCATGGCGCCGCTCGCGGCATCGGTTATTCTGACGGCGGCGATACTCACTGCGGATGGCGGAAAACTTTCGATTTTCATGGTTGTTGGGTTTTTACTGATTGCTGCCGTCGGCTCCAATTATTGCCTTTTCTTTGAATGCCAGCATCGAGACCCAGAGAGTGAAAACCGCTCAACCGCCTCCATTGTGCTCGCAAATCTGTGCACGGTCTCGGCATACGGTGTAATGTCATTCTCGCACATCCCGGTGTTGCACGACATTGGCGTTACGGTTGCCATCGGCACATTTCTTAGCCTCCTCTTTTCCGCCGTCCTCAGCACAGGCGGTCCGGCAGGATGCGCGGCAACCAAGGACAATCGAACGTATCACTCGACCTTGTTACGGAAAGGGCGTGACGATCTACCTTTACCATAGAGCGCGGAACAGCGATCAGCAGCGGATCCTTTTGGTCATGCTGCCTGGCGTTGGAATAGAGGCCAGCGACTTCGCGGGCCGTGGTTTTGTTGCATCCGTCCATGAGCGCGGGCTTCCCGTCGATATCGTCGCCGCCGATCTCGAACTCGATCTCTACTTGGACGACGCGGTCGCCGCAGAGATTCATCGCAGTATTATCGAGCCCGCGCAAAAGAGGGGCTACACACGGATCTGGTTTCTCGCGATTTCGCTCGGCGGGATGGGGGCTCTCCTTTACGCCGGCTCAAAGATGGCGAACGTGGAAGGCTTAATCCTGCTCGCGCCCTTCCTCGGAACGCGTGGGACGATTGCTGAAGTTGCCCGCGCCGGCGGCCTGGCCGCCTGGTCAGCCGGCAGCTCTATGACGACCCCGGCCGAACGGCGGCTCCTCCTGTGGCTAAAGGAATTTTCGTCAAAGCCGGAGGCTTCGCCCGAGCTCTATCTTGGGTATGGACTAAGGGACCGGTTTGCTCCAGGGCATGCGACGCTGGCTGACCTGTTGCCAAGGAACCGCGTCGTGACGGCCGATGGAGGGCACGATTGGGAAACCTGGGCAAAACTCTGGCGGGCAATACTCGACGCAGAGCCATTTTCGAAAAATGGCGGCCCGGGCTCTCGCACCTAAGCCAATCGAACTGGACGCACCGGCGGAGGGGCGCATAGGATGTCCGGACTAAAAGGGAAATTAAGGGGCGGGAGCCATGCGTAACGACCGTAACGCGCGCGGGATGTTCGCCCCCGTCGCGGTCAGCGCCGCCGCTACGATGGCGGCCGCGGATGCGGCTTCGTATGACCGCTTTTATCCTTATCATGCCGAAGTTTGCGCATTGTCGGAAATCAAGAAAAGACCCGGCTCCGGCGTTGATTTTCGTAGCGGAATGGGCGGTCACTCCCTGCTCTATCTCAATGGCGTCTGCCGCGACCGACGAGCCGGCTATCCGACGCTAAAGCTCTGCGAGCCGGGCGTGCGGGCCGTGGGCCACGGCGTCGGGATCAGCGTCAATTCCCATTATAGAAATGCCAACTGGGTGGCAGCTGAGGGTCGGGACTTCGTCTTCCGTGGGATGCTCCGCCCCGGGGAACGTCTGGCGCGCGCGGCATACAAGCGCACTCAGGATGCCGCAAAACAGATGGGTGTTCTCGAAGGCGTCGAGTTCCACGAACACCTATTCCAGAACAAGCCCCGTGGCATGTCGAAGCGAGACTACATGTACGAAATATCCATTGCCACCGACTATGCTGTCACATTTGGCCGGCATGTTTTTCGGGCCCGCGTACCGTTGGATCGAGAGCGAATGTCGGCGGTCGTTGATTTTCTCAACGGCGTAAACGCGCCTTACCGCGATGGCAAGAAGGAATTTCGTTGGCGGATCCTCAATAATAATTGTTCACACCTCGCGCATAACGCCCTCGCAACCGCTGGCATCTGGGAATCGTGGCCGACTGGCCAGTTCTTCATGTTGGCTGCTTTCAACTTTCCAGTGCCGAAGAACGAGTTCGTCGATCTAATTCTCAGGACGAACGATCTGCCGATAGAGGATCCCGCGGCGATCTACAAAAACAGGAGCGCACGGCGGATGCTCCTCGACGCTGGTTTTCTTCCCACCGCTCCGGGTGCGCTGGCGAGCGCGCTACCCGCCGTTTGCAACAACGATATCTATGACACGACGGATCTCCGGTTGATTTTCTACGACAATCCATTCTGGGGAGCTTATAACCCGCGGTTCCATCGCATCTTCGCCGAACCGCGCTACTTCGATCTTCGGGAGAATCTGCGGCACTTTCAGACGCTTTACGAGAAGGCACGGGAAATGTGCCATGGCACGCGCGTGGACGTCGTCGCGGTGAATGCACCGGGTCGCGAACGTGACGAGATCGGAGAGTTCTATGCGCGCTATGATGCGCATATTGAACGCGAAGCCGAAAAGGTAAGGACCCAATTGACATTTTTGCGGCACCCCGCGGAGATTCAGGTGGAGGCCTTGCCATGAAACATTGCTTGCGCCACGTGCGTCTCGCTTTGGCCTGCAGGGGCATCGGCAAGAATGGGGCCGGCTCGGAATCAGAGCCCCTGGGGGGGGCTTCGCCGGTCGTCGGCGCCTCATCTGGGATCGAGACATGCTTCCGCTCGTTTTAAGCGATTTTTCGATCCTGACTGGTCTGGGTGCGGGCCGCGACGCGACCGCTGCGGCCCTGCGTGACGGAAGCAGTAGCTTGCGACCATGCACGTTCGAGGCCGTGCCGTTCTCGACTTATGTCGGCGAGATATCCCAGCTCGACGATGTCCCATTCGAGAGCGACCTCGCCGGCTTTGATTGCCGCAACCATCGTCTGGCGGCGAGAGCACTCGAGCTGGATGGATTCACGGAGCGGGTAGCCCTAGCGCGGGAACGCTATGGGGCCGGACGGATCGGCCTGTTTCTTGGAACAAGCACATCGGGCCTGCACCAAACGGAGGCGGCCTATCGCCGGCGTGACGCCGAGACAGGGAGATTGCCGCCCGACTTCGACTACGCGCGAACCCATAATACGTATGCGTTGGCCAGTTTTGTCCGCACCATTTTGGGACTCGCCGGCCCGGCCTTCGTGGTCTCCACGGCGTGCGCGGCAGCGGCGAAGGTCTTCGGGAGTGCCGCTCGAATGATCGAGGCCGGAATCTGTGATGCCGCGGTCGTTGGCGGAGCCGACACGCTTTGCGCGACGACGCTTTACGGCTTCCGCTCGCTCGGCGTGATGTCGGATGAACCGTGCCGCCCATTCGATGTCGAGCGACGAGGCATATCGATTGGCGAGGCAGCAGGGTTTGTTCTTCTCGAACGGGTCACTTCGGTGCAGCATAAGGACGCGATTCTTCTCCTCGGAGTGGGCGAAAGCTCCGATGCCTATCATATGTCGTCGCCCCATCCGGAAGGGATCGGGGCGCGGCTAGCAATGGAACGAGCGCTTGCCTCGGCCGGGCTCCGCGCAGAGGACATCGACTATATCAACCTGCACGGCACGGCAACACCGGTCGGCGATGCGGCCGAGGACCGGGCGGTCTCCGACCTGTTTGGACGATCCACGCCGTGCAACTCGACAAAAGGCTTCACGGGGCACACGCTTGGCGCTGCCGGTGTGGTCGACGCAGCATTCTGCGCGCTGAGCATCCTGCAGGACTTCATTCCCGGCAGCCCGCATACCCGCAGCGTGGATCCCGCTCTGCAGAGTCGATACCTGTGTGAGGGGATTCCGTCGCGCATCAATCGAGTGCTCACCAATTCCCTGGGTTTCGGCGGTGCCAATTGCAGCCTCGTGCTGGGGCGGAGCGGCTGAAATGCACGTGTACGTCGAAGGTGTCGGATTGTGCGGACCCGGTTTCGACGGCTGGCCGGCAAGTCTTCCCATCTTGGCGGGTAGGCACGACTACATCCCGGCGCCCACCCGCGTGCCACCCGGCTTTCTCCTGCCGCCCAACGAACGCCGGCGTACGGTTCAAACCGTCAGGCTCGCGCTTGCCGTTGGCGCCGAGGCATTTGCCGCCGCGGGGAGAGATGCGGCAGAAACCGCGACGGTCTTCACTTCTTCCGGCGGCGACGGTGAGACGATCCACGCGATTCTGAGCGCATTGGCATCGCCCAACCGCGAGCTGTCGCCCACACGCTTTCACCACTCGGTTCACAATACGCCCGCCGGGTATTGGGGCATCGCGACGGGATCAAGGGCCCCATCAAGTAGCCTCTGCTGCCACGACGACAGCTTTGCCGCCGGACTTCTCGAGGCTACGGTACAGGCGACGATCGAGCAGTCTGCGGTCGCCTTGATTGCCTACGACGTGCATTACCCTGAGCCCTTGAACCAGGTGCGCCCGATTGGCGCGTCGTTCGCCGTAGCGCTTGTGCTAACGCCGAAGGCGACCGCGAATGCGCTCGCCCGTGTAGACATGATTCTCCGGCCAAGGAGCGACGCGGCGCCGGTTATGGCTTCGTCCGCCCTTGAAGCGTTGCGCAAGAGCACACCAGCCGCACGCAGTTTGCCGCTGCTCCAGGCGCTCGCGGGCGCTACCGAAGCCGTGATCGTTCTCGATTACCTTTTGGAGTTGCAGCTGGCCTTGACGGTTGCGCCCGTGCACGCCGCCATTGCCCGTGACTTCGAACGGCACGCGCCAGTGGCACAATGACCCCCATAAACCGAGACCAAATCGCTGCAATGATTCCACATGCCGGCTCGATGTGCCTGCTCGACTCGATCCTGCACTGGGACACCTCTTCGATCCATGCTCTCTCCTGCTGTCACAAGCGGCGGGACAATCCGCTTCGTCGGGCAGATGGCTCGTTGGGTATGGCCTGTGGCATCGAAATCGCAGCACAAGCCATGGCAGTGCATGGCAGGCTCACCTCGACCGGCTCTCCACGGGCATCCGAAGGATACCTCGCGAGTGTGCGGGATCTGCGCCTCCGTGCGACACGTCTCGATAATGTCGATGGCGACCTCCTCATCGAGGCAGAATGCCTAATGGGTGATGATAGATGCGCAACCTATCGTTTTACGCTCGGCAGTAAGAGCATGAAGCTCGTCAGCGGTCGCGCCATGGTTCTTTTTAGCGTGATGTCCATATGATCCGCGCGCTGGTGACCGGCGGTAGCGGCGCGATCGGGGCCGCAATCGCCCGCGAGCTCGGCTCGGCGGGCCACCACGTCTATGTCCATGCTCATGGCCAACTCAGCCGCGCCGACGAAGTGGTGGCGGAGATCGCCGGCGGCGGCGGATCTGCTGAGGTTGTCCGCTTCGATGTCACTAACCTGACCGAAGCACAGCGCGCATTGGAACATCTGCTTGAAGCGGGGGCCATACAAATCGTCGTAAACAATGCCGGAATTCACGATGACGCGGTTATGCCAGGAATGCGTCCGGAGCAGTGGTCACGCGTAATCGACGTGTCTCTCAATGGGTTCTTCAATGTCACCCAGCCTCTGCTTCTACCCATGATCCGCACGCGCTGGGGACGCATTGTCAACATCTCGTCGGTGAGTGCCGTCGCCGGAAACCGCGGGCAAACCAACTATGCTGCGGCAAAGGCTGGTCTTCACGGGGCCACGCGGTCGCTGGCCCTGGAGCTTGCGAGCCGAGGCATCACCGTCAATACGGTCGCACCTGGAATCATTAACTCGCCCGCGATCGAGAATGTTTTCGATCAGGACTCAATCAATCATATGGTGCCGATGAAACGCGCCGGCCGGCCCGAGGAGGTCGCCCATCTCGTCGGCTTCCTCGCGTCCGATCGCGCCAGCTACATCTCCGGCCAACTCATCTCGATCAATGGCGGGATGATCTGATTTGTCGCGCCACGAGTCGTGGTAGACGGCGGAGAAGTTCCGCCATCAGCCGCACGTGCATCCAAGTGAGAAGGATGTTGTCTCGCACATAATGAAAGTGCGAAACACCTCCCTCTTCTGCGCGAAAATAGCGCACAGGCGCCGGATGGTTGATGGCCGGCACGCCGCGCCAGGACAGGCGCACCACCGCCTCGATGTCGAAATCGAATCGGCGCATCCAGTGGCTCTCTTCCATGATCGCCTTAAGGACGGCAATGGGGTAGACCCGAAATCCGAAGAGGGAATCGTCGATGCCGCTCCACAGCGTCTCGACTTGTACGCACCAGTTCGACACCTGCCGGCCGGCCACGCGCAGCCAGGGCGCGGCCCGATCGAAGACCGGCCGGCCGAGGATCATGGCTTCCGGATTGCCGCGCGACAGCGCCATGAAGGTGCGGATCAACGTCGCGGGATGCTGAGCATCCGCATCCAGCGTCAGCACGTGGGTGAAGCCCTGTGCGGCAGCGGCCCGAAGGCCGTCCAGAACGGCAGCGCCCTTGCCGCCGTTGCGCGCGCGGCAGATAACGCGCAAATGCCGATCTTTCCGGCTAAGCTCCGTAAGATTTTCTGCGGTCCCGTCGCTACTTCCGTCAATCACAACCCATACAGGGTTCCATTGGCGTCGCGCCTCGGCTACCGTTTCGAAGAGCCTTGCACCGGTGTTGTAGCTGGGGATCAGAACGAGATGGGTATCTGTCGCACTCTCCACATCAGGGCGGCTGAGGGGCAGGTCACCTCGAGCCATCGACATGCGGCAACGCCGTCCCTCGATCGACCAATCTACGTACGAGCCTCACTTGAGGTCTAACCGGCGGCCTCGGCACCGGAGGCTGGCCATGGCTTGCGCCAGCGGCGGACGCGGTGCCTCAGATGGGACAGTTTCGTCACGTAGTAAATTGCCTTGAATATCAAAAGACGCATCCGGATCGCCGACCCGCCGAATATGTCGCCGGCCAGAAGCGATAAAACCGCCTCTTCGATCCGGAACCAGTTGCGCGGCGACATGAACAGGTTGCGCATCGCTGGCTCTCGGATCCGATAAATGAACCAGGTGAACGCACCGAATGCTTTTCGCGTGGCCGCGTCATAGCGCTTGAGCACCAGCCGCGACCGCCGCGGATTCTGCAGGCACCGATCGACCGCCTCGGCGCCCCAGAAGCCTGTCATCATCGCAAGGTAAACACCGGTCGAGAATACGGGGTCGATGAATCCACATGAATCGCCGATTAAAATGAAGTTTTTTCCGCTTGTTCGGCTCGTTCCATAGGAATAATTGCCCGTGGCGGTGACGGAAGCCGCCAATTGGGCGTTCCTAAGGCGGTCGGCGATCTCCGGACACAAGGCGATGAGGTTCATGAAAAAGTCCGTCAGATTTCCTCCCCGCGTCTTGAAATGTTCCGACGGACAGACGGCGCCGACACTGGTCGTGCCGTCGGAGAGCGGAATAAACCAGAACCACCCATGCTCGAACCAAACGATCGTAATATTGCCTTCCGCCTTCTGCGGTAGACGGCGTGCGCCGGTAAAGTGACCAAATATAGCGGCGCTATTATTTTTAGGCTCTCGGTATTTAAGGCCCAGCTGTAACGCCAGCAGCGTATCGCGACCCGAAGCATCGACAACGAAGCCGGCCTCCCAGCGGTGCATATACCCTTCTTCGTCGCGTGCCTCGACGCGCGCAGAGCCAGTCTCGGAAAATTCGACCCCCGTGACGCGGCAGCCTTCGATCACTTCAGCGCCCTTTGCGGCGGCATTCTTCAAGAGCAGATGATCGAATGTCGATCGGCGGACCTGAAAGGAATAGGGGAACCGCTTGTCCATGGCGCGGGCAAAATAATAGGTAACACTTTTGCCGTGATAAGCGGAGACGAACTCTACGCCATATTTGTGGATCGACGTGCGTTCGATCTCTTCTCTAATACCCAAGCGATCAAAAAGCGGCAGATTGAGCGGCAACAAAGACTCGCCAATATGGAAGCGCGGGTGGTGATCCTTCTCGACAAGAACGACGCGGCGGCCGCGCTCTGCGAGCAGTGCCGCAATTGTCGCGCCGGCGGGCCCGCCACCTACAACGAGCACGTCGCACTGCGACGGCGTCTCGGGCCGTTGACGTTGTTCGGTCGCCATCAAAATCCGTAACGCTCTTTGTTTGGCAAGGCACAAGACCTATTATATTTGCCCGGTCGTCGCTGTCCTATAGGTTGCATTAAGCCACAGAGAAGCCATGATGGGCAATATTCAGGAGCGCGAAGAGCTCCCGCAGCTACGCGGTTTGATCGACGGCTACTACGCCGATCCCATCAGCCGGCTGTCGTTTGCGCGCGACCTGTTCAATCGTACCGCTCAGCATTACGACCCGGTTAATCGGTTGTTCTCACTCGGCTCTGGCGCGTGGTACCGGCGGAGTTGCCTGCGCTGGGCGGGTCTGCGGCCCGGCTTGCGGGTCGTCGACGTCGCGGTCGGGACGGGCCTTTTGGCGCGTGAGGCCCTTGCGATTGCCGGCGATCGGAAGGCCGTGATCGGCATCGATGTCAGCGAGGCGATGCTGGATATCGCGCGCAAGAATCTGGGTATCCCCCTCGTTCAAGGCACAGCCGAAGCGTTGCCGCTGGCCAATGAGATCGCTGATTTCGTGACTATGGGTTATGCGCTGCGGCACGTCGCCGATCTGGAGGCCGTGTTTCGAGAATGCATGCGCATCCTGCGCCCGAAAGGTACGCTCGTGCTGCTGGAAATCAGCATGCCGCGAAACAGAATGAACCGGATGTTTGCATCGATATACATAGGCGGCATCGTGCCGTTTCTTTCATTGCTGACAACGGGCGATCCGGGCGCGCGCGCATTAATGCGCTATCATTGGGAATCGATCGTAAAATGTGTTCCGCCCGAAGCGGTCGTGCATGCAATGAGCGGCGCTGGATTCCGTGACGTGGAATGCAGGACGGAACTCGACCTGTTTCGTTGTTATGTTGGGCAGAAGGCGTAGCGGGCGTCTCTTCTCCATGAGTCATCCTTCTACATCGGCCCTGCCGCCTGCGGCGGCGCAGAGTTGCAACCAGCCACTGAACGGAAAGGCCAGCCGGCGTTCAATTATGAGGCAAATCAGCCGGCAAAAGTGCGCGCGTCGCGAACTCCGGTTGACGCACGCGCTATGCTGCTGTCTCTTGGGTGACGCGCGAGACGCGGCGACGGGACGCCCAAACTCTTGAAGCCCCGAAAGGCCGGTTTGCCGGCATTCCGGGGCAGGCGGCAAGCGGAACGTGCCTAATGCGTCGATGTCTTATAGGCGATACGGACAGGCAATATTAGCAACGGATACAGGGGGAAGGCCATGGCCGGCAGCGTGAACAAGGTGATTTTGGTGGGCAATCTCGGCCGCGACCCCGAGATTCGGACAACCCAGGACGGCGCGCAAATCGCGACTTTTTCGCTCGCCACCTCGGAGACCTGGCGAGACCGCCAATCGGGCGAACGTCGCGAGCGCACGGAATGGCATCGGGTCGTGGTGTTCAACGAGAACCTGGCCAAGATCGTGAGCCAGTATCTGAAGAAGGGCTCCAAGGTTTATCTCGAGGGCCAGTTGCAGACGCGGAAATGGACCGATCAGTCCGGCCAGGAGAAATACACCACCGAGGTGGTGCTGCCGCGCTTCCGGGGCGAGCTGACCATGCTGGATGGCCGCGGCGGCGAGGGCCGCGGCGGCGACTTCGCGGAAAGCGGCCAGCCGGTCGGAGCCTATGGCGGCCCGGCCGGTGGTTCGGGCAGCGGTTCCGGCAGTTCCGGCTCGGGCGGCGGCCCGACCCCAGATTTCGACGACGAGATTCCGTTCTAACGGCCATAGGCGAACTCGCCCCCTTTGGCACGACAATCTGCCAAAGGGTCAACTCGTGGCCACCTCCACGTCAAGCGCTATCCGAGAACGCTCGTTACGGTTAGGGTGACTGCCCGCGGGACGCGCCCTGAATGCCTCAAGAGGACAATACGGACAGCGCGAGTGGTCGGCGCCGCGAATCCCGCTGCCTCTGCATGACTTGTTCCTTCAATCCGCTCCAGCGCTAACGAAAGCTTAATTTCCCTGTGGTTCAATCAGCGATTGCGCCGGTTGAGAGAAGGATTCCCGGGCTCATGGCGTTGCTGCCAGCCGCCGACGAAAGCCGAGACCCAGAGGCCACGCCCGAGACCGAGGCCGCGCGCAGTTTGCTTGCCGCCGGCTTCAGCCATCATCGCGCCGGCCGCTATGCCGACGCGGAAGAGGTTTACCGCGCGGTCCTCAATCTTGTCCCGGACGACGGTGAGGCGCTGCATCTCTTAGCGCTTCTTCTGCGCCAAAAGGGTGAGCCCTTGGCCGCCGCCGAATGCCTGCGCCGGCTGATCAACGCACAGCCCACGTTCGTCGCGGCCTATAACAGCCTCGGCAATATCCTGCATCAGGCCGGCCGGGTCGAAGAGGCCGTTTCCTGCTATAATCAGGCGCTCACGCTGCGACCCGACTACCCGGAAGCGCGTTACAATCTCGGCAATCTTTTGGCCACCACGGGCCGGCCCGAGGCGGCGAAAGATGCCTATGAAACCGCTATCAAGCTGCGCCCCGGCTTCGCCGAGGCTCTGGCCGGCCTCGGCCAGCTTGCCCATGCCGCCGGCCGCTTCGACGAGGCAGCGCGCTTCTACACAGCGGCGGTGACGGCAAAGCCGGACTTCGCGGCCGCCCATAACGCGCTCGGCATCGCCTTGCAAAAGCTCGGCCGGATGCACGAGGCGGTCAAATCCTATGACGATGCCATCGCCGTCGATCCCAGCTATTCCATCGCCTACTCGAACCGCGCCACCGCGCTTTCAGGCCTCGGCCGGCTGGACCAGGCGCGGTTGAGCGCCGAGGCCGCGATCGCCCATGATCCGGACTCCGCGGAGGCGGAAAACAACTTCGCTCACGTGTTGCAGCGCCTCGGCCGCTCGCCAGAAGCAATCCAGCATTACCGCCGAGCGCTTCGTCTCAATCCCGATTTCGCCGAGGCGCACAGCAACGTGATCCACACGCTCGACTTCGACCCCGCCGCCGACATGGCGGCGCAACAGGCCGAACGGCGTGCCTGGGACCAGAGCTTCGGCCGTCCGGAAATGCCAGCCGATGTTCATCTCGCCAATACGCGCGACCCCGCCCGGCGGCTTCGCATCGGCTATGTCTCAGCCGATTTTCGCGAGCATTCGGCGGCTTTCGCCTTCGCCGCGCCGCTTCTCAACCACGATCACGCGGCCTTCGAGGTGTTCTGCTATTCGGGCGTCGGCCAGGAAGACAGCTGGACCACGCGCTTCCGCCGCGCCGCCGATCACTGGCTCGACATCCGCGACCTTGACGACGACGCGCTCGCGGCGAGGATACGGGCGGACGGCATCGACATCCTGGTCGACCTTTCCGGCCATACCGCCGGCAACCGGCTCAAGACCTTCGCGCGCCGGCCGGCGCCGGTTGCGGTCAGCGCCTTTGGCCATGTCACCGGCACCGGCCTCGCAGCGATGGATTACCTTCTCGCCGATCCGGTGCTGATCCCTCGTGAATCTCGCGGGCTGCTTGCCGAAGAGGTGATCGACCTCCCCTGCGCCATCCCCTTTTACGGCATCGCTCAACTGCCGGCCGTCGGTCCCTTGCCGGGCAAGGCCACGGGCCGCACCACCTTCGGCTGCCTGAACCGCCTCGGCAAGCTCACCCCCGGCGTCATCGCACTTTGGGCGGCGATTCTTCGCGAGGTGCCCGATTCGCGCCTGTTGCTTAAAGCGCGAGAATTGTCCGAAGCCGCGGTGCGGGCCGATTACACCCGGCGCTTCGCCGCGCATGGCATCAAGCCCGATCGCTTGGTCTTGCGCGGCAAAAGCACGCGGCTCGTGCATTTGAAGGCCTACCACGAGATCGATATCGCACTCGACCCCTTTCCGCACGGCGGCGGCGTCACCACCTTCGAGAGCCTGGCCATGGGCGTTCCGGTCATCACGCTCAAGGGTCGCACGCCGGCGGAGCGGCTCAGCGCGGCGATTTTGACCCATCTCGAGCTTGAGACCTTCATCGCCGACGACCCCGAGGGCTATCTTACGCTGGCCAAGGCGCGGTCCGAAAGCAAGGCCCCGCTCGCCCTTCTTCGTGCCGCACTGAGGCCGCGAATCGAGGCCTCGGCGGCCGGCGATCCGCGGCGATACGCGCGCGCCGTCGAGGCCGCCTACCGTGATCTCTGGCGGCGCTGGTGCGAGGCCACTTAGGGCGCAATAAAACTAAATGGCTTCAACGGCTTAATGGGGCGGCGCCCGGCTGCCGTCAGGCTTGCCCAAAAGCCCCGGAAATTGTATACCTCTGCAGGCGCTTTTGCCCTTTGCGCCGCCCTTGCATTGCCCCGGTAGACCCGCTTGAGCGAGCCGTCGCCCCCGTCTTTCGATATCGCCCCGATCACCATCGAAGAGGAGATGAAACGCTCCTATCTCGATTACGCCATGAGCGTGATCGTGGCCCGGGCGTTGCCCGACGTCCGCGACGGTCTGAAGCCCGTGCATCGGCGCATTCTCTATTCCGTTCACCGCAGCGGTTTCACCTCGGACAAGGCGCATCACAAATCGTCGCACGTCGTCGGCGACGTCATGGGCAAATACCATCCGCACGGCGACCAGGCGATCTACGATGCCATGGTGCGCATGGCGCAGGAATTCGCCATGCGCCTGCCGCTGCTGGACGGCCAGGGCAATTTCGGCTCGCTCGACGGCGACCCGCCAGCCGCCATGCGCTATACCGAAATCCGCATGGCGCGCTCGGCCGAGGCCATGCTGACCGACATCGACCGCGACACCGTCGATTTCCAGGCCAATTACGATAATTCCACCACCGAACCCACGGTGCTTCCGACCGAGTTCCCAAACCTTCTCGCCAATGGTTCGGGCGGCATCGCGGTCGGCATGGCGACCAATATTCCGCCGCACAATCTCGGCGAAATCATCGACGCCTGCATCGCCCAGGTGGACAACCCAGAAATGACCGACGCCGAAATCATGCAGCACGTGCTGGCGCCGGATTTTCCCACGGGGGGCATCATCCTTGGGCTTTCCGGCGTGCGCCAAGCCTTCCTCACCGGCCACGGCAGCATCACGGTGCGCGGCCGAGTGCATACCGAAACCAACGGCCGCGACCGCGAATCGCTGATCATCACCGAAGTTCCCTACCAGGTGAACAAGGCGGCGATGATCGAGCGCATCGCCGACGCAGTGCGCGCGAAGCGGATCGAGGGCATCTCGGAGCTCCGCGATGAATCCGACCGCGATGGCGTGCGCGTCGTGATCGACCTGAAACGAGATGCTATGGCCGAGGTGGTGCTGAACCAAATCTATCGCTTTTCGCCGCTGCAGACGACCTTCGGCGTCAACATGCTGGCGCTGCATCGCGGCCGTCCGGTGATGATGTCGCTCAAGGACATGATCGCCGCCTTCCTCGAATTCCGCGAGGAAGTGATCGGCCGGCGCACCCGTTTCCTCCTAGCCAAGGCGCGCGAGCGCGCCCATGTCTTGGTCGGGCTCGCGGTCGCTGTCGCCAACCTCGATGAGGTGATCGCGCTGATCCGCGCCGCGCCCGACCCGGCGGCGGCGCGCGAGGGCCTGATGGCGCGCGACTGGACCTCGACGACGCTCCATGCGTTGTTCGCCCTGATCGCGGAGCCGGCGAGCGACACCTATCGTCTGACCGAGGCCCAGGCCCGCGCCATCCTCGATCTCCGGCTGCAGCGGCTGACCGCGCTCGGCCAGGACGAGCTTAACCGCGAACTTGCCGAGCTTGGCGAAAAGATCACCGAATATCTCGGCATCCTCGGCAACCGACCGCGCTTGCTCGCGCTGCTGAAAGACGAACTCAGGAAGATCCGCGACGCCTTCGCGACCCCGCGCCGCACTCAGATCGAGGAGATCGAGGCCGAGCACGAGCCCGAAGATCTGATCCAGCGCGAGGACATGGTGGTGACGATGAGCCATACCGGCTACGTCAAGCGCGTGCCCTTGTCGGCTTATCGGCCGCAGCGGCGCGGCGGCAAGGGCCGCGCTGGCATGGCGACGCGCGAAGCGGATTTCGTCACCCAGGTGTTCGTCGCGCAAACCCACACGCCGGTGTTGTTCTTCTCCAACCTCGGGCGCGTCTACAAGCTCAAGGTCTACCGCCTGCCCCAGGCGTCGCCGCAATCGCGCGGCAAGGCGCTCGTGAATCTTCTGCCGCTTGCCGACGGTGAGACCATCCACACCCTGATGCCGCTGCCGGAAGATGAAAGCGCCTGGGCCGACCGCTACGTGATGTTCGCAACGGCGCGCGGCAACGTACGCCGCAACGCCTTGAGCGATTTCGGCAACGTCATGGCGAACGGCAAGATCGCCATGAAATTCGAGGGCGAGGACGCCGGCGACCGGCTGATCGGCGTGCTCGCCTGCGGCGAGAACGATGATGTGCTTTTAAATGCTCGGGGCGGCAAGAGCGTCCGCTTTCAGGCAAGCGATGTGCGTCAATTCCAGAGCCGGGCTTCGGTCGGCGTTCGCGGCATGAAGCTCGCGGCCGACGATTCCGTGATCTCCATGGCCATTCTGCGTCATGTCGACGCGACGCCGGAGGAACGCCGCGCCTATCTCAAGCATGCGGCCGCAATTCGCCGCGCCGGCTCTGGCGAGGAGATGACGGAAATCTCGTCGCCGGCGGATGACGAGGACGCCGCCGAAGTGACCTTAAGCATGGAACGCATCGCCGATCTTGGCGCCGCCGAGCAATTCATTCTCACCGTCACCGCCAACGGTTTTGGTAAGCGCACTTCGGCTTATGAATACCGCGTCACTAACCGCGGCGGCTCGGGCATCATCAATATCGACGTGCAAAAGCGCGGCGACGCGGTGGTTGCCGCCTTCCCGGTGGAGGCGACCGACCAGATCATGCTGGTGACCGACGGCGGCACACTGATCCGCTGTCCGGTCGACGATGTGCGCATTGCCGGCCGCGGCACCGCCGGTGTAACGTTGTTCCGTCCGGCTGAGGGGGAACAAGTGGTTTCCGCGGCTTGTCTCGGCGAGGCCGGAGGTGCGCAAAGCGACGACGATGACGGCAACGACGATGGCGATCCTGGCGACGCCAATGGCGCTGCCGAGGGGGGAGAGGAAGAGGACGCATCGTGAGCGGAGAACGGATCGGACTTTACCCCGGAACCTTCGACCCGATCCACAAGGGTCACTACGACATTATCAGCCGCGCAGCGAAGATTGTAGACAAGCTCGTGATCGGCGTCGCCGTCAATGCCGGCAAGGGCCCTTTCTTCGACCTCGATGAGCGTGTCGCCATGGTGCGGGAGGAAGTGGCGCGGCTGAATGGTCATAATATCGCCGTCGAATCGTTCAGCACGCTGCTGATGCACGAGGCGATGAGGGTCGGCGCCGAGATGATCATCCGTGGGCTTCGCGCTGTGTCAGATTTCGAGTACGAGTTTCAGATGGTCGGCATGAACGCGCGGCTCAATCCGGATATCGAGACCGTGTTCCTCATGGCGTCCGACAACCACCAGTTCATTTCGTCGCGACTGGTCAAGGAGATCGCCATGCTGAACGGTGACATTCGAGCCTTCGTCTCGCCGCATGTCGCGAAACGCCTTGTGGCCCGTGTGCAGCAATTGCAGAAGGATGGCACCACCGAAGCTTGAGGCGGTGCGCAGTGGCGAAAACGGCATGGATCCGGCGACCGCGGCAGCTGCACCCGCGATTGATTTTACAACAGCTTTGAAAACGCATGCGCGTCGATCTTTTTGATTACGATCTGCCGTCGGCGCTAATCGCAGCAAGACCCATGGAACAGCGCGAGGCGGCGCGCCTTCTCGTGGTCGAAGGTGACCGTTTCCACGATCGCCATATCCGCGACTTGCCCGATTTGTTGCGCCCCAGCGATCTCTTGGTAGTGAACGATACCCGCGTCATTCCGGCGCGGCTCTTCGGCCGCCGCGGCGATGCAAGGATCCAGATCACGCTTCATCAAAAACTTGGGCCCGCGCTGTGGTCCGCCTTTGTGCGGCCGGCGAAACGGCTCAAGGCCGGCGATCTCGTCGGCTTCGCCGATGGTTTTGCGGCCGAAGTGGTGGAAAGACGCGCGGAGGGTGAAATTCTTCTGCGCTTCGCGTTGGACGGTGCCGCGTTCTGGCGGGCGCTCGAGAATTTTGGCGTCATGCCGCTGCCACCCTATATCGCGCGGCAAAGGCCCGAAGACGCGCGCGACCGGGAGGATTACCAAACTGTCTTCGCCAAGCACGAGGGCGCGATCGCCGCGCCGACAGCGGGATTCCATTTCACGCCCGCGCTGCTTGAGCGATTGGCAGAACAAGGCATCAGCCCTGTTGCCGTCACCTTGCATGTCGGCGCCGGCACCTTTCTGCCGGTCAAGGCCGAGGACACGGAAGACCATGCCATGCACGCCGAATGGGGCGAGGTCGGCGCCGCCGCGGCCGCGGCCATCAACCGCACGCGGGCGGCGGGCGGGCGCATTGTCGCGATCGGCACGACTAGCCTTCGTCTTCTCGAAAGCGCGGCGGCGGAAGACGGCAGCATCTGCCCGTTCGCGGCCGAGACCCGGCTTTTCATCACGCCAGGCTACCGCTTCAAGGCGGTGGATGTTCTTCTGACCAATTTCCACCTGCCGCGCTCGACCCTTCTGATGCTGGTTTCGGCCTTCGCCGGACGCGAGACGATCCTCGCCGCCTATGCCCATGCCATCGAGGCCGGCTATCGTTTCTATTCCTACGGCGATGCGTGCCTTCTGCATCGCGCCGCGGCCGTAGAAGCGGCATGAAGAGATTCACCTTCGAGATCACGGCCCGAGACGGCACCACCCGGTGCGGGCGGCTTAGGACCGCACACGGGCCGGTGCTGACGCCGGCTTTCATGCCGGTCGGCACGCAAGCGACGGTTAAGGCAATGACGCCGGAAGCCGTAGAGGAGAGCGGCGCCGATATCATTCTCGGCAATACCTACCACCTCATGCAGCGGCCGGGCGCCGAGCGCATCGCCCGGCTCGGCGGGCTTCGGCACTTCATGCGCTGGCCGGGACCGATCCTGACCGATTCCGGCGGCTACCAAGTGATGTCGCTTTCCGAGCTCCGCGCCATCGAAGAGAACGGCATCACCTTCCGCTCGCACCTCGACGGCAGCCGCCAGCATTTGACGCCGGAACGTGCGATCGAGGTGCAGCATCTTCTGGACTCGACCATCGCCATGGTGCTCGACGAATGCACGCCGTTTCCGGCGACGGTGGAGGAAGCGGCGCGCTCGATGCGGCTCTCGCTGGCCTGGGCCAGACGTTCGCGCGTGGCTTTTCGCCCGCGGCCAGGCTACGGGCTTTTCGGCATCGTGCAAGGTGGCGTCTACCCCGAGCTTCGCACCGAATCAGCGGCGGGGCTCAAGGCGCTCGGTTTCGACGGCTATGCCGTGGGTGGGCTCGCGGTCGGCGAAGGGCAGGCGGCAATGTTCGCGGTGCTGGACGCGACGGCGCCGCATCTCCCGGACGACAAGCCACGTTATCTCATGGGCGTCGGCAAGCCGAGCGACCTGGTCGGCGCGGTGGCACGCGGCATCGACATGTTCGATTGCGTGCTGCCGACGCGATCGGGCCGAACCGGCCAGGCCTTCACGCGGCGCGGCGCGGTGAATCTCCGGAACGCCCGCCACGCCGACGACCCGCGCGCCCTCGACCTCGATTGCCACTGCATGACCTGCCGCAGCTTCTCGCGCGCCTATCTGCACCATCTGGTGAAGGCGAGGGAGATTTTGGGCGCGATCCTGCTGACCACCCATAACCTTACGTTTTATCAGAACCTGATGGCCGCCATGCGCGAGGCCATCAGCGAGGGCCGCTTCGCCGCCTTCGCGGCGGCTTTCGCCGCAAGCGAGGCCAAGCGCGATATCGCGGCGCTGAAGCCGGCGGCGGACGCCAAGGACGACGCCGACGAGACGCCCGAGCCGGAACCAGGCGCCGGCGGCTGATACCTTCCGGCGAGACCGATCGTTGACGCCTTACTGAGCGCCGCCTATGTTCGGCCCCGCGCCAGGTGCCCGTAGCTCAGCTGGTAGAGCACGTGACTTTTAATCACGGGGTCCAGGGTTCGAGTCCCTGCGGGCACACCAGCAAAATCAAATACTTAATCAAAAATACCCAGCCCCACGAGATTGTCTGCGTCCGCGCTGTGTCCGTTATCGACATGGCGCGGGCGCCGTGCGGT
The DNA here is from genome assembly GCA_046705265.1 of Ferrovibrionaceae bacterium. Taxonomy (GTDB): domain Bacteria; phylum Pseudomonadota; class Alphaproteobacteria; order Ferrovibrionales; family Ferrovibrionaceae; genus JAJYTL01. The sequence continues at coordinate 45,727 of JBJKQL010000068.1, forward strand.
TAGCACGCTGCAAATCGAAGCAACGCCCCTTCATCATGACGGAGATGCCATTGGTGCATTTTTGCTTGGCTTATTTCCCAAGGGCAGTCTTGGAAAGCTCGCTGCCGTCGGATGGCCCCTCGCGAGGGATTCGCCTGGAAAACCGTTAGTGAATTTTTCGCAGTCCAGGAGAAGGCTATGCCGCTGACCTTCAGAGCAAGGTGGAACCAGGCGAATCCTCGTTTCGCAGATCGACCGGACGTTCTAATGATCGCGGCGCTCGATAACAGCGAAGATCACATCCGCGCGATAATTTTTGAGGCATGGTACGCAGGAGGGTTCAACAACCCTGTAATCTCAGCGATGCTGACTCAGGCGAATGCCGAAGGTGGCGCACAGGTCGTCGTTCGCGAAGGGCTCCACCAAGTCGAGCACCAGGGCGAGCACGGTGACGGCTTTAATCTCCACATCGGCACCCTATACAACGCCAACAATTTTCACCTGAACGTGCATCAGAATGCTCGCGGGCGCCTATACGCGTCCTCGATTACTTTGGAAACAACGACAACCGGCAGATACGGGCTCGGCCGAACCAACCGCCGGGCTGATGGCGCCAGTTGCGTATCACGTTTACGAAGCGTTCCGGCCTGCCATTCCGGCCACGGCGTGGCAGGCGATCTCGATCCCGGGAAGATCACCGGGCTTGCCGCTTAAGCGGACAGCTTGTGTGAAGAAAAGCCCCGCCGGCTAGGGCGGGGCTAGTTCGGAAGGACTTGAATGGCCCTGGTTTGCCGAGGGGGGCTCGGGTGGGGTGCAGGGCCAAGTGAGAGCATAGCGGGACTGTTACCCTCCCCGTCTATACGGCCTTAACCCTAGGCCGAATGAGGTATTGCCTAGTAAGCCATTTGCTTGATTCGAATCCTATCGGGGACACGATGGACAAGCAGTTTTTCGTCGTTAAATGCACGCTGGTCAGGCTGTTGGAAAATCACTCGAAATGATTGGTTTCAAGGAAACGCTGTACTAGCGACGCCGGGAAAGAAATAGCCCCGTTCCCTGTAGCGGGGCTCTAGCAGTGGACTTCTGGCAAGGTTCGGCGCTCCGTCGTTCCGTCCCCACCTTTTGTGGCCGCAAACATTTCTCCCGTCGCGGCATCAGACAAAAACGAAAAGAACCCCGCCGGTAAGGGCGGGGCAAGTAGGAATACCATTAGGTTCTGGTCCTGCAGCCAGTAATCTACAGAACCAAAAACCAGCATAGCCACGCCGTCACCATCCGCGTCTATACGGGATTAGCCATACATCGGATAACAGGTTGCACCGCATTGCCGGACGAAAGAAAAGCCCCGCCGGGTGGGCGGGGCCAGGAGCATTGATCATGAGTCCAAAAGAGGAACCCTGCATATCATCGGCTGGTGGCGTTAATTATCGGTTAATGCCCTAGGCTCGGCCTCAGGCAACGTCGCTTTGATGAATCTGCGTTGGCGGCATCCGAACGAAAGCCGGCGAGCGATGATCGCGGGAAAGCTGGCGACACTGATGCATGGTCACATTGCAAGCCAAAAAGCTGCCGAAGTGGAAATTTCCACATCAGGCTTTTCTGCCGCCGAGGCGGCCGCTGTCATGAAGGTAAAAAGAGACAGCGTCGAAAGTGCCGGCACCATACGAGCGCACGGCACCGCTGAAAAGGCGGCTGAACATAGAATTTCGCCCATGGGCGCCATTTCAAAACGAGGCACATAGATACTAAAATTGTATGCGGTGATTCGAAAAGGGCAGGCCGGACGAGTCATTATCCGGCCTGCCCGCGTCTGAAATTAACCAGCTAGCACTGACCTATTTACTCTCTTCCTCTTGCTGATCGGATTGCGTAGCTCCGTTGTCCTCTTGCTGCGCTGGTTCTGCGGCACCTTGTCCGCTACTCTCGGCGCTAGGGGCCGCACTCGCTCCACTATCCTGTTTGTCCTGCGCCATAATCAGGTGCGGCACGATACTCTTCTGCGAGTGCGCGATCGGCGTGCTTGTGGAAGCGACAGGGCTGCTTTGCGGGACGGGAACAGCGGCAAAAGCCGGGACAGCGAGACCAATGGCGCCCGCTGCCAACGTGGCAGCTAACAAGTGCTTCATATGTCTCTCCATGGTTTATCGGCGTTTGGGCATGATGCCGTGAGCCGATTCGCCATCATTAAAGAGAACGCCGAAGCGCTTCTTGACGCAGATCATTGCCTGTGATGATGGGTGCGGATGCTGCCGCAGTTGGGAGCTGTCGGGACATTAAATCTTTCCGAATCTCGCACATGAACTTTGGCCCGGAGTTGTCAATCGCCGCGCCGTGGGCGTTACCGACTTTCCAATGGCTGCGCGATCAAGGTCCAATCGCCACCACCCCGAATATCGCCCGGCACTGGTGTGCCTGCGCTCCGAACCCTGACCTCGCTCAGAATTCCTTCAATTCGTTGAATTGGCGGAGAAAGTCTGAAACCGAAGGGGGCCAGTCTCGCGCGAAGCCTCACCCGTTGAGAGACGACTTTATCCGAACAGTCAATGACATAGGGAAAGCACCAGATGGGGGCGCGCTGAAGCGACTTCACATATAGGTGCTGGCAAGCCGATCAGCCTATCGACGCCAATGAGATCGAACTTTGGTTCATGCGGCTGCGGTTCGGGCAAGCCGTGGCACCGATCCGAGTGCCGCACCCGATGATCGTGTCGGGAAGTTCGTCGAAGCCATTGGCTTCGTTTGAGGCGCAAACCGTGACGCAAATGCGTCAAAATTGTGAGCGATCTAAGGCACCCCTCCGAGGCGGAAGGTTGTTAGTCATTGATCAAGAATTGGCGCACGAAGCTTGTAGAGGCGGGAGGGGTGCCCAGCCGAGAGTGCCATGGTAAGTCACGGCTCGGCCACACGGATCATGAGCCCCCCTCATGCAGATTAGCGTTGAGAGCGTAGAAAAGCCGACGTGAAAGGCAACATGTCCGAGAGGGGAACATGATGAAACATTCGAAGTTTTCCGTCTCCATTCTTCGTCGCTCCCTTGCTGTCGTTTGTGTTGGTTTCTTCGTGAGCGCCGCCGCCATGCCGGCGCTTGCCGATGCCCGGTATCGCGGATGGGATCCCGGCTGGTATTACATGCACGGGCGCGATGACAGCCAGGGCCAAGGGATCTATGCCGTTAGCCCGCCCATTGGCGGGCCGCCCGCCGCTTATTACTACGTGGCACCAGCACCGCCGCCCCCGCGAGCGGCTTACGTTCCGCTGGCTCCAGTCATGCAGGGCGGTCCGCCGCAACTGAACATCGTCCTTCCGTTGCACTTCTGACCTGCGCGAAACGACCACTTCCTCCTGCCTGAGCGCGTCCGTTGCGACGCAGGCAGGGGGAAGCGCGGATCGTGGCATGCCGGCACCGCCGCGTCGGGCACGCCCGCTGAAGTGCAGCAGGATTTACCAGATATTGTCCGCGGCCAGAATCGGCGGCGGAAAAAGGCGGGTAACGCGCAAAAAAAGCCCAGCCTGAGCCGGGCGAGTTTAGGGTCCAGAGGAAATCGGCCACCGCGGCTTGGATGGAATCCGAGGGGGCGCAGGGCCGAGCTGGAACATATCGGCGCCGTGGCCATCCTCGTCTATACGGGATAAACCATATGCCGCATAAGGCGTTGCCCAGCGGTCCCGGACGAAACAAAGAGTCCTGCCGGTTAGCGCGGGGCAAATTGGACGGTCGTCCCCCACCCACGCCCGCGGCGCCGCGCTGATCCCGGCAGGACCGAAAACCAGCATAGCTTCGCTTTCGATTGCGCCTCTTGACTGTCGTCAAGCAAAAAGGGCCCCGCCGGTTAGGGCGGGGCCGATTTGTCTCTGGAGGAGTACACAGAAAGAAGTCCCGCACATATTCGCCACATAGCGTTAATTATTGGTTAATGTCGTCGGCTCGACTTCGGCAAAGAAAAGAACGCCGCGCCGACACCGGATGGAAACCGGCCACAAGCCTGTGTCCAATGCGTGTCGCTCGGCGCCCCATATCTCCAAGAGATCACAGCCAAGCACGCCGTTTTCCCTGGAAAGGCGCGCGTCCCTTCTTATGTCGGATGGGGGAAGGAGGAGCGATCATGACCTTATCTCCCAAAACCGTGGGCCGCCTGGCGTTTCTTTGCACCGCTCTCGCCATTCTCGGCGGTTGCGCCGTCACCGGGCCCGGCTACTACGCCCCGGGCTACGATGATTGCGGCTACTATAGCTGCAGTGGGTACTATGGTGGGTATTATGGTCCCGCGTACTATGGTTCGGGACCTGGCTTCTACTTCAATGATGACGAGGACGATGACGGCCACGAATTCCACAGGTTCCATCGCGAACACGACGGATTCGAGGAACGCGAGTTCCACGAGCGTCATGACCGTGGCGCCGATTACGAGGTTCATCCAGGCGGCGGAGCGCCGGATCATCCACCAGCGCTGCGTCGTGCGGCATTCAAGCTCCCTACTCTTGATGCCACGCCCGCATGGCTACGGTACCGCACGTTTTCGCGCCCAGCGACGTCCTGGCACGGACGCGTACCGCTGCGCTCTCAGCTCAGCGCACGCAGAGCGGCGCGGAGTTGATCGGGATCCGCCGCACCAAGCAGGCGATTGAGCGCCGCGTGCGTCCGCTTCCACACCGGCATCGCCGCGACCAAGAGCGCACGGCCCTTCGGCGTTAGCGTCAAACGGCGCGAGCGTTTGTCCGCTTTGTCCGCTGTCACCGTCAGAAACCCGCGACGTTCGAGCGGCTTGAGATTCGCGGTCAGTGTCGTGCGATCCATGGCGAGACTGGCCGAAACGCTGCCAATGGTGGGCGGCGTCGGGCGATTAAGCGACATCAGAAGCGAAAATTGACCATTGGTCAGGCCGAGCGGGCGCAGCGCGTCGTCGAAACGGCGCGCGACGGCCCGCGATGCGCGCTGCAGATGCAAACAGAGGCACGTGTCGCGCACGTGGACCGTGGTTTCGAATGGCAGCGTGTTGCGATTTGACATATGATAAATATGTTGATATCAACTTATTTGTCAAGCCGAGGGACCAATGCCCGTAGTGATCTTCACTCCAGCGCTGCAGCGCTTCCTTGCGGCACCCACGGCGCCGGCCGAGGGCGCGACAGTCGGCGCGGCGCTGGCCGCGGTGTTCGCGGCCTGGCCCGCGCTCAGGGGCTACGTGCTCGACGACCAGGGAGGCTTGCGCCGGCATGTCGCGCTTTACGTCAACGGCAATCCGGTGCGGGACCGCGCGGGATTAAGCGATCCGGTCGGACCGGAGGACGAGATCTACGTGTTTCAGGCGCTAACCGGCGGCTAAGGGAGAAAACGATGGAAGATCGGCTTCATGTCGGCACCCGCAAGGGCCTCTTTGAACTCGCGCGCCGCGGCGGCGCCTGGGACGTCGTCGATCATCATTTCCTCGGCGAGCCGGTCACGGCGCTCGTCACCGATGCCGAGGGCACGCTTTATGTCGCGCTCGATCTCGGCCACTTCGGCACCAAACTTTGGCGCCGCGAGGCGGGCGGCGCTTGGCAGGAGCGCGCCGTCCCGGCCTTCCCGCCGAAGCCGGACGACGCCGAAGACGATCCCCATACCTGGTCTTTGAGCCGAATCTGGGTGTTGGAACCGGGTGGCGTTCCGGGGCGCCTGTGGGCGGGCACCATGCCGGGCGCGCTGTTCCGTTCCGATGACCGCGGCGAAAGCTGGTCGCTCAACGCGGCGCTGTGGCATGCGCCCGAACGCCGGCAATGGGGGCCGATCGTCGGCGGCGAGCCCGGCGTCAATTCGGTGCTGGTCGACCCACGCGACCCCGCCGATATCCGCATCGGCGTCTCCACCGCAGGCGTTTGGGCAACGCGCGACACCGGAACGTCCTGGCAGTTGATCAACCGGGGCATGTACGCGGAATACATGCCGCCGGAGCGGTGCGAAGATCCGATCGCCCAGGACGTGCATCGCCTCGCCCGTTGCACGGCACACCCCGAAATCGTCTGGTGCCAGCATCACAACGGCGTCTTCCGCTCCGAGGACGGCGGCGCCACTTGGCGCGAGGTCACCGCCATCCGGCCAGCGAAATTCGGCTTTGCCGTGGTCGCCCACCCGCATCACCCGAATACCGCTTGGTTCGTCCCCGCGATCAAGGACGAGCGGCGCGTCCCGGTCGACGGCAAGGTCGTGGTCGCCCGCACCCGCGACGGCGGGCAAAGTTTCGACGTGCTGCGTGAGGGCCTGCCGCAGCGTCACGCCTACGATCTGGTATGGCGGCATGCGCTCGCGGTCGACGCGAGCGGCGAGCGGCTTGCCTTCGGCTCGACCAGCGGCGGCTTGTGGATATCGGAGAACGGTGGCGATGCTTGGACCACCCCGGAGATGCGGCTGCCGCCGATCGCCGTCGTGCGCTTCGCAATCGCATAGCGTGATCGCAGGCGGAAGAACGCGCGGCTTACGCGACGGAACGATGTCCTGATCTCGATCTATCGGGCGATCGACGAGTGGGGCAGGAAACAGATTGCTTCACCACAACCCCGAAAGGATGACGCCATGACAATCGAACCCTATCTCTTTTTCGACGGCCGCGCCGAGGAAGCGCTGAATTTCTATCGCCGGACAATCGGCGCCGAAGTGGTCATGCTCTTGCGCTTCAAGGACAGTCCCGAGCCCATGCCGCCCAGCATGATTCCCCCCGGAGCAGAAAACAAGATCATGCACGCGAGCTTCCGCGTCGGCGAGACGATGATCATGGCCTCCGACGGACCCTGCCGGGGACAAGCGACTTTCCAAGGCTTTGCGCTCTCGCTCACCGCAGCAAGCGAAGCGGAAGCCGACCGCCTTTTTGCCGCGCTCGGCGATGGCGGCACGGTGCAAATGCCCTTGACCAAGACGTTCTTTTCGCCCCGCTTCGGCGCGGTTGTCGACCGTTTCGGCGTTTCGTGGATGATCATCGTGCCCGCCCCAAGCTAGCTCTGGCTTGGCGTGGAGACGCCACCGAAAGGCTGCTCTGGCGCTCGATCAAAATTCGCAGGAAAATCGCCGCTCACCCGTGTTCTTTGCGGGCTCGCGAAGAACCGGCGGCCAAGTTCCGTTTTGGCCGGAGGACGTTCTGCTGCCGCGAGGGGGCGTTGAAGAAGAATCGGGAGATCGTCATGGCCTTCGAACGGGCCCGGCCCGGTTTGGTGCCGCTCCGGAAATCTCTGAATCCGAGCCCATGCCGGTGCCGCCGCCATGGATGACCGTCCCAGCCCGGAACCGGGAACCGAAACCCGGCCGCATTTGAAGCCCCCGGGCGCGCCGATGACGCTACAGCGGCGCCTGCTTGTGCTGGCGCTTCTGCTGCTCGCCGCTGCCGGCGTGGTCTTCTGGATCAGGAGCCGGCCCTCAACCCAATCGACCGCCTTCCGCTTCCGTGCGGAAGGGCCGGCGCCGGTCGTCGCAGCGCCGGCGACAAAGGGCGACATCGACGTCATCCTGCAGGCGCTCGGCACGGTGACGCCGATCGCTATGGTAACCGTCCGCACTCAGATCAGCGGTGAACTCGTCCATCTCGATTTCAAGGAAGGGCAGGAGGTGGCGAAGGGCGCGCCTTTGGCCGAGATCGACGACCGCCCCTATAGGGCCCAGCTCGCGCAAGCGGAAGGCCAGCTCGCCCGCGATCAGGCGTTGCTCGGCGCCGCCAAGGCCGATCTTCAGCGCTATCGTATCCTGGAGCGGCAGCATTCGATCGCCCTCCAGCAAGTCGAGGATCAGCAATTTCTGGTTCGCCAGTATGAAGGCAACGTGACTGCCGACCAGGCCCAGATCGATACCGCCAAGCTCAACATCACCTATTGTCATATCGTGTCGCCCATCGCAGGACGCGTCGGCTTGCGCCAAGTAGACGCCGGCAATTACGTCACGCCAGGTGACACCAACGGCATCGTTGTCGTCACCGAGATGAAGCCGATCTCGGTGCTGTTCAACCTTCCGGAAGGCAAGTTGCCGGACGTGCTGCGGCGGATTCATGCCGGAGCGACGCTCGCTGTCACCGCCTATGACAGCGCCGGGACCGAAAAACTGGCGACTGGAACCTTGTCCGCGGTCGACAATCAGATCAACACCGCAACCGGAACGATCGAGTTTCGCGCCGATTTTCCAAACCGGGACGAAACGCTTTATCCCAATCAGTTCGTCAACATCCACCTTCGGGTCGAGACTCTTCAAGATGCGACCTTGGTGCCGAGCGCCGCGATCCTGCACGGCCGCCCCGGTGCCTATGTCTACCTCGTGCGGCCGAACCAGACGGTGATCGCGCGGCCGGTAACCTTGGGCCCGAGCGAAGACGGCCACGTCGCGGTGACGGCGGGGCTAAAACCGGGCGATCAAGTCGTCGTCGACGGTGCCGACAACCTCAAAGACGGCGCCAGGGTCGAGCTTCAGAGCGCGAGCGGCCAAGCGCCCGGCACCAAGCCTGGCGCCGTGAGCGGCAAGCCGCTCCCGGCTCTTTAGGGGAGATCGGGATTGAACCCAAGCCGCCCTTTCATCCTGCGGCCGGTCGCAACCTCGCTTCTCATGGCGGCGATCATGCTCGTTGGCATGGTGGCCTTCCGCTTCCTGCCGATCGCCGCCCTGCCCGAGGTTGATTACCCGACCATCCAAGTGCAAACCTTTTATCCCGGCGCCAGCCCCGACGTGATGACCTCGTCGGTGACCGCGCCCCTGGAGCGCACCTTCGGCGAGATGCCGGGCTTGAAGCAGATGTTCTCGACGAGTTCAAGCGGCGCATCGGTGATCACGCTGCAATTCGATCTCGACCTGAGCCTCGATATCGCCGAACAGGAGGTCCAGGCCGCGATCAACGCAGCGGGCAACCTTCTTCCCGCCGACCTGCCGGCGCCGCCGATCTATGCCAAGATCAACCCGGCCGACGCGCCGATCCTCACCTTGGCACTCACTTCGAAGACCCTGCCGCTGCCGCGCGTTGAGGAGTTCGCCGATACGCGGCTCGCGCAGAAAATATCGCAGATCGCCGGCGTCGGCTTGGTCAGCATTCAGGGCGGACAACGGCCGGCCGTGCGGATTCAGGCCGATCCGCGGGCGCTCGCCGCCTACGGCCTCAATATCGACGACCTCCGCACCACGATCGCCAACGCCAACGTCAACATCCCGAAGGGGAGTTTCGACGGGCCGGCTCGCTCCTATACTATCAATGACAACGACCAGCTGAACAATCCCAAGCAATACGAGAATCTGATTATCGCCTACAAGGACGGCGCCCCAGTGCATCTTTCCGCCGTCGCCAAGGTGGTGAGTGGCGCCGAGAACGATCACCTCGCAGCCTGGAAAAACACGGAGCCCGCGGTGATTCTCAACGTCCAGCGCCAGCCCGGCGCCAACGTCATCAACGTCGTCGACCGCATCAAGGCGATGCTGCCGACGCTTAAGGCGGCGTTGCCGGCCGCCGTGACCGTCGCCGTGCTCACCGACCGCACGACCACGATTCGCGCCTCGGTCCGCAACGTCGAATTCGAGCTCGGCCTAGCCGTCGCGCTGGTGGTGCTGGTGATCCTGGTGTTTTTGCGCAGCGCGCGGGCGACGATCATCCCGAGCCTGTCGGTGCCTCTGTCGCTGATCGGCACACTCGCGGTGATGTATCTCCTCGGCTTCAGCCTGAACAACCTGACGCTGATGGCGCTCACCATCGCCTCGGGTTTCGTGGTCGACGATGCGATCGTGGTGATCGAGAACATCGCCCGCTATGTCGAGCAAGGCGATACGCCTCTCGAGGCCGCGCTCAAAGGCTCGGGACAAATCGGCTTCACCATCATCTCGCTCACGCTCTCGCTCATTGCCGTCCTTATTCCCCTTCTTTTCATGGGCGACGTGGTGGGCCGGCTGTTCCGCGAGTTCGCCGTCACGCTGGCGGTCACGATCCTGATCTCGGCCGTGGTTTCGCTTACGCTCGTCCCCATGGCCTCGGCCAGGCTTCTACGCCCCCTCGCCGAGCAGAAGGAAAGCGCGATCCAGGCCCGATTGCATCGCTGCATCGACGATCTGATCCAGGCCTATGGCCGCGCGCTCGACTGGACGCTTGATCGCCAAGGCATGGTGCTTCTCGTCGCCATCGCGACGCTTGGAGTCACGGTCTATCTTTATGTCCTCATTCCGAAGGGTTTTTTCCCCATCCAGGACACCGGGCTGATCCAGGGTATTTCCGACGCCGGCGAGGACGTCTCGTTCGCCGCCATGGCGAGGCGCCAGGAAGCGCTTGCCCGCGCCATCCTGAAAGACCGTGACGTCGCGAGCCTATCCTCCTTCATCGGCGTCGACGGCAGCAACACGACGCTGAACAGCGGCCGGTTCTTCATCAACCTGAAACCGCGGCGCGAACGGAAATCCGACGTTTCCGAGATCATCCGGCGGTTGCAGCGGGAAACGGCGACTGTACCCGGCATCACGCTCTACATGCAGCCGATCCAAGACCTCACCATCGAGGACACGGTGAGCCGCATGCAATATCAGGTGGCGCTCGCCGATCCCAATCCCGAGACGCTGGATACGGAAGTGCCGAAGCTGGTCGCGGCGCTTCGCCGGATGCCGGAATTCGCCGGCGTCGCGAGCGATATTCAAGCGCATGGGCTTGCGGTGTACGTCACCATCGACCGCGCCATGGCGAGCCGCTTCGGGATTACGCCGGCGACGGTCGATAACGCGCTCTACGATGCTTTCGGGCAACGCATCATCTCGACCATTTATGGCCAGGCGAACCAGTACCGCGTGATCCTCGGCGCCAGTCCACGGCTTCGTACCTCGATTCGCGATCTTTCCTCAATCTATCTTCCCTCGTCGACCGGCCTTGGCCAGGTACCGCTCTCCGCCATCGCAGCGATGCATGTCGGGACGGCGCCGCTGCAGATCGACCATCTCGGCCAATTTCCCGCTGCGCTGGTCTCGTTCAATCTCGCGCCCGGCGCCTCGCTTGGCGCCGGGGTTGACGCGGTCGAGCGGGCCGAGGCGGCAATCAAGCTTCCGGGGAGCGTCATAACGAGCTTTCAGGGCGCGGCGCTGGCCTTTCGCGCTTCGCTCTACAACGAGCTCTTCCTGATCCTCGCGGCCGTGGTCACGGTCTATATCGTGCTCGGCGTTCTTTACGAGAGCTTCATTCACCCCTTGACCATTCTCTCGACCCTGCCGTCGGCCGGGGTCGGCGCGCTGCTCGCGCTGATGATCGTCAGCGATGACCTCACCATCATCGCCATTATTGGCATCGTTCTTTTAATCGGAATCGTGAAGAAGAACGCGATCCTGATGATCGACTTCGCGCTCGACGCCGAGCGGAAAGAAGGGAAAAGCCCGCGGGCGGCGATCCGGCAGGCATGCCTGTTGCGCTTCCGGCCGATCCTGATGACCACCTTGGCCGCGCTCTTCGCGGCGCTGCCGCTCATGCTCGGCACCGGCACCGGCGCGGAGCTGCGCCAGCCGCTTGGCCTTACCATCGTCGGCGGATTGATATTCAGCCAGATGATGACGCTTTTTACCACACCGGTGATCTATCTCGCGTTCGATCGCATCGCGGCGCGTTTTGTCGGAAGCCGGCCACGCACGGTGGGTGAGACGCCGAGGCCGGGCAGCGCCTCATGAATCCCTCCACGCTCTTCATTCGCCGGCCGGTCGCCACCACGCTCTTGACCTTCGGCATCGCCCTCGCCGGCATGATCGCGTTTTTCCGCCTCCCTGTCGCGCCGCTTCCCAATGTCGCTTTTCCAACCATCGAGGTCGAGGCGAAGCTTCCGGGCGCGAGTCCCGAAGTGATGGCGACAAGCGTGGCGACGCCCCTGGAACGGCATCTCGGCGTGATTTCAGACGTCACCGAAATGACCTCGGAAAGCACCCAGGGACAGACCCGCATCACGCTGCAATTCGGTCTCGACCGTGATATCGACGGCGCTGCCCGCGACGTCGAGGCAGCCATCAACGCTGCCCGCGCCGATCTTCCCGCCGACATGCGGAGCAACCCGACCTACCATGAATGGAATCCCGCGGACGCGCCATTCATGATCTACGCCTTGACGTCGGACACCTTGAGCCAGGGCCAGCTCTACGACGCGGCGACAACTATCCTCGAGCAGAAACTCTCGCAGATCGCCGGCGTCGGCGAGGTCAGAATCGGCGGCAGCTCGCTTCCCGCCGTGCGTGTCGATCTCAATCCCTTGAAGCTCTTCAAGTACGGCATCGGGCTTGAGGACGTGCGCGCGGCATTGGCCGCGGCAAATGCCCATAGCCCAAAAGGTTCGGTCGAGAACACCAACGAGCGTTTTCAGATCTATACCAACGACCAGTCGCAGACCGCCGCCGACTACCGCCCGCTCATCATCGCCTACCGGAATGGCGCCGCAGTGCGGCTTTCCGACGTGGCGACAGTGACCGATTCGGTCGAGGACGTGCGGAACGCCGGCCTTGCCAACGGCAAGCGCGCGGTTCTTGTAATCCTCTATCAAAAGCCGGGCGCGAACATCATCGACACGGTCCGGCGCGTGAAGGCGGCGATGCCGGAGATCAAGGCTGCGCTCTCGCCCGCCATCAACATTGCCCTGGTGATGGACCGCTCGACAACCATTCAGGCAGCGCTTCTCGAGGTCGAGCGCAGCCTGATGATCTCCGTCGCCCTCGTCATCCTCGTCGTCTTCGCCTTTTTGCGCAACGCGCGGGCAGCGATCGTGCCTTCCGTCGCCGTTCCGGTATCGCTGGTCGGCACCTTCGGCGTGATGTATCTATTGGGCTATAGCCTCGACAATCTGTCACTGATGGCGCTCGCGATCGCTACCGGATTCGTCGTCGACGATGCGATCGTCGTGCTTGAAAACATCACCCGTCACCTGGAACAGGGCATGCCGCGGTTCGAGGCGGCACTTCGTGGCGCGCGTGAAGTGGGCTTCACGGTTTTGTCGATGTCGCTGTCCTTGATTGCGGTCTTCCTGCCGATTCTTCTGATGGGCGGAATTATCGGCCGCCTCTTTCGCGAATTCGCGGTCACCCTATCAATCGCGGTGCTGATTTCGCTCGTGATTTCTCTGACCACAACGCCGATGATGTGTTCCCGCTTCCTTGAACTGAAACCGGAGCGCGAGGAATGGTGGCTCGCGCGCTCGGCGGAGCGCCTTTTCGCCGCGTTACTCGATTATTACGATCGATCTCTGTCCTGGGCGCTGCGGCACGCGCGCACAATCATGCTGATCCTCCTCGCGACACTCACTCTCAACTTCTATCTCTTCGCCATCGTGCCGAAGATTTTCTTTCCGCCGCAGGATACCGGCCGGCTGATCGGCGGAATTTTGGCGGATCAAAGCATTTCGTTCCAGGCCATGCGAAAAAAGCTAGGCCGGTTCATCGCCATCATCCGGCGTGATCCGGCGGTTGCCAACGTGGTTGGATTCACCGGCGGCCGTCAGACCAATTCCGGCTTCGTCTTCGTCAGCCTGAAGCCGGAATCCGAACGCAACGTTACCGCCAGCCAGATCATCGCGAGGCTTAGAAGGAAGCTTGCCCTGGTGCCCGGCGCCAAGCTTTTTCTTCAGTCCGTCGGCGATATCCGCGCCGGCGGCCGTGCCGCCAACGCGGCGTATCAATATACGCTTGAAGACAACAGCCTCGCCGAGCTCTATCACTGGGAACCGATCTTGCTCAAAGCCTTTCGTACGTTGCCCGCACTTCGTGACGTGAATTCAACAAGCGAGCAGGATCGCGGCCTCGAAGCGAACATCGTGATCGACCGCGCGACGGCCGCCCGTCTCGGCCTCTCCATGAGCCAGGTCGACAACACGCTCTATGACGCCTTCGGCCAGCGTCTGGTTTCGACCATCTTCACGCCGCTTAACCAGTATCACGTAGTGATGGATGTCGCGCCGCGATTCTGGCAGAGCCCGGCCGTGCTGCGGCAGATCTATATCTCGACCGCCGGCGGCGCGGTGAGCGGCACGGGCGCGACCAATGCCGTGACCGGCACCACTTTGGCACGGAATCAAACCACCTCGCTCGCCGCGCTGAATGAGGACGTGGCCCGCAATCTCGCCACCAATTCGATTGGCGCGATCGGCCACGCCTCGGTTTCGACCGGGGTTGCCGTGAGCACGCAAGCCGAGACCATGGTGCCGCTTTCCGCCTTCGCCCATTACCAGCCCGGCAATACGCCGCTTGCCGTTGATCATCAGGGCCTGTTTCCGGCGACCACGATCTCATTCAACCTGGCACCTCACGTGACGCTCGATCAGGCGGCACGAGCGATCCAGCAAAAGATGACGGCGATCGGCGTCCCGCCGACACTTCACGGCAATTTCCAGGGCACCGCCAAGGTATTTCTGGAATCCCTCGCGACCGAACCAATGCTGATCGTCGCGGCGCTGCTCGCCGTTTATATCGTGCTCGGCATTCTTTACGAGAGCTACGTTCATCCCTTGACCATTCTCTCGACGCTGCCGTCGGCCGGCGTCGGCGCCGTTCTGGCGCTGATGATCTGTGACACCCCATTCAGCATCATAGCGTTGATCGGCGTGATCCTTCTGATCGGCATCGTCAAGAAGAACGCCATCATGATGATCGACTTCGCGCTCGACCTCGAGCGCCGCGAGGGACTATCGCCGGATGTTGCCATCTATCAAGCCTGCCTCCGCCGCTTCCGTCCCATTCTGATGACCACCATGGCGGCCATGCTGGGCGCCCTGCCTTTGGCGATTGGATTTGGCGAAGGTGGATCGCTCCGCCGTCCGCTCGGCATCGCCATCGTCGGCGGCCTGATGGTGAGCCAGCTCCTTACGCTCTACACGACGCCGGTGATCTATCTTTATCTCGACCGCTTCCGTCTGTGGTGCCGGATGAAGTGGGCCGGCCGGCGCGGTGATGCCATGATCGAAGGTGCGTGATGCGAACGGTGGCAACGAGCAGGAGGCTTGAGATGGGGCGTCGGGTGGCGAGGCCGGTGATCCTGATGGCGACACTCGCGTTGCTCGCGGCTTGCACCATCGGCCCTACCTATCATCGCCCTCCGGCACCGACGCCGGTTGCCTACAAGGCCCTTGAAGGCTGGACGCCGAGCCAGCCGCAAGCCGTTCTGCCAAGCGCTTGGTGGACGATTTATGGCGACCCGGCGCTGGACAAGCTGGAAGGTGAAGTCGACATATCGAACCAGACGCTCATCGCCGCCGCCGCTGCCTACCGGCAGTCCCGCGCCCTCGTCGCCGAGGCACAGGCAGCTTATTTTCCGGTGGTCTCGCTGAACGGATCGGGCACGCGGTCGAAGTCGAGTACGAGCGGCCTGAGCAGCAGTTTCGTCCGCCGCGCACCGGAAACCACGTACGATCTTACCGCCGGGGCAAGTTGGGAGATCGATCTTTGGGGGCGCATCGCGCGGACAGTAGAGAGCGAGGTCGCAAACGCCCAAGCGAGCGCAGCCGATCTCGCCGCCGCCCGATTGTCGGCGCAAGGGGCGGTGGCCGCCGATTATTTCACGCTTCGCATCGACGATGCCCTGAAGCGGCTTCTGGGCGAGACGGCGAAAGCCTATGCGCGGGCGTTGCAGATCACCGAGAACCAATATCGCGCCGGCACCGCGCCACCATCGGATGTGGTGCAGGCGAAGGCGCAGCTCGAGGCGACCAAGGCACAAGAAATCGACGTCGAGGTGCAGCGCGCGGCGCTTGAGGACGCAATCGCGACGCTGATCGGAAAACCCGCCGGCGCATTTTCCATCGCCCCCGCGGCGATCACCTTCCGCGTTCCCGTCGTGCCGGCTGGCATGCCATCGACGCTCCTCGAACGGCGGCCCGATATCGCCGCGGCCGAGCGCCAGATGGCCGCGGCCAATGCCGGGATCGGGGTCGCGGAATCCGCCTACTTCCCTGATCTCACGCTTTCCGCATCCTACGGCTATTCGAGCACGGTGCTCTCGCGGCTGATTCAGGCGCCGAGCAGTTTCTGGTCTTTCGGTCCGGCCCTTGCAGCGACGCTGTTCGATGGCGGGCTGCGCAGCGCACAGGTCAAGGCAGCGAAGGCGGTATATGAGCAAAGCGTCGCCAACTATCGCGAGACCGCCCTCACCGCCTTTCAGCAGGTCGAGGACAACCTTGCGGCGCTTCGCATTCTCGCCGAGGAGGCCAAGGTGCAAGCCGCCGCCGTCACCGCCTCGCGCGAGGCGGAGCGGTTGATTCTCAATCAGTACCGCGCCGGCACAGTGGCCTATACCAGCGTCATCACCGAACAGACCATCGCGCTCAGCAATGAACGGACGGCCCTTTCCATTCTGCAAAGCCGCCTGGCCGCGAGCGTCAATCTCATCGAGGCCTTGGGCGGCGGCTGGCGCGCGAGCGACCTTCCAAGCGCCAAGAAGGTCGCGCGCAACTGATCCGGCTTAAACTTCGGCCGTGCTTCGTAATATCTCAGCGACTCGGGGATGGACGCGGCTTGAGCGTTGCGAGACCCAAACAATATAGGGTCTTCCGGAAATAGTGTGGGCGATTTGGGGTCATTTTAGAGGGGTGGGAGCATGCAGGTGAGGATCTTGAGCCGGAAATAATCCTCGTCGCGCAGTCCGTATGCCCGGCGTTGGAAGACACGG
>JBJKQL010000069.1:0-15875 GCA_046705265.1 Ferrovibrionaceae bacterium
CGCTGTCGCTCCTGTCACAAAGTGCTCTATCAGACGTCCCTGTTGCCGCGCCGTAAGACGGCTTCTTCGCTCGTAAACCATAGCCAAAAATACCCTTTCTAGGCACTCTTAGCTACGACAGCCCCAAGATTTAGATAAGGGGCCGAAGCGCCTTCATCTCCGGGCAGCACCTTTCGGGAACAGGTCGCCCGCCATGCCCGCGCAGGAATCTCGCGCTCGCATTTTGCGTCGCCGCCGATCTTGGCACAAGTTATTAACCATACCGCGTTATATTGGGAAAACGGCGGATTGAGGATGCTTGGCTGCGCCGTGTCACGCGAAAGCGAGCGGGCCGGTGATTTCCGGTGATCCCAGTCTTATTTTAGTCATTTCGGTTACTGCTTTTGGCGATTGCTTGAGGGTCTTCCGGGTCATCGTTCTGCCGTATTTGCTGGGTAACCGGGAAGCGAGCGTTCGAGTGGCATTTCCCGCGAAGATTTGGAGGCGGCGCGCCATGGTTGGAATTGCATGAGCCAATCGACGAGTGAAACCGGATATCTCGAGGGACAGCTTCTCATCGCGATGCCTGCGATGGTGGATACGCGTTTCGCGCATTCGGTGATCTATCTCTTTGCGCATTCGTCGTCGGGTGCCATGGGGCTCGTTGTGAATAAGCTGCTCGATGGCATTACCTTCCCCGACCTCATCCGCCAGCTTGGTATCGAATCCGGGCCGGTCGATCGCCAGATCCGCGTCCATTTCGGTGGCCCGGTGGAAACCGGCCGGGGCTTCGTGCTGCATTCCGCCGATTATCAACACGAGGCCACGCTCCGCCTCGGACAGGACGTGGCGCTCACCACCACCATCGACGTGCTGAAGGCGATCGCCACCGGCCATGGGCCGCGACGCAGGCTCTTGGCGTTGGGCTACGCCGGTTGGGCGCCGGGACAGCTTGACGCCGAGATTCAAGCCAACGGCTGGCTCAATGTGGCAGCGGACGAGGACCTGATCTTCGGCGCCAATATCGACAGCACGTGGACCCGGGCGATGAGCAAGCTCGGCATCGATCTCACCCACCTTGCCGCGCAATCCGGCCACGCCTGATCCTTCCGCCTGCCTCCAATATTCGATCTTGCCCGCCCCGCCTTTCTGCAAGGCCGTTGGACGTCAGATCGAAAGCGCCGGAACAACGTGGCGGGCGAGCGTGCGTTGCTCCGCCCCGGGTATAGTGACGGACTTGCGGGTTTCGAGATCGAACCAGATGGCAACGGTCTCGGCCGTTGCCACAGGCTCGCCGGTCACAAGATCAAACAGCCAATGGCCCCAGACCGTGGTCTTGCCGCCGACGCTGATTAGACCGCTCCACATGCCGATGAGATCGCCAAGCCGCGGCGTCTTGCGATAGGCGAGGCGATATTCCAGCGCCGCGCCGCCGATGCGGGAATCGTTGAAACGCCGCGTGACGCCGCGCTTGATCATCAAGTTCGGCGTCCCTTCCCATATCCGGGCAATATAGGTGTCGATCCGCATAAAGCCTGCGGCGTCGCAATCTTCGATGCCGACCGGGCCTTTCAGGCAATGAACAAGGTCGAGCGTCTCGGCTTCGGCGATGCTCGGCTTGGGCCGCGGCGGATCGCGGCGCAGACCGCGAGGCGCGAGCGCCGCCGGCACCGCGACTGCAAGTGCCGCTGCCCTTTCTTGCAGCGCCGCCGGCAACTTTAAAGGTGCGCGGCTTTTGCGATCGACCAACTGAAGGTCTGTGAGAAAGGCTGCCGCCACGCTCGCCGTCTCGCCGCCCGTGGGTTGGAACTCCTGATAGATTTTCAGCACCTCGCCTTCGATACCGGTGACGCCGCCGAGGACATGGAAGCCGGTACCGGCGCTCATCTCGCGAATGAAGCGGAGATGATGCTCGCGCACCATAAGGTCGGCGCCACTTTCGCCATCGGATGCGCCGCCGAGACCGAGCGCGCGGCGCAGAACCGCGAGGCTCTCGACCGCGCGCTGGACATAGAAGCGCACGTTGAAATGGCCCATGGCATCGCACTCGGATGCCTGCACGCTGCTCAAGCGGAGCTCGATCATCGTTCCTTCGAAACCCCGACGACACCCGGATTCTATTCGACGGAAGGGCGCGTCCTTCGATTGTGAAATTCGCGAGAAGTCTGATTCGGAAACCGTGAGAATTTCACAATCGGGACACTAGCACCCGCGAAGGGCCCTTCTCAAGCCGTGGAACGTAATTGGAGTTGCGTCAATTTTTCCGTAAAGTTCACTTTAACGAGAAAATCGCAAGCCGAGCGGAGGAAGCGCATGGTGATGTCGGTCGAAGAGGCGACCGCCGCCCTGACCAACAAGGGCGCGCAATTCGAAACTGAAAGCCGGCTCGTCAACGGTGTCGAGACGAAAGTGTGGAAGAACGCGCCGCCCTCGCTCCGCGCTGTTCTGGAGTTGAGCCGGGGCTACGGCGATCTGCCTTTCCTGGTCTATGAGAACGATCGCCTGACGTTCGGCCAGCACTACGCCACGGCGGCCGGCCTCGTTCGTGTGATGCGTGATCGCTTCCGGATCGAGAAGGGCGACCGAGTCGCCATCGCCATGCGCAACTTTCCCGAATGGGTCGCGATCTTCTGGGCGGTAACCGCGATCGGTGCCATCGCGGTGCCGCTCAATGCCTGGTTCACCGGCGGCGAGCTTCGCTATTGCCTGAACGATTCCGGTTCGGTGCTGCTCTTCGCCGATGCGGAGCGGATCGAGCGCCTCGCGCCTGATCTCGCGCACCTCGGCTTCCGTGCCGTGATCGCCGTGCGCGCCGAGGGCGCGCTTCCACCGGGCGTGATTCGTCTCGAGGATATCTTGGACAAGATGGATCCCGGCATCGCGCTGCCCGAGGCGGCAATCGACCCGGATGACGACGCGACCATCTTCTATACCTCGGGCACTACTGGCAAGCCGAAGGGCGCGCTCGGCACGCACCGGAATTTTTGCACCAATCTCTTGAACATCGCCTTCACCACGCTCCGCAACATGCTGCAAAGGGGCGATCCCTTGCCGACGCCGGAAAAGCCGCTGCCGAAGAAGGCCTATCTGTTGTCGGTGCCGCTTTTTCACGTCACCGGCTGCCATTCGGTGATGGGCGGTGCGACGCTGCTTGGCTACAAGCTTGTCTTGATGCGCAAATGGGATCCGGAGGAAGCAATGCGCCTGATCGAGCGCGAGAAGATCACGGGTTTCGGCGGCGTGCCTTCGATGGCTTGGCAGGTGCTGGAATCGCCAAGCTTTGCCCGGTACGATCTTTCCACCGTCGAGACCATCGGCTATGGCGGCGCGCCGGCCGCCGCGGCGCTTGTCGAGCGCATCGCCGCGAAATTCCCGAAGGTGACGGCCTCGAATGGCTACGGATTGACCGAAACCTCGTCGCTCGCCTCGCAGAACGCCGGCGTGAACTACGAGCGCAAGCCGGACAGCGTCGGCCTGCCGGTGCCGGTGAATGAAGTAAAGGTGGTGAACGAAAAAGGCGAGACGCTTGCCGCCCGTGAAGTGGGCGAGCTTTGGATCAAGGGGCCGAACGTGGTCAAGGGCTATTGGAACAAGGCCGAGGAGACGGCCTCGGCCTTCGCCGAAGGCTGGCTCCATACTGGCGATCTCGCCTGGCTTGACGAGGAGGGGTTCATCTATATCGTCGACCGTGCCAAGGACATGCTGATCCGGGGCGGCGAGAACATCTACTGCATCGAGGTCGAGGATGCGCTCTACAGCCATCCCGCGGTGATAGATGCGGCCGTGATCGGCCTGCCGCATCGCGTTCTTGGCGAGGAGGTGGGCGCCGTGGTGCAGATCAGGCCCGGCGAGCGCGCGAGCGAGGAGGCGCTGAAGCGCCATCTATCGAACCTCATCGCGGCCTTCAAGATTCCGGTGCGCATCGCGATGCTGGACACGCCGCTGCCGCGCAACGCCAACGGCAAGATCCTGAAGCGCGAGCTGCTGCAATTCTTTCCCGACGCGGCGAAAAACGCCGGCTGATCGCGTGGCGAATCTGTACTACCCGAGCCGCGGCGCTATCCAGTCGGCGGCGGCAAGGGTGCGGAGATCGTCGCTCCGCCGACCGATGGCCTGCACGCCGATCGGAAGCCCCTTCGGGCCATGAAGCCCTGGCAGATTGACGCAAGGCGTGCCGAGGAAGGTCCAGATGCGGCTGAAGAGCGGATCGCCGGTCGAACCGAAGCCTTCCGGCGCTTCGCCCGGCGCGCTCGGCGCGAGCAGCACGTCGACGCCTTGGAAGGCGGCATCGATGAGCGCGCGGGCGTTTTCCGCCTTCGCCATTGCCGCCGCATAGGCGGCGGGCGCGGTCTTCAATCCGCTCGTGATCAGCGCGGCAAGTTCGGGGCCCATGCGGTCGCGGTGATAGCGCCATTCCGAGGCGAAGCTCCGTGCCGCCTCATAGGCGAGCACCACGTGCTGCGCCTCGGCGAGTCCATCGAACGCAGCGGCAAGGGTGATTTCGGTGAGATCGGCGCCGGCTCTTTTCAGCCGCGTCTCGGCCTCCGTGAAGGCGGCCTTCATCGCCTCCGTCGCGTGCGGCCATTGCGGCGTGCGGCAGAGCCCGATCTTCGGCTTCAAGGGCTCATAGGTGAGATCGCGGCCGGCGAGCGCGCCGGCGAACAGCGCGGCATCGGCGACGGTAACTGCGAAGGCCCCGATGGTGTCGAGTGAGGCGGAGAAGCATTTCACCCCTGCGGTCGGAATCAGGCCGAAGGTCGGCTTGTAGCCGACGATGCCGCAATAAGAAGCCGGACGGATCACCGATCCCACCGTCTGGGTGCCGGTCGCGATCGGCACCATGCCGGCCGCCACCGCCGCCGCCGAGCCGCTCGACGAGCCGCCCGGCGTGTGTGCGGGATTGCGGGGGTTCCGCGTCACCGCCGGATCGATGAAGGCGAATTGCGTGGTCACGGTCTTGCCGAGAACGACGCCGCCAGCGGTGCGGGCGAGCGCGACCGAGGCCGCGTCCCAGGGCGGCCGGTTGCCGGCATAGATCGGCGAGCCGTAGGCGGTCGGCATGTCTGCGGTATCGAAGATGTCCTTGACCCCGAACGGCAGGCCATGAAGTGGCCCTGGCCGTCCTGCCTTGTCGGCCGCTTTGGCGGCGGCGATCACCGCGTCACGATCGAGATGCGCCCAGGCCTTGATCTCGTCCTCGCGCGCCGCGATCCGCTCGAGCGCCTCGCGCACAATTGTTTCCGAGGTGATCTCGCCCGAGGCAAGCTTCGTCGCGAGCTCGCGGGCGGTGAGGGGCTTGTGCGCGCTCATGTTCCGAGCTTCCTTAGCGATTGTTTCTTGGCTTTCAATGTCCGACGCTGGCCCACTATGCCGCCGAGGGGGCGTGCCGACAAGAAGGTCAGACAGGCGAGGGGGAATCCGAGCCAGGGACGGCGCGCGAGGGGTCGTAGGCAAGGAAGCTCTTGCGGAACAGGATGAGATAAAGCGTCTGCAAGACACCGGCAATCAGGAACGGCGTCACGAGAAATCCGGCGTCGAAGAACAGCCCCGCCAGCATCGGCCCCGCCGCGCGGGGAATCTGCAGCGAGGCGCTTCCCAAGCTTGCCGCGAGCCCCCGCCGGCTCGGCCGCACCAGGCTGATGCTCAAGGCTTGGCGCGCGCCCGCGGTGCCGCGATTAAAGAACGAGCGCAGGATATAGACCGTGGCGGCGATGCCGTAACTCGGCGCGAAAGGCAGTATGAACAGGCAGGCGAGGCCGATGAAACGCATCCACACGACCGCCCGAACCACGCCGAAGCGGCCGGTGAGCCAGCCGGTGCCGAGAGCCGAAAACGCGGTGAAAAAAAGCGCCACCGCCATCATCGGCCCGATCGCACCAGGGCCTTCGTGAAACCGGATATAGAACCAATAGGCCATCAGCGGCCCAAGCATGCCGATGGCGAGGCCGTTGATCGCATTGATGCCGGCAAGCGCGGCGAGCAGCCGGTTTTCCTCCTGGATCGTCCGCGATGGCGCCGGCGCGCCCGCAGTCGACGGCGGTTCGACTTTGTAATCCTTGGTCAGGGCGATTAGCACCCAACACACCATCGAGCCGGCGAAAACGACAAGAAATAGTGGGCGATAGGCGAGCGGGCCAGGCAGCCAGCGGACGAAAAAGGCCGGCAGCGCCGCCGCCAAGCCGCCGAGGCCCATGCCGCAAAAGCCAACCGCCGCGTTGACGCTATAAAGCCGGCCGCGAAGCTCGGGCGCGACGCCTTGCGCGAGCCAGGCTTGCTCGACCGGCGCGAAGGGTCCGGCGGCGCCATTGATGCCGCGGCCGAAGCCGCCGATCACCGCCGCCGCGACCAGTGGCACCGTTGCGCTGGTGAAGAGCGCGATTAACGCGGTAATGCCTTGGCTCGCTTCAAAGCAAAGAATGAAGACCTTGCGTCCCACGCGATCGCTTGCCGGCCCAACAAGAAGGGTGAGCGTCGCGGCGACGATCAGGGTCGCGGCCAGAACCGCACCGATGCCGACCGCATTCCAGCCGAGTGCGTGGAGATAAAGCGCGAAGTCCACCACCAATGCGCCCTGGCCGAGGCTGCGCGCGCCGCGCGCGCCGATCAGGAACCACTTGTCGCGCGGCACCCTGCGATGCCAGCGTTCGACCGGGATGTCCGAGGTCGCTCGGACTGATTCCTTTCGGGCTTTGTCGGCAGGCGGCTCCAATTCGGTTTTCAATCCTCGCGTTCAAGCATTCGCCGCGTGCCGGAGCGAAATGACACCGCTCGACGCTTAGCCAATCGATTAAAGAACAGAGACCGTGGCAAGGGAAGATTCCGGGCGTCACAAACAGCCCGCGCTTTCGCGTAGCGCGGGCCTGCGTGCGACCACTTCGTCGGCCTTACGGGTTCAGTCTATTCCGCTGCGGTTCGGGCCGTCTTCTCCGCCTCTTCCAGGGGGATGTAGATTTCGCCGCCACTTTTGCGGAATGTGGCCGCCCGCTCTTCGAGCCCCGCTTTCGCGTAATCGCGCACTTCCTGCGAGATTTTCATCGAGCAGAACTTCGGCCCGCACATCGAGCAGAAATGCGCCACCTTGGCGCCCTCGGCCGGCAGCGTCTCGTCGTGGAAGGCGAGCGCGGTCTCGGGGTCGAGCGATAGATTGAATTGATCGCGCCAGCGGAATTCGAATCGCGCACGGCTCAAGGCATCGTCGCGCCGCTTCGCCGCCGGATGGCCCTTGGCAAGATCGGCGGCATGGGCGGCGATCTTATAGGCGATCACGCCGGCCTTCACATCGTCGCGGTCGGGCAGCCCAAGGTGTTCCTTCGGCGTCACGTAACAAAGCATGGCGGTGCCGAACCAGCCGATCATGGCGGCGCCGATCGCGCTCGTGATGTGGTCGTAGCCCGGCGCGATATCGGTGGTCAGGGGGCCGAGCGTATAGAACGGCGCCTCGTGGCAGACCGCGAGCTGGCGGTCCATGTTCTCCTTGATCTTGTGCATCGGCACGTGGCCGGGGCCTTCGATCATTACCTGGACATCGCGCTCCCAGGCGATCTTGGTGAGCTCGCCCAGGGTTTCGAGTTCGGCGAACTGGGCTTCGTCGTTGGCATCAGCGATCGAGCCCGGGCGCAAGCCGTCGCCGAGTGAGAAGCTCACGTCATAGGCGCGAAGGATGTCGCAGATGTCGCGGAAATGGGTGTAGAGGAAATTCTCCTCGTGATGGGCGAGACACCATTTCGCCAAGATCGAACCGCCGCGCGAGACGATCCCGGTAACCCGCTTCGCGGTGAGCGGGATATAAGCGAGACGCACGCCAGCGTGGATAGTGAAGTAATCGACGCCCTGCTCGCATTGCTCGATCAAGGTGTCGCGGAAAATTTCCCAGGTCAGGTCTTCGGCCTTGCCGTTGACTTTCTCCAGGGCCTGATAGATCGGCACGGTGCCGATCGGCACCGGTGAATTGCGCAGGATCCATTCCCGCGTGGTGTGGATGTTGCGCCCGGTCGAGAGGTCCATCACTGTGTCGGCGCCCCAGCGCGTCGACCACACCATCTTTTCCACTTCTTCGGCGACGCTCGAGGCGACGGCGGAATTGCCGATATTGGCGTTGATCTTCACCAGGAAATTGCGGCCGATGATCATCGGCTCGCTTTCCGGATGATTGACATTGGCGGGAATGATGGCCCGCCCTGCCGCCACTTCATCGCGGACGAATTCGGGCGTCACCTGATCGGGGATGTTGGCACCGAAGCTCTCGCCATCTCGGCGCTCGGCCCGCCCCAGGTTCTCGCGCACCGCGATATATTCCATCTCCGGCGTGATCACGCCAGCGCGGGCATAGGCGAGCTGGGTTACCGCCTGACCCGCCTTGGCGCGAAGCGGCACCGCGCGGCGGCCGGGGAAAAGCGGAATTTCCGCGGCTTCGCCGGCACTGCGGCCGTCGTCCTCGGGCCGGGCGTTGCGGCCAGCATAGCTCTCGACGTCGCCGCGCGCCAGAATCCACTCGCGGCGAAGCGGCGTCAGTCCGGCCCTGATGTCGATTTTCACCCTCGGATCGGTATAGGGGCCGGAGGGATCATAGACCCTGATCGGCGGCTCGCCCGATTCCGGCGAGAGCGCGATTTCGCGCATCATCACCCGGATGTCGGGATGGATCGTGCCCGGCACCGCGACCTTGGTCGAGGCCGGCAGGAGTCCGGTGGAAATGGTGACCTTTTCGTCCAAGGTTGGAAATGCCACGGCTCGCTCTCCCTAAGTTCGGTCCCCGGAAGGGGCCCTCCATCGATCATGACCGGTGAGCAGGAGGCAGAGCGCCACGGAAGAGGCGGCTTTCGGCGTTCCGTTCCTTCCCTCCGCCGGCATGACCCGGATCAGGTTCAAAGAGTTCCCGCTCCTTGCGGAATCTCAGCCCCGAATCTTGGCTCTCCGGGGCACCCCTTGGAACGCTCCTAATGGTTGGGCGTTCGCGCCGCGAAGTCAACAAGGGAAAATGACATCCTGGCCAATCGCGGCGCAAAACGCCGGTGCCTTTGGTCTTGGATAGCGCTTGATCGCGCGGCGTTGGGCCCGCTAGGGTCGTCGCCAGCGCCAAGTGACCCGACAAGACAACAAGGCCGCCAAATTCCGGTGCGAGCTTTTGCCGTTTGAGGGGAAAGGAGATCCGATGCCCGATCAAGCGCCCGATCTGACGAAAGCGCTCGGCCGGTTTCTCGTTCTCGATCTGACCCGTGTCCGCGCCGGCCCGACTTGCGTCCGCCAGCTTGCCGATTGGGGCGCTAAGGTGATCAAGGTTGAGGCGCCGGGAACCGGCGGCGAGGGCATGGGCGGGCCGCGCCATGGTCCCGATTTCCAGAATCTTCACCGTAACAAGCGAAGCCTTGCCCTCGACCTCAAGAGCGAGGCCGGCAAGGCGGTGTTCTTGAAGCTCGCGGCCAAGGCCGACGTGGTGGTGGAAAACTATCGGCCCGACGTGAAGACCCGGCTCGGAATCGATTATCCGGCGCTCAAGGCGGTCAATCCGCGCATCGTCTACGCCAGCATCTCGGGTTTCGGGCAGGACGGGCCGTATCGCGACCGGCCGGGCTTCGATCAAATTGCGCAAGGCATGGGTGGGTTGATGTCGATCACCGGCCTGCCGGGACAAGGGCCAGTCCGGGCCGGCATTCCGATCGCCGACCTCGCGGCCGGGCTCTATTGCGCGCTTGGCATCCTGGTTGCGCTCTTGGAGCGCGAGGTTTCCGGCGAAGGGCAGTGGGTGCAGTCCTCGCTCCTGCAGGCGCAGATCGCGATGCTGGATTTCCAGGCCGCGCGCTGGCTGGTGAAAGGCGAGGTGCCGGGGCAGGCCGGCAACAACCATCCGACCAGCATTCCGACCGGCGTTTTCGCCACCGCCGATGGTCATATCAACATCGCCGCCGCCGGACAGGAAATCTGGGAGCGACTTGCGCGCGCTATCGGCGGCGCCGTGCTTCTCGACAATCCGGATTATGCGACGGGAACGCTGCGCTCGAAAAATCGCGACAGGCTGAATGCCGAAATCGAGACGCTCCTGAAGCCAAAATCCTCGGCCGCCTGGATCGAGATCCTGAACCGCGCTGGCGTGCCCTGCGGTCCGATCTATCGCATCGACGAAGTCTTCGCCGATCTGCAGGTGCGCCATCTTGGTCTCGCCCAGACCGTGCAGCACCCGAAGCTCGGCGATATCGAAATCGTCGGCCAGCCGGTAACGCTAAGCCGCACGCCCTCGCGGCTCACGCAAGCGGCGCCCGATGCCGGCGAGCACAGCGATGAGATTCTGCACGAGTTCGGTTTCGACGCCGCCACGATCGCCGATCTCCACCGGCGCGGCGTCGTCTGAACGGTCGCGGCGCAAGGCGATTTTGCGGTCAGGGATTTGATGCCGTGATGGACGAGGAAACCGATTGCGCCCGGTCCGCGCCGAGCGGCGCTGATTCGGCAGCTCAATTCGTCACGGCGAGGAGTGGCGGGCGGGCTTATCGCATCGAATATGCCTGGGTTGGCGCGGGTTCGGGAAAGCCCGTCATCGTCTTCCTGCACGAAGGGCTGGGCTCGCGCGGCATGTGGCGCGACTTTCCCGATACTTTTTGCCGGGCCGGCGGCTTTCACGGCCTGGTCTATTCCCGTCCGGGCTACGGCTGGTCGACGCCACGCCCGGCGGACGAACACTGGCCGGTTGACTTCATGCACATCCAGGCACGGGAGATGCTGCCTGCCGTTCTCAATGCGCTTGGTCTCGACGACGAGCCGGTTTGGCTTTTCGGGCATAGCGACGGCGCCTCGATCGCGTTGCTCGCGGCGGCGGCTTTGCCGGCACGGATCAAGGGGCTCGTTCTTCTCGCGCCCCATGTCTTCGTCGAGGAGAAGTCGCTGCACAACATTCGCGCCGCGCGTGAGGCCTATCTTCATGGCGATCTGCGCGTGCGGCTCGCGCGTTATCACGCCGATCCCGATTCGGCTTTTTTCGGCTGGAACGACATCTGGCTTGCGCCGACGTTTCGTGCTTGGGATATCTCGGACGCAGCGGCCGCCGTGCGCGTGCCGATTCTCGCGGTACAGGGTCTCGACGATCCCTACGGCACTATGGCACATGTGGAGCGCATCGCTGCCCGCGCGGGCGGCGTGGTCGAGCTTTTGCCACTCGAGACTTGTGCCCATTCGCCGCATCGCGATCAGACCGCAGCAGTGATCGCTGCCGCGAGCGCCTTCATCCGCCGTTTCGATCCCGCCCCGTAAGCGAGGACTCCCGCCATGCATCGTGTGCCTGATTTCGACACTCCGCCCGCCGCCATGATCGGCTTCGATCAGTTTCTCGCTGTCGATATCCGCATCGGCACGGTAATTTCGGCGGCGCCGTTTCCCGAAGCGCGCAAGCCTGCCTTGAAGCTCGAGGTCGATTTCGGCCCGGGCGTCGGCGTCAAACGCTCCAGCGCGCAGATCACAAAGCATTACGATTGCATGGCGCTGGTCGGCCGGCAGGTCTCGGCGGTGGTCAATTTTCCGCCGCGCCAGATCGGCAAGTTCATGTCGGAAGTGCTGACCTTGGGCTTTCCCGATCGCGACGGCGAGGTCGTCCTCTTCGCGCCCGACCGTCCGGTGCCGAACGGGGCGCGGCTGTTCTGAGCGCGACGCGCTGCCTATCCGGTCCGCCGCGCTTGGCGCTCAAACGGCGTCCTTCGCCGCCCGGTCGCGGATATCCGGCAGGAAGGCGGCGATGAGGCCAATTGCCGGCAGGAACGAACAGACGCGATAGACGAAATCGATACTGGTCCGATCCGCGAGCAGCCCGAGCACCGCCGCGCCGACGCCGGCGATGCCGAAGGCGAGACCGAAAAAGAGTCCCGAAACCATGCCGATGCGCCCCGGCATCAGTTCCTGGCCATAGACCACGATCGCGGAGAAGGCGGAGGAGAGCACGAGTCCTATCACAATGCTGAGCATGATGGTTCCATAGAGTCCAACATAAGGAAGCGCGACCGTGAACGGCAGAACGCCGAGAATCGAACCCCAGATCACACGCTTCCGCCCGATGTGGTCGCCGATCACGCCGCCAGCCATGATGCCGGTCGCCGCCGCCAAGAGAAAGATGAAAAGATCGATCTGCGCGGCCTGCGTTTGCAGCCCGAAGTGTTGCATCAGGTAGAAGATGTAATAGGAAGTGATGCTGGAAAGATAGACGTACTTCGAGAAGATCAGCGCCACCAGGACGAGAAGCGCGCGGCGCACTTGACTGGGCGGGAGCGTTGTCGTCTCTTGCGTCTGTTTCGGCAGCGGCCTTGCGTGGCCATTCCGCTGATACCAGCCGCCGAGCACGGCGAGCACCGCGACCCCGATAAAACCGCCGAGGCTGACGAATCCGAGCGAACCGCGGCCATGGGGCAGAATGAGGAAGGCGGCGAGAAGCGGCCCGAGGGCCTGGCCGAAATTGCCGCCGATCTGGAACAAGGATTGCGCGACGCCATGCCGTCCGCCTGAAGCGATCCGCGCGATCCGCGACGATTCGGGATGGAAGATCGACGAACCGGCACCGAGCAGGACCGAACCGAGGAGAAGCGCGCCGTAATCCGTCGCCAGCGCCAGCACCAGAATGCCGAGAAGCGAAGAGAACATGCCGCAAGGCAGGCTGTAGGGCTGCGGCTTGCGGTCGGTGAAAGCACCGACGAAGGGCTGCAACAGCGAAGCCGTCGCCTGATAGGTAAGGGTCAGAAGTCCGATCTCGGCGAAGGAAAGATCGAAGCCACCCTTGAGTATCGGATAAATCGCCGGCAACAGCGACTGCATCATGTCGTTCAGAAGATGGCAGAAGCTGATGGCGCCAAGAACCGGAAGCAAGGTGCGGTTCTTCGGTCGTGGCAGCGCGAAGCTACTCATGGCAGCTTTTCCCCGGTTCGAATCCGGCAGGCGGCCATGCGCCCGGTTGCACGGCATTCTCTGACATGATACCGATTCGCAGGCTACCCGCTACCGTAAGTGGGTCTTTCACTTTCGAGATTGGGCCATGGTCCGCAACATCCGGGTGGAAGTTCTCGACGACACGCCGCGGCCGTTGATCGTGGTCAATACCGAACACGAGCCGGGCAAGGTCATGCCCTGGCACGCGCATCGCCGGTGCCAGCTCCTCTACGGCGAGGCGGGCGCCGTGGTGGTAACCGCCGAAACCCGCACCTGGTTCGTGCCGCCTGGCTGCGGCATGTGGATTCCGAGCGGCGTCCGCCATCAGGTGCGCATGATCGGCCACGTCACCACACGAAGCCTCTATGTCGAGCCCGCCGCCGCCGCCGGCCTGCCGCCGGCTTGCGCGGTGCTGGGCGTTTCGTCGTTCATGCGGAACCTGATCGCCGAGTCCATCGATCTGCCAGTCGCCTATGATCCCGAAACCCGGGCCGGCGCCTTGATGACGCTCCTTCATCACGAATTGCAAGCGGCGCCCGTCTTGCCGCTTTCGCTCGCCATGCCGCGCCGCGCCGGATTGGCGCGCGAATGCCGCCGTTTCCTTGTCCGGCCCTCACCGCGGGAGACCATCGAGCAATGGCGCGCCACGCTCGGCATGAGCCGGCGCGCCTTCACCCGGCTGTTCCGGCGCGAGACGGGGATGAGCTTCGTCGCCTGGCGGCAACAGGCCTGCCTGATGATGGCGCTGCCGCGCCTGGTTGGCGGTGAGCCTGTGACGTCGATCGCGCTTGATGTCGGCTATAACAGCCCGGCCGCCTTCACCAGCATGTTCAAGCGCAAGCTGGGATCGGCGCCAACCGCCTATGTGGGCAACGGCAGAACCGAAGCGCCGCAGCGCGGCGCCGGAGTATGATGATAGCGGGTCGAGCCGCGCTGTGTGCGGACGTCGCTCTAATGCAGGCGCGGCTTCTTGAACAGGGATTCGCGGTCGGTGGAACTGACGCGGATTTCCATCAGCTCGCCATCGCGCACCAGCGTCAACGGAACCTCCACCCCTGCCGTGCCCTGGGCCCAGACCTTGCGGAAGAAATCGGCCAGCCCTGCGATCGCCTCGCCCTCGACTTCCAGAATTACGTCGCCAATCTGGATTCCGGCGCGATCGGCCGGTCCTTCCTCGGCCAGGCCAGCGACAGCGGCGCCGGGTCGCGTCTCCGCGACATAAAGACCGAGCCACGGCCTGGGTGGCCGATTAGCGCGGCCGAAGCGCAACAGATCCGGCAGGATCGGTGCTAGAAGATCGATTGGCACCACCATGTTGCCGTCGATCGCCTTGCCTTCCTCTTGGATGCCGCCGAAATCGGATCCGCGCAAAAACAGCGAGCCGATCCCGATCAGCCGGCCATGGCGATCGAGTACCGCGCCGCCGCCCCAGTGGGGATGCGCCGGGGCGGTAAAGAGCGCCTCGTCGAGGACGTATTCCCAGTAGCCGGCGAACTCGCGCTTGGCCATGATTTGGGCGACCAGGGCGTGATGTTTGCCGCCGTGGCCGGCGAAGATGACGGTCTCTCCGGGCCCCGTGCGCGCGGCCGAACCGAGCGTGATCGGTGGGGCCGGCAGCTTGCCCAACGCCTGCACCAATCCAAAGCCGGTTGCCTGATCATAGGCGACGGCATGAGCCGGAACCGCGACACCGTCGCCGGTCGTGAGCCAGATCGATTCCGCTTCGGTGATGAGATAGCCGATGGTGACGGCAAGCCCGTTTTCGCCGATCACGACGCCGTTACCCTCGCGCTCGGTGCCGAGCACGCCCGCCGTAAACGCGTCCGATGGAATCCGTGTCTGTACGGCCAGCACCGAAGCCAATGCCTGATCGAGATCAAACGGCATGTCCTGTGGTTTTGGTTGGCTATCGGCGGGAAACGCCCAATTGCGCCGGCTCGGCATCAATCGACCTCTGTCTCTCATACGCTATGATCGTAGCGACTATATTGGCTAAGAGGCAGCGTATCTGCCAAGAAAGAACCGAATGCCGCAAGGAGCAATTGCATGAGCGACGTGACCGCCCAGATTGCCGGCCATTACAGCCGGAGCGAGCTGGGGCAGGCGATTCTGGCCGCTTTCGAGGCCCTTGGCCGGCCAACCGCGCCGATGGACGAAAAAGATTTTGCCGCTGTCTCCGAGCTTCACACGCGCGGTCGTGCTGCCACCGAGGAGCTTGGCGCGGCGCTACAACCGAAAGCCGGCGAGCACGCGCTCGATGTCGGCAGTGGGCTCGGCGGCGCTGCCTGCTATTTCGCCGCCCATTTCAGCTGCCACGTCACCGGCATCGATCTCAGTGCCGATCTCTGCAACGCCGCGCGTCTTCTCGCCGAAAACCAAGGGCTTGGGCAGAAGGTCGATTTCCGCCGCGGCGACGCGACGTTGCTGCCTTTCGCCACCGCGAGCTTCGACCTCGCTTACAGTCAGCACGTCGCGATGAACATCGCCGACAAGGCGAGGCTTTACGCCGAGATCGCCCGCGTTCTCAAGCCGGGCGGGCGCTTCGGCCTTTACGATCTCGTCCAAGGATCGGGCGATGAACTCTATTTCCCCGTGCCGTGGGCGGAGGATGCGTCGATGAGCTTCCTCGTCACGCCCGACATGCTGAAGACCGTGCTCGCGGAAACCGGATTCATGATCGAGAGTTGCGAAGACGTCACCGCTCTCGCGCGCGACTGGTCGACACGGCGGGCCGCGAGTACGAGGCCCGCGGTGTCGGGGCTTCGTCTCTTGTATGGAGAGAGTGCGAAAGCAATGATCGCGAATGTCGCGCGGAATTTGGCCGAGGGCCGCGTTCTCGCGATCCGTGCATTCTGTCGTAAGCCCTGACGCCAGTCAGAAGTCAAGAACGCCTTCCCGCCAAGTGGAATCACCTGGCCGAAAAATGCCTGGATCGGGCATGCATCAATCCAAAGGGGGGTTCGGTAATGGGGTTCGGCGGAGCGTCGCGACCGTCACCG
>JBJKQL010000070.1:0-42685 GCA_046705265.1 Ferrovibrionaceae bacterium
TCAGGCCACCCTCACCGGCGAGGTGGCCGCCTGGCAGCGAAGACGCAACGCCGCTCGATGCGGCATCGAGTGGACGTTTACGCGAAAAGACGCCGATCGCAAGCTTAGCCGTCACTATGTTTCGTAATTAATGTGTCTCAATACTAGCCGTGGTGTCGAGGCCAGCCACGTCGATATTATCCTTGGCGGCAAACAACATGCCGGCGAGCGGCAAAGCAGGATCGACGGCTTTAGCGTCGGCAAGAATTTCCGCCCGCGGCCGGAGCGCAATGAAGACTGCCTTGTCGGGATAGGTCTCGATCCGGTCGAACAAAACCTCGGCCAGCGCGGCCGCAGTCAAGTGCCCCTCGCGCATCGCGGCAAGCAGCGCGGGAATCTCCAACAAATCTGGAATCATGCAGCGGTCCGCGTTTCGGTTACAGCGCCACCCTCGCCTGCCCGTCCTTTGGTCCGGCGCCGCACCGATATTGGTTATCACGCCCGAGAGGGGCGCTGCCAGAGAAACCTCTCGGATTGGATCTTAATGCAGAGCGTGCATCCGAGTCTTGGCCAGGAAGGCGCGGAGCCGCGGGTGCTGTGATTCGACGAAGACATGCTGCGGTGTACCACTCTCGATGATTGCCCCCTTGTCCATCACTACCACCCGGTCGGCCACATCGCGGGCAAATTCCATTTCGTGCGTGACGATGATCATCGTCATGCCTTCCTGTGCCAACTCACGAATAACTTCGAGCACCTCGCCCACCATTTCGGGATCGAGTGCGCTGGTCGGTTCATCGAAGAGCATGACAGCGGGGCGCATGGCGAGCGCGCGGGCAATGGCGACGCGCTGTTGCTGGCCACCCGAGAGTTGCGCCGGATAGGAATTTTCCTTGCCGGCAAGCCCAACCCGGGCGAGAAGCGCACGCGCCGTTGCGGCCGCTTCTTCTTTCGCGAGGCCGCGCACACGCACCGGCGCCTCGATGATGTTTTCGATAGCCGTCATATGGGCGAAGAGATTGAACCGTTGAAACACCATGCCGACGTCGCGACGCTGCCGGGCGATGTTGCGCGCTCGATCAGCCACCATCTTTCTTCCACGCTGGCGATAGCCGATAAAGTGCCCATTCACCCGAATTACGCCTTGCTGGATCGTCTCAAGATGATTGAGACAGCGAATGAAGGTGGTCTTTCCCGACCCCGAAGGCCCAATAATCACCACCGTTTCACCGCGGTGAACCGAAAGCGAAACACCATCCAACACTTTGGTAACACCGAACCACTTGTGAATATCGGTCGCTTCGACAATGTACGGAACAGGCACGGCAGCGGTCGGCAGGTTGACATACACGTTGGTCGCAGCATCCGGATGTGTGAGCTCCATAACGGCGTCCATCATTGTGATCCCACGTTCAAGGTTTTGCGTAAGCCGAAGCGCCTGGGCCGAAGCTCCGGCATGCCGGCGTTGTCCCGTGTCGGCGCAGTGAAGCGTGCTTCTATCGCCCGCTGTGCGAATCCCCAGAGCGTGGTGAGCGAGAGAAAGTAAAGCCCGACCACGGTATAGAGCTCGAAGGTACGAAAGGTTGCCGAGTTGATCGTCTCGGTCACGAGCAGCAGTTCAGGCACGCCGATGATGCTGACGAGCGTGCTGTTCTTCAGCATGATGTTGAACTGGTTTCCGAGCGGCGGAATGATCAGCCGCAAGGCTTGAGGCAAGACGATGCGCCGCATGACGAGGCCGTCAGTCATGCCAAGCGAGCGCGCTGCCTCGGCCTGGCCGAGGTCCACCGAGGCGATGCCGGCGCGGATGATCTCCGCCATATAGGCCCCCTCGTTCAGGCTAAGAGCGAGGATGCCGGCCTGGACATTTCCCGCGATCGAGAGAAGGCCGAGGTGGACATCATGGAAGCGGAAGATGTTGGCGGCAGCGAGTCCGGTGTAGATGAAGACGATTTGGACGAGCAAGGGCGTACCGCGCATGACCCAGATGTAGAATCGGGCTGCTGCCTGGAGCGGACGCATTGCGGAAATACGTGCCAGCGCCGCCACCAGACCGAGCGCAATGCCGGCAAGTTGCGACACTACGCTAAGAGTGATCGTCAGCACGAGCCCGTGCAAATAAAGCGAGCTCGGCTGCAAGAGGTAGTGCCAGAAGAACGACCAATCAAAGGTCATGGAGTGTCACCCTGACGTCACTCGCTCTTCGGCAGTTCGTCTTGCGTGATGTCCCATTTGACGAAGATTCTCCTGTAGTCGCCGTCTTTCCGCATCTCAGCCAAGGCATGCGCCATCGCCGCCTGCAGCTTTGGTTCATCCTTGCGGATGCCGATGCCGGTCAGGATTTTGTAATAGGGCTTGCCGCCGGTTGTGAAGGTCTGCGGGTCCTTGTGGATGTAATAGGCTGCTGCTTCGAAGGCGAGACCATAGGCCACCACCTGACCGAACTCCAGCTGCTGCAGGGCCTGAGTGTTTTCTGGAAACATGACCATGTTGATCGGTGGCTTGCCGGCTGCGGTCAGTTTCTTGCTCTCATCGTTCATCAGATTGGTTGCCGTGGTGCCGGTGACGGCGGCGACCTTCTTACCCGAAAGATCGGCGAGCGAATCGATCCCGGGTGTTCCTTTCTTCAACAGAATCACTTCATGCGAATACATGTAGGGAACGAAGTTGATGACCTTCTCGCGCCCCGGCTTGACAAAAAGCTGTGAGATGATCGCGTCGCAATGCCCGGCGAGGAGGGAAGGAATTAAACCGGCAAAGGGCATATTGATGAATTCGGCCTTGACCCCGAGGCGCTTCGTGATGCCGTCGGCGAGTTCGATGTCGGAACCGATCGGCTTTCCGGCAGGGCTCATAAACTCGACCGGCGGCAGGCTCATCATGCTGCAAAACGTGACCTTGCCGGCCTTGGCGACGGCCGGAGGCAGCATCGGCGAAGGCGCGGCCTCTGCCGGAGCCGACATGATGAGGCCCGACATCGCAAAGGTGGCGAGAACAAGGACGAATAAGCGGCCGGCGTACCATGCGGCGCATCGGCCATAACGCTTCTGGTTTGAGAAAGAGCGGATGTTTGGCATCGGATTACTTCCACGACATGAGTTGCAACGACACCCGCCGTTACCGCACAAGCGCGAACCGCAGCCGAGCGGATTACGGCGGGAGGCTTTTGTAACGGAACCACCGCACGGCATCGTCGCACTGGCTCCTTCGCACGCGCAGCAAAAGCCATGCCAAGGATGGAGTGTGAATTTTGGCCGAATTCCGCGGTCGGGCACCGAAATCAACCGCCCGAATCGGCGACAGCTGCCTAATTTCTGGCATCTCATTCGCTATAAATCCGACCGCTCGCTTTGGCGATCTCGCGGGCCGCCCGCCTTGTTGTGCCGACCTCTCGGCCCCGATTCATATCGTTTGATGACTGCTCGGCGCCGCCGCAAACGGAATTATTGTGTCGGAATTATTGTTGCTGCCGCAGATGACTTGTGGTATACAATATATCCTGATACGATATATTCTGAGGCAGTCAATGATGACCGTTAGCAGTGCGGACGATTGGCAGCTCTTGCGGTTGGATTTTTTGGTTGCCCCATTTCGTGCGCTGGGGTGCAAGAACGGACACGCCCCGGCGCACGGCCAGTATTCCGATATCAGCGGGGGGACAATGAACATTAAGCGGCAATTCGCCACTTCTACCGGCAACCCCTGTAGGGGATTCCGTAGCCTTCAGGTGGTCGTCGACATCATCTGCATGATCTCGGTGGCGACCCTCGATGATGGCGGGACGCGGCTCGCGCCGCCGGCCCAGCCTATGTTTGGCTAGAGCAAGGCCGGGAAGAGGTTGCCTTCACGTTATTCGTTCTCTGCGAAACCTGTGCTGGTCCCGTTTGGGGGCCACATCGTCGACTGCATCTGGCTACGCCGGATGATTCCGGCGGGTGGCATCAACGCAACAAAGAAGCGATGAGAAGGAGGAGGAAACAATATGTCCGCTAGAGAATCAGCGCCGGGCGCGGCGTCTCAAAGTGACAGGGAAATCTTGGGATATAGCCGCTGGGTCGTCTTCGTGGCGGCGTTCTTGGCGCAGGCGGTAATTAGCCCCTACGAATATGCCTGGAGTTCGATGGCGGGACATATCGCCCCGCTCTATCACTGGTCCAGCGTCCAAATCGGCTGGATGTTCACTCTCTTCGTGATCTTTGAATCGTTTGGCGCCCTGCCGGGTGGCATCCTGCGCGACAAGTATGGACCAAAACTGGTGACGAGCATTGCCGGCGTGATCGCGGGACTGGGCATCTGGGCCACGGCCTGGGGCCCGTCGTATGGTTTTGTCATCGTTATCTGGTGCATCGGCAGCTTCTTCACGGGATTCGTCTACAACACTTCAGTGACGACAGCGAACAAGTGGTTCCCCGACAAGCGCGGTCTCGTCGCGGGCCTGATCGCAGGCGCCTTCGCCTGGGGCTCGTTGCCCTTCATCTTCCCGATTCGGGCGATTTCGAAGACGGCTCCAGTTTCGGAGTATTTCCACGTCATCTACCTCATGGGGGCGATTATCGGCGGGGTCGCGATCGTAACATCGCTGTTCATGAAGGATCCGCCGGCCGGCTGGCGTCCGCCAGGATGGGTGCCGCAGGCGAAGGCGGTCAAACGGCCTTCCGACCATCAGTACACGTTGGGGGAGACGCTCTCCACCTGGCAATTCTGGCTGATGTTCGTCTCGTTCATTCTGATCGCGAGCGCGGGCCTCGCCGGCGTCACCAAGATCATCAAGTACTCCAACAGCCTGGGCTTCAAGGCCGCTGCGGCGACCGCGGCGGCGGGCGGCATCGCCTTGTTCAACGGGCTCGGCCGTGCCGTGCTGGGTGGCATGTCCACGCGGATCGGCGTGGAAAACGCCATGATCTCAAGTTACATCCTGTGCGGCGCGTTTCTGTTTGTTGCCATGATCGCCGGCGCGGCGCACAGCGAGTTTCTCTTCGTCATCGCGGTATGCGCCTGTTTCTTCTTCTGGGGACCGCTGTTCTCGTTATTCCCGACCATGATCGGCCATTACTTCGGTGAAGTCGCCGCGGGCTCGAATTACGGCTTCCTTTACGCGGCTGCCAAGGGCTCCGGCGGGCTCTATGGCGGCGTGCTGTCGGCCGTCGTGATCGGCGGGCTCGGTTATCAGGCGGGAATGGGCGTCGCAGCAGTGATGGCGATCGTCGCCGGGCTCCTCATCATTCCGTTGAAGAGCAGCCCGCCGGTGTGGGGAGGGGCCAAAGTACCAAGCGG
This sequence comes from Ferrovibrionaceae bacterium, assembly GCA_046705265.1. Lineage (GTDB taxonomy): Bacteria > Pseudomonadota > Alphaproteobacteria > Ferrovibrionales > Ferrovibrionaceae > JAJYTL01. The sequence goes on from JBJKQL010000070.1 coordinate 5,254, forward strand.
TCGCCCAGCGGAGTAGCGCGCACTGAAAATGCTGAAGCCGTGTAAATAAGGGCCGAAGCTTAGCAACACCGGACGGCGCAAGCGCATAAGGCGCTTCGCCGTCCGGCATCCCCTCCCCGAGGTAGAACTCGACACCGCGGAGATCGTCGACCTAACAGGGCCGGAAAACGGCCAAAGGGACGATAGTCCTTAGTCCTGAAGGTTAACAACCGATCGGCGCGTCGCATTCGCATTTCATGCGGATCGGGGGGGACACTGTGTCGATCTCTGGCGACAAGATGCGTCGAAGCGCATAGGACCATGAGCCATGATTTGCACGCCGAAGGATGTCCCGGATATGCCACTGTCCAAGCGGCAGGCGGAAATCGACCAGCGTTCTGAGGAATTGGCCATTGAGATCGAATCCTTGAGGGAATTGCGTCGCATCTCCGGGATGTCCCAGGCCAAACTGGCGGAAGCCCTCAAAATCAGCCAGCCGACAGTTTCCAGGATCGATAATCAGACGAGCATGTATCTCTCCCTCCTGCGCAGGTATGTGGAAGCCATGGATGGCAAACTTGATGTGATCGTTCACCTGCCCAATCGCGGACCGATGAAGGTTGGATGGCTGAAAGACATCATTCCCTTCCGCTTGGCGATGTGCACGAATGATTGCCTCGGTAATGAAGAAGTTCCCAATAAGAAATAACCCTCCTCAGCGATTGGTCATTGCTTCAAGGCATTGACTCCAAGGGCGGCCGTGCCTGCCGCCCCCCCTCGATTGCGCCAGCGCCGTGATCCCTACGCGTCTTCATGTCGCCCGATCCGGGCGCGGCATCTTGCCGTCACATGTAATCTATGGTATAAATTATATCTTAACACGATATAATTTATTAAGTGGTCGAAATAGCTACTGGTCATGCGACCTCATCGCGCTCGAGCAATTCGCTTCAGCGCACGATCAGCATTCCGATGTCTAGAGGAGAAAAGTGAGCATGAAGTCGCACTATGCAACGTCTGACAGCAGGTCTTCTCCCGGATTCCGGTGGCTTTAGTTGGTGCTCGGCATCATCTGCATGGCCTCGGTCGCGAACCTCCAGTATGGCTGGACCCTCTTCGTCCTACCGATCCAGCATAAGTTTGGCTGGAGCAAAGCCGACATCCAGGTTGCCTTCACGCTCTTCATTCTATGCGAAACTTGGCTGGTCCCCTTCGAAGGCTGGATCGTCGACCGCATCGGGCCGCGCTGGATGATTCTGGCGGGCGGCGTTGGGACTTTTCTCGCTTGGTTTATCGATTCGCACGCTAGTAGCCTCGGAATGCTCTATTTTGGCGGAATCCTCGCCGGTTTCGCGGGCGGCGCGGTCTATGGCACCAGCGTTGGGAACGCGCTCAAGTGGTTTCCTGACAAGCGCGGTCTTTGCGCGGGGCTAACGGCAGCAGGATTCGGGGCGGGTGCCGCGATCACCATCGCGCCGATTCGGGCGATGATCCACTCGAGCGGCTATCAGCACACATTTCTCGTCTTTGCCATCATTTACGGCATCATCATCGTGATCGTGTCGAATTTCATCCGGGCTCCGCGGGCTGAGGAGAAGCCGCAGATGACCGCCGTCAAGACGCGCCAAGGCGCCGACGATGACGTACCACCGCAAAAAGCCTTGCGCTCGCCAATCTTCTGGACCATGTACTTGATGTTCTTCCTGGTCGCAGCGGGCGGTCTGATGTCAGCGGCCCAGCTTTCGCCGATCGCGCACGAGCGCCACATCGACAACACTCTGGTGACGATCTTTGGCATCACGACGCCAGCGATCGTCGCCGCACTCACCTTCCACAGCATCACCAACGGAGTCGGACGGCCGCTCAACGGGTGGATTTCCGACCATATCGGCCGCGCCAACATGATGGCCATCGCCTTCGGAATCGAGGCGCTCTGTCTTCTCGCCTTCGGTTTTCTCGGCACCACACCAGCATGGTTCATCATTACCGATGCGCTGGTGTTCCTGTTCTGGGGCGATATTTTCAGCCTGTTCGCAGCGACTGTCGGCGACGCCTTCGGCCGCAAGCATGCGACGGTCAACTACGGCATCATGTACACCGCCAAAGGCGTCGCATCACTATTCGTGCCGCTCGGCAATGTGCTGACACGCATGACGGGAAGCTGGCACGCAGTCTATACGCTTGGATTTTTGATGAACGTGGCCGCGGCATTGGTCGGCTACCTCGTCTTGCGGCCGGTCATCAATCGGCGGCTCAAGAGCGCCGACGAGCTTGCCCGAACGGCGATACCAGGGGCGGCTCCGGGCGAGTGACAGCATAAGGCGGGCGGCGTCCGCGTCAGATTGCAAGCGGACGCCACGTGCCGGCCACTTGGGAGACAAGAGCGAAGGTTGCGTGGCATGGCTACGAGAGCTGTCCGGTCGTGAAGCCAGAGACATGTAAGAAGTCCCGCTGAATTCAGGAGAACAGTTATGAGGCATATCCGCACGCCGAATGATGTTCCGCATACCCTGCCATCCAAGCGGCAGGCAGAAATCGACCAACACTCTCAGGAATTGGTTATTGAAATCGAATCGTTAAGGGAGTTGCGTCGCATCTCCGGGATGTCCCAGGCCAAAATGGCGGAATCCCTCAAAATCAGCCGACCCACCGTTTCCAGAATCGAATTACGGATGGATATGTATCTTTCCCTCTTGCGCCGCTACGTAGAGGCCATGGACGGTGAGCTTAACGTGATCGTTCACCTACCGAATCGCGGGCCGATGAAGGTCAGATGGCTAGAAGACGTCGTTCCCTTCCGCCTTGCGGCGTGTACGAATGATTATCCCGGCAACAGCAAAGCCGTCTGAAAAACAATTACTCCTAAGCAACCTCTGATCGCTACAAAGGTATACCTGAATGGCGGTTATGCTTGTCGATTGCGACTTGCGCCAATGCGGTGATCCCCGCAGCACCTCTTCGCGCCCCCCAATCCCTTCGCGCCGTCTTGTGGTCGTACTCACCTTATGGTATGCCGCTACATCTTGAGGCGATATATTATCGTGACATCGGACATGCACATGGCATCAACCACAAAAGAGATGACAGTCAGCGACGAGGCCTATCGGCGGCTCTTGCAGCTCCGTTTCCGGCTGCGTCAGTTCATCCGCTGGAGCGAAGGGCAGGCGCGTGCCGCTGGCCTGCACCCGATGCAGCATCAACTTCTCCTTGCCGTGCGCGGCCATGAGGATCCACGCGGTCCGGTCATCGGCGACGTCGCCCATTATCTCGTACTGCGCCATCACAGCGCGGTCGAGCTGGTGAACCGGGCCGAAGCCGCAGGCCTGATCGAGCGCCGACGCGATTCGGATGATCACCGCTCGGTACGCCTTGCCCTTACCGCGGCCGGCCACGCGGCCTTACAGCACCTTTCCGCGCTTCATCTCGAAGAGCTGCGCCGGCTGGCGCCAGCTCTGGCCAAAGTCTGGCAGGACCTGTGATCGCCGGGACGCGTCGCCTGATATGAGAGCTGGATCCTTTCAACGTGGCAAGGGCGGCGCGTTGCGAGGCATTGGACAAGCGCAACCCGAACCCGAAGCGCTTGGCGATTTCACCACTACGCGGCGCGTTTTTCTCTTGATCGGCGTCGCGGCCGTAATCGGCGCCGTCGGCGCGGTGGTTGCAATCCTTCTCCTATGGATGATCGGCTTCATCACTAATCTCGGATATTACGGTCGTTTCTCCTTCGCCTTTTCTTCGCCAGCGGGAAATCATCTCGGCCTGGTTGCCATCGCTGTGCCAGTGATCGGCAGCTTCTTGGTCGGCCTCATGGCCCGCTTCGGCTCCGAAAAAATCCGCGGCCATGGCATTCCGGAAGCGATCGAGGCCATCCTGATCTCGGAGAGCAGGCTCGAACCAAAGGTCGCAATCCTAAAGCCGGTCGCCTCGGCGATCGCCATCGGCACTGGCGGACCGTTCGGCGCCGAAGGCCCGATCATCATGACGGGCGGCGCCTTCGGGTCGATCTTCGCGCAGCTTTTGCATCTCTCCGCGACCGAACGGAAAACGCTCCTTGTCGCGGGAGCGGCGGCAGGAATGGCCGCAACGTTCAACACGCCGGTGGCAGCTGTTCTGATCGCGGTCGAGCTGTTACTTTTCGAATGGAAGCCGCGGAGCTTCCTTCCCATAGCGACGGCAAGCGCGGTCGCCACGGCGATCCGCCCGCTGCTCATCGGCGGCGGGCCCATCTTCCCCGTTGCCGCCGTAGTCACGTTGCCTTGGTGGGGACTTTTCCTATGTGCCGGCGTCGGAATTGTCGGCGGCATCGGCGCCATCATTGCCACCGAAGCGGTCTACGCCGCCGAGGATCTTTTTCGCAAACTACCGCTGCATTGGATGTGGTGGCCGATCCTGGGTGGCCTCGTCGTCGGCGTCGGCGGGCTGATCGCGCCGCATGCCCTTGGCGTCGGCTACGACGTGATCGCGGCTCTGCTTAACGGTCAGATTGCTCTTCATCCAGCAATACGTCTTCTTATCGTCAAGGCGATCATCTGGGCCATCGCGCTTTCCTCAGGAACGTCAGGCGGCGTGCTCGCGCCGGTCATGATCATGGGCGGCGCGCTCGGCGTCGTAGTCGGTCATTTCCTGCCCGTCGGCACCGTCGGCTTTTGGGCCTTGATTAGCATGGCGGCGATGCTCGGTGGTGCCTTGCGGACACCTTTGACCGCGGTTGTCTTCGCCCTTGAGACAACCCATGACATAAACGCGCTTTTACCGCTTCTGATCAGCTGCTGCACGGCTTATATGTTGACAGTGCTGGTTCTAAAACGCTCGATCTTGACCGAAAAGGTCGCGCGCCGCGGCCATCACTTGATCTGCGAATACACAACCGACCCGTTTGAGACCCTCCGCGCCGGTGACATTATGGTCCGACAGGTGGAAACGCTGGGGGCCGAGACCCCAGTCCTGGAGGTCCTGCGCCGTTTCACCGCGAGTGACGGCGATCTCGGCCAACGACACCACAAGAGCTATCCGGTTGTGGCAAAAGACGACCGAGTGATCGGCATGATTTCAACTTCCGACGCCCGTCGTGCTGCAAACGGTCCCGGTGCTACGGCAACGAGTCCCACTCTCGCCGATCTAGTGTCGAGTCAGACGCTCGTCTTCGGCCGTGCTGACGAGCCGGTCCGCCATATCATCGATCGCATGGTGGCTGCCGACGTCGCGGCGCTTCCTATTATCGACCGTGAGAACGACCGCGCGCTTGGGATCGTGAGCCGTCATGAGCTCCTTCAGGTTCATGCCGTCGTCCGCGCAGCGGAGGACGATCGCTCGGCTTCTTTGCGATTGTGGCGAAAGCGCGCCACAGCCGACGGTACTGATCCGTAAAATGAGCCCTAGGTGCCGAGGATTTTCCATACCCCGCTCGCGGCGAGCACCGGCCGGTCACCGACGCGAAGATCCCCCCGTACGAAGACCAGGCTTTTTCCCTTGTGCACCAAGCTCGCCTCCCCTTCAATCCATTCGCCGATTCGGGCCGGGCTGAGGAAGTCGTTATTCATGCTCGCGGTGGCGCAGGACCGTCCTCCGGCGACATACCAGGTGAGTTGGCCCATCATCTGATCGGCCAAGGTCATCAGCATGCCGCCGTGCACGACGCCGCGGACATTGGCATGACGTGCCTCAGCCATAAAGCCAACCGACAGGTTCCGTTCGCTTCGGCGCACCCAAAGCGGTCCGGCTTCTGCGACAAAACCGGACCATTCCTCGGGCACCTTCCATCCTTCAGCCGCCGGATCGAAGTCCATGTCGTCCTCATCTTCGTACCACGCCGTTCGCGCTTCTCTATCGCGGCACGGCGCGTGGCGCAAACTGCCGCCGCTCGCTTGCAATCGGCCAACCGCTCTCCTAGTCTTCTTCGTCGCATAAACGACGAGTGGCGAGACGCCACCGTTCAGCAAAACGCCCTGGGAAAACGCCATGGACCTGAATTTCCGCCGCGAAGACCGCAATTTCCAAAACCAGGTCCGGCGCTTCGTCAAGGAGAACCTTCCCGCTGATATCCACGACCGGATCCGCCGCGGCGCCCCCTATCGCAAGGCGGACGCGGTGACCTGGCAGCGAATTCTCAACACCAAGGGATGGGGCGCGCCGCATTGGCCGAAACAATGGGGCGGCACCGGCTGGACGGCAACCCAGCGTTATCTTTTCGACGAGGAAACCGCCGGCGAATGCCCACCGCAATCGCCTTTCGGCCTCTCGATGGTGGCGCCGGTCATCTACACCTTCGGCAACGACTCCCAGAAGGCCCGTTATCTGCCGCGCATCCTGAATGCCGACGACTGGTGGTGCCAGGGCTATTCCGAGCCGGGGTCCGGCTCCGACCTTGCCTCTCTCAAGACCCGCGCCGTGGTCGACGGCGATTTTTATGTGGTCAACGGCCATAAGATCTGGACCACCCAGGCGCATGAAGCCGACATGATCTTCTGCCTAGTCCGCACCAATCCCGAGGTTAAGCCGCAGCTCGGCATCTCTTTTCTTCTCATCGACATGACGACGCCGGGCATTACCGTGCGGCCGATTATTACTCTGGACGAAGGCCATACCATCAACGAAGTCTTTTTCGACAACGTGCGCGTACCGCGCGAAAATCTGGTCGGCGAGGAAGGGAAGGGCTGGACCTACGCCAAATTTCTTCTCGGCTTCGAGCGCACCGGCATCGCTCAGGTCGCCCACTCCAAGCACCGGCTTGCCATACTTAAGGAAATCGCCAAGGCCGAGCTTTGCCATGGCCGGGCGTTGATTCAAGACAATGACTTCCGGGCCAAGCTCGCCGAGGTCGAAATCGAGCTCACGGCCTTGGAGTACACCAACCTCCGCATTCTTGCCGACAGCGAGCGTGGCAAGATGCCGGGGCCGGAGGCCTCGATGCTGAAAATCCGAGGCTCCGAGATCGGCCAAAAGCTCACTGAACTCGCAGTGGAAGCACTTGGCAATTACGCGGTTCCTTATGATCCGGAGCGGGAAGGCCGCAACGAGCCGCCCATCGGTCCGGCCTACGGCGAAGGCCTGATGCGCTCGTTCCTTTATGGTCGCGCCTATACGATCTATGGCGGCTCCAACGAAATTCAGCGGAACATCATCGCCAAGATGGTTCTGGGCCTGTAGGGAGCGAGGGAACGGCGATGGATTTTTCGTTAAGTGACGAGCAGCGTCAGCTCAAGGACAGCGTCGAGCGTTTTATCCGCGAACGATATCCGTTCGAACAGTGGCGAAAGATCGTCGCGGCCGATGCCGGCGCGCCCGACGAATATTGGCGCCAGATGGCCGATCTCGGTTGGCTTGGGGTTTCCTTCCCGGAAGCCTATGGCGGGCTTGGCGGCGGTGCGGTCGAGACCATGGTGATCATGGAAGGACTGGGCCAAGGCCTCGCGCTTGAGCCTTATCTTTCGACCGTGGTGCTCGGCGGCGGGTTGGTCGCCCGTGCCGGCTCGGAAACGCAGAAGGAAAGCCTTCTGCCGCGAATCGCCGAAGGCAAGCTCAAGCTCGCCCTTGCACTAGCCGAGCCCAAAGCCCGTTTCGACTTCGACGATGTCGCGCTGAAGGCGGAAGCGGCGGATGGCGGCTACGTGCTCACCGGTGAGAAATGCGTCGTCTTCGACGCGCCGGTCGCGGATCGCATTATCGTTTCCACTCGCACCTCGGGCAAACAGCGCCAGAAGGCGGGCATCTCGCTGTTCCTTGTCGATGCCAAGGCGCCGGGGCTCGAGATGCGGCCCTATCGCACCCTCGATCATCGCCATGCCGCGGATCTTCGCTTCGACCGCGTCAAGCTCGGCTCCGACGACCTGATCGGCGCCGCCGACAAAGCCTTCCCGCTGATTCAGGAAGCGCTGGATCACGGCCTTGCCGCACTCGCTGCCGAAGCGGTCGGCGCGATGCAAGTGCTTTGCGACACTACCAATGACTATCTCAAAACGCGGAAGCAGTTCGGCGTGCCGATCGGTTCGTTCCAGGTATTGCAGCACCGCATGGTGGATATGTGGATCGCGCTCCAACAGGCGCGTTCCATGGCCTATATGGCGACCTTAAAGCTCGCCCGCGTCAAAGAGCGGGCCAAGGCCGCGGCCGCGGCGAAGACTACCATAGGCCGCTCAGGCCGCTTCGTCGGCTATCAGGCGATTCAACTCCACGGCGGCATGGGCATGTCGGACGAATACAAGGTCAACCACTACACCAAGCGACTGATGATGATCGACACGCTGTTTGGCCCAGCCGATCATCATCGCAACCGCTTTGCTGATTTGGCCTAACACCCCTGGCCCAAGCCGAGGCCCGGCTCGAAGCATTTCAGCCGAGAACACTCGAAAGGCGCATGGCGATTCCCATGTCGCCCGAAACCTTGAGCTTCCCCATCATGAAGGCGGTCGCGGGGTCGATCTCGCCCGATGACATGCTCTTGAAATCCTCGAGCGAGATGGCGATGGTGCAAGACGCCTCGCGGTCCTCGTTCGACACCGTGTTCGGTGTTGACGCGCCGTCGATGAAGATCACGCCGTCAGGACCGAAATCAAATTTCACGGTAGCGTTAAGACCGGAATCGGTTCCGACGCGCTGGCGCAAGGCCTCGGTTACTGTCTCCAGACTCATATCGAGGGTCTCCTGTTCGTTCGCCGTTCGGCCTTTGCCACCGGTGGTTTGTGCGGAATGCTGATTAGGCTCGCCACTGAGGCTGCTTGACGTTAACGTAAACGTCAAGTAAAGTCCAGCCGCTCCGGAACCGTGGAGCCAGGGCGCCGAAACCCGCGCTTCATCGACAATAATAGAGCCTGCGGCAGAGGAGCCAGGCCAAGCTGTCGGGGAAGGAATGCCGCCATGACCTCTATCCCTCCCGCATCGGGCCCTCCCACATCCGGTCAGTCGTCCTATCGATCGATCTTTCGCCCCAATCTGTTTGCGAGCAAGGTCACGATCGTGACCGGCGGCGGCAGTGGCATCGGCCGCTGTACTGCGCATGAACTTGCGTCTCTCGGCGCCAGGCTGGCGCTGGTGGGTCGCAAAGCGGACAAACTCGAAAAAGTTAAGGCCGAAATCGCGGACACTTGCGGCGGCGAGGCACGGTGTTTCCCCTGCGACATCCGGAACGAGACAGAGGTAGAGGCGACGCTTAGACGGGTGATCGAGACCTTCGACCGCATCGATCACCTGGTAAACAACGCCGGCGGTCAATATGTCTCGCCGCTTGAATCCATCAGCCAAAAGGGTTGGGAAGCCGTGGTGCGAACCAACCTCACCGGCGGCTTTCTCATGGCCCGTGCGTCTTATGTCCAATGGATGTCAAAGCACGGCGGCGCCATCGTCAATGTCGTGGCCGATATGTGGCGCGGCATGCCTGGCATGGCTCATTCGGGCGCCGCGCGGGCCGGCATGGTCAACTTCACCGAGACGGCGGCACTGGAATGGGCACCAGCCAATGTCCGGGTTAACGCCGTGGCGCCGGGTTGGATCGCTTCCTCGGGTTTCGATCACTATCCGGCCGAAATGGGCGACTATCTCCGCAGCCTTGCTGGCCACGTGCCGCTTGGCCGCTTCGGCACCGAGGCCGAGGTCTCGGCCGCCATTGTCTTTCTGCTCTCGGAGGCGGCAGCCTTCATCACCGGGGCGACGCTTCGCATCGACGGCGGGGTGCCGAACACGCATCCAAATTGGCCTCTTCCCGAACGAAAGGCATCGGCGCCCGTCTTCGACGGCTTCCCCCTGGCGGAAATACCGAAAGTGTTGCGCGGCAAGACCCAGGATTGATGCACTATGCCGATCATTGAGAACCGGATCGACACCTCGACGTCCGATTTCACCGCCAACCGCGACGCGATGCTGGCCTTGGTCGGCACGGTGCAAACATTGAAGAAGAACGTCGCCGCCCGCTCAGCCGCGGCGAAGGATCGCTTCCGGTCTCGCGGCCAGATTCTGCCTCGCGAGCGGATCGCGCATCTTCTCGATCGCGGCAGCCCCTGGCTCGACCTTTGCCCGCTCGCCGGCTATCGCATGCATGACGACGACGGCAAAAACGACATTATGGGCGGCGGCGTCGTTGCCGGCATCGGATTCGTCGCAGGCGTCCGGGCCATCGTCAGCGCGTCCGACAGCGCCATAAAGGGCGGTACCATCGCGCCTATGGGCTTGAAGAAGAATCTCCGCGTGCAACAGATCGCGCGCGAGAATAAGCTGCCATTCTTCCATCTCGTCGAATCGGGTGGCGCCAATCTGCTCTATCAGGCGGAAATATTCGTCGAGGGCGGACGAGGCTTCGCCAACCAGGCGCGGCTTTCGGCGGCAGGCGTGCCGCAGATCACCGTGGTACATGGCTCTTCCACCGCAGGCGGCGCCTATCTGCCGGGCCTTTCCGACTATGTGATCATGGTGAAGGGCCGAGCGAAGGTGTTCTTGGCCGGGCCTCCGCTTCTTAAGGCGGCGACCGGTGAGACGGCAACCGATGAAGAGCTGGGCGGGGCGGAGATGCATGTCGGCATTTCCGGAGTTGGCGATTTTATTGCCGAGGACGATGCCGACGGCATTCGCATCGCTCGCGAGCTTCTCGCCAAACTCCATTGGGACGACACGCTTCCGCCGTCTCCGCCCAGAGCTTTCAAGCAACCCCGCTATCCGATTGACGATATCCTCGGCATCGTGCCGGTAGATTATCGGCAGCCGTATGACGTGCGCCAAGTCATCGCACGGCTTGTCGACGATTCCGATTTCCTCGACTTCAAGCCCGGTTTCGGCCCGGAGACGGTGACCGGCCAGGCGGCGATCGAAGGATATGCTTTAGGACTTGTCGGCAACAACGGGCCGGTCGATGCCGCCGGGGCCGCCAAGGCGGCGCAGTTCATTCAGCTTTGCTGCCAGGCCGGCATGCCGATCCTTTATCTCCAGAACACCACCGGCTACATGGTCGGGCGCGAGGCCGAACAGGCCGGCATCGTCAAGCACGGCTCCAAGATGATCCAGGCGGTGGCGAACGCGACGGTACCGCAACTCACCCTTCATATCGGCGCCTCCTTCGGTGCCGGCAATTACGGCATGTGCGGCCGCTCCTTCGACCCCCGCTTCATCTTCGCCTGGCCGAACAACCGGGTCGCCGTGATGGGCGGCGAGCAGGCCGCCCGTGTCCTTGCCATTGTCACCGAAGAAAAACTTCGCCGTTCCGGGCAAGAGGTCGACCGTGAAAAACTCAATGCCATGGAACGCGAGATCATCAACCGCACCGAGCGCGAATCGGCGGCGCTTTATGCCACCGCGCGCCTGTGGGACGATGGCATCATCGATCCGCGGGACTCGCGGAGAATTCTGGGCTTCTGCCTCGCGACCTGCGACGAATCGGAGCGCCGCCACCTTAACCCCAACACGTTCGGCGTCGCCCGCATGTAGGTGCGAAGCCATCAGGAACCAGGGAGGAAGAAAAACGATGAAACTGACGCCCGAGCACGAGGCGCTGCGACAAAGCCTCATCAAGTTCATCGACATCGACATCAATCCCCATGTCGACGAATGGGAAAAGGCCGGCATCTTTCCCGCCCACGACCTTTTCAAGAAGCTCGGTCAAGCGGGATTCCTGGGCATCACCAAGCCGGTGGAATACGGTGGCCAGGGCCTTGATTACAGCTACAGCTTGGTGATGGCCGAAACCCTTGGCCATATCCGTTGCGGCGGCGTACCCATGGCGATCGGCGTCCAGACCGACATGGCGACCCCGGCGCTCGCACATTTCGGCTCGGACGCCCTCAGGCACGAGTTCCTGACCCCCACCGTCGCCGGCGATTACGTCGTCTGTCTCGGCGTAAGCGAAACCGGTGCCGGTTCCGACGTCGCTTCTATCCGCACCACCGCGCGGAAGGACGGCGGCGACTACGTCATCAACGGCGGCAAGATGTGGACCACGAACGGTACCCAGGCCGACTGGATGTGCCTGCTGGCGAATACGAGCGACGGCCCGGTCCATCGCAACAAATCGCTTCTCTGCCTGCCGATGAAGACAAAGGGAGTCACGGTGGCGCGCAAACTTGACAAGCTCGGCATGCACTCATCCGACACGGCGCAGATCTTCTTTGACAATGTCCGCATCCCCGAGCGCTATCGGATCGGCGACGAAGGCTCAGGTTTCACCTATCAGATGTTGCAATTTCAGGAAGAGCGTCTTTGGGGCGCGGCATCAGCCCTGGTGCCGCTCGACCGCATGATCGCCGAGACCATCGACTACACGCGAAATCGTATCGCCTTCGGCAAACCGATTCTCGACAACCAGGTGGTGCATTTCCGCCTCGCCGAGCTTGCGACCGAGGTCGAGCTGTTGCGCTCTTTGGTCTATCGCGCGGCGAGCGAATATCTTGCAGGAAAGGACGTGACGCGGCTCGCCTCGATGGCAAAGCTCAAGGCCGGACGGCTTGTCCGTGAGGCCTCGGATGCCTGCCTACAATATTGGGGTGGCATGGGCTATATGACTGAGACGCCGATCAGCCGCGCCTATCGCGACACGCGGCTGATGTCGATCGGCGCCGGCGCGGATGAGATCATGCTCGGCATCATCTGCAAGATCATGGGCACGCTGCCTGCGGTGCACAAGGAACGCCCGGCTGCCGCCGAATAGACCTCGGCCCTACGACAACCGAAAGCCGGACCCGAAGATGGCGTTCCGCAAGATTCTCATCGCGAACCGCGGCGAAATCGCCTGCCGCATCATCCGTACCGCACAAAAGCTTGGCTTCGCGACCGTCGCGATCCATAGCGAGACGGATGCCACGGCACGCCATGTCCTCGAAGCCGATGAAGCGGTGGCGATCGGCGGTGCGCACCCGAGCGAAAGCTATCTTAATATCGCCGCGGTGATAGGGGCGGCACGGCAAACCGGCGCCGAGGCGATCCACCCAGGCTATGGCTTTCTCGCCGAGAACGCGGCCTTTGCCGAGGCCGTGATTGGCGCCGCGCTGTCTTTTATTGGGCCAAGCCCGGAGGCCATCGCCGCCATGGGAGACAAGGCAGAGGCAAAACGGCAGATGATTGCGGCGGGCGTGCCCACGATTCCTGGCTATGAAGGCGAGAATCAATCGGACGAGCGCCTGACCGCCGAGGCCAAGGCTTTGGGCTTGCCCCTTATGATCAAGGCAGCGGCGGGCGGCGGCGGGCGAGGTCTTCGCCATATTGCGCACATGAAAGATTTCGCAATCGGCCTCGCGGCGGCGCGACGCGAGGCGATGGCCGCTTTCGGCAACGATGCGCTGATGATCGAACGCGCACTCGATCAAAGCCGCCATGTCGAGGTGCAGATTCTTGCCGACCGCCACGGCAACACACTCTCACTCGGCGAGCGTGACTGTTCGCTTCAACGTCGCCATCAAAAGGTGATCGAGGAAGCACCAGCCCCACGGATTTCTCGGGCACTCCGGACCTCGATGAGTGAAGCGGCAGTCAAGGCGGCGCAAACGGTCGGGTATGTCGGTGCCGGCACGATCGAATTTCTGCTCCAGAACGAAAGCTTCTATTTTCTCGAGATGAACACCCGCATTCAGGTGGAACATCCGGTAACGGAGGCAATCACCGGCCTCGACCTTGTCGAATGGCAGTTCCGCGTCGCGGCCGGCGAGACGCTACCCTTTCGTCAGAGAAATTTTCGCTTTTCCGGTCATGCCATCGAAGCTCGGCTTTATGCCGAAGATTGGACGGCGGGGTTCCTGCCGCAATCCGGCACCCTCCTCGCCTTCAAGCCCCCCGAGGACGTCGGCATCCGTATCGATCACGACCTGGCAGAGGGCAAAATGATCAGCCCTCACTACGATCCGATGCTGGCCAAGGTCATCGCTCATGGCCGCGATCGGGACGACGCGAGGCGACGGCTGGTCGCGGCGCTCGAAGACCTTATCGTTTTCGGGCCAACGACCAATCGCGATTTTCTCATCGCACTGTTGCAGACCAACGAGGTTGCCGCCGCCGCCACCACCACTCGCACGCTTGAAGACAAGCTGCTGCCGGAAATTCTCGCGCATCGAAAAGCACCAAGCCAGCGTGTTCGCGCTCTCGCCGCGGTGCTTCTCTTCGACGAAGATGATTCCACCCGCTGGGGCGAGCGAGGCTCGTGGCAGAGCGGGGCCGCGTTGTCCTGGCCGCTTCGCCTCATGTCCGGCGAGAGTCACGAAGACCTGACGATCTCGCTTTTCGGCCCCGACACCTATCGCGTCTCCCTTGCCGGCGACGAGATCGAAATCCGCATCCTTCGCCGCGACGGCTATCGCCTTTCTTACGACGCCGACGGTATTGCGCGGAAAGCAGCATGGCTGCGCACTGGGAGTACGCTTCGCCTCAGTATCGACGGCATGACGCATGTCTTTCGCGATGCGCTGCGCGATCCGCCGCGGCCTTCCGACACGGAAGAGCAGGCGCGCCTGATCGCGCCGACGAGCGGACGGGTGGTCGCGGTTTTGGCTGCGGCCGGAGCGGCGGTGAAGAAAGGTCAAGCCGTCATTGTGGTGGAAGCGATGAAAATGCACCACCAGATCGCGGCGGGAAGGGACGGCATCATCGAACGGATCATGGTCAAGGAAGGCGATCAGGTCGAGGCCCGGCAAGTGATCGCGGCCTTGGCCGAAGCCTAAAGCGAAAGCACATCAGGTTGTATTCGAGCCTGAGTTGAGGCCGCGGGCGATGATCTCTTTCATGATCTCATTGCTGCCGCCGAAAATGCGCTGCACGCGCGCATCCACATAGTGGCGGGCAATGGAATAGTCCCACATGTAACCGTAGCCACCGTGGAACTGAAGGCACTGATCGATAACACGGCCAGCCATTTCCGAAACCCAAAGCTTCGCCATTGCCGCGGTAGCCTGGTCGAGCTCGTTTTTCACCACAAGATCGAGGCAACGGTCGACGAAAACGCGGCCGATCTCGACCTCGGTCTTGGCTTCGGCCAATTTGAATCGGGTATTCTGGAAATCGCCGATGGCACGGCCGAAGGCCTTGCGCTGGTTGACATAGGTGACGGTCTCTTCCAGCACTACCTCGGCCACGGTGGCATTGCGGATCGCGATCTGCATCCGCTCCCAGGCCAGTTCCTGCATCAAACGATAAAAACCCTGGCCTTCACCGCCCAGGATATTGGTAACCGGTACGCGCACGTCATTGAAGAACAACTCGGAGGTATCTTGCGCCTTCAGGCCTATCTTCTTCAGGTTGCGACCTTTGGTGAAACCCGGTCGATCGCTTTCCACCAGCACAAGCGTAATGCCCTTGGCGCCGGCCTGGGGGGCAGTCTTTGTCACCAGGATAACGAGATCGCAATGCTGGCCGTTGGTGATGAAAGTCTTCTGGCCGTTAATGACGAGTTCATCGCTATCACGTATCGCACTCGTGCGAATGCCCTGCAGGTCGCTGCCGGCGCCGGGCTCCGTCATGGCAATGGCGCCAATCACCTCGCCCCGCGCCATGGGCGGGAGCCATTTCCGCCTTTGTTCCTCGGTGCCATAATTCAGGATGTAGGGAGCAACGATATCGGAGTGAAGGCTGAAACCAGGGCCGGATGCGCCGATCCGCGCCGTCTCTTCGATCAGAATCGCACTATAGAGACGATCGACACCTGCGCCACCGTATTCCACCGGCATGGTCGGGCAGAGAAAGCCCGACTCGCCCGCCTTGCGCCAAGCCTCGCGGCTCACCATTCCTGCCTCTTCCCAGGCTTCGCGATGGGGGGCGATCTCGCGTTCCATGAATTTCCGCACCGATTGGCGGAAGAGATCGTGCTCGGGCGTGAACAACGTGCGGGGGAGCATGATCTTCTCTTTGCTTGCGGGCCAGATCGCGGGAACCTCAGAACGCCTCGGCGGGCAACGCCATCATGGCACTCTTGCCCGCTTGAATGCGAAGCGCGAGCGCATTGGTATCGGGAAGCATGCGCTCCATGAAGAAGTGAGCGGTGGTAAGCTTGTTCTCGTAGAAAGCCTTGTCCGGGTCCGCATCGTTCGCAAGCTTCGTGCTTGCCGTCTCCGCCATTCGCGCCCAGGTATAACCCAAGGCGACGAGACCGAAGAGCTTAAGGTAATCATCGGCCGCGGCGCCTGCTTCCTCGGGATCGCGCAATCCCTGCTCGCCGATCCAGGCGGTCGCCTGCTGCAGCCTGGCGAAAGCGCGAGCCAGGGGCTGCACGAACGGCTTACCAATCTTCGGGTCCGTGCCATGCTCGGCGATGAAGCGGTCGATGGGATGGAAGAAGGTGCGCAAAAGTTGGCCCATATGCGAGCCGAGTTTCCGGCCAACGAGATCGAGCGCCTGGATACCGTTTGTTCCCTCATAGATCATAGCGATTCGGGCATCGCGCACGAACTGTTCCACACCGGTCTCGCGGATATAGCCGTGCCCGCCAAAGCACTGCTGCGCCAGCGTCGCGACTTCATAGCCCTTTTCGGTGAAATAGGATTTGATCACCGGCGTGACCAAGGCGAGATAATCCTCAACTTCACGGCGCACCGCGGGATCAGGGTGGCTGTGGGCGAAATCCGCCTTGATTCCGGCGTCGAGCGCAAAGGCACGCGCCCCCTCGATGAAAGCCCGCATGGTCATCAGCATGCGGCGCACGTCGGGATGGACGATGATCGGATCGGCGGGCTTGTCTGCGAACGTTGCGGCGCGGAGGCTGCGGCCCTGAAGGCGCTCACGTGCATACGCGACCGCGTTCTGATAGGCGACCTCGGCAATTCCGAGTCCCTGCATGCCGACGCCGAGGCGAGCGGCGTTCATCATCGTGAACATCGCCCGCATGCCCTTCTCGGGCTTACCCACCAGATAGCCAACCGCGTTGTCATAATTCATGACGCAGGTAGCATTGCCGTGAATGCCCATCTTCTCCTCGATGGAGCCGCAAGAAACGCCGTTCCGTTGGCCAAGGTTGCCGTCGGGTTTTACGAGAAACTTCGGCACGACGAAAAGGCTGATGCCATGGACGCCTTCGGGAGCACCGGAAATTCTTGCCAGCACGAGATGAACGATATTGGGAGCGAGATCGTGCTCGCCGGCCGAGATGAAGATTTTCGTGCCCGTGATGCGATAGCTGCCGTCGGCTGCCGGCTCGGCCCGGGTCTTCAAGAGACCGAGGTCGGTGCCGCAATGCGGCTCGGTCAGGTTCATGGTGCCGGTCCACTCGCCGGTCGCGAGCTTCGGCAGATAGATGCGTTTCAGTTCGTCCGAGGCATGAGTCTCGATCGCGTCATAGGCTCCGTGGGTGAGGCCTGGATACATCCCGAAGGCCATATTGGCGGATGACATCATCTCGGCGAAGATGAGCCCCAAGACGCGCGGCATGCCCTGGCCGCCCCATTCGGTATCGGCGGTGAGGCCGCCCCAGCCACCCTCGACATATTCCTTGTAGGCCTCGCGGAAGCCACTGGGCGTCGTCACCACGCCATTCTCGAACTTGCAACCCTCGACGTCGCCGCTCGCGTTTAAGGGATGGATAGCCTTTTCGAGAAGCTTCGCCCCTTCCTCCAAAATCGCGTCCACCACGTCGGGCGGCGCGTCGGTGAAGCGTGGAAGATTAGCGTAGCGATCGATCGCGAGATAGTTGTCGAGCACGAAGCGGATGTCTTTGAGCGGGGCTCGATAACTCGTCATGTCGGAGCCTCCTTCAATTTCTCAATGGCTTGCCGGTTTCGAGCATATGGGCGATGCGATCAAGGGTTGGCCCCTTGCGGATCAAGCCGAGGAAGGCCTGCCGCTCTAAGGCAAGCATGTCCTTTTCCTTGATTGTCTCGGTGATATCGGTGTCACCGCCGGAAAGAACCTTCGCCAAGGCCGTGGCCACCTCGCGGTCATAAGCCGTGGCCTTGCCCTGCAGCACCAGTCCCTCAACCGCAAGGTCAAGCGCGGCTTTCGCGGTCGGACCGGGCAGCGATGCCTCGGGCGGCTCGGGCGGCTTGTAGCCGGCGATCATTGCGAGCGCCTTCGCCTTGGCCGCCGGCAGAAGGCGACGGCGGTTCATGGTGATGCCGTCCGATTGCCTGAGATAGTTCATCTCGCGCGCCTCCGCGGCCGAGGTCGCGACCTTGGCCAGGGAGATGGTCTCGAACGCATGGGCAATGGCCGGCATCGGCCCGCCGGGCCGGCGCTGGCTCTCGATGGTGCGGAACAACAACTCCTTGCAGCCGCCCCAAGACGGGATGAGCCCGACGCCGGTCTCGACCAGGCCCATATAGGTTTCCGCATGGGCTTCGATGGCATCGGCATGAAGGCAGACCTCGCAGCCGCCGCCCAAGGCCATGCCGGCCGGCGCCGCGACGACCGGGAACGGCGCGTACTTCAGGCCGAGAAAGGCGTTCTGGCCTTCGGTGGTGCCATTTTCGAGGAGCGGCCAAAGCGCGATATTGGCGGCGAATAGGGCAAGGCCTATATTGGCGCCGACCGAGAAATTATCGGCGTCGTTGGCAATCACCAGCGCCTTGAAGCCACGGCGGTCGATTTTCGCCGCCTCTCTCACCATGTTGATGATATCAGCGTCAATCGCGTTCATCTTGGAATGGAATTCGAGACAGGCGACGCCATCGCCGATGTCCCAGAGCGAGGCCGACTTGTTGGCGGCGATAGGGGCTCTGCCGCGCTTCTTATCGGCCAGCATCCAGGCATCCGCCACGCTCGGGATTTCGGCGTAATCGCCCGCCGTCGTTAGATAATAAGCCTTGTCGCCATCCTCGCGATAGAACGGCCGGCCGGCCGCCATTTGAACGATCTTTGGTACCGGCAGGCCTTCGGCAGCGAGCTTGTCGGCGAACCATTTAGTGCCAACTTGATCGAGCTGCTCGAAAGGGCCCTGTTTCCAGGCATAGCCGGTCTTCATCGCGGTGTCGACGGCAAGGATATCGTCGGCGATCTCGGGCACCAAGGCAGCTGCGTAGGATAAGACCCGTGATAAGACCAGCCAAGCATAGCGTCCGCCTTTGTCCGGGTGTTCGGCAAGGGCCCGCAAGCCGGCGCGAGCCGCCGCGACGGATTCGAGCGATGCCTTCTCGACCTTGCGGAATTCACCGGTCTTGATGTCGATCGCTTCCTTGCCGCGGGTGCGGTAAAAGCCGCCCTTGCCCTTGCGGCCCGTATAGCCTTCGGTGATCAGCTTCGCGGTCAGCTTGGCGAGCGGATGATCGGGCCGATAAGTCCGAGCGAGCGCGTCATCCTTCGGCAAGAGGCTCAACATCGAGGCCATGACATGGGGGCCAAGATCGAGGCCGGTTAGATCGGCAAGGCCGAAGATGCCGGTCTTCGGAATACCCATGGGCCGCCCGACGATCGCATCCGCTTCCTCCACCGTCAGGCCGAGATCGAAGGCGCCCTGCATGGCGACCGTCGACCAAAAAATACCGATGCGGTTCGCGATGAAACCAGGCGTGTCCTTGCCCGCCACCACCTCCTTCCCCAACCGCATGTCGCCGAACGCGCGCAAGGCGGCGATTGCGTCAGGCCGCGTGGTCGGCCCGGCAACCACCTCAAGAAGCCGCATGTAACGCGGCGGATTGAAGAAATGCGTAATGGCGAAATCCTGCGCGAAGTCCGCGGGGAGATCCTTGATCAATTCCCTCAGCGGAATCGTCGACGTGTTCGAAGTGACGATGGAGCCAGGCTTGCGGGCCTGATCAAGCTTGCGATAGAGGCCTTGCTTGAGGTCGAGGTTCTCGATGATCGCCTCGCAGATCCAGTCACAGTCCTTGATCAGGCCGAGATCATCATCGAGGTTGCCGGGCTGGATACGAGTCGCATAGCGGGCGCTCATCAACGGCGCCGGGCGGGTCTTGAGCAACCGCTGGACGGCGTCTTCCGCGAGGCGGCTCCGCCGGCTTTCTCCCTTCGGCACGATATCGAGCAGCACCACCGGCACGCCGGCATTGGCGACATGCGCCGCAATCGCCGCACCCATCACCCCCGAGCCGATGACCGCGACCTTGGTGACCATGGTCTTCGCCGCCGGCATCAGCAAGCCTCCAGAAGAGTGGCGATGCCCTGACCGCCGCCAATGCACATGGTGGCGAGGCCATAGCGCTTGCCCTCGCGTTTCAGGAGCTGTGCCGCCTTGCCGGTGATGCGGGCGCCGCTCGCGCCGAGGGGATGGCCGAGGGCAATCGCGCCGCCATCGAGGTTGATCTTCTCGTGCGGTATCTTGGCCGCCACAAGGCAGGCTTCGGCCTGAGCCGCAAAGGCTTCGTTGATCTCGATCAGGTCGACCTGGTCGAGCTCGAGTTTGCCACGCTTCAGCGCCTTTTCCGTCGCCGCGACCGGACCGATGCCCATGATTTCGGGTGGCACGCCAGCGACGGCGATAGCACGGATGCGGGCGAGCTTGTTCAGTTTGCGCCGGTCTGCGTAGTCTTCGGAACAAACGAGAACAGCGGCGGCGCCATCAGTCAGGGGCGATGAGGTTCCAGCCGTCACGGTGCCCTTCTGATCGAAAGCGGGCTGCAGACCATCCAGCCCTTCCTGAGTAGTATCGGCGCGGATGCTGCCGTCTTGCTCGACCCGGATATTGCCTTCAACGATCGGGACGATTTCTTCCGCGAACTTGCCGGCGGCCTGCGCGGCAGCCGCCTTGGCGTGGCTTTGCACCGCGAATTCCTGCTGCCGCTTGCGGTCGATGTCATATTTCTTCGCGAGGTTCTCCGCCGTGATCCCCATCGAGATATAGGCTTGGGGGAATTCCGCCGCGAGCTTCGGGTTCGGTGCCGGGTTGAAGCCGCCCATGGGAATGCGGGTCATGCTCTCGACCCCGGCGCAAATAAAGGCCTCGCCTGCGCCCATGCGAATCGCACCCGCCGCCATGTGGATCGACTGCATGGAAGAGCCGCAAAAGCGGTTCACCGTGGTACCGGCGACCGGGATCGGCAACCCGGCGAGAAACACCACCATGCGGGCCATGTTCAAGCCCTGTTCACCCTCCGGGAAGGCGCAACCGACGATCAAATCCTCGATCTCATCCGGCGTGACCCCCGTTTGCCGCACGAGACCCTTTATCACCTGGGCCAGAAGGTCGTCGGGGCGCACCTTGGCGAGGGCGCCCTTTCGAGCCGGGGTAAAGGGAGAGCGGGCGAAACCCGCGATCACCACTTCCGTCATGGCTGATCCTTTCCTGACGCGGCTTCTTTTCACGCCGCCCGTTCGTTGATTCCCTCGGCGCGAAGCGATTCCACCACGTGCTCGATCACGCCTTTGAGTTCCCGGATCGTATCGTTGATGTCGCGCCGCTGCGCCTCGAGTTCCGTGAGATGCTTGCGCGCTCGCTTCAGAAGCACGCGGCGCTGCTCCACCTGGCCATCGTCGAGGTCGTAGAGATTCAGCATCTCTTTGAGTTCAGCCAAGCTGAAACCGAGCCGGCGGCCCCGCAGGATAAGCTTGAGCCGGCCGCGGTCGCGCCGGGTGTAGACGCGGGCGAGTCCGTTTCGCTCCGGCGCGAGCAAGCCCTTGTCTTCGTAGAAGCGGATGGTCCGCGGTGTCACCTTGAACTCGCCCGCGAGATCGGTGATGGTGAAGGTCTCGGTCACCGCTTTCTCCACGCTCATGACTGGGCTGATGATACTTTACGTTTACGTCAACGTCAACCGGCGGATCGGTGGGAGACGGCTCCATGAACCGGAACGGCATCGCGACCTTCGAGGACTTCTGGCCCTATTATCTCCGCGAGCACTCGAAGCCCTCGACCCGCGCCTTTCATTATGGCGGTTCGACGCTTGCTATCCTGACCTTGATCGCGGCACTCGCGCTGCGAAACCCGTGGCTCCTCGTCGCGGTCATCCTTGCCGGTTACGCCCCGGCCTGGATCAGCCACAGCCTGATCGAGCGCAACCGGCCCGCGACTTTCGCCCATCCGGCGTGGTCCCTGATCAGCGATTTCCGCATGTACGGCTTATGGCTCATAGGGAGGCTCGGACCAGAATTGGAAAAGGCCGGAGTGCCGCGGGGCATATAGCGTCTTCTGGCGGTTGCGCCGAGTGCGCGAGCGACGATGATCCCCGCCTTGCCTTTCCACAGACGTCAAGGCAGGTTTGAAGGCAGACAACGAGACCGGTATGACGGATTACTTTCGACAGGCGAGGAAAGAACAATGCCTCAAAGCCCAGTGACCACAATCGGAGTGCTGGTCCAGCGCATCCCGGACGGCGCGCTTCTCGCCGTGCCGGCTGATTACGCCGGCGTCGCGATGACGGCGACACGCGCCCTGCTCCGCCGTGGCGTGAGGAACCTTCATCTCGTCTGCCTGCCGTCGGGCGGGATGCAGACCGACCTCCTGATCGGGGCGGGGGCGATCCGCACGATCGAGGCGGCCGCCGTGACCTTGGGCGAATTCGGCGCGGCCCCGCGCTTCGTCGATGCGGTGCGCCGAGGCACCATCCGTTTGAAGGACGCCACCTGCCCCGCGATCCACGCAGCCTTTCAAGCGGCGGAAAAAGGCATTCCCTTCATGCCGCTCCGCGGTGTACTGGGAAGCGATCTCGTGTCCCATCGCGACGATTGGAAAGTGATCGACAATCCGTTTGCGGCCGACGATCCGATTCTGCTTCTGCCCGCCATCGAGCCGGATTTCGTCCTGTTCCACGCGGCGAAGGCCGATCGCTTTGGTAATGTCTGGATCGGCCGTCATCGCGAACTGATGACCTTGGCCCATGCGGCGAAGGAAACCCTGGTCACGGCCGAGGAAATCGTCGAGGAGGATCTTCTCGCCGACGAGGCGGTCGCGGCTGGCGTGATTCCCTCGCTCTATGTCAGCGCCGTAGCCCAGGCAAGACGGGGCGCTTGGCCACTTGCGTTGCGTGGCCTCTATGACATGGACGAAACCGCGCTCAGGTCTTATGTGGAAGCCGCGCAAACGGAAGCCGGTTTCCGCCGCATCCTCGACCAATGGCTCCGCGAAGTCGAGGTCGCGGCGGCATGACCAGCAGTGCGCAGGCAGCCGCGACGGCCGAGAGCAGCGCGCGTTCACAGGAACTTCTGATTTCGGTCATCGCCGGGCTTCTCAAGGGCTGCCGCCATGTGGCAGTCGGCGCATCATCGCCGATACCAGGAGCTGGCGCACTGCTCGCGCAGAGTTTAAGTGGCGGCGAGATGCGAGTCAGCGTGCTCGGCTCGCACAAGAACAATTTCTTCACCGATGGCGGCGTCGAGTTGTTCGACTGCGCGGCGCAGGGGCGGATCGACGCCTTCTTCCTCGGCGGCGGCGAGATCGACGGTGAGGCCAACATCAACCTCGTCGGAGTCGGCGGCTATCCTCAAAGCCAGGTACGCTGGCCTGGCTGTTTCGGCTCCGCCTATCTCTACCTCCTGGTGCCGCGCGTCATCCTGTTCCGAGAGGAGCACAGCCGCCGCGTTCTGGTGGAGAGGGTCGCTTTCATTAGTGCCGCTGGCCAGAGCGACGACACCGTCTATCGCCCCGGCGGGCCCTATGCTCTTCTTACCAACATCGCGCTGTTCCGTTTCGATAAGGCGCGCCGGCGTTTCCGCCTTGAAAGCGTTCATCCCGGGCACAGCCTCGAGGAGGTTCTGGATCAAACCGGCTTTGCCTTTGACCGGCCTGAGATGGTACCGCAAACGCCAGCCCCTGACGTCGAGACCCTCGCCCGCATCCGCGGACCGATTCGAGAGGGCATTGGGGAAACCTATCCGCGCTTCGTCGCCAGTGTCTTTCCCAACCGCACGTGACCCGTTTTTCTCGGTGAGGCTCACCATGACACCGCCTCTTGCATCGGATACCGCCGTCCCCGAGACCAGCGCGGGGAAGAACGACGGCGGCGCCCTGGCCGGCCTCAAGGTCATTGACATGACTCGCGTGCTTGGCGGGCCCTATGGCACCCAGATCCTGGCTGATCACGGTGCCGAGGTAATCAAGGTCGAACCGCCCCAGGGCGACGAGACGCGCGATTGGGGACCGCCGTTCAGAAACGCACTTTCCGCCTATTTCACCGGGGTCAACCGCAACAAGCGGAGTATAGCGCTCGACTTGAGCCGAGGCGAGGCACACGATGTTTTGTTCCGCTTGCTCAACGACGCCGATGTCCTGGTCGACAATTTCAAGGCCGGAACTATGGAAGCCTGGGGCCTCGGCTATGAGGCAGTCTTGAAAGACCGCTTCCCGAAACTGATCCATTGCCGTATCACGGGCTTCGGCCCGGATGGCCCCTTGGGCGGATTGCCGGGATATGATTCGGTGGTTCAGGCTTGGTCCGGTGTCACCTCGATTAACGGCGCGCCCGCCGGCGGACCAGTGCGCTGCGGCATTCCCGTGATCGATCTTGGGACCGGCTTCCATGTCGTGATCGGCATTCTCATGGCTTTGACCGAACGCACACGCTCAGGCTTAGGCCAAGCGGTGGACGTGACGCTGTTCGACACCGGCGTCGCGCTGCTTCATCCCTATGCCGCCAACTGGTTCATCAGCGGTCAAACGCCGCCGCGACAGGGCAATGGCCACGCCAATATTGTGCCGCATGATCTCTTCCACACCAAAGGCCGGGACGTTGTCATTATCGCCGGTAATGACCGGCAGTTCCGTCGGCTCTGCGCCGAACTTGGCTGCGAGGAAATCGCCGACGATCCCCGCTTTGCGAACAACCAGGAGCGGCTCATCCATAAGGCCAGGTTGACCGAGATCATCGCGACGCGCATGGCGGAGCACGACGGGGAGGAAATCGCGCTGCGGCTTCTCAAGGCCGGAGTCCCGGCTGGGGCGGTACTCGAAGTGCCGGACGTGTTGAATCATCCGCAAACCTTGGGCCGCGACATGGTGGTGGAGCAAGACGGCTACCGCGGCACCGGCATCCCGATCAAGCTCTCGCGCACGCCCGGAGCGGTAACACGCCTGCCGCCGCAATTCGCGGCCGATAGCCGCGAAGTTCTGCGCGCGGCTGGATACGACGACGCAACGATCGAACATCTCGCGGCCCTCGGTGTTCTCGTCACCGAACGCCGGCGTGGCTGAACCGGGCAGAGAATGCCATCGCCGCGCAGACGAGCCGACGGGCAGAGAATCGCTTTCCGCGAACGAACGCGGTTTGATTTTCCCAATCCGGCGTTGCCTGCCTATCTAAATCGTCGCATTGTCCGCGTGTACTTATACTGTGTTATGATGATGCCAAGATAGACGGCATCGATTCCATTTTCTTATTCATCCCATACGACGCCTTTTGTTTTTCGACCGTCTCCAGCGTACTGCACTAACGTCAAACGCACACATCGTCGGTTTCAGGATAAATGTTCATCCATTCTTGGGTCGCGACTTCGATTGTCGTGCTGCTTTCAGCTTTGATTCAAGGAACCACGGGATTTGGCTTCGCGCTGATCGCGGTTCCGCCGCTGACCCTTATCTACGATCCGCATTCCGCCATCGAAATGGGCATGCTTTTGTCCACGACATCCATGATCTGGATGTGGTTCCAGTCGCGCAAAGAAGAGCGCGTCTCGATAACATGGCGTCTCTATCTCGCGGCGATTATCGGCCTTCCGCTCGGCCTTTGGGTATTGAACAACCTCAATACGGCGCCAATGCGCATTTTTGTTGGCGTGGTGACAATCGGGCTTGCTGGATGCCTCTCCGTCGTCATCACGAAGGGCACGGCGTTGCCCTCGGCAACCAACTTCCCCGCCGCAGGATCGTGGCCGCGCGTCATTACCGCTACCGGATTCGTTTCCGGATTTCTTATGGGCAGTCTCGGCATGGCCGGCCCTCCTGTTGTCGCCTTGATCAGCGGGACCGGCCTTCCAAAATCGATTATGCGTGCGACGATGGTCGAATTCTTTGCCCTCATATACGTGACCGCTGTCATCGCCGCGTTGTTGTCGGGAACCATCCCCCGCCCTCTCGTCATACGCTCCTTGGGCTATTTGCCAGCTCTAGCCATCGGAATAGCAGCGGGAAATTTTGTTCATAAGGCATCGAGCCAACGGCTCTACATGATGGCAACGCTCGTGCTGATCGCGATGGCGGGCGCATCGTGTCTGTGGTCCGGTTTCGGTTCACTCGTGCGTTAAGACAACTTCCCACCAGAGGAATCATTGGGATTGGATAAAGTTGATCGGGCTAGGCCAAACCTTGTTGAAGGCCGTTCATCAATCTGCGCCACGGCCCAGGAAGGGCCCACAACGCCTTTATGCCGGTAATGGGTTCGGTGGAGTCTGGCTTGCGCAGGGAGAGAGGAGCGCGAGGCACGATCTTTGGGATCGGCAAAGCGCAGCCGCCCTGCTGGAGTCGAGCGATCCACTTGCGCCCGCCGCGCGACCAGAATCCGAGGCGACCCGTTGCCGGCTCGCGTCGTTTCCCTCTTAAGCCGCGCGACGCGTCCGCTGCTCTCGACCCCGCGAGCAGCGGACACACACTCTGAGGAACGTCCATTCGGTCCCGCCAAGGCTGGCCGAGACCGAATGGACAATCTATCGAGACATCACATCTAATCACCGGCTGTTGCGAGATATGCGGCAACATCCGTTCCCGTCTCCTCGACGCTGATGCCGGAAGTATAGGTTCCCATGAACAGGATCGGAAGAACGCACAACTCCGTCAGAACCGCAAGGATGGCAAAAAGCTTTGGCATACCCACGGTATTCAACAGAATCGGTATGAAGTAGACGAGAATGACGCCGGCAGAGAAACGCGCCACACTCTCGCCGAACATCGAACCGGTCGCCCTCAATCGGGTCGGAAATTGCTCGGCCATATAGAGCTTTGAGGGAGGAAAGCCGGCATAGACAAAGAACCAAGTGAACGCAGCAGCCAGGATGACCACCCCTCGAGACATATGCGGTAGTCCAAGCACCGCCGTGGATGCCGCCGTGATCGTCATCACACCGACGATCGTCGCGCGTCGACCTATCTTGTCTCCGACAACGCCAACAATCATGTTGGAGATGATGCCGAGCGAGATCAGGCCACTTGTATAGATTAACGCGTTGTGCTCGGTAGCCCCCATACGGTGGAGAATGACCGGCCCATAGATTGTGACGACATAGAACACCACGAAGGGCGACAGGAGGGCTGAGAACGAAATGAAGCAACGTTTCAAGTAGGGGTGCTTCAGAAGGTCGAAAATCTTGACCCTGCGCCCCTCCGTGACCTCGAGAACGCGTAGCGCATTCGTGTCGATCAGTGTCGTGTCATGGGCAAGGCCGCTTTCGTTTTCCAATCGCTCGACGAATTTCTGGACGACATCTGCTCGCCCTTGCTTGAGTAGAAAGCGGGGCGATTCCGGCAACCACTTCCAGACAACCGGCACAATGAGAATGGGAAATGCGCCCATCACGAGCAAGACGCGCCATGCGACGTCGTGCGCAAAAGCACCAAGCACCCATGCTCCGGCCAGCGTATTCAAGGCATAGGAGAGCCCGAGAACCGAATTGGACATCCCGACCGCCGTTCCACGCCACTTCTTGTTCACGAACTCCGAGAGAAGCAGGTAGGGGACCGGAAAAACCGCACCCTGGCCGAGGCCCGCGATGAAGCGGAAAAGCGCCAACTGATCGTAATTCGAAGAGATCGCGCTCGCCGTCGTGAATATCGAGAACACGACAATGCCGAAAATCAGTATTCGCTTGCGGCCATAGATGTCAGCAAGCCGGCCGGCGGGAAGCAGGCCGATCACGATGCCGAAAGTGCCCGCGCTGCCGATCAGGCCGGTTTGGTCCGGTTGTAGATGCCAATTCGACTTCAGAAGCAGGATGACCGGTGCGATGATGCCGATGTCGAAAGCTTCCAGGATCCACACCACGCCGAGAAGAATGATAAGCCCCCAGATGGTTTGATTAATGGGAATTCTGTCGAGTCTCGCCAACAGATTTTCGTCCCGCAGAATGTACGAATGGTCGCCTTTTTCCATATGTTTCTCCCGGTTTCAGGTTATTGACTGACGCCCTCGTCTCCCGGCGGTTATTCCGGCTTCACACCTCAGCCGTTGGCATCGATGTCGATAAGCCGAGGAACAGCAGTCATCGTGTCTGCGGCCCGGGCAGGACTCGCCACAAATCCCAGCGCAAGGGCTGCGGCAAGTAGCATCGCACTCGCTGTATGTTTACGCATGACGCCTCCTCCTTTTTCTATTAGGTGCCGTCCGTCTTGCGCGGCTTGGCAGCTGATTCGCGAAATTTTTCCCCCAGAACTCAGCACCCGCGTCGAATTCTTGCCCATAGCGAAAGAGAACCGAATATTCGCCGCTATCTCCTAGCAAGGCGACAGGTCATTCCCTGCAATCCACCGCCTTTCTCCGGCGCAAAAGACGGATTCCTCCGTCGGATGACGACCATGCCGCCACCACTCCGGAGGCCTTCCGCCGACGCTCAGCAAGACGGCACGCTCGCCCCTGGCGAATGCGTCCCAGAATGAGCCCCATCCTGCATCGCCTTCGTGGGGTCGGCGAACCGATCAGGCAACCTCTTTTACAATTAAGACGCCTCATACGCTCCCCAGATGCTTTACGGTGCTCTTGGACGGCCCGCTTCCCAATCGGCAGACAAGTTATATTGTCTCGCTGAGTGGACTACTTTCGGCTTATAACGTAAAGTGGATCAATGAACAAGACGAAATTATCCGACTGGCGATAGTTGTGATTATGGTCGATCTTCGTAACGGTCGCTTCATTCGATTCCGCTCGGGTTCTCGCGCAGGCAGCCAGAGTGCGAGAGACGGAGGCATCGCCATCCCTGACAATGACGCCGGCCGCGAAGGCGTTGGAGCGATCTTAGCGGCAGATTGTTTCACGCGGGATCGTCGACGCTGGCCGGCCATGTCTTGACTCGGCTCCGTGCTGAGCCCATCAAGGGCGAAATCGGCATAAGCAATATTCGTGGCGAGGTCCGAGAACAGCGTCGACCATGCCGGAGGGATCGCGACAACGGCACTATAACGAAGATCGCATCCGGCTCGAGATCGTGAAGAAGGAGAGCATATGGAACCGAACGCGGCCATTGTCACGGCCCAACAAGTGCTGTTCACGGTGGGGGTGGTTCTCGCTTTCGGTTCGGCCATCGGCTTCATCGCGCAGAAATTCAAGATACCGGATATTGTTCTGTTCCTGTTGATCGGCATCGTACTGGGACCCGAGGTCGGCCATGTAATCGACGTCGGCGCCGGCACAGCACTCAACCAGCTCATCCTGATCTTCGGCGCGTCCTACATTCTGTTCGATGGTGGTGCGTCGTTGCGCCTAAGCGTTTTGAAGCGGGTATGGATAACGGTGGTTCTCCTATCCACAATCGGCGTATTGATCACCGCGCTTTTGGTATCATTCATGGCACATTACATTCTAGGATTGCCTTTTCTTGCGGCGCTTCTGCTCGGTTCCACCATCGCACCGACGGATCCTGCAACCCTGATGCCCGTTTTCAAACAGGTCCATATCAAGGCGCGAGTCGCGCAGACGGTCGTGAGCGAATCGGCACTTAACGACGCGACGGGAGCGATCGTTACCGTTTCGGTTCTCGGCCTATTACTCGGGACGGGACATTTCTCCATCAGCCGTTCACTGTTCGAGTTTACAGAGCAGGCGGGAATCGGAATTATCGCGGGTTTCACACTCGGATACCTGGCGTTAGTCGTCATTGCGCACGAGAAGTTTTCCTTCCTGCGGGAATACATGCCTCTGGTCTCTCTGATGGTGGTTATTGGCGCTTATCTAAGTGCCGTGAATCTGCAAGCCAGCGGCTTTATGGCGACATTTATCGCCGGCATCGTTGTCGGCAATAGGGAACTATTCGGTTTCAAGATTGGACGGCGCGAACAGGAGAATCTCGACGATTACGTAGCGACGACATCTCTCATCATGCGGATGTTCATTTTTATTCTTCTTGGCAGCCAAGTGAATTTCGGCTTGCTTAGCACGCATTGGGCGGGTGCGATTGGTGTCGTTCTGTTCTTCATTTTTGTTGCCCGCCCGATCGCGGTGTTTCTCTGCGCTGTGCCTGATCGTCGAGCGAAATGGAGCCTTAATGAGCTTCTGTTCATGAGTTGGGTACGTGAGACGGGCGTTATTCCCAGCGCGCTTGCGGGGCTCCTCCTTGGCGTGGGAGCCCCTCATGCCGATATTATCGCTTCACTGGTTTTCGTGGCGGTCCTGGTGACGATCCTGGTGCAAGCTCCTACCACGCGATGGTGGGGCGCGACGCTTGGCCTGGAGCAAGATTCTTCAAAATCGGATCGATCCGCGATCTGAATCTTGCGCTCCGTCAAAGGAACAGAACGGTGCTTGCCAACGGGATCCGGCGGCAGGGCCGTACAATGTCAAGGCGGACCAGCGCTCAAGCCGGGCAGCGGGCGACTCTTTATTTGTTGTGCATCAGGGCTGTCCCAACGTCGATCAGCCACGAGAGGTTAAGTGCTTGATAGGGCTGTGGATCTCTGGGTTATCGAGGTGTTAATGATTTCGCCCTCAGGGGGTGTAATCGTGGCTCCGGAAAGCGGTTTCGGGGGTCCTCACGATGCATACGGGCAAGCTGGTCTTCGCGCAGTTGATGGATCACCTGCCGCCGATGGTGTTCGAGCGCTGCGTGGCACGGTACGGAGGCAATCACAAGGTCAAGAGCTTCACGTGCCGGGATCAGTACCTATGCATGGCGTTCGCGCAGCTGACGTTTCGCGAGAGCCTGCGGGACATCGAAGCGTGTCTGCGCTCGCAGGCCGAGCGGATCTACCACATGGGCATCCGTGGGCGCGTCTCGCGCAACACCCTGGCCAATGCAAACGCGACGCGCAATTGGCGCATCTACGCCGAGTTCGCCCAGCGCCTGATTGGTATCGCCCGGAAGCTCTATATCCACGAGCCCTTCGGGGTCGATTTGGCGAACACCGCCTATGCGCTGGACTCCACGACGATCGATCTCTCGTTATCGCTGTTCCCGTGGGCGCCGTTTCGCTCGACCAAGGCGGCAGTGAAGATGCACACGCTCCTGGACCTGCGCGGCAACATTCCCAGCTTCATTCACATCAGCGACGGCAAGCTCCACGACGTCAACATCCTCGATCAGCTGATCCCAGAAGCCGGGGCGTTCTATGTGATGGATCGCGGCTACATCGATTTCGCAAGGCTGTATCGGCTGCACCAGGCCGGAAGCTTCTTCGTCACGCGTGCGAAGAAGAACCTGGATGCGCAGCGCCGTTACTCCCATTCGGTGGATCGATCCACGGGCGTTCGCTTCGACCAGACACTCGTGCTCCAAGGCTATCAGTCGGCCAAGGACTACCCGCAGACTTTGCGTGGCATCCGATACAAGGATCCCGAGACGGGCAAGCGGCTGCTGTTCATCACCAACAACACCGCCCTGCCGGCACTGAGCGTCTGTGCGCTATACAAGGCGAGGTGGCAGGTGGAGCTGTTCTTTCGCTGGATCAAGCAGCACCTGCGCGTCAAGGCGTTCTTCGGCACCACCGAGAACGCCGTGAAGTCGCAAATCTGGATCGCCGTCTCGGTCTACGTCCTCGTGGCCATCGTGCGAAAGCGGCTCAATCTGTCCCGCAGTCTGTACGAGATCCTACAGATTCTGAGCCTGAACCAATTCGAGAAAACCCCGCTCGATACGCTGCTTTCGCGAACCGTCGAGGCGCCGGAAAGCACTCAGTCCGCCAACCAGCTGATTTTGTTCGAATAACGTTGGGACAGCCGTGCTTTTTCGGATGGCGCGATTCTTGCTCGATCGCTGCTGGTAGCAGCTTGAAATGGCTCTCGTGCCGCACCGCTGGAGCCATCTCGCCGGTGGGGACAGGCGCAATGAAAATAGTCAGACAAATTCCATTTTGCATACTAGCCGTACTGGGTCTCGCTGTCGCGATGGAGCCGGCGGCGGAGGCCAGTCCTAGTCCTTATGTTGTAACGATCACACAGTCGGGAAATTACGTCGTCGCCAACGGGAGCGGCGCTTTCGACTTGAATGGCTTATCACCATTTTTCACTGGTTGGCAGGGGGCTTCGGATATAGATCCCTACTTTGCGCTTCTAGTAACTGGGCCAAACACCACTAACACAAATGTCGAATCAAATGTCTATGATCCCACCTCTGGATCCTTCAGCGGCCCATCGTCCTTCGGCACCGGCTTCGGCAGGAATTCCAGTTCGTCCTCCGGTGGTCAGTTAATCGGGCTACAAATCAATGGTCTTTGGCCTGGGGCCAATAACCAAGCTGTAACGGTACCCCTAGCTCTTTGGTTACCATCAAGTTACGTTTCCGGAACGTCGATTTCTTCGTCCGCGACATGGGACGGTAGCTTTACGTCCCTTGGCGTGACGGCCGGAAAATACGTATGGACGTGGGGGACATCGGCCGAACAGAGCTACACGCTTAACATCGTAGCTCCATCATCCTCATCATATTCGGTGCCAGGACCTTCCTCCATTTCACTTTTAGCCACAGGTT
Source organism: Ferrovibrionaceae bacterium (assembly GCA_046705265.1). Classification (GTDB taxonomy): domain Bacteria; phylum Pseudomonadota; class Alphaproteobacteria; order Ferrovibrionales; family Ferrovibrionaceae; genus JAJYTL01. Next base: position 37,600 of record JBJKQL010000070.1, read on the forward strand.
TACTGGGTCTCGGCTTCCTCGGCTTGAGCCGGCGCCGCCGTCGCCGACCGCACGATCAGTGGCTTTTCACGGTCGGAGCCGTCGTCTCAAACCTCCTCTATCGAGCGCTTCCCAGCGAATCGCAGTAGGTCCTGTCAGTAATCTTGTCTCGTGTACCGCGAACGGGACATGACAAGCCAGCGCATACTGCGTATCATTCGGTTGTGGCATCGAGCTGGGATGCAGATTTGGGGGATAATGCCATGAATCCGCGATTGTGGGATTCATTGGGTGCTGTCGTTAGGCGACAACATGACCGAAGAAGGGGGATAGGAATGGCCGGCCGGAAACGAATCTGGACGCTTGGGGCATTGGCAGCGACCATGGCCTGGGCGGGGCCCGCCCTGGCCGGCAACAACTCGACGATGACCGTGACGATCAAGCAAACTGCGAAGCCGTTCGTCTACCAATATCCCGGTGTCTCGCTCGATATCCTCGGCCTGAAGCTGGGGATGAGCGTGCAGCAGGCGGAGAAGGTCCTCGCCGCATACAGCAAGAACAAGCCGATGATTTTCAAGAAGAGCCTTTTGCTGTCTTACAAAACGGTAAGAGTCTCTTCGCAGAACTTCATCTGGAAGATCGCCGTCGACAATGGCCAGGGCGGCGGGATCACTCTCTTTTTCGGCAGCCCGGCTACCGGCAACAAGCTGCTCCATATCGACCTGACGATGGACTTCCCGGACGCCACGAAGGCGCCGACCCTGAAGGCGACCGACGCGGCGCTTTACAAAAAATACGGGCCGGCCACCAAGACGCCAGTTGCACCGACAGATACCTACATACAATGGCTATTCGGTCAGCACAACCTTAAGAAATCATGCCCGTATGTGGATGACATCCCCTGCGGTGCCGTCAATTTCGGCAACGACCCGGGGGAGTATGCTTTCTTCGGCTATGATAATGATCCGACCGCTGCAGCCACGTACTACGGCAAGAGCTATGCGCTCGGCAACTATGTCGATGTGGAGGCGGAAATCCATCCCGCAGGTGAGGACGCGTCTCGGGTCGGCGGCATCTATCTCTCCCTGAACGACCAGGCCCAGTCGGCGATCACCACTAACCTGGCGCAGAAGCAACTGCAGACGGCGGCGCTCGCCGCCTATGCCAAGCAGACGCCGGGTGCAGCACCTAAGTTCTGATCCCGAGTACCGGTCCTGGGCATGCTCCCTGGGGGCTTGGCTGCGGCATAGCCCTTCATCGACTCGATCGCAAAAGGCCGCTATTTCCGTCTGGCACCTACTCAACTTCGACCATGTTAGTGACCGCTTCTGGGATGTGGCCGACGTTCGGTTCAATGAATTGTTGAATCCACCAACTGCGGTTTTTCTCTGCCGCTTGCTGTCCCCGCGCCTGAACCGAATGTCCGCTGCCAGTTGACCGCGCCCCAACAGCGGAGCAGCAGAAAGCCACGTGACCCAGGGCTTTGCACTCGCACCGATCAATGGCAGCAATGGGGCATAACTTCCCATTCAGCTGCCTCGGCGGACAGTCCGCTCAGAGTCGATACCGGCTGGTGCGTTTTTCTTGAGTTACGCGCCGCATCTCCTCTGGTTTAGCGGAGCTCCGTATTCGCCCAAAAGCGGCAGCAGCTTCACGATATAACAATCTGCAGAGGCGAAAAATGCGGTGGGGAAACAGGCACATCCGGATTTACCCATAGAACGGTAACTGGCATACAGTTTCCGCGTGACAGGTAAATGCCCTAAGCGTATCATCTGGCGATGATTAAGTCCGCCGCGGACAAACGCACTGCTCGATTCCTGAAAGGAGAGCGAGTTCCAGCGTTTCAAGGGTGCGAGCGGCAAGCGCAACGGCGCCTCGCTATTCTCAACGACGCGGAGAGTATCGAGGATTTAATGAAACTGCCATCCAACCGCTTCGAGGCGCTGGAGGGCGATCGTATTGGCCAGTACAGCATCCGTATAAACGATCGATGGCGGATCTGCTTCACCTTCACTGAAGGAGATGCCTATGACGTCGAAATCGTCGATTACCATTGAGAGCGTAAAACTACCGGCTATCCATCCCGGCGAAATTCTTGCCGAGGAACTTGGGACGATCGGGGTGTCCGTGTCCGCTCTGGCTCGGGCTTTGGACGTGCCGCAGAGCCGCATGGCCGAGATCGTGAAGGGCGAGCGCAGCATCACGGCTGACACCGCTCTTCGATTGGCTGCGTATTTCGGTACTTCAGCCCGGCTGTGGCTGAACCTTCAGGCGTCCTATGACTTGGCGGTTACGCAAGCCAGGGAAGGGAAGCGCATTGCAGCTGTGGTGCGACCGCGGGCTGCTGCATAAGCATAGCGGCTTGTGCTGGTGTGGTGGGCATTCTCGCTTCGTCGATGGCTAGGGGGCTGAGAACCTCAATATTCTGCTCCGATTGTGCTCCACTCAGAGAGCCAAAACGGACCAACGGGAGCCATAACGAACCAAAGATAACCAATTGAAATGCCTGGAATTATGGAAAATATCCAAGAAATCCAATCCGTAAGTTTCAGGCTCGGTATCTGAAGCCCGGTGACAAGGTGGAGATCGCGATTCGTGAGATTGGCACATTGAGCAATCCTGTTCTCCGACGGTTGGCAACCGACGGATAACACTACGGCGTGAGTGATGCACAGGGTTGCGAGTTGAAGTGAGCCCGAAAACCATTCGGGATTTGGGGAGTAGCGCGCATCGATGGTCAGACTCCGCGTCACACCATGACGCCAAGTGCGGAAGAAACCAGCCGTCAGCAAGGCAGTCGATTAAGGGATTCGTCATAGCGGCGAGGATCGTCTTGCCAATGTATCTGGCAAGGGCAGCAGCTCTTGCCATTCACAACTAAAAAGCCGTGTGCGCGTGCCAAATACCGCATGCCGGCGCTACACGATCGGCAGTCGATGCCCATCTTGGCCGAAGGTACTGAGGGCGAGAGGGGCATTCCGGACATTGGCGACTTAGCCCCGTTAAAGGCCTCACCGCCGAGGTACGGATGCCGCCGTCAATGTCTTCGTCATGAGGAAGGCGTCATTAGCGGGAATAAAGACAGCGGAATGGCGTCGACGTTTCATCCGGTACCGCCTCAAGCCGTCGGATCGGGGATCACGCAGCCTCCGAAAGAAGCACACAAATCCATCGATACGGCTGATAGAATTCGTTTGGGATCGGATCCTTACAGACACCAATCGGGCCTTCAGTGGTTTGGAAATTGTGAGAAGTTTAGTAGCCCCATAACTCGGTCTCGTCCACGAGACCCGCTTCGGTGCCGATTTACGTCGGGGCATCTATCTCTCAGGTGGCAAAATCTCCTGCACGCATACCTGATCGATAAGATGCTCGCGGCGTAGGTCTCTGAGATGCGCTCGCTTCCAGTCAGACGCCATTTTCGGTTGGCGACCTGATCCCATCCCTGGCTTGTGCGTTGGGCCTCTGCTAGAGCATAATGGTCGGGCTGCGTTTAGCCATATGGTCTTTGACACCTGCAATTCCCGAGGCGGGTGTTGCTCGAGCTCGTGTAGCCGGTTTGAACCTGGATTTCCCCGATTGACAAAAGTATAGAATTCCGGCTCGGTCGAATCTGCTAGGAATATCAGCTGCGAGTTGTCGCGCAGCCGGGACCAGGCTAGCGGAACGTGGGCGGCCTCGTCGCCCGGGCTCCGGGCTGCTGGAGGTGAGCCATGATTTTTCGTCAGCTCTTCGAATCGGTTTCCTGCACCTACTCCTATCTCATTGCCAGCCGTCGCGGCGGCGAAGCGTTGATCATCGACCCGGTAATGGAGAAGGTCGATCGTTATCTGCAGTTATTGCGCGAGCTGGACCTGCATCTGGTCAAGGCAGTGGACACGCATCTGCACGCCGATCACGTCACCGGTCTTGGCGCCCTGCGCAATCACACTCACTGCATCACGGTAATGGGAGAGCAGAGCAGAGTCGACGTGGTGTCAATGCGTATTGGCGACGGTGACAGGCTTCAGATTGAGGGTGTGAATATGGACGTGATCTACACTCCCGGCCATACCGACGATTCCTACAGTTTTCTGATGCAGGACCGCGTATTCACTGGCGACACACTGATGATCCGCGGTACCGGGCGTACCGATTTCCAAAATGGCGATCCACGCGCGCAGTATGAATCGCTATTCGGCCGGCTTTTGCGGTTGCCGGATGAGACGCTGGTCTTTCCCGCGCATGACTACAAGGGGGACACGGTCAGCACTATCGGCGAGGAGAAGGCATTCAATCCGCGGCTGCAGGTGAAATCGGCCGAGGAATACGTGGCGCTGATGAACAGTCTCAAGCTCGGAAATCCGAAGATGATGGACGTGGCGGTGCCGGCGAACATGCATCAGGGCCTGCACCAAGAGGACGTCGCGCGTCGGGGCTGGTCCTATTCTGCCCGTGAAGCCATGGAGCTGGTCGGGAAACCCGACGTGGTCCTGATCGACCTACGCGAGGCTGCCGAGCGAGAACGGCACGGATGCATCCGCGGATCGTTGCATGCGCCGTATCGCGACCTGCAGGAAAACATCAGCGCTGGAGGTTTGCTGCATGAACTCGCGAACGCGACCGGCAAGTGTCTGCTGTTCTACTGCGCCTTCGGCGAGCGTTCAGCAATGGCCGTACAGGCGGCGCAAGATGCCGGCATTGGCTCGGCGCGGCATATCCAGGGCGGCATCGAGGCCTGGAAGAAGTTCGGCGGAACACTGGCCTGAGATGTTCGCCAGTCTTAACAAAAAGGTGCGTGCTCCCCGCGCACTCAAAGTGCTGCATACTGGCCACTCATTGTGCGATCCATTACCACCAGCCGGTGTCGCGAGTAACATTGGCCTCCTCGGGGCAGAAGATCTCATTCATGGTATCACATTCGCACCGCTTGCTGCGCCGCATTCCAGTTGTGGTTCACGAATGGCCGCAAACTGAGGACGGAGACATTGGCTCTTTTGAAAATTGAGTGGGTTACGCGGCATGTGGATTGATCCGCGTGAAGTCGAGCTTTCCGGCGATGAGGAAGAGGACGGTTCGCATCGTGTCGAACCGCGTATAGGCGCGCGCATTGCGTTTGGCGGCC
>JBJKQL010000071.1:0-3084 GCA_046705265.1 Ferrovibrionaceae bacterium
CCGTGTCTTCCAACGCCGGGCATACGCACTGCGCGACGAGGATTATTTCCGGCTCAAGATCCTCACCTGCATGCTCCCACCCCTCTAAAATGACCCCAAATCGCCCACACTATTTCCGGAAGACCCAAAATAGAGAACGCGATAGCGGTCAAAAAGCGGGCCGGATCGCCTCATGCGATGCTGAGGCGATGCCGCCATGCACAACATGGACTCTATCCTGAACGGCAAGGCGCTGGGCATATTGCGAATAAAAGACGATAGTGGATTGCGTGTCGAAATTAATTAATTTGATCTTTCTTCCGAGCAAGCCGCCAGCGCCGTTCACTTCGTCTACTGCGATGCGAATGACATCGTACATCGGCTGACATGTGCTGCCCATCGGACCTGATAAGTCGAGCAGGCCTCCGACCTTTATAGGTTCTGCCGCGCGAGCGATGAATGGTGCGGCCAGGGGCGCAGCAGCAACCCCTGAGCCAAGTTGAAGAAGGCGTCTCCGTGTCTGCGACATGTTGGCGTCTCGCTTTTTCAGTTGGGCAACTGCGATGATGCACTGCAACAGACATGGCATGTGCAGCGCTGGCCTGGAAATCGCTGTCCAATGGCGAACAAACTAGTGTTGTTTGTTATATTCGGTGTTAGGAATGCCGGAACGACTAGCCGGAGCCTTTCGTGATCTTAAGAGCAGTGCCCAAAGGCCCAGCAGGTCCTCGAAAAATTGTCCGTGGATCGCGCGCATGGTCTATGCCCTGAGCGGGCGGTCATCCTTTCCGACATCCGGGAAGCCCGCTTCTGCTCACGGCCAGGGCCGCGGCCGGCGCTGGGCCACCAGGAAGAACCGGGCTAACCTGACGGAAGCAACGGCGCTACTCGCTCAGGAGTTTGAACATTCGATCGAAATCAAACGTTGATTCACCCCAGAGGGGTCACGAGACCGCCAGAATCTTCTTTTATGGGCATCTGCTTTTATCGACGCTCGTCTGTCGGCATGGACAGGATTAACGGCATGGAAAGCTTTCTCGGCGAATTTGCCGGCTTATCGGATTCGGAGTCGCCATGAATGATGCGATCAGCGAAGCCTTGAGCCAATACCGAGAAGAGGGTTATGCCATTGTTCGCGGCTTCTTCGCGCCTCATGAGGTCGAGGCGATGGCAGCATCCTTTGATCGCCACTGGCGAATTGGCATGAGACACTCCGCGAGTTTCCGTCACGGGAATTTGTTCTATCGGCAAGGCAATGACCCAGCGCTAGGTAAAATCCTGCGGTTGGTACAATGGCCATCCTATGTTGATGCGACGCTAGAAGGCGTGCGGCACGATCCCCGCTGGCTCGCCCTTCTCCAGCCGATCCTCGGCAGCAACGTGAAGCAGATCATCAATCAACTGCATTGGAAGCCACCTGGCGCCACCGCCGCCGATTTTGCCTTTCACCAAGACGTGCGGTTCCGCCGGCCGCGTAGCGCCTATCGCAATCTTGAACATTCCTACGTGCAGACGGGGCTCGCGATCGACCGGCACGCGCCGGAGAGCGGGGCAGTGCGGCTTTTGCCGAGATCGCACACCATGGGCGAAATCGAGATCGCCGGCAAGGAGCCGGTGCTCGGCCAGCAGATGGCGGACGCGGGACTGGCGCGCTGCGGCCTCGATCCAGCGCGCCTTGTCGATGTTACGCTCGAGCCCGGCGATCTGGCGCTCTGGAATCTTTACACGATCCATGGCTCCGGCCCCAACTCCACGGCACACGATCGGCGCTTCTACTTGAATGGCTATGTACGTGCAGAGGATTGCGATCGCGGCGAATGGACGTTTCGTCAGGGCGTGCCGATACCGCTCGGGGATCCAGTGTTGGTCCATTACGACGACCTCTTTTCCCGGCCCGATCCGCACTATGTCGAGTGACCACTCTTCGGCATCGAAAACCTGAAAACATGATCTCGCGGTGTAGCGATCCGATAGCTTCGTCGGAAGGCTCGCAGTGACAGCATAAATAGCCTACGGACCGGCAAGACAAAACGTCTGTTCAGGGTCAAGCTCGGACTTCAAGAGGTGACTGGACTGGGCGCTAGGCTGCAGTACGCCGCACCGATTGATGTCTGCTTCGCAGATTGATTGAGGGGTGCGCCTCGGCGGAGTTGTGCCGACATATCGGAAGGATCGTTTTAGCCCCGGGTAGACATTGAGGGGGCGATCATCTCGCTAAAGGCGGACCGCTCCAGTGCCGGTCAGCAGTCTTCTGGAAACTCCCTCTCGGCGTCACCGCTTGTCTCGGTGGGATCGGGAGTATTTTTTTCATTGGCCGTTAGGCGGTAATATTCAGCAAACTCTCCATCATCTTGTCGCTGGCAGCAACCACGCAGAGGTTAGCTCGCGCGTCATAAGAGGCGATTTGCGTTTGCACAAGCTGCTGTGCCATGCCGTTTGACGGGGCTGGTACGATCTGTGCTGAAATGCCGCCGTCCGCCTGCGCAGTCTGAGCCACTTGCTCTGGCGTGTAATTGGCGCTGGATTGATTAGCGATATTGTTGGCGTTGACCAGGACCTGCGTCGTGGCTGCGTTAAAGCCGCTGAGCGCGGCGTTGATCGCACTCGTCATAACGTCCCTCACTTTCAAGAGAATATTACGAACCGGAAAGTTGCGAGGTCGTTAATAATGGTTCAATACCCATCTATGGCCACAAAACGCCGAATTTCAGTGGGTTAGTCAAGAAGGTTCAAGCTCACAGTCGAGGGATGCGAGGGTCGACCGCGGCATTCGAAAGCCTGAGCGTTGGTTCCAAGTTTTCTTGCCGAAGTTGCCGCCCCGGCGTCGCAGGGATGCGACCCTTCGGGGGTAGAATCTCAAAACCCGTTCGTCACCTTGAGCAGGTCTGGCGAAGGCGCCTTCGCTGCCAATAACGGCTGCCGACCTGGAAGACATTGACGACCTCTCGTCTCGGCTGCGGTAAAACCTTTAAGCCTCTGTTGAAAAACGAGTGGGTAGGTGTTCGGTCCGGAGGGGGCGGTCAAGGGCGCGCGCAGCCCGGCGAAGCGGATCCTTGACGGCGCCCGCAGGAGACGACAATTGAACGAGGCTGGATGCGGCACGGG
>JBJKQL010000072.1:0-12082 GCA_046705265.1 Ferrovibrionaceae bacterium
CTTAACTCGGCTCACGGATAATTCGGCCCTCCGTGGTGTGTCAGTCGGGCCGGAAACTGGCCTTCGTGCCGCGAAATGGCCGTGGTGGATTCTCGGGATGTTCGGCTTGAGAAGGTGCCTGTAATAAGTGGAGTTCTACTGCCGCAGCGATGGTAGTCTGGTCCCTATAGGGCCCGCGCGTCTGGATGCAGCGCGCCAACGCAGTACAGGAGGAATCGGTGAGCGATTACGAATTCCATAAGGTTTGGATCGAGCAGTGCGAAGCTACTCTAGGCATCAGGCAGCGCTACGGTACGAAGGCGGCGTTCGATTATGTGGTCTCTGAAAAATTGTTGATGTTCGCCGAAGCGGCGGCCCGGCAGCCCGAGTTCGCGAGGGAGTTGCCGCAATTTGTCGCCCGCGTGAGAAATCTCTTCACGCCTGAGGAGTTACGGACCCACATCGCTCGGATCGAACACGAACGGATGGTGGGGGAGGCCCTTTCGGCCGAAATCGAGGAAGAGGACGACCTGTTCCGGGACAGCGCGGAGGCGGCCTTGGAACGCGCTCGCCGGTTCTCTACTATTAAGGAATTGCTGACCGCGGCGGAGCTCGGCACTTCGTGAAGACTGGGTTGCATCCGCCCCCTGACTCTTCAAACCAGGAAGTCCTTGCTGGCCTCATCGAGCGCGTCACGTTCCACAATACCGACAACGGCTTCTGCGTTCTCCGAATCAAGGCGCGTGGCCACCGTGACCTGATCACCGTCGTGGGGCACGCCGCGAGCATCTCTGCTGGAGAATGGGTCACGGCAGCCGGCGAGTGGGTCAACGACCGGACCCATGGACAACAGTTCAAGACCCGCTTCCTACGCACTTCGGCACCGACAACGACCGAAGGCATCGAGAAATACCTCGGCTCCGGAATGATCCGCGGCATCGGCCCGGTCTACGCCAGAAAGCTGGTTAAGGCGTTCGGCGCCAAGGTGTTCGACGTGATGGAGGCCGAACCCGATCGTCTGCGCGAGGTGACCGGTATCGGCCCGATGCGTGCCAAGCGCATCACCGACGCCTGGGCCGAGCAGAAAATCGTGCGCGAGATCATGGTCTTTCTGCAGAGCCATGGCGTCGGCACGGCGCGCGCGGTCCGTATCTTCAAGACCTATGGCGCCGATGCCATCCCGGTCATGACCGACAACCCCTACCGCCTGGCGCGCGACATTCGCGGCATCGGCTTCAAGACCGCCGACGCAATCGCGATGAAGCTCGGCATCGACAAGACGGCGGTAATGCGCGTTCGGGCGGGAATTTCCTACGCGCTCGCCGAAGCCATGGACGAGGGCCACTGCGGCTTGCCAACCGCGGAACTGATCCCGCTCGCCGCCACCCTACTCGAGGTTCCCGCGGAACTGGTGCGGGCCGCACTCGATCTCGAGCTCGCCGAGGGCACGGTGATCACGGACGCCGTCGCGGAGACAGGCTGCATCTTCCTCGCCGGTTTGTACCGGGCCGAGCGGGCCATCGCTGAGCGGATACGGTGCCTCGCCGATGGCGGTCTGCCGTGGCCCTCAATTGATCCGGAGCAAGCACTGCCGTGGATCGAGCGGAAGACCGGCTTGACATTGGCCGAAAGCCAAGCTGCCGCGATCCGGCAAGCCCTGCTCGCCAAGGTCTTCGTGATCACCGGCGGGCCGGGCGTGGGGAAAACGACGCTGGTCAATTCTATCCTGCGTATCCTGGCTGCCAAGGGCGTGAGCCTGTCGCTTTGCGCGCCGACGGGGCGAGCCGCGAAGCGCTTGACCGAAGCGACCGGCTTCGAGGCCAAGACCATCCACCGCCTGCTTGAAGTGGACCCGAAGACCGGCGGTTTCCGGCGCGGCAGCGACCACCCGCTCGAGTGCGAACTCCTGGTCGTCGACGAAACCTCCATGGTGGATGTCATGCTGATGCAGGCGCTGTTGCGCGCCGTCCCCGATCGCGCCGCGCTGTTGATCGTCGGCGATATTGACCAGCTTCCTTCCGTCGGTCCGGGTCAGGTTCTGGCAGATATCATCGCATCCGGCACCGTTCCCGTCGCCCGGCTGACCGAGGTATTCCGGCAGGCAGCCGAGAGCCGCATCATAACCAACGCGCACCGCATAAATCGGGGCGTCATGCCTGATCTGACGAGGCCGGAGGGTAACAGCGACTTCTACTTCGTTCCGGTGGATGATCCTGAAACCGCGGTAACGCGGATCATCGAATTGGTGAAGGTGCGTATCCCTCAGCGTTTCGGGCTCGATCCAGTGCGCGACATTCAAGTGCTTTGCCCGATGAACCGCGGCGGCATCGGGGCCCGGTCGCTGAATATGGAGCTGCAGGCGGCCTTAAATCCGGCGGGCGAGCGCAAGGTCGAGCGTTTTGGCTGGACCTTTGCCCCGGGCGATAAAGTCATGCAGAGAGAGAACGACTATGAGAAGGAGGTCTACAACGGCGATATCGGCTACATAAACGATGTTGATCCCGATAGCGGCGAGTTAACCGCGAGCTTTGACGGTCGCGTTGTCGACTACGGCTTCGGCGAGCTCGATACACTGATGCCTGCCTATGCGGCGACGATCCACAAAAGCCAGGGTTCGGAATATCCGGCGGTGGTGATCCCGGTTCTCACCCAACATTACGCCATGTTGCAGCGCAATTTGCTTTACACCGGCGTGACACGGGGCAAGCGGTTGGTCGTCCTGGTGGGTCAGAAGAAGGCTATCGCGATCGCCGTGCGCAATGTTTCGGGACGGCGGCGCTGGTCGAAGTTGAACGAATGGTTGGCAGGACGCGGGTGAAGGGACAAGCTGGCGCGAATACGATTCGCAACGCCAAGAATCTTGAAGCGCCTGGCGCTGGGAGACTGGCAGAATTACTCATCGAAATAAGCGCTGGAAGCGCTACCGCGAAGCCACCGCCGAGGCCCACACAGATACATTGCGGCCAACGATTACAACAGCCGGCCTCGACCGATACGTGAAGTGCTTGCCGAGCATATTGAGAAGGATTAAATAGCGAATTCCCAGTAGATCAGCGGGATCTTGGATCCAGCGACGGGAGTAATGACCAATCTCTTGGGATGGAATCGGCTGCTCGAAGGCGAGCCACTTTGATAACCGGATAAGTCATGAGAAAGCATCCAAGCCACAGCGTCCCGTTCATCCCAATGAACGCAATCCTGCCCCTCACACAACGCGTTCGGTTGTCGCCCCAACGGATAATCCCGCACGGATTGGCGAACGCGGAAAGGCCCTTGCTGCCGACGCGGCGAGCATATCGCGCGTCAATGACGGGGGGAGGTCCGACGCCGCTCACGCGCCCGCTTGAGGCCCTCCACCGCGAGCCGTTCCATTCTTAATTGATTCTCGATTATCAACACCCGCGCAGCGCGACGCGCATAGAGCCTTCGCCCGGTCGTCGATTGGGGTCCATGATTGCCGGCGGCCTCAACCGCCGTGGCACCCCTAGCAGCCGAAGTTTTTGCGCGTCGAAACAAATTCGGTGTCAGCGCTACGCCGATCAGCGGCAAACTTGTGTCCACGATTTCGTTGGTGATATTGCTCACATGGACTTCTCGACCTCGCTTAGTAATCCACAGTGCATCCTCGACCCGTCTGTTGGCTTTTTTCTCAGCACGTCGGGCCAACTCCGGCCGCCCCACTTCGAGATAATACTTGACGCACTCCACGGCATATGGATTGCGAATTACAGCCCGCACCGGCTTGCGCGCCTTACTCTTCGAGGCTGCGCCATAGACTCGATACAGTCCGTCATCTCCTAATACAACGTTGACGTTACGGAGCCCCGCCAGTTCGCCGCGGCGAAAGCCCGACTCAGCCGCAAGCGCGAGCAGTGCCGCCTGACGGCTGTAGAGGGCACCACGCAACGGATCGACTCGTGCATATAAACGTGCAGCCGATGTAAGTTTGTGTGCTTTGTAGAAAACCAAATCCAGATCTTCCGGTACGCGATCCCATCGGTTCGTCCGCGGTAAGTGTTTGAGATTGGCAATCTCGTCCTTGAGCCCGTCGGGAACGGAAAATCCAAGTGGAGTTAGCATTGTCCTCAGCCCCCCGAGAGCGATGAGCGCCGTCTTGGGGCTAGACCAGATTTGGCGCATTCGGCGCACGACAGCTTTGAATGTCCGGCGACGCACGAGATCGGCGCAGCTTGTAATTGGGCCGCATCCCGACGCCTCGGCGAATTCGACCATCCGGATAAAGGGTTCAAGGGTCATTTTAGCTGTGGCGGGTGACCAGTCGACCGGAGTCGGCGCGCCCTCTTGTGTGGCCGCATAGCCTCGAAGTGTGCACCATTCCGCCGCCAAGGCGGGGCTAAGCCGCTTGAGGCGATCCCGCTCAAACTCCGTGAGATTGGAGGCCGCGCCTTCGGCCCACCGGACAGCTGGACGAGTTACCGGTTTCGACATTTTCTGGCTTCCATGATGCGTTGAAGCAATTCCACTTTTCTGTCCCTGTTACCTTTCCAGAACCGGAACATCGAGTTTCTCTCTTTGTCTTCGGCATGATGAAGAAAGCGAAGACCATGGTGTCGGAGGCGCAAGGAGCTGGCAATCATGGTTTGAGCTGGCCGGCGCCAAGCAATGCCCGAAAGCGCCGCTCAGGTGTCCGGGGATCTTCATTCCGGCGCAGCACAGCGGCGACATCGGTATGTGTCTCCTCTTCTTTCAAAAGAAGCACGGTCGCGATGTCGGGGATAATTTGATAGGTGAATGGGCTACCCCAGTACCGAGTGACGGTATCGTTGAATTTTTGAGTCGCGGCGTCAATTTTCGCGCGATCGCCGTGTGGTCCGGCAAACAGCCACTCCTCGGTCTGACCAAACTCCCGACGCAGCAACAGAACCTTGTCCATGATTTTGCACGTCCGACTGCTCAACGGGAGCTCCTCGGCCGCCGCCTCCTTTTGAAGCGCGGGAGCGAGAACGAACCATCTGCCGTCCCGCGAAAAGATTTCCTTGCCGATCTTCAGGTCGTGGAGATCGTGCGGGCCGAATCCGACAAGATCGAGGAGGATGGCGAGGACTATAGCCGCGGTGGCAACAACACGCCGATGATTATGATGCTCATGACGATCGCTTGCTACGGACAGCAACTGTTTCGGCAGGAAGTAGAAGCGCTGGAACTCGATTGGGGTCACAAGGCTGTCAAGCATCTTAAGCTGATCGAGCGAGAGCCCGGGGCGGACCTGGCGGCGGTGCGCTCGCGCTCGCAGTGCAATGACATGTTTGTGCCCTTTACGCAACGTATCGGCTGCAATCCGAGCCAACCCGGCGAGTTTTGCTCTGGTCGCGGCCCGCTTTGCTTTCCGCTTTTCCTCGAGGAGAAGGAACGCCTGGACGACCTTGGGATCGGCGAGATCCTCGATGCCAAAGTGATCGTCGATCGGCATTCCATCAGCCGCTAGCGCGGCGGCGATGATGTTGACGCTGCCGACGTAGCTTTTAATGGTAAGTGGCGCTAGCTTGTCTTTTCCCTTCGCTGCTCGTTCCTTAAATTTCTGTAGCTGGCGCGCGAGCCTGGGGGCCCGTTCCGGGGCGATTTGCCGCAAGGAAGGGTCGCGGGGCGACGTGATAGAAGGCAAGCTCAACTCGGGATGGCGCTTACGAGCCCGCAGCCATGCCCGACGAAATAGTCGAAGACGCTTCGCGAGAAGCAACTCCCGCCATCGCTTCTCCGCGGCACGGCGTGCGACTTTTCCTTTCGTTATGCTGTCGAGCCATGAAAAGAACTCGTCATCGACGTCATAGACCGAAAGGCCGCGTTCTCTCAACCGCCGGAATATATGCCCAAGAGCAGCGTCATCACCCGCCGGGCAAGTGGCTTTGTGTCGCAGCCGCTGAAGAACGCTCTCATTGTCGAGACGCGTACTCACGGCGCGCCGGCCCCGGGGTCTTCCCTTTCCATTCCCTTTGCGGCGCAGACGTGCTTTCGCGGTCAAGGAGTCCGCCTTGCGCCCGGGAGCTCCGGAGAATTTCGTTCGTCGGACGCCGCTTGGCGGGCTCTGGGTTTTAGAATGCGTTGGTGTCGGCATATACGTCTCCCATCCGCCAAGTTTACGACAAAGACTGTTAACCGCAGGTTAAAGTCACCGATATGCGGCGAAATCGTCGCGGCCGTTTGGCGATAAAAGGGGAGAAAATTGACACCACTTTGTCTCTGATTCATATTTTTGTCGAAGACTTCAAATTTATTGATGGTTTCACCAACGTTTTTAACGGGTGAACCGCATGAGTTAGCGTTTGTGGCCGATTTCGTCGTGGCCGCACAAGATGGCGATGACCCGAACCTTCTCAAGCAGTCCGTCAATGAATCTACAGACGGCGACGGCGTGCTCGCGGGTCAGATAAGCGCGAACGGCGCAAATCGGGTCAGTCAGGATGTAATGTCGCGATGCTGCGCCGCTGGCGGACCCTTGGTGTCCTGCGGGGACAGCCGCTGGGTTTCACCGTTTGGCGCTCAACACTCATCACGATCGAGATTCCGCTGAATAGAGGCTGGATCTCACCGCTGTTCACACCGGCACGATCCCACGGTCCTTGCCGCGGCGGATCACGGTTTGACGTCCGTTGTTACCCGCCGAAGCGCCGATGCCGTTCCTGATAGGAGCGGATTGCGCGCAGGAAATCGATCTTGCGGAAGGCAGGCCAATAAACGTCGGAAAAGTAGAATTCGCTGTAAGCGCTTTGCCACAGCAAAAATCCGGACAGACGGATTTCGCCGCTCGTGCGGATGATGAGATCCGGATCCGGCAGGCCCTTCATATACAGATTTTCGCTGATCGCCGCCGTGGTGACGCGGTCGATCACCTCTTCCAGGCTGGCGCCGCTTTGCGCTTCCTGCTTAAGGAAGGAACGAACCGAATCGACAATCTCGTCACGCCCGCCATAGGCAACCGCGATGTTGAGCACCATGCTGTCGTAGGGGGCGGTCGCCTCGCGCGCCGTGTCGATCGCCGCCAAAACCGAGGGCGGTAGAAGATCAAGCCGGCCGATCGCCTGCACCCGAACGCGACGGTGATGAATCTCGGGGTCGGTCGCAAGCGCGAGCAGCTTCTCTTCGATTGCCATCAGGATGCCCGAAACCTGGGCCGACCCACGGCCGAGATTGTCGGTGGAGAGCACCCAAAGCGTCACCGCCGGAATGCGAAACTCGCCACACCAGTCGAGAACCTCGTCCAGCTTGCCGGCACCGATGCCGTAAATTGTCTGAGGATCGGTTATTCCCCGGCGAAATCCGTGGCGGCGATTGCCGTCGAGAATAATGCCGATATGCCCCGGCATAGCGCCGTGCCGGACTTGCCGAAAAAGCCGCTGCTCATAAAGATAATAGAGTAGCCTCTTCACCTGAGCCGTGATCGTTTCCGGCTTAACCGTCGAGGGGGCCCTTGCCCGATCATGCCCCTTGGGCGGCGATGCGGCCGCTTCAATGGATGGTCCCATAACTTGATCTACCACTGTTCCCGTTAAGGAAATCTAAACCGTCATCGGTTCGGCCGCGCGGCGGAGCGAGAAAACCGCATTAAGCAACAATTGCTTCCGATCCAGATTGAGCGCATCCGCGAGGGCGGCATCGCGCGTGATGTCTTCGGCGGCCGCAAGCCAGCACTTCAGTCCGAACTCGGCGACCAGCGGCCGAAGGGCGAATTCGCCCGGGACGCTCTCCGCAACGTCGCTCCTCGTTGCCGCACTTCGCATCAATCGAGATAGCCACAGCATGAGGAGATTAAGGGTAAGGGCATAAAGCCGGTCATTCTCGCGTCGAGCCAGGTGATCTGCCCAATGATGCACGGCCGCCCAATCGAGCTGCGGAAGCGGCGCCAGCAAGGCAACCAAATCCCGATAGAGGGCGATTCCCCCAGCTTCCGCGAGGCCAAGGGCACGGCCCGGACTGCCACCCGCGAGCTCCGCCAGCGCTTTCCGTTCGTTTTGAGGAAGGGCCGGATAGTGGCGCGAGAGCAGTGTCATGACGAGGTCATCCGACAGCGGTCGCAAGACGAGACGGCGGCAGCGCGAACGAACGGTGGGGAGCAAGGCTTCTGGCCCCTGCGCCACAAGAAGAATCAACGACTTCTCAGGTGGTTCCTCAAGAATCTTCAATAACGCATTTGCAGCGTTTCTATTTAGTTCATCAGCGCTATCGACAATCGCAATGCGATAGCCGCTTTCGGCGGCGGTCAAGGTGAAGAACTCTCGGAGCCGCCGCACCTCGTTCACGGTAATCTCCGTCTTGCGACGGCCGTTCGTGTCGACCGGCCGCTCCACGGTTAGAAGATCCGCGTGCCCCCCTGAGGCGACCCGGCGGAAGATCGGATCATCGGCGGCGACCGCAAGGTCGTTTCCCGCGCCGAAGAGGCTCCCGCTTCGGCCAGTCGGGCCTTGTGCCAGAACGAAGCGGGCGAAGCGATAAGCAAGCGTTGCCTTGCCAGTGCCCTTGGGTCCGGTGATCAGCCAGGCATGTGGCAGCCGTCCGGAATTCCAGGCGTCAAGCAGGGCCGCCTCGGCTGCCTCGTGGCCGATTAGATCGGCGACGTCTCGTGGATGAGGAAGCTCGCCGTCATGCCCCTGCCCGGTCATGACAGGAGTTCAAACCGTTCCGCCACGGTCCGCCAGATTGCCGTCTCGATCGCCTCCGGCGTTCCCGTTGCGTCGATGACCCGGCAGCGGTCAGGATGCGCCTTGGCGATGGCGAGAAACCCTTCGCGCAACCGCTCGTGGAAATCCTGTCCCATGCGTTCGTAGCGGGCAGACGGGTCACCGCGCCATTTTGCCCGCCTCAATCCGATCTCGGCGGGCAGATCCAAAATGAAGGTGAGATCGGGCGCGAAGTCGCCGACGCTCAGATCATAAAGAGTCTCGATTGTCGTCGATGGCAGACCGAGGCCCGATCCCTGATAAGCCCTTGTCGAATCGGCGAAGCGGTCGGATACGACCCATTGACCGCGATGCAGGGCCGGCCAGATCACCTTGTCGAGATGCTCGCGCCGCGCCGCGAAGTGAAGCAGAAGCTCGCTCAGCGGCTCCCACCGCTTAGGGTCGCCTTCGACAAGCAGGCGGCGGATCTCCTCGGCCGCGGGGGTTCCCCCTGGTTCCCGGGTTTCAACGACACCGAGGCCGGCGGCAACGAGGTGACGGGTCAGCTTCGTGACCTGCGTGGTTTTCCCCGTCCCCTCGCCACCCTCGAAGGATATAAAACGTCCGGATTTCACGGCCCCGGCGCACCCCAGACCAAATAGCGCAGCGCCGCTTCGAGCCGGTCGATTCCCTGAAGACGCGTTACACTGGCGCCGGCATAAAGTGGCATCGTGGTCGGCGTCCCCCCCGGGTAGGTAATGACCAGCGCCGCGAGTTGCTGGCCGATCGTAATCGGCGCCGGAATAGGGCTATTGTAGACTGCCGTGACTTTGACTTGCGAAGCGACCGCGCGCGGCACCGTCACCACCACGTTCTGATGCGCGACCAAGGGCACCCTCGCCTTCCCCCCCAACCAGACCTGGGCGTGAGTGACCTCCGCTCCCTTGGCGAAATATTGTTCGCTTTCGAACGCCGTGAACCCCCAGTGCAGAAGGCGCGCGCCCTCGCGCGCTCGCGCGTTCGCCGAGCGTGCGCCATTAAGAACGGCGATCAGCCGCACGCCATGTTTCTCACCCGATACGGCGAGACTGTAACCGCCTTCCTCGGTATCGCCCGTCTTCAGGCCGTCGACGTGAAGGCTCGCGTATTTTCCGTATAACAGCGGATTCCGGTTTCCTTGACGGATGCCGTTATAACTGTAAGACACTTGTGCAAAGTAATGATAATACTGTGGAAAATCGTATATGAGATGGTCGGCGAGGATGGCGAGATCCGCGACACTCGAGTAATGGCCCGGTTTCGGCCAGCCTGACGCATCCACGAAGTGGGTGTGATCCATGCCGAGCGCCTTGGCCTCCACGTTCATCAACGTGACGAAGGCAGCTTCGGTTCCGGCAATTCCCTGGGCAAGAACGATGCAGGCGTCATTGCCTGAATCGACAACCACGCCCTGAATCAAATCGTTCACGCTGACCTCGCCGCCGACCCGGACAAACATCTTCGAGCCGCCCATCCGCCATGCCTTGGCGCTCACCGGCAACTGGGATGTGAGCTTAAGCTGTCCCGATGCCAATCGCTTGAATGTGAGATAGAGCGTCATCATTTTTGTGAGTGATGACGGCGCCGTCTCCTGATACGGATTCTTCGCATAAAGCACCTGCCCGGTCGTGGCGTCGAGAAGGATCGCTTGTCCTGCCGCCACGTCGATCGGGTTGCCGCCAAAGGCATAAACCTGGTCCTTGCCAAGGCTCTGCCACCGCCCGGAAATAATCGGTGGGAGCTTCGTCCCGCGCTGCGCGCCAAGCGCCGATGGGGTCATCGCAGGCGCTGCGGCCGAAGCCGCGGCTGCCGCCGCCGTTCCAGCCCACGCGAAGAGCAGCGACAGACAGGAAAGCAAGGCGAGACGGCTCATAACGGCATTCCCCCGAAGATCATCAAAGCTTGCGATATCCGCCAGCTTTATTCTCCGATCATGTCGAGATTGCGGCCAAACCCGCCGTTATGCAATCCGGAGACCGCACGCTTAATCGACCACGATGCGTGCGTTCGTTTGGCCAATCCCGATGAGCTCTTGAAGCATTTCATCGGCCTGGGTAACAGACCCGATCGGGCCGAGGCGAACGCGGTAGAACTGGATGCCACGCACGGTCACCCGGGTTACCTGAACCGTGCCGATGCGCGTGAGCCTCTGACGCAAGTGATTGGCGTTACCGTAGCTTTCGAACGCGCCGGCCTGAATGAAAATATGGGTTGGATGGACCGGCTCCTGACGAAGGGTTGCGGCGAGATTGGCGTCCTGCGCGACCCAATGCCCGACTTGGGTGCTGCTCGTTGTGGCGGGCAACACCGGGCTTGTGGCACTCCCGCTCGTTGAAGGATCGGCAGCCCCCTCCGGCGGGAGCGCCGCCATCTGTACAGGACCCGCGGACATGGCGTGCGGGATCGCAATCGTAGCGGTACCGGAGGTCGGCGACGGTGTCGCCGTCGCCGCATCCGTTCGGTATGCCGGAGCTAGATTGGCCGCTGGCGCAGCCGCGGGGGCGCTCTGTCGAGACGCAACCATGACGTTGCTGGTTCCTGGAATCGGCGTTCCACTCGGCCCCGGCACCGCCTGCACGCGAACTTCCGCGGTGCCGGCCTCCTCGAAACCGAGAAGCTGCGCCGCGCGGCGCGTCACGTCGAGGAGACGGCCATTGACGAAGGGGCCACGGTCATTGACCCGCAGCACGATCGACCGCCCATTCTGCAAATCTGTCACGCGCACGTAGCTTGGCAAAGGCAAGGTCGGGCTCGCCGCAGTCAGAGCGTTTTGATTATAAACCTCGCCGTCCGCGGTGAGACGCCCTTCGAACGGAATGCCATACCACGACGCGATGCCCGTCTTATCGTAATGCGGCGAGAGATGCGGGTGGTACCAGACGCCATCGACTTGGTAGGGCGCCCCAAGAATGTAGCCCTTCGCGTTGGGATAAGGTCCAGAAGACGATATAGCCGTGGGTTGACCCGCGCATCCGGCAAGGACCAAAGCGAGTCCGAGCGTACCCCAGGCCCCAATGCGAGACACGCGCCCCATTGTCTTGCCAATTCCCCCACCGGCAAAATGTCGCGAAAAGACACGAATCCGGAGTCTAGCGGTCACCAATTCGATCAGCAAGCAGCCCCGCCGCCGTTCCGAAGAAGACCGAACGATTCCAGTTCATCAGGGCGCTGAAATTGGGCCCGAGCAGAAACGCCGGGCCTTTCGCACCTCCGGGAAGGACAAGCGCGGCTTGTTTGTCGAGCCAGCGCGGAAAACGCTTGCCGGGAAGCGGCCGAACGCCGAGGCGACGCCATGCCGAAAGAGACCGGTTCACGCCATAGCCCACCCGCCAAGGACCGATGGCTCGGGTCAGTCGCACCGGGACTCCCCATCCTTGCCCTCGTTTCCAGCCGGCCTTGGATAAGTAGTTCGCAGCGGAAGCGAAGACGTCGGCCTTGGAGCTCCAAATATT
>JBJKQL010000073.1:0-27186 GCA_046705265.1 Ferrovibrionaceae bacterium
AGGTCCATCCCCGCCTCACGCGGCTTCGTTCAATCTGGCTTCAAATCGGTCCCGCGTTAGCAAGCTCGCCGCAGCGTAAGCGCGGGACCTATTTGAAGCCTCAGAGTTTCCGATTTGATCCGGCCACTCATTCCGATTTGGATCCGGCCACCGTTCCGAGGATTATCCGGCCACCATTCCGATTTGGATCCGGCCACCATTCCGAGAATTAACCGGCCACCTGCATAGGTGGTGGATGAGCGGAACGGGATAACGATTTGCCTGCCAGGTCAGCATCAACCAAGCATGCGCCTTTCCTGAGTGAAGGGGGGCGTAATGCCGAAGAAGGGGCTGACGATGAGGCAAATACGAGAACTTTTGCGACTGAAGCGTTGCGGCAGGAGCCTGAGCGATCGGATGTTGGCGCGGCACATCGGGGTGGCGCGCAGCACGGTCCAGGATTACCTGGCGCGGATAACGGCGGCCGGATTGACCTGGCCGCTGCCGGAAGACCTCAGCGACGAGGTTCTGGAGCGACGCTTATTCGGCGGCAATGGCATCAAGCCGGGCACCCGCCGCCGTGTCGAGCCGGATTGGGCGGCCGTGGCGCGCGAGCTGAAGCGTCCCGGCGTCAATCTGACGCTGCTGTGGGAGGAATATCGGCAGGTTCACCCCGAAGGATACGGTTATAGCCGTTTCTGTGATTTGGCTCGCGAGTTCGAGCTGCGGCTGTCACCGACGATGCGCCAGCATCACGTCGCCGGCGACAAGGTCTTCGTCGATTATTCGGGCAAAAAGATTGCCATTGTCGACCCGGGGAACGGCGCATCCCGCTCTGCGGAGATCTTCGTCAGCGTGCTCGGCGCCTCGAATTACACCTACGCCGAGGCGACCTGGACGCAGACTTTGCCCGATTGGATCGGCGCGCACGTGCGCATGCTCACCTTCTATGGCTCTTCACCGCGGCTCTTGGTGCCGGACAATTTGAAGTCCGGCGTGCACAAGCCATCCTTCTACGACCCGGAGGTCAACCGAACTTACGGCCGCATGGCCGAATATTATTCGCTCGGCATCCTTCCGGCCCGGCCTCATCACGCCCGGGATAAAGCAAAAGTGGAGGTGGGGGTTAAATTTGCTCAGACCTACATCCTCGGCCGCCTGCGCCATCAGATCTTCTTCTCTCTCGAGGAGAGCAACCGCGCCATTCAGCAGGCGCTCGAAGACCTCAACGGTCGGATCATGCGTCGGCTCGGCGTCAGCCGCCGCGATCTTTTCCTGCAAATCGAACGGCCGGCGATGCAGCCGTTGCCGGAGGTTCCTTACGAGTATGCCGAGTGGAAGCGCGCCCGCGTCGGTCTTGATTATCATGTCGAACTGTTCGGCTTCTTCTATTCGGTGCCCTATGGCCTGATCCGCCAGGAGGTCGAGGCCCGCCTCACCACCAATATGGTGGAGATATTCCACAAAGGGCGCCGGGTCGCTGTCCATGTGCGCCGTTACGGCGGCGCCGCTCATGCCACAAAGCCCGAGCACATGCCGAGCTCGCACCGTTACTACGCCGATTGGAACGAGGCCCGCTTCCGCCGCGAGGCGGCGGCCATCGGCCCCAACACCGAGGCCCTGATCGTCGCCATCCTCGCCAGCCGCAAACATCCCGAACAAGGCTTTCGCAGCTGCCTCGGCATTCTCAAGTGTCTGCGCGGCATCGCGCCGGAACGGGCCGAGGCGGCCTGCGCCCGGGCGCTCGAGATCGGCGCCCTGTCGTCAAAAAGCCTGGCTTCAATCCTGCAAAACAATCTCGACCGCAAATCCGCCCGCCGCAATACCGAGGAAGCGCCCCTGCTTCACGCCAATATCCGCGGCGGCCGCTACTATCATTGAGGAAAAGCCCGATGCTCACTCATCCTACTCTGGAAACCCTTAACCAGCTCGGCCTTCATGGCTGCGCCAAAGGCTTCAAGGAACTCGAGGCCAATCCCACCGCCGCCGGCCTCAGCCACGCCGAGTGGCTGGCCCTGATCCTCGAATATGAGATCACCTTGCGCCGCCAGAAGCGCTTCGAGACCCGATCCCGGCGCGCCAAGCTGCGCCACACCGCCACCATCGAGGATGTCGATTACCGCACCCGCCGCGGCCTCGACCAGGCCCTCTTCCTCAAACTCGCCAGCTGTCATTGGATCCGCGATCATCGCCACCTGATCCTCGGCGGGCCAACGGGTATCGGCAAAAGTTGGCTTGCTTGTGCTCTCGCACATCAAGCCTGCCGGGAAGACTTCTCCGTCCTCTATCAGCGTGTCCCCAGGCTCTTCGCCGCTCTCGATCTCGCCCGCGGCGACGGCCGCTACGCCAAGCTCCTCGCCAGCCTGGCCCGCGTCAACCTCTTGCTGCTCGATGACTTCGGACAGCCCCTGACCGCCGATCACCGGCGCGATCTGCTCGAAATCGTCGAGGACCGCCAGGGTCGCGGATCCTTGCTCATCACAAGCCAGGTCCCCGTGGATCGCTGGCATGAGGTCATTGGCGATCCAACTCTCGGTGACGCGATCCTCGATCGCATCGTTCACGCCGCCTACAGAATCGACCTCACAGGTGAATCCATGCGCAAGCTGAAAGCGCGCAAAGACGAAAGCTGAGCCATCGTGACTGCCAGCGCCCGCCCCCCGTTCACCACAGGCCCCCAACAGGGGCGCCGCCGCGTTCGCCGTTCAAAGGCGCGCCGCGGCGCCCCGGGCCCGTGGAAAACGGGGACGGCCGCACCCAATCACACCGCTACCTTGACGGGAGCACTATCGCCATGCGATGAGCACTTCAGACCTGCTGGGAGATCGTTACCGACGTGGCCGCCATCACATCGTAATGGTGGCCGGAATGAAATCGGAACCACGGCCGGATCCAATTCGGATTACCTGGCCGGAACGATCGGAATCTGCAGCGCCCCTGAAATCGACGCCTAATACCAACGCTCATGGTCTCCGACCATTCGCTGGTTGGTTTCGCTCAAGCGCCGCGCGGGCTTACCCAAATCCCGATGAGTCAACCTCACCGAGATTTGGTATAAGTCCTTTTGCCGCAAAGAGAAAGGGCGATAAAGAAATTGAAGATCATAGCGCGATCGATGCCGGGTAGATGCCACATCGAGGGCCAATTGATGCCGTGTCATTAGGCATTGCGAACTCGGCCGGCGTCCCATCTTTCTTCAGTCCACCATGCGCGCGAAAAGCCAAGGCTGCCGCCTTCTGGCGGACGATCTCGCGTGCTTCCGCTGTTTTGGGGAGCCGAAGGTCGCTAAGTCCTTTCGCTGTCAAGCGGAATCACCACAAACCTGCCAATATAATTGAGCGCCTTAAGCCGTTTTAATGCCGTAGAATTCCACAAAACGCTTTATTTCGCCGCAAAAGGCTGCGGGAGGACGCGCCCCTGCTAACAGGGGATAACAGAGGCGGCCGAAGTGTTGACCGGAGCCCCAAAAGGGGCCGAATTCCGAATTTCCCGATGCCATAATGAACCGAGTTGAAAAAATGCACCCGCCACCTGAGAACAGGAATATCGGGCGCCGCCCCCTGAATTTCGCGCCGCCCTAAAAAGCGGGCGAAGAGTTTATTGCAGCCCTAAAAAGGAGCGCGAAATTAAGTCGCGTGGTTGCCATATGGTAGCCAAGACCGAAACATCGCCAAGGCGTTTTACGATAAGTAATTGAAAAATATGGCGTCCCCGACAGGATTTGAACCTGTGACCCCGAGATTAGGAATCTCGTGCTCTATCCGACTGAGCTACGGGGACGCGAAGACCAGAGTATCACGCCGGTACCTGCGAAGACGAGAGGCCAGCACCCCCCGAGCCGGCGTCATTCCCTCAAGCCTTGGCGCGGCCGCGGCCGCGGATCTGGCTCAAGGTGGCGCGCGTAGTTATGGTTTCAGGATCGAGGCGAAGCTCAAGGATCGCAGCCCGGCCCGCGCGCCGCGCGCGGGCAAGCGCCGGGGCGAAATCCTCGCTCTTCTCCACCACCTCGCCGTAAGCGCCGAAAGCCTTGGCATAGGCGGCAAAATCCGGGTTCTGCAAATTCACCGCGACCGATCGGCCGGGATAGTCGCGCTCCTGATGCATGCGGATGGTGCCGTAAAGCCCGTTGTTCACGATGAGGATGATCGGCTTCGCGCCGAACTGAAGCGCGGTCGCGATCTCCTGCCCCGACATGAGAAAGCCGCCGTCGCCGACGAAACAGATCGTCTCGCGCTCGGGATGCACCAGGCCGGCCGCCACCGCCGCCGGCACGCCATAGCCCATGGCGCCGGAGGTCGGGCCGAGCAGGCTGCGGTAGACGGTGGATTGGTGATAGCGCTGCACCCAGCCGGAATAATTGCCGGCGTCGGTGACGACGATGGCGTCCTTCGCCAGTTTTTCCGCCAGTACCTTCATCACGACGTTCATGTCGAGTGCGCCCGAAACCACGCCGGGGGCGAGATTGTCGCGGTAATCCTGGTTCGCCGCGCGCGTCCAGGCGGCCCAAACAGGTGGCGAATCCGGTCTCGCGCCCTCGAGCGCCGCAGCGAAGGGTGTAGGACTCGCGTTGATCGGAAGATCGGGCTGAAACACGCGGCCAAGTTCTTCCGCATCGGCATGAACGTGGATCAAGGTCAGCTTCGGGCGCGGCAGCTCGATCAGGCTATAACCTTGCGTCGTCATTTCACCAAGCCGGGCGCCGACCGCGATCAGGAGATCGCTCTCCTTGACCCGGCGGACGAGCGAAGGCGCCGTTGCCGAGCCGAGATCACCGGCATAGTTCCGGTGCGTATTGTCAAAGAGGTCCTGCGAGCGAAAGGACACCGCGACCGGCAGGTCGAAGGCCTCGGCAAAGGTGCGGATGCCGGCCACCGCCGCGGCCGACCAGCCGCCGCCGCCCAGGATCATCAACGGCCGGCTCGCCGCCGCAAGTAAGCGCTTCAGCGTCACGATATCCTCCGGCGCGGGATGCGGCCGCACCACCTTATAGGAATCGGCGTCGGCGACCGTCACCACGTCCATCTGCATGTCTTCCGGAATCGCCAGCACAACCGGCCCCGGCCGACCGGCGCAGGCGGTATAGAATGCGTGGCTCACCATCTCCGGGATGCGCGCCGCGTTGTCGATCTGGCCAACCCATTTGGCGAGCGGCCCATACATGCGACGGTAGTCAATCTCTTGGAATGCCTCGCGTTCCTGCGCCACGCGCTCGATCTGACCGATGAAAAGAACCATCGGCGTCGAATCCTGCAAGCCGGTGTGAAGACCGATCGAAGCATGGCAGGCGCCGGGCCCGCGGGTGACGAAGCAGACTCCGGGCCTGCCGGTCAGCTTGCCATAGGCCTCGGCCATGTTGGCGGCGCCGGCCTCGTGGCGGCAGGTGATGACGCGGATGGTGTTGCGCGCGTCATAGAAGGCATCAAGCGTCGCAAGATAGCTTTCGCCGGGCACGCAAAATACCATGTCGACGCCATGTCCAACCAGGGAATCGACAAGAACGCGCCCGCCGCTCCGAGGCGAAGGCGCCGCCATTTTCAGTGCCCGAAAATGTCGTCGAAGGGGACGGCGTAGCTCACCTGCGCGATCTCGACGCCCGGATTGTCGTGTCCAAGCCCCGCATTCGACATGTGACTATAGGTCACGCCGAGGCGGGAGCCGCCCGAGAAGCGATAGCTGATCTCGATCTGGGAACGAAACTCCACCGGACAGCCGAGGTGCTTTCCGTTCCCCTCTGCGTAAAGGCCAGGCGCGATGCTCGGCGTCAGCCAGATATGATCGATCAGCGGGATATCAAGCATGACGCCGGCATAAACATAACCGCCGTGATCACTCGTTCCCATGACGCCGACAATGGGATGAAAATAGAAAAACGTCTCACCTGACCGATACTCGAGCGTCACCTCGGCCGCTGGCTTGTGGCGATGAAAGACGTCGAAATAACCGCCGGCGACGGAAATCATCGCGGGCTCGGCCGCCAAGGCCGTTTGCGGGACGACGAACAAAGCCACCGCAAGTCCACCCGCCAACAACGCACCCAAGATCCCTGCGACCGACTTCATCGGCAGCCGCCTGACAACCGAACCCTTGATCACTTGGCCGTCCCCCTGATGAAACGCCTTCCCTTGCAAGTTGCCGAGGACTCTATAGGAAAGCTTGGCGCGCTGTCATCCGGAACCCGCCAGGGGCAAACGCCAGTCGCACGAACAACGCGCTTAGGATTCGATCCAATCCACCTTGCGGCCGGAAAGATCGAAGCAGACAGCGTTCAGCCTGCCGCCGAAGCCGCAACCGCCGTCGATCGTGGCGGTCACCGGGCCGAATCGCGGGCCCACACGATGGCGGTCGAAGCCGCTCACCACCAGGGCAAAGCCCGCGTAAGGTTCCGTCAAGGTGGCGAAATTACCGCTGCCCCACCAGAAAGTGTCGATCTGCTCGGTCAACGGGCGTTCGGGATCGATGCCGGCATGAACCAAAAGCAACTCGCCGCCCCGGGTGTAGGCGGCCCGGCGAAGCGAGGTGAGAAGCTGTTCATGCCCCGGATTGCCACGCACGGTCTCGCGCAGCCCGCTGGTCCACCGGGTCAGGGCCAAGGCCCCTTCGCGCAGGCGACCACGGGCACGCTCGGGTGGCTCGCCATAGGCTTCAAGCGTCGCGCCGACCCCCTGGCGCATCATCCATTCGAAAACTTCGCTCGGCGACGGCGCAAACTGAAGCTGGAGGAGCTTGTGCCACATCTCCTCCTGAGCACCGCGCAGATAGACGATATCTTCGGGCTCGAGGCCCGGTAGAGAGAGGACTTCGCGGCGGAAGGAAAGAAGCTCGTCAAGTGTCGCGCGGATCGCTCGGCCGTGACCGAGATAATTGCCGAGATAGACCAACCGATCGCCAGGCTCGAATCGCGGCCGCATCGCGTTGTGCAAGGTGCCAAGCCTCTCCGCCTCGCCGTGGATGGCGGCGACGGCCCACACCCGCTTAGCGCAGTTTAAAACGGCAAAGATTTCGTCAGTGGCGGCCGTCATGGCTTTAGAGCCATTGTCACCTCCTGCCTCGCTAAGGGCAAGACAGGGTACCCCCTTAAGCATAAGCCGCCCCGGACCGTAAACCGGGGCCTCAGGCACCCGGCCTTCCCGCCCGACTCGAGGACGGAAAGGCGCTGCTCCGACCGCCGTCAGGCTGCCTGCAGCATCTTCTCCAGACGCTCGGTGGCAACCACTTCGTCGATGTGCTCGACCGCCGCGAGCTCCCGCACCAGGCGATCGAGAGCGGCCTCGTAAATCTGTCGCTCGCTGTAGGACTGATCGGGCTGGTCGGCGCTGCGATGCAGGTCGCGCACCACCTCGGCGATAGAAATCGGATCTCCGGAATTGATCTTCGCCTCGTACTCCTGGGCGCGTCGGCTCCACATGGTGCGCTTCACGCGGGCTCGGCCCTTGAGCGTGGCGAGGGCCGACTTCATCTTCTGCGGCGAACTCAACTTCCGCATGCCGACGGCCTGCACCTTACCGAGCGGCACACGCAGAATCATCTTATCGCGCTCGAACTCGATAACCACAAGCTCAAGCTTCATTCCAGCAACTTCCTGCTTCTCGATCTTCAATACTCTGCCCACACCATGGGTCGGATAGACCACATAGTCGTTGGGCGAGAATTCGCCCTTTTTCGACATGCTCTTTATGCTCTTTTCCTTTGCCTTCGATGGCCGCCCTGCGGGCAAAGAAGCAAGAACCTTCCCTTTCGCGATTCCGGACGAACCGGCGCGTGACGTTCGAGTTCCCAAAGCCAAGTGGATTCGCCTCCAATCCATGCCCTGCCACCCGGGAAAAAACCAGCCCCAAGATGGCGGCGAGAGCGTGATTGATCAGGCGATTACTATATGACAAATCCGCTGAAATTGACAGGGAATCATTTATTGCTTGCCCTTGGCAGGCAGCGCCCACATCTCATTGCTGTATTTCCAGGAATGATCGCTCTCTTTACGTGCGCTTTCCTGGCTCCTGACTAAAATATTTATCGAATTTTCCCGTAACGTCGCGGAATTCATCCGCATCGGCTGGCGGCTCACCCTTACGTGTGATGTTCGGCCATTTTTCCGCGTAGTCGCGGTTCAGCTTAACCCAGCTTTCCACTTCACCGTCCGTATCGGGCACGATCGCCTCGACCGGGCATTCGGGCTCGCACACGCCGCAATCGATGCACTCGTCGGGATGAATGACCAGCATGTTCTCCCCTTCGTAAAAGCAGTCGACTGGGCAGACTTCCACGCAGTCCATATATTTGCACTTGATGCACGCTTCCGTAACAACGTAGGTCATAGGCCTCAGTCTCCGCTCTATCACGAGGATCGGGGGCACGCATTCCGCCGCCCGCTGGCTTTCCCGGCGTTTGCCGCAAACTCCCAGCCCTCGCCATTCGGGGGATTTGCCTATCATCGAAGCCCGTGGCGTTCAACCCTTGTTATGGGGTGGTTACGAAACGCTGTCCGCCACCGCCCTCGCTCCTTATGATAGGAACGGAGCCGGTGGCGGAAAGCCGGCCTTGTGTAATGGTTGGGAGGAAGGGATGCCGGAGCCGCATTTCAAATTCTGGGGCTGGGGGCTGGTCGGCGAGGGCCTGAGCGAGGCGGAGGCACGCGCCCTTGGCAAGCGGACGGCGGCCTTTTTCGGCATTGGGGACCTTGCCCACACGGCCCCGCCGCGGGTCGAGGAGATCAGGCTTGCGCCGCCACGAATCAGTCCTCCGGCCCGACTCGCCGATATCTGCTCCAGCACGGCGGAAGACCGGCTGATCCACACCTATGGCAAGTCTTTTCCGGATAGCGTGCACGCCTTCACCCGCCGCTTCCCCAATGCGCCCGACACCGTCGCGAGGCCGCGGAGCGAGAAGGAAGTTGTCGCTGTGCTGGATTGGGCCGATGAGACCGGTGCCGCCGTGATCCCTTTCGGCGGCGGCTCGTCGGTTGTCGGTGGAGTCGAACCGCGCTTCGGCAACAAATATAGCGCGACGATCACGCTCAACCTGCAGCGCCTGAACCGCGTGATTGAGGTCGATCCGATCTCGCGCACCGCCCGTATCCAGGGCGGCATCCTCGGCCCCGATCTGGAAAACCAACTCGCGCGTCATGGCCTCACCCTCCGTCATTTTCCCCAATCGTTCCAGTTTTCGACCTTGGGCGGCTGGATCGCGACCCGCTCCGGCGGACATTTCGCCACGCTCTACACGCATATCGATGATCTGGTTGAAAACACGCGCGTGGTGACGCCGGCGGGGGTTGCCGAATCGCGGCGCCTGCCGGGTTCCGGCGCCGGCCCCTCACCGGACCGGCTGTTTATCGGCTCGGAAGGCACCCTTGGCGTCATCACGGAGGCCTGGATGCGCCTGCAGAAACGCCCGACTTTTCGCGCCAGCGCCGCCGTCCACTTCAGCGATTACACGCGCGCCGTCGAAGCCGTTCGCATCATTTCGCAGGCCGGCCTTTATCCCGCCAACTGCCGGCTGATCGACGCGGAGGAAGCGGCGGACATGGGGGCTGGCAACGGATCGAAGCATCTTCTGGTGCTGGCCTTCGAAAACGCCGACCATCCTGTGCAAACATGGCTAGACAGGGCGCTTGAAATTGCCGCCGATCACGATGGCAGCTTTGACAAGGGAGCGGCGGAAAAGACCGATTCCCATCGCGCCGGCGCCGCCGGTGCGTGGCGCGACGCTTTCCTCCGCGCGCCCTACTTTCGCGAGGTGCTGACGGGACTTGGCGTTATCTCCGATACGTTTGAGACCGCCATTACCTGGGACCGATTTGCCGCCTTCCATACCGGCGTCAAGGAAGCGACCGCGAACGCGATTAAGGCGGTGACAGGCCGGCCGGGCCGCGTTACCTGCCGTTTCACCCATGTCTATCCCGACGGGCCGGCGCCCTATTTCTCGTTCCGCGCGCTCGGCCGACGCGAGGCAATGATCGAAGAATGGCAGGCGATCAAGAATGCGGCCTCGGACGCCCTGATCAGACTGGGCGGCACCATCACCCATCATCATGCGGTCGGCCGCGACCACCGACCCTGGTATGACCAGCAACGACCGGAGCTTTTTGCGAGCGCCTTACGCGCCGCGAAGCAAACGCTCGACCCCAAAGGGCTGATGAACCCGGGTGTTCTGATCGATCCTTGAGCGGAACGAAAGCCGTTCTACGGCAGGGACCCGAGTCTTTCCTTGGGCGGGGCTGTATCGGCGACAAGATCACGGATCGGCCTTTTGCCGGCAAGCGGCTCCAGCGTCATTACCCCGCGTTTCAGCCGCGCTGTGCAGGCATAGACCGTCTCGCCGTTTACCTGTATCACGCATTCTTTACAGGCATTGGCGTTGACGCAGCTGTAGCGGAAGGCCAGCGTTGCGTCGCGATGGACGCGTATCCAAATCAGCGCGTCGAGCACGGAAGCGCCTTCGGTGTATGGCACCTCGAATTCATCAAACCATGGGAACTCCCCGCCGCTGCCACGGCATATCCGTAAGCGCACGACCGATTGTGAATCGCCGTTCATGCCGACACTCGCGCCGTGCCCGCCTCTGCGCGGACGACCGGCTCCCAGCGCGCCACGATCTGCCCGTGATCCAGCATCAAAATCTGATTCGCCATCAACGCCTCGTCACTCTCGGGATAATCCTCGCGCCGGTGCGCACCGCGGGTCTCACGGCGCGCCAGCGCCGCCACCGCGACGGCCTCCGCCGCGATCAGAGCCAATTCGACTTCAAGGCGATCCTGCAAGCCAAGAAAATACCGTCCCGCCGGCGCAATCCCTGTTAATGTCAAGTCGCGGCTCCGCATCTCGCGGATGCGCCTAAGCCCCGCAGCCATGCGGGGCTCGGTACGAAAGACGCCAAAAGCCTGCTCCATCAACTCTTGAACCTCGGAGAAGAGCCGCGTTGGGCTGCCGTCCTGTTTCGCACCCTCTGCACGCAACGCACGGAGGCGCTCGATCGCCGCCGGTGCCGCTCGCGCTCGAATGCTTTGGACGTTCTTGACCCAGGTTGCCGCTTGGCGGCCGGCGACTTCGCCAAAGACCAACGCCTCGGATACCGCATTGCCGGAGAGCCGATTGGCGCCGTTCGCACCGCCCACCGCCTCTCCGGCAGCGAAAAGGCCGGGCACGCAAGTCCGCATCGCCGTATCGACGCGAATGCCGCCCATGTGATAATGCGCGATGGGCGCCACTTCGACGGCTTGGCGAGTAAGATCGATGCCATTCGCCGCCAAGCGGTCGATGACCGGACCGAAAGCCGCACGAAGGGTAGCGGCGGGCAAATGACGGAAATCGAGATACGCGCCGCCATGCGGCGAGCCGCGCCCCGCCTCTACTTCCTTCCAAATGGCGATCGCCGTCTGGTCGCGCGTCGCGGTGTAGCGGCCCGTACGATCGTTGCCATAGAATTCGACGAATTCTTCGAAAGCACCATTTAAGAGCCGGCCGCCAAGTTTGTAGCGGAAGGGATCCCACATGATCGGATCCATGCCGACGAGCCGCGGCGCAAGATGGCCGATCGGAAAGAACTGCACGAATTCCATGTCGATGAGTTCGGCGCCGGCGGCGAGCGCCAGGGCATAGCCCTCGCCGGCCATGTTGGTCGAGGCACTGTTGCGCCGATAAAGCTTGGTCAAGCCGCCGGTCGCAATGATCACGGCCTTGGAGGCGATGCTGACCAACCGGCCTTCGATCACATCGATGCCGACCGCGCCGACCGCCTCGCCGTCCTCAGTCACGATCTCGGTAATGGCAATGTTGCTGAGCCGCCTGACAGCACTGGCTCGGGCAACTTGCGCCCGAAGCGTTCGAGACACAGCCGGACCGGTGTTGAGGAAATCGACATAGCAGCAGCGTGGCAGCCGGTGCCCCGGCGCCATGACTTGCGCAATATGGCCATCGGAGCGCGCCCAGCCCGCCTTCCAGCCATCCATTTCAAGGATGCGCGCCGGAGCCTCGCGGCAAAGCAAGGCGGCGAGGGCTTCGTTACACAGGCCACGCCCAGATTGCAACGTATCGTCGAAATGCCAAGTCCAATCATCTGCGGTTTGATGACCGATCGCCGCGGCTACTGTCATTTGCGCCATCACCGTCGCGCCGCCGCGCCCGATGAGACTTTTGTCCAAAAGCAGCACCTCGGCGCCGGCTCCGGCCGCTGCAATCGCTGCGTACATGCCAGCGCCGCCCGCGCCGATGATCAGCACGTCGGTCACGAGATCGACGGGTTTAAAATTCTCCATCGCGCAGCTATCTGGCAAAGGCTGCTCCACATGTTCGCCATCAGCAGAAGGAAAAGGCGAACCGGACCATAGTGAGGGAAGGCCGGTTTCGCCGCAATGCTTTTCCCCTGCGGCAATTGCTTGGACACCGTCGGCTGACGCCGAACTTTGTGCGTCGTGCCGACCACGAAAAACGGTGATGCCAATTCCAAACCGGGGCAAACTCCGACGAGTGGACGGCGGTGCCAATCGGGAGAGACAGGTTGCAGCGGAACATTGGACTTCGAAACGAAATCAAGATCGAAACGGTCCGGCTCGGCTTCATCGGCGCTGGGCGCCTCGGCACCGCGCTTGCCTGGAGTCTGGCCGAACATGGCTGTCATGTCGTGGCCGCGGCGAGCCGCTCGCAATCAGCATGCGAACGGCTGACCGCGCGAATCTCCCTCTGCCGGATCGCAAGCCCACAAGAAATCGCGGATGCCTGCGACCTTATTTTCATCACGACGCCGGACACGGTCATCCGGCAAGTCGCCGATGCGCTGAATTGGCGAGGGCGAACCGGCGTCGTTCATTGCAGCGCCGTCACCGAAGTCTCCGTCCTCGACAAGGCGGCCCGGGACGGTGCGCTGACCGGCGGATTTCATCCGCTCCAAACTTTCGCCGATCCTGGTGCCGCGGCACACGCACTCCCCGGCTCCACCATTACAATCGAAGCGGAAGGGCCCTTGAACAGCGTGCTGGTGAAGCTCGCAACTCGGCTTGGATGCGCAATCAACCATTTACCTCCTGGCGCCCGCGCCCGTTATCACGCGGCCGCAGGCTACGGAGCGCAATTCATCCATGTGCTGTTGCGCGAGGCAGTCAAGATCGCGCAAAGCTGGGGGATGAGCGAGGAAGAAACGGTTCGGGCCTTCCTGCCGATGCTGCGAGGAACCTTGACAGCCATCGAGAGTGGCGGCCTTGCAGGCAGCATGCCCGGTCCGGTATCACGTGGCGATGTTGCCTCGATCGCGAAACACATTCTGGCCCTCCAAGCGCTCAATTCCGAAATCCTCGATCTCTACCGTGAGCTTTGCCGCCGTACCATCCCTTTGGCGAAAGAGCGCGGTGCAATCGACAGCGATACCATTGCGCGGCTCAGAGACGTGCTTCTCCTGCCGCCTAACTGATGTTCATTACGGTAACGGGACCGTGCTCGCTGATGGCGCAGAGATACCCGTATGTCCTAGGAGTGTTCCTCGCGCTCGAACATGAACGGCGCGCCGAGTTCCTTCAGATGGAAAAGGCGAAAGGCGCGCTGCCCGTTAAAGTCGAGAACGCGAAGGTCGTCCGATTCATGCAGGTCCTGCATGACGATATCGAAGTGCGTCGCGTAGCGCTGCTTTGCCAACGCGACGGGCAGTTCATAAGCGATGAATTTGTCGACACCCTTGGCCTGAAGCTTCTCGAGAAGTCCAGAGTCGGTCAAGGAACGATACGAGGTTGCGATTACCAGCGGACCGCTTCCCGTAAACAGCAAAGCCGTTTTCATGCCCTATCTCCTGAAAATGGTGCCGCGCAGACCGCGGTCGGCACGCGCCGGCCGGATCGCCTTCGAGCCCTCAACATAGAATCGAGGCTTTACGACCGCTTGACCTTGAGGAAGATCAACCGCCGCCCAGCCAAATGGAGCGCGGTTCGCCGGCCGCACCAGCGCATGTCCGGCGGTGATCAACGCCATCCAATGCGTTACGCCGCTTGTGTCCGCCGTCGCCGATGCAGATAGAGCGCCGGGATCAAGTTGGTGGTGAGTAGCGCGCTCCACAGAATGCCGCCCATGACGACAATGGCGAGCCCTTGTTCCGGTGCCGCACCCTGGCCCCAGCCCAGCGCCGTCGGCAGCATGCCGAGAACCGCCGTCAGCGTCGTCAGGAGAATTGGCCGAAAGCGGACGTGCACGGCCTCGTGTACGGCCTCGTCGACGGCAAGACCCTGAGCTTCATTGCGACGTATGCGAAATAGGAGAACGATGCCGTGATTGAGGCTCAATCCCACCAGGGAAAGGAAGGCGATCAGGCCCGTCGCGTTCAGGCCGGTACCGCTGAGAATCAATGCAATGGCGCCGCCCGTGAATGCCAGGGGAATCTGCAGCAGCAATAAGCCCGGCGCAAGCAGCCCTTCGAATTGCAGAATCAGAATGCCGACCATGAGCGCGAAGGCGGCAATGGCGGCAACGCCGACGGCGATAGCGGTATGGACAAGCTCCGGATAGAGACCACCGAAACTGATGCGATAGCCCGCCGGCAAATGCAGGCCCCGGAGGGCCCGCTTGGCGCCGGAAATCGCGCTGCCTAAGGAACCGGTCGGCGTCGCCAGGATATCGAGCGCACGAGCGCCGTCGATATGGCGAATCTGGTTTGGCGTACTGACCAGCTTGAGCGTGGCAACCTGTCCAAGCGTCGTCCAGCCCCGCGTATGCAGAGGCAAGTCTCGAAGCTCCGGCAAGGATAGCTCAGGGGCTTGCGCCAAACGAAGATAAAGATCGAGCGGTACGTTGCCTTGTGGTATTCGCGCGATCACCTGGCCGGCGAGCAAAGGTTCAAGCTGCTTGTAAAGGCCGGCCGGACTGATCCCGTAGGCCGCTGTGATGTCTGGCTTCGGCAGCACCTGCAATTGCGTCACCGGGTAGCCGTCGTTGTTGAAGATATCGCTCAACGTCGGCACATGGTGCAGCCGGGAGACGATTTGCCTGGAGAGGGCGCGCAACTTTGCCAGATCGTCGCCGAAAACGTGGATAACGAAGGGCTGGGGCAGACCGGAAAGGCTTTCGCCGAGGCGTTCAATCGTTGGCGTATCGATCGACATCTGAACCCCGGTGGTACGGCTTTCCCTCGACAGTCGGTCGCCAATGCGGTCCAGGCTGTTCACGCCGATCCCACGCTTCAAGACAATCTGAATCTCCCCCGCATAGGCAGGCTCGGTGTAGGCAGTGTTCGCCGCCGAGCCGATGCGCGCATAGGTATGGAGGACGGCGGGGTCGGCGCGAAGCCGGCGCGTCAGAGCGTCCACCGTGGCTTCCGTCTCGGGCAAGGCCGTTCCCGGCGGGAGGGTGAAACTTTCCAGCATCACGCCCTCGTTTGGCAGCGGCAGGAAGTTGACCGAAACCAGTGCAAGCCCAGCCAAGCTTGCCAACAGCAACGCGACGCAGAACGCCAAACTGAGGCGGGGACGGCGGCTGACCAAATTGAACAGTCGCTCGTTGGCTTGGCGCAAGCGATCGAGGGCGCGGGCGCCGGCGGTCGGCCGTGCGCGTGGCTTAGCGCCGAGGAATCCAAGACCAAGCGGTATCAAGCTGAGCGAAATCAGGAGCGAAGCGAGAATCGCGAAAGCCATGGCCAACGCGAACGGGACGAAAAACAATCCGGCGAGCCCGCCCACGAAAAGAAGCGGCAGAAAAACTGCGACATTGGTGAGGCCGCCGCTCACATCAGGGCTTACGATATCCGCCATGCCGTGGCGGACGCCTTCCCACCGTTCCTCGCCCTGCTCCCAGCGATGATAGACTGCCTCCAGGACGATGATGGCCTCATCCGCAAGGAGGCCGACGACAACAGTCAGCGCGCCCAAGGTCATCAAGTCCAGACTCTCGCCAACCGCATAAAGCCCGCCGATACCAAGAAGAAGCGAAAGCGGGATGCTCAGCGCCAAAGTCCAGATGCCGCGTCCGGCGCCCAGAATCCAGAACAAGACGCCGACGGCAAGCGCCGCACCGATCAGAAGGTTGCGGCCGAGATCCGACCCGATCAGGTGCACAAGATGACCCTGGCTATAGATACGTACCCAACGCACGCCTGGCGGCAATTGCGCGAGAGTCCGATCAAGCGTGCGTTCCACCGCCTGGGTGACGGGAAGCGTGGAAGCCTGTGGCTGCTTGAATACCGTAAGGGCGATGCTCGGCTTGCCATCCAGGTGGATGGCACTTTGGATCGGCACCGGTGCCCGCACCACCCGCGCCAGATCTTCGAGTGGGATCGGACCGGCAGGGCCTTGCACCGGGATCCGTCGTAATTCCACCGCCCTGGTCGGCAGATCGCGCGCCTCGATCAGAACATGCTGATGGCCCTGCTCAATAAAGCCGCCCGGCTTAAGCAGTACCGCCCGTCGCAGGGCCGCGACGAGCACCGTGACCGGCACGTTGTAGCGATGCAGCGCCGCGAGATTAGGTTGCACCCACAATGCCTCGTCGCCACTGCCATAAACCTCGACATGTTGCACGCCGGGAAGTGCCCTGAGCGCCGGCGCAATCGTCGATTCGATGGCCCGCTCAACCGCGACCGGCGCGACATCTGCCGGAATGCGTGTCGCGTAGTCGGCGACTTCGTTGATCGCGTTGCCCATGATTTCGGCGTAAGGATTGGCACTCTTTGGCAGCGCGCCGCGCACGCGGTCGATGGCGCCGTTCACCGCTTGCAGATCCTGCTGCGGATTGGTGCCGCTCGCGAAACGGGCGTCGATCTCGACCGTGCCGTTCCCCATGGTGGAACGCACATTGACCAGATTCGGAAGCGAGAGAATTTGGCCTTCGATCGGCCGTGCGATGAGCACTTCCAGCTCCTCGGCGGTGGCGCCCGCTTCGTGCGTGATCACGCTGATCTGTGGGTAGTTGAAGCGAGGCAGAACCTCGATCGGAATGTTTACGAGCGCGTAGGTGCCGTAGGCGATAAGCGCGCCGTAGATCAGAATCCACAGCAAGGGCCGCGTCACAAGCCGCCGGATCGCTTCCATCAGAGGCATTGATCAGTCTGGCGGTTGGTAGCGTTGCGAGACATTACGATGGAATTCAAGATAGGCGTTGGTCACGACGACTTCGGCACCCGCCTTGAGGCCGTGTTCGATCAGCGTATGATCGCCGCGGCTCGGGCCGAGTAGCACCGTCTGTCGCATATCCCCGTGCGGCGTACGCACCAGAACCCACCAAAGCCCACGGTCGAGGATGAGCGCCCGCGTTGGCACCATGACACCGCTCTGCGGGGCCCCCCTCAGCGTTACGGTTCCCGTCTCGCCGCTGATCCAGTGTCCGCTTTTTCCCACGGGCAGCAAGCCGACGGGCAGACCGCCATCCGGCCGCACGGCGGAGAGAACGCTGACGACCTTGACGGAAAAAGACGCAAGACCATCGGCCGGGGTAAAGGTTCCGCTCATAGCTTGATGAATCTGGCCGGCCGTCGATCCGTAATAGACAGCCTTCAGCCACAGATGATGTTCGGGTTCAACCGTAAGCACGGTTTGCCCCGTGGCAACCCGCTCGCCATTGGCCGCGGCAAGGGCGACCACGGTGCCGCTGGCCGGCGCGCGTAGAACGGTATTGCTTCTCACCGCGTCCAGCGCGGCCGTCGCCGTGGCGAGGCGGGCCTTGGCACCTTCAACCGCAGCTTCGGCCTGAGAAACGGCCTGACGGGTCGCGAGATGCGCTGCCCGCTTCTCGCGTTCCGCGGCCAATGATTGCGCTGCCGCCTGCAGGAATGCTTCGGCGCCCACGACAGCAGCGTGACGCGCGGCCATGCGCGCGGTAACTTCCGGGCCCGTGAGACGCCCGAGCACTGCCCCGGTCCCGACCATCTGACCTGGAAGAATGTTGAGTCCCGCGACCACCCCTGGCTCGGCTGCGCGCAGCCGGGCAAGGGCGATCGGCACGACGCGGCCATAGGCGATAAGCCGAGTGCTGACCGTTTCGGCCTTGACCCTCACGGTGTCGGACTGCGCCAAGGCACTCGGGCCGAGCAGTAGCAAGGCAAGCCAAAGCGTCCAGCTCGCGCAAAAACCCAAGCTTGATCCACGGTTCCTGCACATGGCGCGGCAGGTTAGCAAAGCAAGCTGTCGCGGAGCTGACGCCAAGATGACAAGATTGTCATGTATTGTCCCTCTGGTGGCAGCCGCTTTCTAGCGCCGGATGTCGCGGTACCAGGGATCACGCGGGAAAGACCAAGGTCACCGTGGTCCCCCGTCCGAGGTCACTGGCGAGCCGAACCTCGCCGCCGTGAAGCCGCATGATGGACTTCACGATCGCCAGGCCGAGGCCAGATCCCCGCGAATCCTTCCGGCTGTCTGCCCCGCGAAAGAAACGGTCAAAGACGCGCTCCCGTTCACCCGCCGCAATACCGCTGCCGGTATCCGCAATCATAACGCACACCGCCCCATCCCCCAGGGTTTCGACGACAGCCGAAACGCGGCCACCTGGGACGCTGTGACGGATGGCATTGTCAAGGAGATTGCTCAGGGCACGGCGAAATAAATCGCGGTCCGCAACGAGTGACGCCTCGCCCAGGCCCTCCAGGCCGACACCGGCCTCCTCGGCAGCGGGGCGGTAGAATTCAACCACCTCGCGCAAGGCCGCACCGGCATCGAAGCAATCCGTGGTGCGAGGTCCCTCGGCGCTTTCCGCCCGCGCGAGGAACAGAAGGCTGTCTATCATGCGGGCGATACGCTGGTACTCCTCAAGATTCGACGTAAGCGTCTGCTCATAGTCCACGACCGAGCGCGGGCGGGCGAGCATCACCTCGGTCTCCCCCATCAGGTTATTGATCGGCGTGCGTAACTCGTGCGCCAGATCGGCGGCGTAACCTGAAAGCCGCACGAAGGCATCTTCCAGATGTGCCAGGAGGCGGTTCAAAGCCTCGGCTAGATCGGCGAACTCGCGCGGCCAGGATGCCGGATCGATGCGCTGGTCCAATCGGAGGGCCGTCGTCGCCGCCACCGTGCGGGCAAGGTTACCGAGCGGCTTCAATCCATAGCGCGCAAGCACCGCACCTAAAAGCGCCGACAACACTACGCCTGTTACCAACACGAAGGCGGCGATGCGGCGAAACTCGGCGAGGACACGGTCTTCATGCGAAACATCGATGGCGAGGCGGATTATTCTCTGCGGCTGGCCTTGCACGCCCAGTCGCGCGAATGCCGCTGACAAGAGATAGGACCGGCCGCTTGCCGTTCGCACCGAACGCATATGCGGCATCATGGCGGTGGCGGCGATAGGTACCGGAAACGCCTTCTGGTCAATGCCGGAGCGCGTCAACCCCGGCGTTTCTGTGATCACTTTCCCGTCGCGACTAAGGATTTGCACGAAATAGCGGGCGTGACCGAGGACGCGGGTTTCCCAGTCCACCTCCTCGCGCAGAAGCGCGGAATCCCCCGGCCGCTCGGAAAGCATCGTGCGGAGCACATGAACCTTCTCGCTGAGAAAGCGGCGGTCGTCTTGCGCCAAGCTAACAACGACGGCCCAATAGAGAACAGCCGTGACGGCAGACAGGATGACAAGCGCCAAGAGAGCGTAAAGCAGGGCAAGCTTGCCGGTGATCGATGCAGGCCACCGCCAGCTGAATCGCAACAGGCCTCCGGATCCGCGCCGCTCAGCGCTGCTCGAGGACATAGCCCGAGCCACGCACGGTATGAATCAAGGCGCGTTCGAACGGCGAATCCACCTTCCTCCTGAGCCGCCGCACGGCTACTTCCACAACATTACTGTCGCCGTCGAAGTTCATGTCCCACACTTTCTCGGCGATCAGGGTGCGTGATACGACCTCGCCGGAATGACGCATCAGAAGCCATAGGAGCGCGAATTCCTTGGCGGTGAGATCAATGCGCTGACCCTGCCGCGAGGCGCGGCGCGCGAGGGTATCCAAGGCCAGATCGCCGACCTCGATCACCGTTGCCGTCTGCGACTGTGTCCGACGGAGCGCCACCCGGATGCGTGCCACCAATTCGGAAAATGCGAAGGGCTTGATCAGATAATCGTCGGCGCCCGCCTCGAGGCCTTTGACGCGGTCGGTCACCGCATCGCGCGCCGTCAGAATCAGCACCGGTGTCTTTCGGCGCGCCACGCGCAATTCCTTAAGGATGCTCCAGCCGTCCAACCGTGGCAGCATGAGATCGAGCACGATGAGATCGTGCGCGCCGGCAAGCGCCATGTGCAGCCCATCCAGCCCGTCGCTCGCCACGTCGACGGTAAAGCCGTTTTCGCGCAATCCCTTGCTGAGATAAGCGGCGGTCTTGGTCTCGTCTTCGACGATCAGGAGATGCATAACCAGCGTCAATAAGTTGATTGCCCGCGGGTCACGAGTCTGCAGGGGGATGCCCGCTGCGCTCGGCCACCCGCCCTGCATACACCGAATGGCAGGTAATACCTAGCGCTCGATAATGCGATGCTCGCCCAGCGAGATCAGCCCTTGAACAGTAGGAGAAGACCGTTACCGAGCAGCATGAGACCGATGGCCAGCTCGAAGTTGCGCTGGCTAAGACGGGCATGGATGCGATGGCCAAGGAAAAGGCCGACGGCCATTACTGGAAGCGCGCCAAGGATCAACCATAAACTGGTCCAGGTATAGAGACCCGAGAACAGGTAACCGACTATGCGGAACGGCGTCTCGAGCAACAAGAGGGTCGAGACCGTGGCGCGGAACGCCCCCTTGTCGAATCGTCGGGTGCTGAAATAGATGACAAAGATTGGCCCGCCGGTCGAGAAAAGCGTGTCAATCGCGCCGCCGACCACGCCGAAAGGTGCCGCGAAGCCACGGGGAAGTTGGCGCAAACGCAAGCCGGAAAGCGTATAGAGCGCATAAACCAGGATGAAGCCGCCAAGTAACCGGCTTAGGACCGTTGCGTTCAAGACATGGAACAGATAAAGCGCTCCAACAACGCCTATAAGGTTTCCCGGAAGCATCGGAGCGAGCTCGCGCCAGAGCGTTTTCCGGTAGTCCATGACGCCGAGGCTGAACGAGGCGACATAGTTCAGTGCGGCCATTATCGGAACAATGACCGACAACGGCCAAGCGAGAGCAAGCATGGGAATAGCGACGATGCCGGAGCCGAAGCCGGTCATGCCGCGGAGCATAAAGGCCGCGAGAAGAACGGCCGTTGCAGCAAAGAGATGCATGATGCTCATCGGGATGAGAACGGCGGTTGATCAGGCAAAGAACAGGAAAGAAGATTTTCCGAGCAACGATCAAGAACTCAGGAGACCCGCGTCGAGCGTGCCACAAGATCACGGTAGAGTTCCGCCGGGATGGCAATGCCCTCTCGCGCCGCTCGCGCTCGTGCCGCGAGCCGCCGCGCACCGGGAAGCCGAGTATTTGGTTCTGCCGCGATCGCCGAAAGCAACAGGTCCAGCCGAGACGCGAAACTCTCGCCCGCGAAGTGCGCCGGATCGAACAGCAGCAGAAACTG
Source organism: Ferrovibrionaceae bacterium (assembly GCA_046705265.1). Lineage (GTDB taxonomy): Bacteria > Pseudomonadota > Alphaproteobacteria > Ferrovibrionales > Ferrovibrionaceae > JAJYTL01. The sequence goes on from JBJKQL010000073.1 coordinate 21,407, forward strand.
GCCGACGCCGGGCGGCGGCCCATCGGCGGTAAAAAAGGACGACGCCTCGAAGGCAAAATTCGCCCCGGCCAACGCCATCAGAATTTCCACCATAAGGGCCAAGGCGGCGCCCTTGGCCTCGCCGGCCGGCAATAGGGTCCCGGCGAGCGCAGCCTTGGCATCGGTCGCGGGCCGGCCGTCGCGATCGAGCGCCCAACCCTCGGGAATTGTCTCGCCTGCTTTGGCTCTCATCATAATCTTGCCACGGGCAACCTTGGAGAGCGACAGATCGATCACGAGCGGCGGCGACGCGCGGCGGGGACAGGCAAAAGCGAGTGGATCGGTGCCAAAGAGCGCCCGCCGGCCGCCCCACGGCGCCATCGCGGCTGGCGTATTGCCAAGCACAAGCGCGGCCAAGCCGCGTTCGGCTGCCTGCTCCACCAGATGCCCCGCAACGCCAAAATGATGCGAGCGACGGACGGCGACCGCGACGACCCCCATCTCGCTCACCCTTGCCACGCCTTTTTCAAGACCGAGCGCCAAGGCGGGATAAGCAAAGCCGTGTTTCGCATCTACCCGCAGCACGGCCGGTGCCGAAAAATTCGCATCCGGTACGGCTTGGCCATTCACTTTGCCGCTTGCAGCCTGATCGGCGTAAGCCGGGAGCCGGGCGGCACCGTGAGAAGGAATACCATCCGCCTCGGCCGCGACCAGCGCCGCGGCAACGCTTCTGGCGTTCGCAGGCGAAGTTCTCGCCGCCGTGAGTACGTGAACGGCGAGCGCTTCTAGGTCAGCGAGACTGAGGCAAATCGGCGATGAATCATTCATTCGGCAGCGTCCGTGAGTAGGCTCTCGCCAGGACGGACCCTGACGAAGCGCACGGCTTCGGTATCGCAGGAAAATCCGCCGTCTTGATAGCGGACGCGAGTGTAGCGCGACTGATCGTAGGCGCCGGGGGTGGGGAAATCGCTGCGAAAGTGGGCGCCGCGGGAGTTTTCCCGCGCCAGGGCAGCGGCGACAATCGCCCGGCTCACAAGAATGAGATTGCTGACGTTGAGCCAATCGTGCCAGGCGAGATTGAAGGCGGGATCCATGCCACCGAGGCCGACGGCCGCGAGTTCCGCCTCCAGCGCCGTCAACCCTTGCGCCGCGCGAGCGAGCCCATCACGATCACGGATGATGCCGGCCTGCTCCCACATCAACGCGTGAAGCCTTTCGCGAAGGTTGGAGATATCGCCGGACGGCAGGTCGAACGGGCGACGGCAAAAAGCCTCGGCGGCGGCGATCGCGGCTTCATCCGGGCCGCGGAACTCTGCCTCCGCAAGCACGAAACGCGCCAGGCTGTCACCGGCGACGCCGCCGAAAACCGTTGAATTGGCAACGCCGTTGCCGCCAAGGCGATTCGCGCCATGCACCCCGCCGGTATCCTCGCCGGCCGCGAAAAGGCCGGCAATCTCGGTCGCACAGCTCGCGTCAAAAACGATGCCGCCCATCATGTAATGAGCCGTCGGCGTCACTTCTACGAGCCCGCCGACAAGATCGAAACCACAATCGGCACAGCGCTCGACCATGCCCTTGAACTGGCGACGCACATCGGCTGCGGGAAGGTGCCGCATGGTGATATAAACGCCGCCGTTCGGACCGGTGTTGCCCTTGCGGATTTCCTCGAACATAGCGCGGCTTACCACGTCGCGGGTGGCGCGTTCGGCGCGTGGATCATACTCCGGCATGAAGCGGCGGCCGTCGCCGCCCAAAAGCTGGCCGCCCGCGCCACGCAAGCCCTCCTCGATAATGGTACCGGTGATTCGCGTCTCCGGTCCAGCCATGAGGCCGGTCGGGTGAAACTGCACCATCTCGAGATCCCGGAGCGTCAGTTCAGCGCGGAGCGCCATTGCCATCCCGTCGCACGACTTGTCGCCGGACGGCGTGTGATAGCGGTACATGGTCGGCCCGCCACCGGTCGCGAGCAGCACCGCCTTGGCGGCGACGAAGACGAAGTCACCCTTGCGCATGTCGATCAGGACGACACCGGCAATCGCGTCGCCAGTCGTCGTTTTGATCAACGCCACAGCCCGATGTTCTTCGAGCCGGCGGATGCCGCGCGCCCACACCTGCTCCGCCAAACGGTTGATGATCTCGATTCCGGTCAAATCACCCTTGTGCACCGTTCGATCGAAGGTCTGGCCGGCAAAGGCCTTCTGATGAAGGGTGCCGTCCGGATTACGGTCGAAGAAGCAGCCGAACTCGATCTCGAGTTCACGAACGCGAATCTGCGCGCCGGTGACGAGAGCCCAGGCGAGGTCCTGATCGTTCAGCCAGGCGCCGCCCTTGATCGTGTCCATAAAATGGCGTTCGACCGAATCCCCCGCCGCGAGCGCCACATTATAGCCGCCTTGCACCATGCGCGTGCAGCCGCATTTCCCCAAGAGTCCCTTGACGGCGACGGTGATTTCAGCCTCGGGTGCGGCCTTTTGCGCGTGTAGCGCCGCGAACAGGCCGGCGCCGCCGCTGCCGAGAATAAGAATGTCGGTCCGGATCCGCCTCATGCGCGGACGCCGAGGCGCGCTAAAACCTCGGCGCGGCGGGCTTCGGCCTCCGCCTGAACACGTTCATAAAGGCTACCGCCGTGAGCATCCATGCCGACCAAAAGCGGGCCAAAGCCTTTGATCCGAAAACGCCATAGGCATTCCGGATCGAGGTCGGGAAAATCGACCGCCTCGATCGCCTCGATCCAAGTGGTCTCGAGTGCGGCCGTACCGCCGATGACGGCGAGGTAGACGCCACCCAATTCTGCGAAGGCCGCCTTGGAGTCGGGCCCGAGGCCGCCCTTGCCGATGATCAGCCGCGCCCCCTCCTGCGCCATCAGCGGCCGGGTGAAACGTTCCATACGGGCGCTCGTCGTAGTGCCGATGCAGATCGGAGCGAAGCCGGCCGGATTTTTTGGAGAAGCTTCGACTTTGCGCACGTTGGGCGCGGTATGCAGAACCGCGTGGCCACGCAAATCGAACCGGGTCTTGCGGCCACGATCGAACATGGCGATCTGGGTTGCGTCGCGGATGCCGAACAGCGTGCCGTCGAGCGTAACCACATCGCCGATGCGAAGGGCGCGGACTGTCGCATCGTCAAGGGGAGGAACGAGAGCGTGATGGGCCATGGCTCAGAACCCGAACTGAATGCCCGCGGGCGTGATCGTCGCCGAGGCGCGCCGGGCCGAATGGCACTGAATATTGACTGCCACCGGATTCATGGTGATGTGGGTAGCCGCCGTTTCCACATGCACGGCAAAGGCGGTCGAATCGCCGCCAAGGCCCTGAGGCCCGATCCCGAGGGCGTTGACGGCCTCGGAAAGTTCGGTCTCCAGCTTAGCGCCCTCCGGATCGTCGCAGATGCTGCCCAAAGGTCTCGTCGCCGCCATTTTTGCGAGATGCGCGCAAAGGTCGGAAGTGCCGCCTACCCCAACACCGACGATGGTCGGCGGACACACCTTGCCGCCCGCCTCCATCACCTTGTCGATGACGAAGGTTTTAATACCAGCGATACCATCGGCCGGTATGCACATCTTGAGAAATGACCCGTTCTCCGATCCGCTACCCTTCGGGATCATCTCGATCACGATTTCGTCCGCGCGTTCGGAAAAATCGACGTTGATCACCGGTACCCGGCGGCCGCAAGACGTCTGCTCGTTGAGCCGCGTCAAGGGATGGACGACCGAAGAACGGAAGGGATGTTCGCGCGTCGCTCCGGCACAGCCGCGCGCAATAGCCGCCTTGAGATCCGCGCCGTCGATTTCAAGGCCGCGGCCGACCGTGACATTATAGATCGGAATGCCGGTATCCTGGCAAAGCAGATTGTTGGTTCGCTCCGCCACGCGGATGTTCTCGACCATGGTCGCGAGCACCGATCGGCCGGTCGCGTCGCTCTCGCTCGTCGAGATTCGCGTGAACCCCGACTTGATGTCATCCGGAAGGATCTTCAGCGCCCGGATATAGAGAAGCTTCGCGACTTCTTCAATGGTAGCAGAATCCACCTTCATTTCTGCATCCCCCACTTGCGCACGGTATGAACTTCAATGGTGCGGAAGATCAAGTTCTCAACGCCGAGGCCGATCAAGATAATCGCCGAAAGACCGGCAAAGACATAGGCCGTCTCAAGTTCATTGCCGTTCTTGAAGATGAACCAGCCGAGCCCGCCCGAGCCTGAGCTCACCCCGAACACGAGTTCGGCGGCGATCAAGGTGCGCCAAGCAAAGGCCCAGGAGACCTTAAGGCCGGTGAGGATCGACGGGAAGGCCGCTGGCACCAGAATCTTCAGAACATAGCGCCAGCCGCGTAGGCCGCAATTGCGCCCCGTCATGCGCAAGGCGTCGCTTACCGCGAGAAAGCCTGATTGTGTCGCCAGGGCTAAGGGCCACAACACCGCATGGATCAGAACGAAGACAAGACTCGGCATGCCAAGCCCAAACCACAGCAACGCGAGCGGTAGGATTGCGATCGCGGGCAGCGGGTTGAACATCGCCGTCAAAGTGGCGAGCACGTCATTGCCGATCCGGGTCGAGACGGCAAAACCGGTCATCACCGCGGCGACAGCGACACCGGCAGCATAGCCGACCAGAAGGACCTTGATCGAATACCAAGTCCTGATCAACAATTCACCACCGACGGTGGCCTTCCAAAAGGCTTCCGCCGTGGCCGAAAAGGTCGGCAGCATCAGAGGATCGTTGAGCGGCATGGCATAGGCCTGCCACGCCACGGCGATGGCGATGAGCACGAGCGTTCGGCGAAGGGCGGTGATATTTGTGATCTGTTCCCAAAGCGAAAGCGGACGCGCCACCTCGCCGACATCGCCGGATGTGACATGTTCGTTGACGAATTCAGGTCGGACCGGCGGCAAGGCCGCAAGTCGTGCGTCAGAGATCGACATCGGTCTCCTCCTTCATGTCCGAGCCATTTTCGAACAGCATCGCGTGGATGCGGCGATACATCGTCTGGAATTCGCTGCCCCCTTGGCTCGCGAAGTCATATTCATGAACGTTGAGTTCGGCCTTGACCCGGCCCGGATGTGGCGTCAGCACTAAAATCCGGCCACCAACCACAATCGCCTCTTCGATCGAATGGGTGACGAACAGCACCGTGAAGCGCAGATCTTGCCACATCTGCAATAACTCTTCCTGCATCTTTCTCCGGGTCAGGGCATCGAGCGCCGCAAACGGTTCGTCCATGAGCAGGATATCGGGCTCCATGGCCAGCGCGCGCGCGAGCGCTACCCGTTGCTTCATGCCGCCCGAGAGCATGTGCGGATAGACATCGACGAAGGATTCGAGATTGACCTTGGCGATGTAGGCACGTGCGCGATCATCGGCAAGCTTCCGGCCGCACGTGCCGCTCGCAAGCAACGGAAACATCACGTTCTCTTTCACCGTCTTCCACGGCAGAAGCTGGTCAAATTCCTGGAATACCATCATGCGGTCGGGCCCCGGCCGCTCGACCGGCCGCCCTTTCAGCGCCACGCTGCCTTCAACCGGCGCGATGAACCCGCCAACGCATTTCAACAAACTTGACTTGCCACAGCCGGACGGCCCGAGAACGACGAAGCGGTCACCCTGATAAATCTGAAAATCGACGCGATAGGTCGCAGTGATCAGATGATCACGCGTCTTGTACTGCAGCGTCACGCCCTTCGCTTCCAGAAGAGGAGCGGTGGGGGGGCGGACCCCCCCCAGATCCTCCCAAACACCAAAACGCACATCAGCTGGAGCCACGATTTTGCAAATTGGGGAACTACTAATCTAAAAAAACGATATC
>JBJKQL010000074.1:0-22540 GCA_046705265.1 Ferrovibrionaceae bacterium
CCAGGTGCGCCTGTAGCGACTGCCGCGACGGTCGCCTCCGTGCCGCTATCGGTGCCGCAGTTACAGCTCCGGCGGCTAAGGTGTAGAATGCCGTCCATGCCGAGCTATGAGTGCTTGTCGTTGCTGGTGGCCGGCACCGAGGGCGCGAAGGCGGCGGCGTGATGGGTGCCGGCACCGGGACCTTCCCGGCCCTTTCCTCACCCTTTCCTGCCTATTTCCGGCATAAGCATTCACAAAGTAATAATAAAGTATAAGCTTGGCTAGCTTGGCTAGAGTTTGCTGTAGGCGTAATGTTGTTTAACCATATCCCCTGTCCTTGCACAGTCTTTGCTTAACTTCCCCATCTGCCGTGGCCTATCATTACTGATATAGAAATCATGAAATCCGATGTTTTTCTTCTATCCTGCTTGACAATACGACACGGCGGCACGATATTGAGTGTACGAAATCGCGGAACGTTCGTTCCAGACATTCGGACGGAAGGCAAAAACAGGAGATTCGGCCATGGAAGGACGGTTCATTTCCTATTGCCGCGTCAGCACCAATCGCCAGGGGCGATCGGGCTTGGGCCTTGCGGCACAACAACAGGCGGTCAAGGACTTCCTCAACGGCGGCAACTGGAAACTTCTCGCCGGGTACACCGAGGTAGAAAGCGGCAAGGACGATGACCGCCCGCAACTTGAGAAGGCCCTACGTCACGCGAAGGTCACCGGGTCTCGGCTTCTGGTCGCGAAGCTTGATCGCCTTTCCAGGAACCTCGGCTTCATCGCTCACCTGCAAGAATCAAAAGTACCATTCACCTGTTGCGATATGCCCGATGCCAACGAGTTGACCATTCACTTATTCGGCGCCATCGCCCAGCACGAGCGCAAAGCCATTTCCAGCCGCACCAAGGCTGCACTCGCCGCCAAGCGGGAACGGCTGGCGAAGGGATTAGAGACAACTTCATGGGGCGGAAATCGGCTCGGCGGCCCGAACGGCGGCGCGAACCTTCGTGGCCTCGGCAATGCCAAGGCAGTGGCGGCCCTCAAGGCGACTGCCAACGAGCGCGCCAGCGACATGGCAGAAATCATCAAGGACATTCAGGACGGCGGAATCGTCACCACTAGGGCGATCGCCGCCGAGTTGAACGAACGCGGCATTCAAACCGCTCGTGGTGGACCTTGGCGCGCGTCTAGCGTCTCGGATCTTCTCAAGCGGCTGCGACAGAACGCCTAGCAACAATGCACCGTCTCAACGAAGAAAGCGCCGTCATGGCGCTTTTTTCTTGGGCGTTGCAGAGGCCACAGGAAAGGCCGCAGAGGGCAATCTTATGCTGGTGCAGCATGATAGGATCAAGGCAGAGAAGCCCTATTCTGCCCCGTTCCTGGGGTGCTGGCATCGCGATTTCGCGGCCTGATTCGCCCTGGACGGTCGAGGCGGCGATTCGAGCTGGACTCGGCCTTGTTCGACTGTACGAGAAAAGTCGAAATGTTGCGAAAGAGTGTACCGAAGTCTCCACCTCGCCAACTTCACAAGCCTAGCCAACCATCGCCACCGCCCATAAGAAGGCCAAGCCCAATCCGTTGAATCCTCTCGCCCTGTTAGACTCCCGTCCACGCCTCGGGAAACCGCATATTACGGCCCTACACACCACGACATTATGCTTACCTATGCCTTATCGCGGTAAAAACGAAACCCCGGAACAGCGTGCCGAAAGGCGCAAGCGTGACCGGGAATATATGCGGGAATACAGGGCGAAGCGCAAAGCCTTGAAGCCCCCTCAACCCAAGCCGGCGGCGCCAAAAGCCAAGCACATTACAGCGGATGACTTGGCGATCAGCGTCTTACGAGGGATTGCCGGCAACAAGAAAAACTCGGCCTCGGCCCGAGTCGCAGCGGCAAAGGCGTTGCTTGCCCGGAGCGATCTGGAACCGGAACCGCCTCAGCCACCGAGGGATCCGATCGCCGATGCAGCGGTAGCTGAGTTGCGACGGTTATACAAATGACTGCGGTGCAGAACCGGGAGCGTGTCGCCGACGAAATCGAGGCCCTCTGGGAGGCCCACTTTTTTCAATTCCGACGCCGGATCGCTGTGCGTCTCATGAAGATGACCGAGGCGGAGCTTGGCCCTGTCATGGCCATGCAGGCGGACGGGGATGCCCTCGGAGCGCTGGCGAGGGCATTGCGGCGCGGCGAGATCACTATCGAGGCAGCGCAAGCCGAGGCGAAGCGCTTGATGAAGGCATTACCGGCACTCGACGCGGAGGGGCTGGCTGATCTGGCCAGGAGCAGGGCTTTGCGCGATATGCTGGCCGGCGTCGATGCCGATCCCGATACTCCCGATCCCGATACTCCCGATGCTCCCGAGGATCCCGATGATGGTGGTGCTGCCGATGCTTCCGGGCAGGCATCATGACTCGTGTCGCGGATTTCGATGACGTCGCCCCGGAAACAAAGCGATTCTTGATCTTCGATTTTGATGGCCGGATGCCGGTCGACGCCAGTCTAATCGGCAGCCCGACCGTGTCTGCCGCAGTGGTTTCCGGTGACGATCCGAGTCCACAATCCAGAATCCTAACCCTTCCGGCAATCGTTAACGGCGGCGAGGATGGGGACCGTCCTCTTGCCGGCCTCGGGTTCCTCTTCGGGACGGCCATTCCGGGAACCGTCTATAGGCTGCAGGGTATCTGCCAGGACGATGCGGGCGAGAATTTGTCGTTGTGGAATCACATAGATTGCGTGGCGCCGGGATGAAGAAGACGGCGACCAAGCCTAGCCAGAAGCCACGGCAGCCAAAGCCATCGGCGGCGCCGACACGGATCGAATTGCTACTTGAGCGCAACGGCCTCGCCATCTCTCAATTACAAATCACGCTTGAGATGGGAAAGGCACGAGGAAAGAAGCTCGCCGAGCTGCGCCGCCGATTTGAGCTGGGCGACAAGTTGATCGCAGAGATAATGGCGGAGCTTGATAGGCATGGCTGAGCGTTTAACCGCGGCGGAATACGCCACGATGACCCCCGAAGATAGGGCGGCCCGGAAGAAAGCCGGCCAAAAGAGGTGGCGCGAACAGAATCAAGCGGCCATCCTCGCGGCCCGGCTTGCTAAGAAGCAGCAGAAACAAGCGGAACAGAGGCGCAAAGATGCGCTGATCTCCGCGGCCAAGCGGCTGGCGCGACTCGGAATCGCGGTTGATCCCGATGAGGACGTCGATCCCGCTGCGCTGACGCAAGCATTGAAGGATATCGAGGCCGAGGGCCACGCCGAAGACGACGATTCTGATTTCTGATTCTGCCATGATCGATCAGGAAGGGCCCTGTTTTCAGGGCTTTTTTTATGTCCGGAGAAAGCGCATCTGACGTTTTTTCGGTCCCGGCGCGATAATACAAATCGTCAAAGTGAAGTCGGCCCCCGGGGCTGCATACCAATGAGAGGATTTACACAATGACAAACAAACGACTCTCCAACCACGTCCAGAATCTCGAAGACATTCTTGAGCGATCGCGTTCGACCGCGAACTACAGGCCGCTCGATCTCGCCGATATCGGGCCGACCGGCCCGGTGGAGGAAGCCAGCGGTCGCGGTGCTGCCAGGATGATGAGAGATTATGCGTCGCCGGCAGTGCAGAGAGTCCCACAGCGGTTGTACGCCGATGTGGCGGCGGAAATCGACAACGACGTGCAAGAGTTGAAGGCCGATTTGCGCATCGTCACAAACACGCTTTTTGATTTTGTTTCCAAAAGCGAAGAGAACGGCGCCGCCAAGGTCAAGAAGTTCCTCGCCGATGCAAAGCACAGCTTGCGGCAACTCGAATCCGCCATCGAGGCGTTCAAGGACGCTCAGGAAGACGCCGAGTCCGATCCCGAGGGCACGGACCCGGAAGCCCTGCAGGACGATCTCCACCACTACGGCACCAAGGCCGCCGCCAAGGTCAAACATTTTAAGACGGCGATCGGCAAGGCGGTGGCGGCAACCGAGGGCGACGACGAGGCTGGCAAGGAATTCGATCGCGAGATCGAGGCCCTGCGGCGCAAGTTCAAGGAACTGAAGGCCCGGATGAAAGGCGACGATCCTGAATCGGAAGCCCGGGAAAAGGAAGAGCAGGACCGCCGGGAAGCCGAAGCCGAAGCCGAGAAGGCCAACGCCCGGAAATCTTACCGGGCACCAAAGGCAAAGGGCCTTTCGGATTTTTCGCTGTCGCCACCGACGACTAACGTGACCAATATTCTGTCTCGGGCCGGGGCCTTCGGTCGACGCAACTCTGCACCGCCGACAGGTGCTCAAGCCGCAGTGGCCAAGGCAGGCAACTCACTCTCGGCCATCAAAGAACGAATCCTGGGCTCGAGCTGCACGATGGAATCCAGCCTCAGGGCTCAGAGAATCGCGCAATTACTGGAAAATGGCTCCAATGCCGAAGCGTCCGAGTTGCTGAAATCCAGCACAGCCGACGTCAAGAATTTATTCCATTAAGGAATGCTGCCGGTCTGTCCTATCTGCCGGTCTGCATAGAGGGGCGGTGTTAGCAAGAGACGCCGCCCCTTCTTTATCGTGTTAGTATTCGGCCATCTTTTCCAGACTTCCGACCATACCGGCCACCATCGTCGAGGCCATGTTTCCTCGATTCCTGGGATGCTCTTTCGGCGCTCTGATCGGGCCGGACTCGGGCTTCCTGATCTCTTGGCGCTGGCGAAAAGAATCCGGCGGTGGCGGGCGAAGAGACGGGAGAGGGCGACCAAACCAGCCGTTCACGTTTAAGAAAGATTATCGAGTAGGGCTTAGCGGCTCACGATCCTAATTCCCTTCGCCTTTCTGATCTTCGTCCGTCTTATCAAGTCGTCGAGTAAGAATTTCAATCTGTTCCAAAGCCTGATTGATTTTTTCTAACAGCGTTTTATCTGTATTTGCGGCAGCTTCGTGGTAGCTATTTACAGCGTCCCGCAGAGCGGCCAATTTTTCGTCGGTCGTCATTTCGTCCCACGATCCAGGCATTTTCCCCGTCCTTCTTATCCTCTGATTGGGTCTCCTTCTCGACCAGTCCGCCGATAGGCGAGGCGCTTGCCGATGATGTCAAGCGGGGCGACGTGGTTGCTAGAAGGTAGCTATCGGCTAAGCCGGGCGGCTTCTGTTTTATCTAAGCCATTGAAAGTATGGGGCGAGAGATGGGAATCGAACCCACGGCCTCCAGAGCCACAATCTGGCGCTCTAACCAACTGAGCTACTCCCGCCACGGGAAGGCGATTATCTAGCCGCCACCCCCCCTTATGGTCAAGGAAATGCGGGAACAGACGGCACTTTCCCGTATCGACCGTTTTTCGCGCACCCCGCGTCGGTCACCATGGATTAACGCCTTGGGGTTGGCCTCGCCGGCAGGGCTCCTCATCATGCCCCTTCACCATGCCTCATGCTGCTTATGGACCTTATCGTCGGGCCTCGTGACGAGGCACATCACTCAGGCTCCCGACTACGCGGGCCGACGCAAATTCCGGCGCGGCTCAGCTTCCAAGCTGAGTGACAAACTTGGTGTTGAGATAACTTTCGAGAGCCTCGAGTCCACCCTCGCTGCCATAACCAGAATCCTTGATCCCGCCGAACGGCACTTCGGGCAAGGCGAGGCCATGATGATTGATCGAGACCATGCCACTTTCCAGCGCAGCGCCGATCGCGGCCGCAGTTTTGGCAGAGCGTGTGTAGGCATAGGCCGCGAGACCGTAGTCCAAGCGGTTGGCTTCGGCCACGAGCCCAGCAAAATCAGCGAAGGGCGCGATCGGCGCCACCGGGCCGAATGGCTCTTCATTCATGATGCGGGCCGTAAGCGGCACATCAGTCATCACCGTCGGTTCGAAGAAATTTCCCTTGTTGCCGATACGCTTGCCGCCAACCTTGATATTCGCGCCCTTCTCCACCGCATCGGCGACAAAAGCCTCCATCGCGTCGACCCGGCGGGTATTGGCAAGCGGGCCCATGCGGGTCTCCTTCTCCAGCCCATTGCCAACCTTGATCGCCTTGGCGGCAGCAGTAAATTTGTCGACGAAGTTGCCATAGATCTTTTCGTGCACCAGAAAGCGGGTTGGCGCGATGCACACTTGGCCGGCGTTTCTGAACTTGTTGGCGGCCAGGATCTTTACGGCGCTGTCAATGTCGGCGTCCTCGAACACAATCGCCGGGGCATGGCCGCCGAGTTCCATGGTCACTCGCTTCATGTGCTTGCCAGCAAGCATGGCGAGGTGCTTGCCGACAGCCGTGGAGCCGGTGAACGAGATTTTGCGGATGATCCGGTGCGGGATGAGATATTCGGAGATTTCGGCGGGAACGCCGAAGACCAGGTTGACCACACCTGCCGGAACACCGGCATCGGCATAGGCGCGTACCAGTTCGGTACAGGAGCCGGGCGTCTCTTCCGGTCCCTTGATTATGATGCTGCAGCCAGCGGCGAGTGCTGCGGAAATTTTGCGCACCGCCTGATTGACCGGGAAATTCCATGGCGTAAATGCCGCGACGGGGCCAACCGGCTCCTTGGTCACCAGCTGGTAGATGTTCTCCGCTCGTGCCGGGACGATGCGGCCATAGGCGCGGCGGCCCTCCTCCGCAAACCAGTCAATGATGTCGCCAGCGAGGAGAGTCTCGCCCTTGGCTTCCATGAACGGCTTGCCCTGCTCCTGGACCATGATTTTCGCGATGTCATCGGCGCGGCTGCGGATAAGGTCGGCAGCCTTGCGCATGGTCTTGTAACGATCGTAGGCCGAGATCTTCCGCCAAGTTTTGAAGCCCTGGTCGGCGGCCGCCAGTGCCTTGTCGAGATCGGTCGTCTCGGCATAAGGAACGATGCCGATCGCGTCGCCTGTCGCCGGATTCAGCACCGGTTGGCTGCGTTTGCCGGAGCCTTTCATCCACGTTCCGTCGATATGAAGCTGAATATCCGGATACATCGTTCTGTCATCCTCCTCTCGGCTCTGCCGTAACCGTTTACCGGGGTCTCAAAGCCCGTCTCGGCATCCGGGTCGGTGCCCCTTGGGGTCTATCCTGACATCAATTGAACGCTTTGGCGGATATTAACGAAAGAGGGTTGCCGATGCATCCGTTACTTGGTGATGCGCTTGGATGGCCGCCATGGGTGCGGCGCTTGGTATCGGCGTCAAGCCTCTGCCGCGACAATCCGAGCCCGACAGACGCCGAACCCTATGGGTGCGAAGCCGTTGCGCGAGCATCGCCCTCTGAACGTAATTTCGTCTTCGTCTTCAAGGAAACGGCGTGTCTCGCCCGTCTTGAGGGTGACGGACTCCTTTCCGCCCCGCGTCAGCTCGATCAGGCTGCCGAAGCTCGCGCGATCGATGCCGCTAATGGTGCCGGTGCCGAACAGATCGCCGGGCTTGAGGTTGCAGCCGTTCGAACTGTGGTGTGCGACCATCTGGGCTGTCGTCCAATAGAGATTCAGGCTGTTACCGAGAGAGAGCCGCTCCGGCCCAAGGCCCTGTCTCCGCGATTGCTCGGTTTCGATCAAAACTTCGAGTGCGATGTCAAAGGCCCCCGTTGTCTGGTCGGCTTCACTCCAGAGGTAACGTAACGGTCTCGGATCACCTTGGGGGCGCACCGCCTGCGGCTTCCGGAAAGGCGCCAGGGCTTCCACCGTCACCAGCCAAGGCGAGACGGTGGTTGCAAAATTCTTCGCGAGAAAGGGTCCAAGCGGCTGATACTCCCAAGCCTGTATGTCACGGGCCGACCAGTCGTTGAGAAGGCAGAGCCCGGCGACATGGTCGCCTGCTTGAGCAATCGGTATTGGCCGTCCCGCTTCGTTGCCGGGGCCGATCCAAACTCCAAGCTCCAGCTCATAGTCGAGATTGCGGCAGGGGCCGAAGCTCGGGATCGCTTCGTTGGGGAGGTGACGCTGGCCGGACGGCCGTATTACCGGGATGCCTGAGGGCCGCACCGACGATGCACGACCATGATAGGCGACCGGCACGTATTTGTAATTCGGCATCAGTGGATTGTCCGGCCGGAGCAGCTTGCCGACAGCGGCCGCATGATGGATGCCGGCGTAGAAATCGGTATAGTCTCCGATGGCGAGCGGAAGATCGAGCACGCAATCGGCCGCGCGGTGCAGGAGTTTCGGTGCAAGTGGCGCAATCTTGCGTGCATACCGTCCCTTGGCATCGAGAATGTCGACAAGCCGTGCTCGTAACGCACGGCGCGGTCCCGGCCCCAGCGCGAGAAGCGGGTTGAGTGTCGCACCGGCAGCCGCGGTGGCGGCCATCTCCGCTTCGCCGTCGAATAAGCCGGCTTCCATCGCGGCGCGAAGATCGAATATTTTCTCGCCAATCGCGACCCCGCCTTGTGGCGGGCCGCCAGGAGAACGAAAAATGCCAAAAGGAAGATTCTGAATCGGAAAATCCCGATGTCGATTGGCGGTAGCGACCCAGGATTGCCGGTTTGGGTCGTGGCTTTCGTCGATCACGGCGTGTCGCGGAAGGTCTTTGGGAAGTCGGACCAGCAAGCATCATAATCCGTTTGCAAGGCTGCGCTTTCAAGAGCGAAGCGAGTCGGCCGCAGAACCCAGCGAGCCTCGAACATAAAAGCCAAGGTATTCTCGATCCTTTGCGGAATGAGCTCGACCTCAACGGCGCGCCGGTAACTCGCGACATCAGGTCCGTGACCGGCCATGCAATTGTGCAACGAAGCGCCGCCCGGCAGGAAGCCGCTCGCTTTGGCGTCGTATTCGCCGTGGATCAGGCCCATGAACTCGCTCATTACGTTGCGATGGAACCAGGGCGGGCGGAACGTGTGTTCAGCGACCAGCCAACGAGGCGGAAAAACGACGAAATCGACATTGGCGGTGCCGCGAATTTCGCTTGGCGAGGTCAGCACCGTATAGACCGAAGGATCTCCGTGGTCGAAGCTGATCGTGCCCATGACGTTGAAGCGAGCGAGATCGTATTTGTAAGGAACGAGATTGCCGTGCCAGGCGACAACATCGAACGGCGAGTGGTCGATAGTCGTCGTCCAGAGATGGCCCATGAACTTCTGCACGACCTCGACCGGCCGCTCGCGATCCTCGAACCAAGCAATGGGCGTCAGGAAGTCGCGCGGATTGGCAAGGCCGTTTGAGCCGATCGGCCCAAGCTCGGGAAGACGGAAAAACGCGCCGTGGTTCTCGCAGACATAGCCGTATGCGTGAGCGTCTTGAAGGACGACGGCAAAGCGAAGGCCACGCGGAATAGCACCAATCTCCCCCGGCTTTAATGTCAGCCGGCCAAGTTCACTGGTGATTGTGAGGCCGCCCGCTTGTGGTACGATCAAGAGTTCGCCATCGGCGCTGACAAAGATCCGGTCTGCCATGGACTGATTGGCGCGATAGATATGGACGGCAATTCCGGCCATGGCACCGGGCTCGCCGTTGCCGCCGATGGTAGCGAGGCCATCGACAAAATCGGTCGGGGTTTCAGGCATTGGAAGCGGATTCCAGCGTAGCCGGTTCGGTGGCACTTCCATTTCACTGAAAGGTCCGTCCCGCAGCAGGCCGTTGTGGCGGCGGCGGAAAGGTGCATGGCTCGCGGTCGGGCGAATGCGGTAAGTCCATGTGCGGCGTATTTCGCCGCGCGGCGCGGTGAAGGGCGTGCCGGAGATTTGTTCCGCATAAAGGCCGTAAGGTACCTTTTGCGGCGAGTTCTGGCCGACCGGCAAGGCCCCATGAAGCGCCTCGCTCGCGAATTCATTGCCGAAGCCGGAGAGATAGGCCTGGGCCCCTGCCGTTTCCGTCATCTGAAGCCTGGACCGATCCTGCGCCGTCATTCCGAATCCTCCTACCCGCCGCCGGTTGGCGGCTGGGCTCGAAAAGCCTAGGTCACGCCTTCGAGAGACCGCCACATGGCATTGTCCCGTTCCGCAGTCCATATCTGTGGGTCGCGCAAGCCCTTGATCTCGTCGTAACAGCGGCTAACATTGAAGGGCATGCAATGCTCGAAGATGACCCATTTGCCGTAGCGGGGCGTCATCTCCGCCATGGCATCGGCATAGGTTCTCTTCAGATCATTATCGGCCGCGATATTCCGTTTCACCAGATTGGTGAGGTCGACGAGGAAACCGCCGGTCGCCGCGATCGAGGCCGCGACCCGATCCTCTCCGACCAACGCTGCCCCGCGGCCCGGCACCAGAACTTTGGCTTTGTAGGCGCCAAGCTTTTGCAACGTGCCCGGCCAATCGGTGAAATAAGCATCGCCGCAATAGGGCGTCGTCCCTTCTTCGACCAGATCGCCGGAATAAAGCACGCCGCAGTCAGGGAGATAGGCGATCGTGTCGCCCTTGGTATGGCCACGGCCGATCTGGCGGATTTGCACCTCGCGCTTGCCGAGCCAGAGGGTGAGAGTCGAGCCGAACGTAAGGCTTGGCCATGTCAGGCCAGGTACGGTCTCGACCGCGCGGAAAAGACGCGGGAAACGCTGCACTTCACTGTCGAAATCCTGCTGGCCTCGTTCGCGTATGAGGTCGAGCGTCGATTCGGACGCGATGATGTGCTCGGCCTCGTAGGCAGCGGCGCCCATCACCCGCACCGCGTGATAATGACTGAGAAGCACGTATCTGATCGGCTTGTCGGTCACGGACCGCACATGGCGGATGACGTCTTCCGCCATGCGTGGCGTGGCACGCGTGTCAATCACCATAACGCTGTCGTCACCGATAATGATTCCGGTATTGGGATCACCCTCGGCGGTCAAGCAATAGGCGCCGTCGGCCAGTTTCTGAAATGTCTCTCTTTTGTCGGCAAGATCGGTTTGAGAGGCGAAAGCCCTCGCCATTGTCTCACTCCTTTTTTTTCGATCGAGATATTGCCGGCGCGGTGTCGGGCATGCGGGCCAATGCGAAAGCTTCGCGCAGCACCGCCGGATCGCCGATATGGTTGCAAAGCGTCAGAATCAACCGTGCAGAAATCAGATCGGCGGCGTCACGGTCGAGACCGTCATACAGCCGGACGAGATCGACGTAAAACGTATCTGCATCCGGAATATTGGCGTCCGTGATCAAGCTACCCACGCGATGTCCTCACCCTGGTTTGGCATATCGCGGCCGATCGCACGTGCGAGAGCGGCTTCGATGGTTAGTTGGTCGAAGCGCCGGAACCGTGCCGCGACATGTTGATCAGGACGGATAAGCACGAAACCTCCTGGCTCGCCGCAATAGCGCTTCGCGACCATGCCTTGCTGATCGGTCACACCGCCGACGACACCATCGAGCGTCAAAAGCGTGATCGGAATATCCCTCTTGCGCCATTCTTCCGCTACCTCTCTTACCGCAACCGGCGCCCCCTCGGCCGGCGGCCAGTACAGCCCGACGAAGCCGGCGCCGAGTTGATCGACGAGCCAGCCCGTGCTGCCGTCGACGAGCGTCACCGGCGCGTCTGGGGAGGCAGCGCCCGGACGCGCAGCCCGCGGATATTCCGCGACATCCGGTCCGTTCAAGGGCGAGCCGTCGAGCACCGCTGGAACCGAGAGCCGGCCGCTGTTGATCAGCCTTCGAGCGAAAGGATGGTTGCTGGCCAAACTTAAAACCGCGTCGCGCAACGTCGTCGCCATGCCAGGCTTCGGTGACATGAAGTCGGTGGCGCGGGTCGAATGGCCGATATTCTCGTCGCATGCCACGGTGCGCTCGATATCGTAACTTTGCAGGAGGCTTGGCTCGGCTTTTCCCTGGAGGATGAGGGCAAGCTTCCATGCAAGATTGTCGACATCCTGAATGCCGCTGTTACCGCCACGAGCCCCGAAGGGCGAGACCTGATGGGCGCTGTCGCCGGCAAAGATTACCCGTCCATGCAGAAAATGCTCGAGGCGGCGGCACTGAAAGATATAGACGCTCGACCACACCAGTTCGAAACGCGAACGATCGCCGAGCACCTGTTCAAGCCGCGGGATGATGCGCTCCAGTTTTCGTTCTTCGACGGGATCGGCATCGACGCCGAGCTGGAAGTCGAGGCGGAAAATGCTGTCCGGTTGCCGGTGCATCAGTGCCGAGTGGCCGGCGTGGAAGGGCGGGTGAAACCAGAACCAGCGCTCGTTTCCAAGCTTGAAATCGGAGCGTACGTCGGCGATGAGAAACCGGTCCTCGAATGTCCTTCCCAAGCATTCGAGGCCAAGGATGTCGCGGATCGTGCTGCGCGCGCCGTCGGCGGCGATGACCCAATCGGCCTCAATGGTCTTGATGTCGTCTGGCGTCGCGACAGAAACCGCGACATGGCCGGCGTGCCGTTCGAGCCCGGTGACGCGGTGGTGCCAGGAGACGCCAGGATGGCCGATGGCAAGAAGCCGCTCGATCAAGGCCGCCTCGAATTCGCGTTGCGAAAGATTGATAAACGCCGGATGCGCGAAGCCCGGTTCCGGCTGGAGATCGAAGCGAAAGAGCTCCTCGGTGCCATGATAGACGCGACCCACCTGCCAAGTGACGCCGCGCTCAATGAGCTGCCGACCGATGCCAAGCCGGCTCAGAATCTCAAGCGTGCGCCGCGACCAGCAAATGGCTCGACTCCCGACGGCGGGGCCATCACCTTCGTCAATGATCAGAACGTCTTTGATGCCACGAAGGACGAGATCGATGGCCGCGGCTAGACCCACGGGCCCAGCGCCGACCACAACGACGGGTTTGCGCGAAATTTCGCTTCGCGGCCTCAAGTGTTCCTCCTCACCGCCCGCAGGCGGCGCGACTCATCTGGGCCCAGCCCAGCGCCTTCTAATTTAGGACGCTTTTTAGTGACGTTCGGCATTATAGCATAAAATGACATTGCTATGCGTCCCCCAAACTGACGCACTGTGGCAGTCGAAAGGGTCGACCGTATCCGCGGAAATCCACAAAACGCCTGCGAGGACTAAGAACCATTGCTTCTGCCAGAGCGGATGCCAACGTCTGTTCGCGCGCCTGAGCGTACGAATGACGCTTCCGAGAGTTCATCCACGCTTTTTTGGTGGATGGGCGCGTAGCGCGTCTTCGTTTGGCTCCGTACCCCAGCCAGGCCGGTCAGGTATAACAAGCTGCCCGTCCACGATCTCCGGCGCGTAAGTGAAAAGTTCATCGTCCCACGGCAGCCGGTCGATATCAATTTCCATGATGCGCAGATTCGGCACAGCGGCCGAGAAGTGCGCGCTCATCAAGCTGGAAAGGTGGCCGTAGAAATTATGGGGAGCGATATTGACTTCGTAGGCCTCGGCCGTGGCAGCAATCTTCATCGATTGCCAGACTCCGTTCCAGACTTCGTCGATGATCGCAACATCCATGGCCTGGGCGTGGAAATAGGGCAGGAATCCACGCAAGCCAATCAAGGTCTCGCATGAGCTGATGGGGTGAGGGCTTTGGCGCCGGATATGGGCAAGCGCCTCCGGGTTCATGCTGTCGATCTCAACCCAGAACATATTGATGTCCGCTATGGCACGAAGAATCTTCAAATAGCCTTCGGTCTTGGCGTTGAAATTGAGGTCGAGAAGGATTTCGACATCCGGGCCAGCGCCGTCCCGCAGCGCTTCGAGATGAGCATGAAGGTCGCGCAGAAGCGGCTGATCAATGTTGAGTTCTGTAAAAAAAGGCACGCCGAAGCCAGGCCGCCAGCCTCGCACGCCGCCCGTTTCGTAGCGGAAGAGGTTGGTTTTGAGCGCAGAAAATCTCTTGGCCCTGACCTCGGCGCCAAGTGCCTTGACGTCGTCGAGACTGGTCACTGCCGGCTTGTAGAACTCAGGGTGGTTGATGCGCCAGGTCGCGCAGTGTGACCAATAGAGCGGGATGCTGTCCCGGACCTTGCCGCCGAGAAGCGCGTAGCATGGTACGTCGAGAATTCTTGCCTTGGCATCGAGAAGAGCGTTCTCGATCGCGCCGAGGCCTTGCGCCGCGATGCCGCCCTGGGCCGGGCGGATCTGGCAATAGAGATCGGCATAGATCCGTTCGTGATCCATGACCGATTGACCGATGATGCGAGGAGCAAGGCGCTGGATCACAGTGCCAACGCCAGGAGATCCGAAGCCCTCATCGAACTCGCTCCAGCCGATGATGCCTCCGTCGGTGGTAAGCTTGACGAAGTCGTAATTTCGCCAGCCCGCATCGCAATGGAGAATTTCAAGATTGGTGACTTTCATCGATATTCCCTATCGGCCTGGATTTTCGCTAGCGGATGGGTAAACGGCAAGAGGCCGACAAAATGCCGTTGCTTGCGTATTCAGCCAATACGAACTTCGTCCTCCTGTATCCGGATTGGCATCGGGGTGAGCTTCCGGCCGAGGCAGGGGCCGGCGACACAAAGCCCGTTGTCGATCCGGAACAGCGCTCCGTGGGTGCCGCAAAGAAGCAGGGTTTTATCGTGATTCAGAAATTGGTTTTCCTGCCAGTCGAGGGGCGTTCCGGCGTGGGGGCAATCGTTGACATAGGCGCGGACTTGGCCCGCCTTGCAGACGAGAAACATTTCGAAGCGCGCGGTGCCCTTACCGAAGGTGAAGCCGCGACACTCGTCGTCGTCAATCTCGTCGCGGCGGCATAAAAAAGTGCCTTCCGGCGGCCACAAGGTCGGGCGTTCGGTCATGTGTTCAGGGCGTGATACCGCCAAGATGGCAGAGCCGGCGCCACGCTTTGCTGTCGATTGGCATAACGGATAGCCGCGATTGGCGTACCAGTGCCAGATGGTTGAGGGCGGGATCGCTCTTGATCTCCGACAAACCGATGGGCTTGGTGAGGGCCGTCACGGCCTTGACCACCACCATGCCGAAACGACCGGTGTCGTCGCTCGGATCGGGCCGATATTCACCCACCACCTCGACGACGCCAACGATCCTCTTCTCATCGACCGAATGGTAGAAAAAGCAGCAATCTCCGCGACGCATCGCCTTCAAGTTGTTGGCGGCTTGATAGTTGCGGACGCCGTCCCAATTCGAGGTTTTCGCCTTTATCTGATCGTTCCACGACCAAGCGCCGGGTTCGGATTTGAGCAGCCAATACGCCATCGGAAAGTTCTCAAGGGTTGCGATACGATTGCTTTGAGCTATTCCTCAGGCGGGAATTTCGCTCTTGAACGGTCGCGAAAGCAAGCTCTCGATGGTGTCGTCGATCGAGGCGCCGCGATGGAGAATGGCATTGACCGAGGCCGCGATCGGCATCTCGACATTAAGCCGTTTGGCGAGCTGGACTACGGCGGGCGCGGTAGCTACGCCTTCGGCGATGGAGCGTCGACCTTCGGTTGCTTGAGCCAGCAATTGGCCCTGGCCGAGCGCGACGCCAAGCGAGAAATTGCGTGACTTTTCGCCCGTGCAGGTGAGCACCAGATCGCCAAGGCCTGAGAGACCCATCAGAGTTTCGGCCCGGGCCCCTTTCGTCTGGCCCAGGCGTAAAATTTCGGCGAGTCCACGGGTGATCAATGCCGCGCGGGCGTTGTCGCCAAGGTTACGGCCTTGCACGATGCCACAGGCAATCGCGAGGACGTTCTTGACCGCACCGCCAATCTCCGCGCCGATTGGGTCGTTCGAGAGATAGGGGCGAAAAGTGGGGCGGCCGAGGGCCTGGACGAGTGCGGCGCCGAGCCCAGGATCACGGGCGGCAAGGGTCACGGCTGTTGGCAGACCCTTCGCCACCTCGATGGCGAAGGTCGGCCCGGAAAGGACGGCGGCGGGCGTTTCCGGGAGTTCCGCCGCGGTGATCTCGCTCATCAGCGCGCCGCTGTCTTTTTCGATCCCCTTAGCGCAGATCACGACCGGAACCCCGGGGGCGAGACACGCCTGGACTCGCTGCGCCATCGCTCGGAAATGCTGCGCCGGCACCACGAGGAGCAGGGTGTCCGTCGCCGCCGCCTCGGCGAGATCGTCGGTTGCTCGGATCGTGCTCGGCAGCGCAACGCCGGGCAAGAATAGTGTGTTGCGGTGTTCCGTCCGGATTGCCTGCACCACCTCGGCTTCCCGTGCCCAGAGCACGATTTCATGTCCAGCCCCAGCGATCGTGCAAGCGAGCGCCGTACCCCAGGCACCGCCTCCGATGATGCCGATCCGCTTAATCATGCCGCCCCTCGTGGAAAGTCCGGTGAAGATTGAGCGGGGGCTGTCATGAGAACCTCCGGCCGCGCCCCCGGGACCAGCCGCCATCCGCCGACGATCCCAGGGATGCTAGCCAAGCAGATTTAAACGTTGGGGTGAAGCCCGACCTGCCGCATGGCGTTGGTTATTGTCGCGATGCCGGAGCCATAGCGACCGATGTGACATGATTGGCGGGCGGCCGCCCACATCGTCCAGGCCGCCGAATGGCCGCGGGAAGGGGCCTGCTGCTTAAACTGCGATAACAGAGTCTGGCACTGGGAGGCTTGGCCGCTATTTGGCGTTTTTGTTGACATGCCTGCCGCCATGGCGCTCGCCCCGGCAAGGATGAGCCCTGCGACGAGGGGGGCTGTGAAAAAAACAAACTTACGCATCGCTTTTGCTCCCTTAATCAGGTTCACGAGAACCGGTTCCGGCAGCAATCGCCGTCAAGGATCGCATCGATCACGGGCGGTGGCCAACTCCGTCCGCGACAGTGATCGCTGCCTTCCAGGTAGCAGATATTTATGCTTGCGGAGATTGCCGCAAGGCAGACAAAGCATGAATTCTTTGTAAGGTTTTAAGAGGTTGGGCGGCGGTGGCGGAGACCAAATCCAAACCGCTGAGTTTCAGTAGGCGTTGGCAGAGGTTGCCCGATAGCGCCGGGCACGCGGGCCGGATCGAGTGGCCAGCGCGGCCTCGGGGTAATCTCAAGATTATTCGCTAAGCCATTGCTAATCTTTTCAACTCCAGCCCAGGCGATCATCGCGCCATTGTCGGTGCAAAACGCCGGTGACGGTGCGGCGAGGTCAAGACGAGCGGATTCGGCAAGCGTTGCGAGCCGGTCCCGGATCGCCTGATTAGCTGCGACGCCACCTGCGATCGCAAGATGGCGTGCCGCCGGATGGTGGCTGCGGAACCGGCGGATGGCCTTTTGGGTGCGATCCGCGAGCGAGTCGACAACCGCGGCTTGAAAACTCGCTGCGAGATCGCAGCGGAGGCGGGCTCGTTCTTGTTCCGTGACCGCGTCCGGTCGCGCTTTCGAGTAAGCGTGGCGTACGGCGGTTTTGAGCCCGGAAAAGGAGAAGTCGGCGCCCGGTCGCCCGAGCATCGGCCTTGGCAAGGCGAAACGCGCCGCATCCCCGGCGCGGGCCGCTTGCTCGACTGCCGGCCCGCCGGGATAGCCGAGGTCCAACAGCTTCGCAACCTTATCGAAGGCTTCACCGACCGCGTCGTCGACGGTGGTGCCATAGAGCCGGTAACAGCCAACGCCTTCAACTGCCAAGAGCTGGCAATGGCCGCCGGACACCAGAAGAAGGAGATAGGGAAAGCCGATTTCGCGGCCGAGGCGAATGGATAGCGCGTGCCCTTCGAGGTGATTGATGGCGACCAGCGGCTTCGCGGCGACGGCGGCGATTGCCTTGGCTATGGTGACGCCGACGATGAGACCGCCGATCAGGCCTGGTCCGGCGGTGACCGCAATGCCATCAAGCGCGCCGAAGCCGATCCCGGCCATGGTCATTGCCTGCTTGATCAATCGATCGAGATGGGCGATATGGGCCCGCGCGGCGATTTCCGGCACCACACCAAGATAGGGGCGATGCTCCTCAATCTGCGAGAGTACGAGATTGGCGTGAATCCGGCGGTCGTCGCTAACGATCGCAGCGGCCGTTTCGTCGCAACTCGTCTCGATGCCGAGAACGATCATCCTTTTTCCTGAAAAGGGGCAGATTAGGCTATAACAAGTCTGTTCGCCCGCTGCTTTAACCTCATGAGCGATCTTCCGCAAGTTTCCATCCGTATCGGCTCGCGCGGCAGCCCCTTGGCCTTGGCCCAAGCAGAGGAGACGAAGCACCGTCTCCTTGGCCTTCGACCGGCGCCCGCGATCGAGATTGTCGTTATCAGGACCACCGGCGACCGCATTCACGACCGATCCTTGGCCGAAGTGGGGGGCAAGGGGCTCTTCACCAAGGAGCTGGAAGAAGCCCTGTTGGCGGGCAAAATCGATATCGCGGTGCATTCCTGCAAGGATATGCCGACGTGGCTGCCGGATGGGCTTTGCATCGGTGCAATTCTGCCCCGGGCCGATCCTCGCGAGGCACTGATCGCAGCTGAAGTGACACGGCTTGTCGATCTTCCGGCCAGGGCGGTGATCGGCACCGCCTCGCTGCGCCGCCAAGCCCAGGTGCTGCACGTTCGGCCGGATCTTACCGTCGTCTCGCTCCGCGGCAATGTCGGAACCCGACTCGGTAAGGTCGCTTCAGGCGTGGCGGCGGCGACGCTTGTTGCCCGCGCCGGGCTCGCCCGTCTCGGCATGCTTGATAAGGCAAGCGCCATCGTGTCGACGGAGGAGATACTGCCAGCAGTGGCGCAAGGTGCGATTGCCATCGAATGCCGCGCTGACGACGATCGCGTTCGCGATTTCCTGCGTCCGCTCGACCATGCCCCAAGCGCGTCCTGCGTGAACGCCGAGCGTGCGATGCTGGCGGTTCTGGAAGGCTCTTGCCGGACGCCGATCGCCGGTCTTGCCGAGATCGAGGGCGCCGGACGGCTCGTGCTTCGGGCTTTGCTTTTAAGTCCGGACGGCCGCACAGCACTTGCGGCGCGCCGCACTGGCGCGGTCGAAGACGCCGTCCGGCTTGGCCATGATGCCGGCGAGGAATTACGACGCCGGGCTCCGCCCGGGCTGCTCCCGAGCGGCTGACGTGATTCGATATCGCCTACTCCTGACCCGGCCAAGGGCGCAATCAGAAGCTTTGGCCGAAGTGTTGCGGCCGCTCGGCGTCGAGAGCTTGATCGAACCCTTGCTCGACATTCATTTTCTCGCCTCGACCAGCCTCGACGTCACCGGTGTTCAGGCGTTGTTGGTGACGAGCCGGAACGGGGTCGAGGCGTTGGCGACGGCGTGCAGCCATCGCGATCTTCCGCTTTATGTGGTGGGGGCTGGCACTGCCGCTGCCGCTGAAGCCGCAGGCTTCACCAAGGTCACGAGCGCCAGCGGCGATAGCGACGCTCTTGCGGCGCTGGTTCAGGCCCGGCTTGATCCCGCCGCGGGAGCAGTTCTGCATGTCGCCGGCGCGACGGTGGCCGGCGATCTTGACCGTCGGTTGAGGAACGCAGGCTTTGTCTTTTTCCGAAAAACGCTTTATGAAGCTCGGCCGGTTGCGGCCTTGTCGTCCAGATGCCGCGAGGCGCTGAAGATTGGGGGGGTGGATGGAGCGGCGTTTTTCTCTCCCCGTAGCGGGGCCACCTTTGTTAGGCTCGCGACGGTCGAAGGCTTGGCAGCGACGTGCGCGAAGCTCCAGGCTTTCTGCCTCAGTACCGCTGTGCGTGAGCAGGTGGTAGCCTTGCCATGGCGCACCGTCCAGATCGCGGCAGCGCCGAACCGGGCCGCGCTCCTGGAACTACTCCGAGGCGAGGTGCGTCGTAGATGAATGAAGGCAGCGAAAATCTTGAGGGTAAGAAGGAACCGGCTTCCGAGCACGCCGATCTCGACGAGGCGTTGCTGAGTGGGCCGGTTGGCACGGAGGGATCGCGCCGGCACTGGTTCCGTTGGGCCTGGATCGGGCTTGGGGTTCTTTTAGTGCTCGGTGCCGGGGTTGCCATCTGGCCAAGCTTGCGGCCGGAAGTCGAACATCTCCTGCCCGGCGGTAATGGTACAACGATAACAAGCGAAACCGCCCAAGACCGGACAACGGCACGCCTCGACGCTCTCGACCGGCGGCTCAGCGCGGTTGAAAGCACAGTACAAGCGCTGCCGGTCGCGCCCGATCTGCAGAGCCGCCTCGCGGCCGACGAGAAGGCATTGACCGTTCTCAAAAAACAGGTAGCCGGCGTCCACGCCGCGCTTGCAGCCAATGCGAATCTTGCAGTGCGTCTCTCGA
Organism: Ferrovibrionaceae bacterium; assembly: GCA_046705265.1. GTDB lineage: Bacteria > Pseudomonadota > Alphaproteobacteria > Ferrovibrionales > Ferrovibrionaceae > JAJYTL01. The sequence goes on from JBJKQL010000074.1 coordinate 19,879, forward strand.
AAATCGAGAAGGAGCTCACGGATCTGCAGAAAAACGGCACGGGAGGAGTCGATTCGACGGCCTTGGCGAGCCTCAATAATAGGATGAAAAGTCTCTCACAAGCCATTGCAGTACAAAATGGAACTATAGTGAGTCTGCAAAAGCAGGTGAGTCGGTTCACGGCCCTGGCGCCAGAAGTTCGCGCGGCACCGAAGCATATCGCCCTGGTGCTCGCGGTCGTCGAGCTAGAACAGGCCGCGCGTCGCTCAGCGCCCTTTTCGGATGCTTTGAGGTCGGTGGTGGCGCTTGCCCCTAAGGACCAGGCGATTTCCGCTGCGCTTGGCGTGCTTGCGAATTATGCGCAGGTTGGGGCGCCCTCGCTGGCCAAACTTCGCCGCGAATTTCCGACCATTGCCGATCGCGTGGTCAATGCCGACCAGGAAAAACCCGGCTCCTGGTGGCAGAAGGTTTTCGATCAACTCTCTGGCCTGATTACGGTGCGCCGGGTCGGCGATGTCACCGGGTCGACCCCCGGTGACATCGTCGCCAGAGCAGAAGTAATGTTACAAGATAACGACTTGATGGGTTCTGTTAAGGCTTTGGACGATCTAAAGGGCGGATCGGCCACGGCGGCACATGCATGGCTCGATCAGGCCAAGGCGAGGCTTGCGGTCGACCGTGCGACCGCGGCGCTCAGGGCCGAGACCTTTGGCGCGCTCGCCCAGGCGGCAGCGAACCAACCATGATCAGATTCTTCTTCGCCACGCTGGTCGTCCTTGTGTTGGCGGCGGTGGCCGCTTGGCTGGCGCAGAGTCCAGGCGAACTCACAGTGGTCTGGCACGGTTGGCGGCTTGAGACTTCGGCCGCCCTCGCCGCCATCCTGGTTATCGCTCTCGCCATCGTGACAGCCGTGCTCTACCGCTTCTGGCTGTGGTTGCGGCGGCGGCCGCAAGCTTTCGCCGAAGCCCGACTCGAACGCCGGCGGCGCCTCGGCTATCAGGCACTGAGCCAAGGACTGGTTGCCGTTGCCTCGGGTGATGCTGCAGCCGCACGCAAGCTTGCCGATCGCGCGGGCAAGCTTCTAGAGGCGGCGAAAGAATCGCCGCCATTGACCCTTTTGCTTGCCGCCCAGGCGGCCCAGCTGGCGGGCGACGAAGCGGCGGCGGAGACGCAGTTTTCTGCCATGCTGGCAAGTTCGGAGACTGCGTTCCTCGGCCTTCGCGGTCTGTTGGCCCAGGCCATGCGGCACAACGACCGCCCCAAGGCGTTGGAGCTTGCTCGCCGTGCCCACGTGTTAAGACCTGAGGCATCCTGGGTTCTGCGCGAGTTGTTCCAACTGGAAGCGGCCGAGGGTCTTTGGCAGGCAGCCGCAGCGACGCTTGAGGAGGCCGAGCGCCGCCGCGCCCTTCCAGCTGCGGATATTCGCCGCCATCAAGGCATTGTCGCCTTCCAGAAGGCGCTCGACGCCGAGAGGACGGGCGATCTAGACACTGCCTTGAAGGAAGCGCGGCGGGCGGTTGCGGCGACGCCGGATCTGGTCCCGGCGGCGGTGATGGCGGCGAAGATTCTGAGCGATAACGGCCGGCGCTCGCGTGCGGCGCGCATTCTTCGCGAGGCCTGGGCGGCACAGCCCCATCCTGACCTTGCTGCTGCCTATGTCACGCTTTACGCCGATGCTGAACCGGGGACCCGCTTGAAGCGGGCCAAGGAGTTGATCGAAGGCAATCCGGGCCATGAGGAAAGCCGCCTCCTCTTGGCTGCGGCTGAACACGGCACCGGCAACGACGCGGCGGCGCGCGAGACCGTGGGGCCGCTCCTCAACCAGCTGCCGAGCCGCCGCCTTGCCAAACTGATGGCCGAAATCGAGCAGAGCCAATATGGCGATGGCGCTGGCGCCCGGGACTGGCTTGCCAAAGGCAACGCCGCCGCCGATGCGGCCTGGATATGTTCCGCATGCACCCGCGCGAGTCCAGCTTGGCAAGCGCATTGCCCCCATTGTGGCGCCTTCGACAGTTTGCACTGGCGGGTGGCGGCGGCACATGCCGGCCACGCGCTCGCCGATGCGGTCGAGGTCGAACCCTTGGTCCGTATCGCCGCAGCACCGCCGCCTGCGCGTTTCGAGGCCGGGGGCTGAGTGGTTCGTGCTTGCCGCGGCTTCGCCTCGGCATTAGGGTCTCGGCCGGGCCGACGTAGCTCAGTTGGTAGAGCAACTGATTCGTAATCAGTAGGTCCGCGGTTCAAATCCGCGCGTCGGCACCAGTACTTAGCGCAATATGCGCATTGGAAAAGGACCTCAATCTAACGCTGATCTAACGAGCTCGGCGTGTTCTAACCCGATAAGCCGCTCAGGCTCCCGCGCGGCCCAAATCGCACGATAGCTTTATCAGATTAAAGCGCTAGCAGCCTGTCGGACTTAGCGCATTGCGAGCGGTTGGGTTAGAATCGAGCTCTGGTTTTCGCCGGGCGGGGGACATTTTCGATGAGCAACTTCCGGACGATCGATCGCGAAACAGGGTTTTTGCTTCCTCCATCGGTCGACGAGTGGCTGCCCGAGCGACACTTGGCGCGCTTTGTCGTCGAGGTGATCGACGGCCTCGACCTGCGGGCGATGAGCGGCAGTTATCGCGGCTCTGGCTCGGCGTCGTACCATCCGCGAATGTTGCTGGGCATTCTGGTTTACGGC
>JBJKQL010000075.1:0-11659 GCA_046705265.1 Ferrovibrionaceae bacterium
CGCCGCTGATCCGCGCGGTGATGGATACCGCGGCGCAAATTTCGCGCGAGTTCGAGGAAGCGATCCAGCACGGCAAGATCACGCTCGGCCAGCTTTTCGACGAGAACTATCGCGAGATTCCGGGCACCAACCCGAAGCAATACGTAACCGACTACTTGGAATTGGTCGAGCGCATTGTGCCGCCGATCCAGGATCCGTTGCTGAAGATCGACCCCCGTGTCAGCTTTTGCGTAGCGTGGGTGCGGAGCGGCTATCAGCCGGTCCATAACCCCGAGTATTGCAAGCCGCAGGGCAAGGATCCGGAGTGGAACGCCGCCTATTGCCGCAACCGGCGGTTCTTCAAAGGCCGTGAATTGGACAAGGTGGCAGCGAGCACAAAGCCCTTCCTGCTTCAGACCTATCGCCGCAACATGGGTGGCGGCAAGTTCGCCCTGATGAAGCTTCTCTCGGCGCCGATCATCGTGCGCGGGCGCCACTGGGGCGCCGTCCGCATGGGGTTCACCCCCACCTGAGGCCCGGCGGCTGTCATGGTCACTAGCCATCCGTGACGAGCACGAGACGGCGCCATTCGGAGGAAGCCGAATGACGCCGTGCCGTAAGAGGCTGATTTTGCGCCTCGCCCAATCGAGCAGGATCAGTAGCTGTGTTCCCCGGCGCCGGCATTGCCGGCGAAGAGGCGTGCCAGATGGCCTATAAGCCGGGTTCTGTACCCTTTCGGGCGATGGCCATTCCTCTGGGACGCCTGTTGCCAGGCGTCTCACGCGACCTACCCGGACGGCTGGTCCGGAACCAACCTGCCGGCCCTGGGCCGGCACGCCGCCCCTATTTGGTCTTGCTCCTGGCGGGGTTTGCCGTGCCATCGCCGTTGCCGGCGATGCGGTGCGCTCTTACCGCACCCTTTCACCCTTACCGGCCGGCACGGTACCCCGCGCGGGCCGGCGGTTTGCTTTCTGTGGCACTTTCCCTAGGGTCACCCCCGCCGGGTGTTACCCGGCGCCATAATTCCGTGGAGCCCGGACTTTCCTCGCCTCGGGCAAGCCGAAGCGCGGCCATCCGGCCATCTGGCCTCCTCTAGGTAGGCCTTGGCGCCCAGTGGGTCAAGCTGGGAGCGAGGTCAGCAAGGAGAGGACGACAAGGCGGCGAGGTGGAAGATGAGGCTGGTGGTTTCCGCATCCGCTCGGCCATCCACCTGTCGCGCGCGGAAGTGACGTTGAAACGCGGTAATCACCGCTGCCGTTCCGGGATCGAAGCAGCCGCTGCCGTCGATACTGTAGCCGACCGCAGCAAGGGCGAGCTGCAAGTCAATCACGCCGCCGCCAGCCATGCCGGGCTCGAGAATCGGGGCGGTAGCAGCGGGAGCGAAACCCGCCTCAGGCCACAGGCCTAGCCCGGCACGGGCGAGACGCGCCCAGTCGAAGTGTTCACCCGGATCTTGCTTTCGCAACGGTGCGACATCGGCGTGACCGAGCACGCGCTGCGGCGGAATGTCGTGTCTGGCGACAATATTCTTGGCAAGCGTGACTAGGCATGTCATCTGCGCTTCCGTGAAGGGCGGCATGCCACCCTCGTGGCCAGGATTGGAAAGTTCAATGCCGATAGAGCGATCGTTGATATCGGTCGCGCCTTGCCAGGAGGCCCGTCCGGCATGCCAGGCACGGTTCTCCTCCGCAACCAAGGCGTAGACGATACCGCTCTCGTCGATCAAGTAATGGGCGCTGACCTTGGCTCCGGGGTCGGAAAGACGGGCGAGCGCCGCTTCGGTGGTCGCCATTCCAGTATAGTGCAACAGCAGGATATCGATCGCCCGGCCGTTGGATCTGGCATCATGGTTCGGTGACGGAAAGCAGCGAACATTGCGCTCAAGCCACTTCGGCAATTTTGCCTTCCAGATTATCGATGATCACGGGCGCTTCAAAATAATCCACCGCGGGCTCGGCGCCATAGCGCTCCGCCACATAGGCACGCCATTCAGCAGTGAAGAGTTGTTCCGCCTGCTGGCGGGTCTGCCATAGATAGCACCCGCCAGCGGTGCCATCTGCATTCCAGAGATAATACTTCCGCACGAGGCCCGGAAGGGCGCGATAGCGGGGTGCCGTTTGTTTGAAAAGCGTGACGGCCTTGTCGCGGGTTGTGCCGGCCGGCAACTTAAAACGCACAATCGTGACGATCATTCATGCCTCCCTGTCTTGCTGCGTGCGCCGTCCCGGCAGGGGGTTGGCTCAGAGAATCTCGCGATCGAACGCGTGGAATTACGAACAGAGTCAATCAAACGCACGTTAACCCGAAGTAGATCATTGTCGGCTGAGCCAGTGCGGTTCGCGCTCCCGATCTTCGCCGAATAGCCGCAATCTTACCATGCCGGGATTGGTGGCGCATCCCTCGCCGAAGGGGGCGTGTCTCACTTTGAAATTTGCGGGTCGGCCCAACAGTGGCCATTCTCCGGCGCCAGCCGGGAGAGGTCCCGAGCCATATTGGGGCCTAGCGCATCGCCACTTTTCCTCGGACCGCTTTCGACCCTTGACGGCTGTTCCTTCAGTTGCCGCCAATCGAACGAATGATCCGCGCCGGATTTCCTCCGACCAGGGTATTGGGGGGAACGTCCTTGGTGACGACTGAGCCCGCAGCGACAACCGAGTTTTCGCCTATCGTCACCCCGCCGACAATCGTTGCGCTGGCCGCGACCCAGACGTTTCTCATCAATGATGATGGGCTTTCCGATTGTGGCGGCGTGGCGCCGCGAAGGTTCAAGGGGATGGCCGGCCGTGATGATGCATACGTTTGGCCCGATCATCACATCGTCCGCGATGTCGAGGCCGCCAAGGTCATAAAAAGTGCGGTTCTGATTTACGAAGACATTACGTCCGACGCGGATTTCGTTCCCGCCGGCAGCATAGAATGGCGGGATCAGTATAAAGCTCTCGTCTACCTTTTTACCGGTGAGTTCGCTGAACAAGGTCCGAATTTCTTCTGCATCATTGAACGTCAGGCGGTTAAGCGCGGCGGTGATCGCCATCGCTCGTTTGATATTTGCCAACATGGCCGCTGATTCCGGCGTCCTGCCGTAAATTATCTTGGTGCCATCCTTTTTCGACATTCGCTATTTGCCCCGGCCGGTCGTAGAGCGTGCGCTTCGGCGCACGAGGGTGGCACCGAGATGCGCCCAATGTAGCCACAAAGCGGAGGGGTCGGAACATGCCCAACCCCGCCATTCAAACCGGGACACGACCCGAAGGAGGTCTATTCGAGAAGCCGACTCGATTTTCGGATTAGGCGCGTCAACTCTTCGCGCGCCTCGGCGAGGAGGCGGGCCACCTGCTCGCGCTCCCTGTCGCCGAGCTGGGTTTCGAGCAACCGCTCATAATGCGCGATATTGAGGCGAATGATCTCTGGACTCTCATCCATCCGGCGATCCCTTGGTGAAGCCTCTTATCACGCTCGGAGAAGGTTAACGGCACGCCGCTCTAAAAGCAATCACTCTTAGATGCATTCAATAATAGCGGCTTCCATTCCGTTTGCCATCCCGTGCTATGGCCCCCTGCCGCCGCTGCGGGGTGGCTGGATGCCCTTTGGATCGCTTCGTTGACCACGCGCACGGCTTGCGCCAGATTGACTCCGAGCGAGGGGGCGGTGTCGTCATGGTGCCTAAGAATCTAAGCAAAGAGTGGGAATTCTGGATCGACCGCGGCGGGACCTTTACGGACCTTATCGCTCGCCGGCCCGACGGCACCATTCTCACGCATAAGTTGTTATCGGAAAACCCCGAGCGTTACCGGGATGCGGCACTTCAGGGTATCCGCGAGATGCTAGGACTGGCGGATGGAGCGCCGCTCCCGACGGAGCGCATCCGTGTCGTCAAGATGGGGACGACGGTGGCGACGAACGCGCTTCTCGAACGCCGGGGCGAGCGCACGCTTCTTGTCACGACCAAGGGTTTCCGCGATCAGCTCCGCATCGGCTATCAGACCCGGCCCAAGCTCTTTGCCCTCGATATCCAACTTCCCGAGATGCTGTTCGAGCGGGTGCTCGAGGTCGAAGAGCGCGTCACCGCTGAGGGCAAGGTATCGGCGGTGCCCGATCTCGAAGCCGCGCGGCGGGGCCTTGCTCGCGCTTATGCCGATGGGATCCGTGCCTGTGCCATCGTGTTTCTTCATGCTTACCGCTATCCCGCCGCCGAACAGGCGGTTGCGGCGGTGGCCAAAGAGGTTGGCTTCACGCAGATTTCGGCCAGCCATGAGGTGAGCCCGCTCATGAAATACGTGCCGCGCGGCGATACCACTGTGGTCGACGCCTATCTCTCGCCGATTCTGCGCCGTTACGTCGATGATCTCGAACAGGAACTGAAGGGCACGCAGCTTCTCTTCATGCAATCGAACGGCGGTCTCAAGGATGCACATTTTTTCCGCGGCAAGGACGCCATTCTGTCCGGCCCCGCCGGCGGCGTCGTCGGTATGGTGCGGACCTCGAACATCGCCGGTTTCGGGCGCATCATCGGCTTCGACATGGGTGGTACGTCGACCGACGTCAGCCATTTTGACGGCGAGTACGAGCGCACATTGGATAGCGAGGTCGCGGGGGTGCGCATCCGCGCACCGATGATGAGAATCCACACCGTCGCAGCGGGTGGCGGCTCGATTCTCGTCTTCGACGGCACGCGTTACCGCGTCGGACCGCAGTCGGCCGGCGCCGATCCGGGGCCAGCCTGCTACCGGCGGGGCGGGCCGCTCACCGTCACCGACTGCAACGTTATGCTGGGCAAGCTTGACCCGCGCTTTTTCCCCAAGGTCTTCGGCCCGACGGGCGATCAGCCGCTCGATGCCGAGGTGGTGCAAAAGAAGTTTACGACGCTCGCGGAAGAGATTTCGGCAGCCACCGGAGACAAACGAACTCCGGAGCAGGTAGCCGATGGTTTTCTCAGCATCGCCGTCGACAACATGGCAAATGCGATCAAGAAGATTTCGGTCGCGCGCGGCTATGACACGACGCGCTATGTCTTGACCTGTTTTGGCGGCGCCGGAGGCCAGCATGCCTGCCTCGTTGCCGACGCGCTCGGTATCACGCAGGTTCTTCTGCATCCCTATGCCGGGGTGCTCTCGGCCTATGGCATGGGGCTTGCCGACCAACGCACCATGCGCGAGAAGACCGTGGAGATGCCGCTCGACGCTGCGGCACTGGGCAGCATCGAAGCTGAACTGGCCGCGCTCGCGGAGGAGACGAGCGACGATCTCCGGGCCCAAGGGGTCGCGCCCGACCAGGTCACGGTCGAGCGTCGGCTTCATCTGCGTTATGGCGGCTCCGACGTACCCCTCGTCGTGCCCTTCGGCGACCTTGCTGCCGTTACCAGGGCGTTCGAGGCCGCGCACCGCCAGCGTTATGGGTTTATCTCCCCAGAGAAGAATCTGGTCGTCGAGGCGGTCGAGGCCGAAGCGATCGGCGCCGCAATGACGGTTGATGAACCCGAAACCGCCGTTGGCGCCGAGGGCCGCGCCGTGCCCGAGATAGCGCGGGGCCAAACCTTCATGGCGGGTACGTGGCGCGAGACGCCGGTGATCGACCGCGAAGCGATGCAGCCGGGCGACCGGGTTGCCGGGCCTGTCGTCATCGTCGAGCGTACGGGCACGACCGTGGTCGAACCCGGCTGGCAGGCGGAACTGACGTCCCGGCGGCATCTTCTTCTTGCCCGCACCCAAGCGCCTGCGCGGTCCTTCTCTGTCGGGACAAAAGTCGATCCGGTTCGGCTCGAGATCTTCAACAATCTGTTCATGTCGATCGCCGAGCAGATGGGCTCGGTGCTGGCCAATACCGCCTACTCCGTGAATATCAAGGAGCGGCTGGATTTTTCCTGCGCGATCTTCGACCTCGAAGGCGAACTCGTCGCTAATGCGCCGCATGTGCCGGTTCACCTCGGCTCGATGAGCGAGAGCATCAAAACCATCATCCGACGGCGTCGTGCCGAGATGCAGGCGGGCGATGTTTTTGTCCTGAACGCTCCTTATGACGGCGGCACACATCTTCCCGACGTCACTGTCGTGACACCGGTTTTTGATCGCGGCGGTAAAGCGCTTCTTTTTTATGTCGCGGCGCGCGGACATCACGCGGATATCGGGGGCACGACGCCGGGTTCGATGCCGCCCAATAGCCAAAGCGTAGCCGAGGAAGGCATTCTGTTCGACAATTTTCAGCTCGTCGATCGCGGCCGCTTCCTCGAGCCAGAGGTCCGCGATCTGCTCGCGAGCGGCTCCTATCCGGCACGCAATCCGGCGCAGAACATCGCCGATCTCAAGGCGCAGATCGCGGCTTGCGAGAAGGGTGCCCAGGAACTCCGCCGCATGGTCGACCAGTTCGGTCTCGATGTGGTGCGCGCCTATATGAGCCATGTCCAGGACAATGCCGAGGAACAAGTGCGGCAGGTGATTACCCGGCTCAAGGATGGCAGTTTTGTCTATGCCATGGACGATGGGCACGAGATCGCGGTCAAGATCACGATCGATCGGGCGGCGCGTTCCGCAACCGTGGATTTCACCGGCACGAGTACCCAGCATCCAGGCAATTTCAATGCCCCGAAGGCGGTTGCCGTTGCGGCGGTGCTTTATGTCTTTCGTTGCCTCGTCGATACCGACATTCCGTTGAACGGCGGCTGTCTCAAGCCCTTGAACATCATTTTGCCGGAAGGCTCGATGCTGAACCCGCGTTATCCAGCGGCGGTGGTTGCCGGCAATGTCGAGACCAGCCAGTGCGTCACCGACACGCTGTTCGGTGCACTTGGGGTGCTCGCGGCGTCGCAGGGAACGATGAACAACCTGACCTTCGGCAACAAGCACTATCAGTATTACGAAACGATCTGCGGCGGTGCTGGTGCGGGACCCGGCTTCAACGGCGCCGATGCCGTCCATACGCATATGACCAATACCCGCCTCACCGATCCCGAAGTGTTGGAATGGCGCTTCCCGGTGTTGCTTGAAAGTTTCGAGATTCGTTGTGGTTCTGGGGGAGCGGGGCGCTGGCGGGGCGGCGACGGCGTCAGGCGGCGCATCCGATTTTTCGAGCCGATGACCGTGGCGCTACTCTCGAGCCACCGCAAGGTGCCGCCCTTCGGCGCTGCCGGCGGTGAGCCGGGTGAGGTCGGCCGGCAATGGGTCGAGCGCGCCGTGGGCGGCCTTGAACCGCTTGCCGGCTGCGATCAAGCGGAGCTTAAAGCTGACGATGTGTTCGTCATCGAAACGCCGTCCGGGGGCGGCTACGGCAAGGCCGAAACGCGCAAGGCCGCGGCCGAGTAGCGCCGTCACCGGAGACGCTTCAACTCCGCGCGGCAGCGTCATATTCAACGAAGCGCTTGGGGCACACGGCGGCGGCCGTGCGGAATTCACTTTCGGCCTTGGTTTTTTTGCTTTTGAGCAGATCCCACTCGCCCTCATAGAACGCGGCGTCGCATTGCTGACCAACGTCGGATGCCGCTTGGCGCATTTGCGCGGCCGTCTCGCGGCCGAGATTGAATTCGATCACCGCGTAGGGCCAGTTTTTCGCCTTTAGGGCAGCGGTATCCGCTGCGAGCGCCGCGGCTCCATCGCGGTGCAAACGGCGAAGGGCAAGAAAGCGCCACAGCACGGCGTAAGCGTCAGATTGACCACTTAGGTCAATGGCGCGGCGAAGATCCGTATTGGCGCGGCCGAATTGGCCTTCATAGTGATAACTTTCTCCACGAAGCTAATAAGCTTTGACCATTTTGGGATCGAAGCGAATCGTCTGATCATAGTCCTGAATGGGGCGTCGGTATCGGCCTTCCTCGAAGTGGGTGCCGGCTTCGTCGACATAATTACCGCCAATGTTGGGGGCGAGACGGATCGCTCGGCCAATCTCGGCAACGGCGTGGCGGTAGTGGCCTTCATCGAAATAGGTGTCGCCGCACACGTCATAGGTCTTGGCAAGCTTGGGATCAAGCGCGATGGCGGGGTCAAGCGCCGCGGCTACGCAGCGATCGTTATCCACTTCCCGGCACACGGCACCGCGCATAACGAAGCTTTTGGCAAGCGTCGGGTCCGATGTGACGGCCCAGTTAAGATCGCGGATCGAGCGGCGGTATTCATGCAGACTTGCATAGGCCGCGCCACGATCGGCATAGGCAAAGGCGATAGAACGCGAATGGTGAATCGCGCGCGTGTAGTCCTGGATTGCGCGGCTGATTTGCCCATTTTTGTGGAACGATTCGCCACGAAGAATATAGGTGAGGCCGAACTTCGGGCTTAGCGTGATCGCCCGGTCAAAATCGTTGATCGCACTCCTGATGCGGCCTATGGCGGTATAAGCGCTCCCGCGCTGAATATAGGCCGCGATGAACTTAGGGTTCAAACGGATCGCAAGACGATAGTCGTGGAATTCCAATGTATAGCGACCGATCGCGCCATAGGCATCCCCGCGCCTGAGATAGGCCCAGGCAAAGCGGGGATTGAGGCGGATCGCCTGAGCGAAATCCCGAAACGCACGGTGGTAAACGGCTTATGCATCCGCATACAGGCATCGCAACGGGCGTAATAGAACGCGGCCAGTGAATTTTTGCCACGCCGGCGCCTGAATTGATCGCCGTCGTGCAGGCGCCAATCCGCGTTTGGGGCGGCACCTTCACGTTGGCCCAAGGGCGAATCTTCTGAACGAGTTGGTTTTTCTCCCGCATGGTGCGCTGGTCCGCGCGGGCTCGCCCAACGGGTATTGCCGCTTGCACCGCCATGTGCAGCATTTCCGCCAGTGCCGACAGCGAGGCGACAGGCTATCCGAGCCATCTTCTCTCCATCAGCCGCATGCGAATTCAAGCGGCGGCCGTCCCCCGAAGTCCGTATAAGCATAGGTTTTGCCGCGAACCCGTCAATTTGCCTTCAACTATCGGTAAACATGGCCGTGAACAGTCGCGGGTCGGAGATTGACCGCGAAGCACCGGCACGCGATCACAGTGGATCGTTAATAACTTCGGCGGCGGCAGATCAAGCCGTACCAAAAAACCGCGCGAGACCGTTCTTGATTTCGGCCAGCGCCTCGCCCGCCGTGTCGGGTGCGTCCGGCGGGGAGGGATGCGTCTTCTCGGGCGCCACCGGGTCTTCGCCGGCCGCGGGCAAAAGATGCGCAAGCCCATGCAACGCCGCTTGCATGTCATTGAGCGGACCGACCAGCGCATCCTGGATCACCGTCGTCGTTGGGTTGTAGGGTATCGCCGTGATCGTTTCGGGCCCGAGGTTGGTTGGCTGATCCGAGGTCAGAGCGTGATCGAGGCCGGGCGCGATGTCATCGCGGTTGGTCAGCTTCGAGCCAAGATCAAAGCAGAGGCGCAAGGTCTTGATGATCGACGTGTGATCGAAGGGATAGGTGGCCCCTGATGCGGCAGGCCATTGGGTGCCGAGCGTAGCACGCTTCCGGCCTCGATATAGGGCGAGGCAATCACGGCCGGCACGCGCACGCCATAACGATCGAAGGCAAAGTCGCTTTCATCGCGATAATCGTCGGGTGAGACCGCTTGTGGCGGCGGCGCGTGATCGTAGCGGCCGCCATGTTCGTCGTAGGTGACGATGAAGAGCGTTTGCACCCACGCTGTTTCGTTCTTGCGAAGCGCGTTATAGACATCGGCGATCAGTCGATCGCCGAGCGCGACGTTGTGGGGCGGGTGTTGATCGTTCGGCAAGAGAACGCCGAATTCGGCAAAATAGCGTGGTTCGATAGAGGAATAGGCGGGATGCGCGCCGGCCTCGGCCATTTTGAGGAAGTCTTCGAAGCGGCGAAAGCGATCGGCATGCCCCTGTAGATGCAACAGCGTCAACGCCTGGGGAATGTCGTGATAGAAGAGGTTCCAGGCAAGGCCCTTATTTTCCAGGCGGTCGAAAAAAATGGTCGACATGGCATACAGAAAATGCACCGGCGAATTGTTGACATAGCCTCGCGCCGTGCCGGTATGGACGAAGAAGCGGTTGGGCCATGTTTGATTCGGTGCCGAGGCATGCCACTGATCACACACCGCGAAGGCCCGGGCAAGGCTCGAGAGCGCCGGAACCTGCTCAGGCTGGTAACAGTGCATGATGGCGCGGGCCACATAGGGCGAAGCTGCATAATCGTCAGATCTTGGCGCCTGGTACTGGCGAAGATAATTGTCGACGAAGCCGTTCATCGGCGGCGGGGTCGCCGCTGTCGGCTGGCCGCTGAGGCCGAAGAGTTGCTGGTTCATGTCGTCGAACCGCTTGCCGGGATCGGGGCTTGGAATGGCCATGGCCTCTGGCACGCGCGTTGCGTCCTTCCATGCATTGACCGGCGCGAGCAGTCTTCCCGTTTCCGAGTCGCGCCGGGGATTTCGTTCGCTGCCGGCGAAGCCGTTGAACGCGGGCCTGCCGGGATGGAGCCGCCCAGTAAGTTGTCGAAGGAGCGATTCTCAAGCATGAGCACCACCACGTGCCTGATTTTGGCGCGAAGATCCGCCATGCCGACCTCCATCGCTGTAAACAGACGGCGTCGTTAGTGCGTGAGCAGCAAGCGGCGGCGCGCCGCCGGAATATCAGTCCAGCAAAAGCGCAGCAGTGCCGAAAGAAAGCCGCCTTCCATGCGTCACGCCCCCATCCTGCAGACGTTTAGAAAATCCGCTTTGCACCATTTGGGCCCATCGTTAAAGTGCCCACATGACAAATGTCCTCATTACCGGTGCTAATCGGGGACTCGGCCTTGAATTTGCGCGGCAATATCGTGGCAAGAGTTGGCGGGTCTTTGCGGCCTGCCGCAATCCCGATGCCGCGAAGGAATTGCGAACGCTCGCCTGTCAGTCCAACGGTCAGCTCACGATTCATGCTCTTGACGTCACTGACGAGAGCGCGATCATGCAGCTCGCCGCCGGGCTGGACGGGGAGTCGATTGACGTTCTCATCAACAACGCGGGCGTTAACCGCGCTGAGGCAAACGAATTCAGCGCCGAAAACAGTAAAGCATGGCTCGATATGCTGGCGGCTAATGTGGTGGCGCCGGTCCAAGTTGCGACCGCCTTCTTTCCTCACGTGGCGCGGAGCAAGCGGCGCATCATCGCGACGATTACGAGCCGTCTCGGGTCGATCACCGAGAGTCAGGGCGGCTTCTACGGCTATAGGGCGTCGAAGGCGGCAGTCAACGCCGCCATGCACTCTCTGAGCCAGGACCGCGCCAAGGCCGCGACCATCGTCCTTCTCCATCCCGGCTGGGTGCAGACCGATATGGGCGGCGCCGGGGCGCCGCTCAAGCCGGCCGAGAGCGTCAGCCAGATGGTGTCGTTGATCGACCGCATCGGCCCGCGAGACAACGGCAGCTTCTTGAATTACGACGGAACGCCGATACCCTGGTAGAAAAATCGAAATTGTGCCTATGGGGCTTGGTGTCCCATCCGGATAAATGAGCGAAGCGGGATTGTTGTTTTCGGCACAGGCCATGCGGGAAGCCTTGGCCCTCGGCCAGCGGCGAGGCCTTTCAACGGTCGCGGAGACCCTGTAGCCGCGGTCTCCAAGCCGGCCGTGAGGGGCGCGGTTTTGGTTTTTTGTCCGAACCCCGCTAGCGCGAGTTTACCGGCATGCGAGCGACGTTTAGGTATAAGTCGCTGATCGAAGAGGGATTACGGGCGAGGGCTAAGGATATAGAAAGGGCGGCTGAGGCGGCACGAGATGGCGGAAGAGCC
>JBJKQL010000076.1:0-14769 GCA_046705265.1 Ferrovibrionaceae bacterium
GCAAAAACCCTGTTTCGCGATCGATCGTCCGGAAGTTGCTCATCGAAAATGTCCCCCGCCCGGCGAAAACCAGAGCTCGATTCTAACCCAACCGCTCGCAATGCGCTAAGTCCGACAGGCTGCTAGGCTCCAACCAATCGTCTCCGAAGCTCCCGTCGCCAAGTGAACACCGGGTTCGCATTCACGTCGTGACGGCGGGCAACCACCGAGACCGATGAACCAGGAACCTCGCTCTCCGCCACAATCCGGCACTTCTCCGCCTCGCTCCATCGCCGACGACCCCGCTGGCCTTCCGACGCCGCCAGACCGTCCTCCGCCGTAAGTGTCATCGCCAAGTGTCCACTTATTATCTAAATGGACACCATCTTCCCAAGTTCGCTACGCGGATGCTAGGCAGCCCTCTCCGGCTTGCGATTACCCACAATTTTCGACTCCAGCCAGTTCGGCGCCGAGCTGGATATCGGCGAGGCGGCGCATGCCTCTCCATATGACGGTATTTCCTGGAGGAGGATCCGCGAGCCTGGCGAGATAGCCGCCGAGCCGCGCGAGTTTAGTCACGTAGAGCTTAAGGGAGCCGGGTTTTGCGCCACGATTTCCACTGTCGCCGACAAGGCGGTCAAGGAGGATTATCTCCTGCTTCGGGAGGGCAACAGTTGGAGCGGCATCTGGCGCCGAACGCGCCATCATCGTCATCCACATCACACACCAGCTGACGATGCAGATCAAGGCGACCGGATTTGCCAGACGATCCGCTGTGCGCAGCTTGGCCTCTTCGGTTCGGCATCCGGATTTCAGGATCTTGCGGAAGACCTCGATTTTCCAACGCATGGCATACCAGCGGATCTTCTCGATGGCTCCCTCCAGAGAATTCACTTCAAGATCCGTTATAAGCTTCCACAAGATGGGTTTGCGCCCTGATGGCGCGCCGATTTCCGAAGCGTGAATGACCACAAGATCAAGGGGAGGATAACGCTTCTGTTTGCCGATCGGCGGGCACACGTGAACCTTCTTATAGCGCATATCAAGAGTAACGCGTTCGACCTCGCCGCCGTCATTGCGGATTTCGATCACGTGTCTTCCGGCACTTTTAACCGAGCGCATCTCGCTGGCCAGCGTATGACCGCCGTTGCCGGCAAGGCAATCGACCACGGTGCGTACGACAAAATGCGTGCCAAGCTCCTTGGCCAAACAGTAGAGTTCATAAATGTCACTTTCCCGATCGCCGATATGAATGCAACGCCCCGGCTCGCCGAGCAGAGCGGCCGACTGACGCAAGTTCTCAAGCCAGCGTATGCTTTCCTTCGTCTCAATGGGGGCGCGGGTGGTATTGATCTTGCGCTTGAGCCGAGCCGTACCTTTGAACTTTTCGCAGCTCCAGAACTTGACCGCAGCCAAGCCAAAGGGAAGCCCTTCTTCGGATATAGCAAGGCTCGAATGCATCAGGATTCCGCATACCGCATGATGCCGAAGTCGGCCGTTGCTGTCGCGACCACTGTTGATGGCCTTGGTAAAGCCTATGCCCTGTGGGTCCCGGCGCTGATAGGTGAATTCAGTGGCATCTTGAAGCAAGAGGACCAGCCCTTCGCTTGCGGTGTAGCGCATCCGGGTCGCTGCAAACTGGCCACTCAGGATCTCGGCTTCTTCTACTTTCGGATTGGCGAAGAAACGATACGCCGCCTTGGTATTGGCCCAGTCCTGGCAGGCCAGCGGTATCATTCCACCCATACGGTCGCTTAGCCGCCGCAACAGGTCCGCGCATCGACGGCCCAGTCGAACGTCCTTGAACGCGCCCGCATCCGGTTCGCCGACCGACCAATGCTTCCCCTCAAACGATACACACTCGTTTCGATCGGGCATAGAGCACTTCGTCGAACCATTCGGGTGCTCCCAACAGAAGAACAACCGATTCTGCCGATTCAAGAATTTTCATTCGCAGCCCGCCGACGACTCAAGGACTTATGGGTAATCGCAAGCCTCAGCGGAGGCATACGTTCCCACAAACCCTCTCGCAACAGAATGCGGCCAGGAACACTCCGAAGTCTCCTCCCTCAGATAGCGAAGGAGGGTTGGGTTGGTCGGATCAGTTATCCACGGAAACCAGGTTTCTTCTCCTCGTGCCCGCGACTCGTCGGCACAATTTTTCTCCATTCGCGATTTTCGTCGCGATCCAGTTCTTCCGGCTTAAGGAGGCGGAACTGATAGCTATCCCCGGGCGCAACGTCGCGAAAGTGGCCGCGATACGCGACTGTGATTGGATTGGCTGTGAACGGACGGCTCGAGATCGCGAGCCGGTCGTGGTCCACGTCGACGTCAAGGATCTGCCGCCGGTAGCGAAGTCGAAGTTTGACCCGCCCCAGTCCGGTCGGCAGGGCGGGATCAAAGTGCAAGACGTTTCCGCGCATCTCGATGCCGAGATAGCAACGCTGCACCAAGTCGATCACGCCGGCCATCGCCCCGATATGGATGCCTTCCCGTGTCGTCCCGCCCTGGATATCGGCGATATCGCTGTCGAGCGCCCGTTGGAAGAGTTCCCATGAGCGTCTGCGATCGGATCGGGCCAGTACCCAGGAATGCGCGACCCGACTCAGCGTCGAGCCGTGGGATGTTCGGGCACCGTAATATTCGACGTTCCGCGGAATGCCATTAAGGTCAAACGGGTATCCCAGCTGTTCGAACAGGAGCTCCAATTCGCTAGCGGAAAACAGGTAAAATAGCATGAGCACGTCGGCCTGCTTGGACAATTTGTAACGGTTCGGCGTGTCATGCTCGGATTCCAGGATGAAATCCAGACGCTCGATGTCACCATATTTGCTTCGATAGGCGGGCCAGTCGAACTCCTCGAGGCGATCGTAGCCTTCGAATTGACTGATGATACCGTCATCGTGAAAAGGAATCCGAAGCTTCCCACTGATATTGCGCCAGCGCTCGATCTCGTCCAGTCTTAAGCCGATACGTTCGCAAATTCTCCGGCACTGGATCTTGGGCACAAGATCGAGGATGTCACACGCGCGGCTCAATACCCAAGCAGCCATGGCGTTCGTGTAGGCGCTGTTCTTTATGCCGGCATGTTTATCGAGATCGGCGCTGAGATAGCCCGTGTGGTACTCGTCCGGTCCCATCACTCCGCTGATCTCATAGCGGTCGATTGCGGCATTATATGTAGCGACGCTGGCCCAAAAACGGGCGATTTCCAGCATCATCTCGGCACCGTAGGAGTAAAGGAACTCGTGATCGTCGGTCGCCTGGTAATACTGCCAGACGTTGTAGGCAATTGCCGAGCCGATGTGGCGCTGGCGAAAGCTACGGTCCGGGATCCATCGGCCCGAAAGAGGGTTGAGGTACGCGGTCGGGGTTTCCTCCCGTCCGTCGCTCCCGCTCTGCCACGGATACATTGCGCCTTGGTAACCCGCGTCACGTGCGGCCCGGCGTGCCTCCGGCAGACGCCGGTAACGGTAGAGCAGAAGCGCCCTAGTCAGGACCGGAATGCGCAGAGTCAAAAACGGGAAGATGTACAATTCATCCCAAAAGATGTGACCACGGTAGCCTTCTCCGTGCCAGCCGCGCGCCGGTACGCCGACATCCCGGTCGGCCGTATGGGGCGACACGGTCTGCAAGACATGAAAAATCTCGAACCGCAACCTGAGATCAGTGCCCGGAGTCTCGTGCTCCTCGAGAGAAATGTCGCATTCCTCCCACAAATGGCGCCAGGCAAGGAAATGCGCTGACGCAATCTCCTCAAACCCACCCGCGTTGGCGAGCGTCCGCCGGGCTTCCAGCCCGGGTTCTGAAATCGCGTGGTCAAGGGAGGTGTGTACAGCGACAACCTTTTCAACCGCGACCACTTCATGCTGCACCGCCACACAGGTGATCTCCTGGCGGATTAGATTCGGCAATATTTCGGTCCGGCGTTCGGCCGCGATTTCGGCGTCACGGCGGTATAGGCGCGTGCGGGCAGCCTCGGCGACATGAATTAGAGACTGTTTTGTGCGGACGCGAGCGAAGACGACATCGGCACCTAGGGGGCGGAGTTCCAGTGTCTCGAGATGCTGGTTCTCGAGGCCACGATAATCCCGCACGTTTTGATTGGTGATCGCAGCGTCAAGGGCACTCCGGATCGTCAAGCGGCCGGTCCAGTCCTCCGCCGTCAGTTCGACCCAAAGCGCGGCGAGGTGCGGGTTCGCCATGTTGACGAAGCGCTGTTCATTCCAGCGTGTCGTGTGACCGCTCATGTCGCGGAATCGGATATCGCGACGCAGCAGGCCGACGTCGAGTTGCAGCTCCTGACGAAATGACAGAATCTCGACCTCGTCCAGCCTGAACCATGCACCGTCATCGATCCGAAAGGTGAGCGACAGCCAGTTCGGCAGATTTACGAGATCTTCGTTTTCCATCTCGCGGCCATCGATCTTCGTCGTCAAACGGTTGTAACCCCCGGCCAGATAGGTGCCCGGATAATGAACGTGATCCGCCGAGCTATCGGGCGCGGCGCCACGAGTGACGAAATTGCCATTGCCCAGGGCGCAGAGCGCTTCGCGTCTTCCCTCTTCTTCAGGACTGTAGCTGTCGTAGCTGAAGCGCCATTGTTCCGAGCCTTCCCGCATTTCCTCAACCCTCGTCAGACGAACGTCATTTCTTCCCAGTCGCTTCGTTTGCAAACTCGCCGAGATCTCCGACCACAATGCTCGCGCCGGCTTGCGTTAGGGCCTCTCGGTTGTGGCCGCGATCGACGCCAATTACGATGCCGAAGCCACCGCGGACCCCCGCCTCGACTCCCGCGATCGCATCCTCGACCACGGCTGCCCGCTCGGGCAAGACACCCAGACGCTTAGCCGCCTCGATCAGCATGTCTGGATGCGGTTTACCCGCCATATGCTCCCTTGAGAGATCGTTGCCATCGACCCTGACGTCGAACAGATGGAGGGCGTCCGCACTACGCAGCACTGCTTCGGCGTTTCGGCTGGATGAGAACAATCCGATCTTGATGCCTGCGGACTTCAGCTTCTTGATGAAAGCGAGCGTTCCTGGAAATGCTTTGACTCGGTTCCTCTGGAGCCAAGCTTCGAAATATTGGTTCTCGCGGTTGCCGAGCCCGTAGATTGTTTCGCGTTTCGGCCCGTCATCGGGGTTCCCACGAGGCAGTTCTATTCCGCGTGACCTTAGAAAGCTCGCGACTCCATCGTAACGCGGCCTGCCGTCAACGTATTCATAGTAATCGCGATCGGCATCAAATGGCCAGAACTCCTCGCCGCTGCGTCCGGCCCGCTTCTTCAAATACTCGTCGAACAGGTGCTTCCATGCGGCCGCATGAGCTGCCGCAGTATCCGTGACCACGCCGTCCAGGTCGAACAGGACCGCATCGAGGCTCCAAATGGAGGTCAATTTGTCCCTCCTCATGCTGTCACCAATGGGAAGCCACTGACCGTCAAATCAATCGCAAACCTGTGCCCGATCACCAATTCATTGCCGATTGCCGCCTATTCTCCAACGCCAGTCGCGCACTTCCGGCAGATCGTCGCCGTGCTGGTCGACGTATTCCCGATGCTCAACGAGCCTGTCTCGTAGTCGCTGTTTCACATGTCCGGCGATGTCCCTAAGCCGCGGCACACGATCGATGACGTCGCCGGCCAAGTGGAAGCGATCAAGTTCGTTCAGAACCGCCATGTCGAACGGCGTTGTCGTCGTTCCCTCCTCCTTGTAGCCGCGCACATGGATATTGTGATGATTGGTGCGCCGGTAAGTCAGCCGGTGAATCAGCCAGGGATAACCATGGAAGGCAAACACAACCGGCTTGTCGCACGTAAAAATCGAGTCGAAGTCGCGACCCGACAAGCCATGCGGATGCTCCGTCGCGGGCTCCAAGGTCATCAGATCAACGACGTTGACGACGCGGATTTTCAGGTCGGGGAGTTCTCGGCGCAAGAGATCAACCGCCGCGAGCGTTTCCAGCGTCGGCACGTCGCCGGCACACGCCATCACGACATCGGGCTCTGCTCCGCCATCGTTGCTGGCCCAAGTCCAGATACCGAGGCCCTGCGTACAATGGCGCACCGCCGCCTCGATATCGAGCCATTGCAGTTCCGGCTGCTTTCCGGCAACGATGACGTTGACATAATTGCGGCTCCTAAGGCAGTGGTCGACGACCGATAGCAGACAATTGGCGTCGGGCGGCAGATAAATTCGAACCACCTCTGCCTTTTTGTTCACGACATGGTCGATAAAGCCGGGATCCTGGTGGCTGAAGCCGTTGTGGTCCTGCCGCCAAACATGGCTCGTCAGCAGGTAATTCAGTGATGCAATCGGCCGACGCCATCGAATGTGCCGGGTGGCTTTCAACCACTTGGCGTGCTGATTGAACATCGAATCGACTATATGGATAAAGGCCTCGTAGCACGAAAAGAACCCATGCCGGCCGGTCAAAAGATAGCCTTCCAGCCAGCCCTGACACAAATGCTCGCTCAAGACCTCCATGATCCGACCGTCCGGCGCGACGTGGTCGTCAGTTGGCAGGATTTCTGCGGTCAAAACCCTGTTTGTCACTTCGAACAGGGCGGAGAGCCGGTTTGATGCCGTTTCATCGGGACCCATGACGCGGAAATTGCGCCGCTCGGCGTTAAGGAGCATCACCTCACGGAGGAACTGTCCCGCGATTCTGGTGGCTTCGCCGCATACGGCGCCAGGCTGCGGCACGGGAACCGCTTGATCGCGAAAATCGGGCAGGATGAGATCCTTAAGTAACCGGCCGCCGTTCGCGTGCGGATTCGCGCCCATGCGCCGGTCACCCTCGGGCGCCAGCGCGGCCAGCTCGGACCGCAAGCGGCCGTCAGCGCCGAACAATTCTCCCGGCCGGTAGCTCTTCATCCACTCTTCGAGCTTACGCAGATGCTCAGGCTTGCTCCTGACCTCGGCGAGCGGTACCTGATGCGCCCGGAAAGTTCCCTCCATCGGCAGGCCATCAACGATTTTCGGCCCGGTCCATCCCTTCGGCGTTTTCAAGACGATCATCGGCCAGCGCGGCCGATGGGAAAAGCCCTCGGCGCGCGCCTTGCGCTGGATCACCGCGATTTCGTCGAGTACCCCGTCCAGGGTCGCGGCCATCTGCTGATGTACCGTCAAGGGATCGTCACCTGCGACCACATGCGGCACATAGCCATAGCCCCGCAGCAACTGTTCCAATTCATCATCGCCGATTCGCGCCAGCACGGTCGGATTCGCGATTTTGTAGCCATTCAAATGCAGAATCGGCAGCGCCGCCCCATCGCGGGCCGGATTGAGGAATTTGTTGGAATGCCAGGAAGCAGCCAGCGGTCCCGTTTCGGCCTCGCCGTCGCCTATCACGCAGCAGGCGATCAAGTCGGGATTGTCAAACACGGCGCCGCAGGCATGCAGCAGCGAATATCCTAGCTCACCCCCTTCATGGATCGAGCCCGGCGTCTCCGGCGCGACATGGCTCGGCACCCCGCCCGGAAACGAGAACTGCGTAAACAGCCGCTTCATGCCTGATTCAGTCTGCGGGATGTTGGGGTAGACCTCGCTGTAGGTACCCTCGAGATAGGTATTGGCAATGAGACCGGGGCCACCGTGGCCGGGGCCTGCTACATAGATGACGTTGAGATCGCGCGCCTTGATGACGCGGTTCAGATGCACATAGATGAGGTTGAGGCCCGGTGTCGTTCCCCAGTGGCCGAGGAGCCGCGGCTTGATATGCTCACGCGCGAGCGGCTCGCGCAGCAGGGGATTATCCATGAGATAGATTTGACCGACCGACAAGTAGTTGGCGGCACGCCAGTAGGCGTCCATTCGGGCGACCAATTCGTCAGAGAGCGGATCAGGCATTGAGGTACCTCCGTTTGATATCTCTGACTTAAGAACCTCGCCGGCAATCCGGCGCGGTTGGAGGCGCCGGCGAGGGATGCAGCGCGGCGTATCAGCGGGGAGCGATCACGTCGCGCACCATTGCCTGTGCCTCTGTCACGATTTGGCTCAGCGCGTCCGCGCCCCGGAAGCTCTCGGCATAGATCCGATAGATGTTCTCGGTCCCGGAGGGACGCGCAAGAAACCAGCCGGTCTCGGTCATCACCTTTAACCCGCCGATCGCGGCGCCGTTTCCTGGCGCCCGCGTCAAAATCTGTTCAATTTTCTCTCCAGCCAAATGGTCCAGCCGCACCTCTTGCCGGGTGAGACCCGATAGCGCCCGTTTCTGCTCCGGCGTCGCCGGCGCCTCGACGCGACCGTAGGCAGGCGCACCGAATTCGTTCGTCAGGTCCCGATAGAGCTTCCCCGGATCGCGGCCGAGAGTTGCCGTGATCTCTGCCGCCAGCAAACAAGGAACAATGCCGTCTTTGTCAGTCGTCCACACGCTACCGTCGAACCGAAGGAAGGAGGCGCCGGCACTTTCTTCGCCGGCAAACGCCAGCGATCCCTCGATCAATCCATCGACGAACCACTTGAATCCGACAGGGACTTCCAAAAGCCCGCAACCAAGCTTTGCCGCAATGCGATCGATCATCGTGCTGGTCGCCACTGTCTTTCCGATTGCGCGCCCAGCGCCCCACCTGGGCCGGTGCCGGAACAGGTACCACACCGCCGCAGATAGATAATGATTGGGCGGGAGCAACCCGACGCTGCGTGTTACGATACCGTGCCGGTCATGATCGGTATCACAGGCGAACGCTATGTCGAAGCGGTCTTTTAGCTCGATCAGCCGCTGCATTGCGTATCGAGACGACGGGTCCATGCGGATCTGGCCATCCCAGTCCGCAGGCATGAAGGCAAACGTGGGATCGACCCCCTCGTCGATCACTGTCAGGTCCAGACGATAATCCTCGGCGATACGCCCCCAATAATGCACGCCCGCGCCACCCAACGGGTCAACGCCAAGCTTGATCCCCGCCCTGCGAATGGCGTCGATATCGATGATGGATACAAGGTCACGCACATAGGCGCCCATATAGTCGTAGCAATGCGTGGTGGCTGCGTGCAGTGCTTTCTCGAAGCTGACACGCCGGACGCTGTGAAGCCCGGTCTCGAGGAACTCATTGGCCCTGGCTTCGATCTCGGCCGTAACCTCGCTCTCCGCCGGTCCGCCTTTCGGCGGATCGTACTTGAACCCGCCGTCCTGCGGCGGATTGTGCGACGGCGTGATCACTATGCCGTCGGCCAAACCGCTTTTGCGGCCGCAATTATAGGTCAGGACGGCGTGGGATATTACCGGCGTGGGAGTATATTCATCACCCTCCGCGATCATGACTTCCACATCATTGGCCGCCAGCACTTCAAGCGCGCTGGCGCAGGCCGGAACAGACAGAGCGTGGGTGTCGATTCCAAGGAAGAGGGGTCCGTCGATCCCGCGCGAGCCTCGGTACTCGCAAATCGCTTGGCTGATCGCCAGCACATGCGCTTCATTGAATGTCCGCTCGAACGCCGAGCCGCGGTGACCCGAAGTGCCAAATGCGACCCGCTCTCCGGGTACGCTGGGGTCCGGTCTCTCCTCGTAATAAGCCGTGGCCAAGCGCGGCACGTTGATAAGGGAACGCTGATCGGGGGCCTTAGCCACTCCTGGATCACTCACCATCTTACCTTTCCTGCCCCGCCTCGGCTATTGCGCGGGGAATTCGCCCGGACGTCCAGCAGAAGGCCCGGCCGGTGGGAGGGCCGCGTGCCTCGGATCATCAGCCAGCTGACCTGGTGGAGCCGCTTTATGCGTCTCATCACCGTTGAGAACGGAGGGGTTTTGTCGCAAGGCTCAGAATGGTGCTGATATCCGGGCCCATCAAAGCCCCGATATTCTCGAGTTCGAGATCCACCGCCGGATGCTGGGCTCGAACTCTTTGATCCTCTGCGTAGTGCCCCTGCCGTACGAACACCGTGGTAACCCGATCTTTCCAAGTCTCCTTCATGGCTGCGAGAATGCGGACCTTATCGTCCACCATGACATAATGATCCGCAGGGTACTTCTTCTCAATGTCCTCCAGCATCTGCTCTTTGTGGACGTAGACGAGGACGTGGCCGTCGACGGTTTTCCAGATCCCAGAACGTGCGATCTTTCGCGGCTGAAAGACCGCATCGCCATCGCTGAGAATAACGGTAGGGCCAAAAGTCTGAACCCGTTCGATGACCTTGAGGGCCTGCGGATACAGGCGATCAGCGAATCCGTAATCTATCAGGAAAGAAGATATTTCAAGGATGCGCGGATTGCGAGGATGCTCGATTCGGTATCGCTGCAGCGCGCCAAGGTAATCGGTATATCCAAGTTCGTTCCTAAGTGTCTCGAATATCTCCCAATATTCACGGCGGCAGTCTACCCCGAACGCTTCGTCGAGATGGCGTTTGAGATCCTGCTGAACACGATCATTGTCCAAGAGCGTGTTATCGACGTCCAGCAGGAATGTGACGCGCCGACCTCGGCTCATCATCTTCTCCAATATGCTTTCTCAATTTCTCCCAGCGACCCGTGATTCCAGTCTACAAGGATGTTGTTCGACCGGAACCAACCGGAATGGTGTCTCGGCTTTGAAAGAGTAGGCTCTTCCCGGCCCTCTAAGAGATCGTCAAGGGCGGAACGGACCGTGTCAACGCACAAATATCAGGCTACCGCGCCCGGGCCCGGACCTATCGCACCGGCATCTAAGAAATTCTGCCAAAAATCACGTCCGACAGGCGCCCTTCGGCGCCGATCAGGGTTCCACCGCCAAACGAAGCCTCTGCCGAGAGCCGACAACGTTGCTGCAGATCGGCAAGAGGATCGGACTTCCCTGCGAATTGACGCCCGCTGCGGAGCTTCACCCGAAATCTCTCACGATACTGCTCGTAATCACTGAGGGTCTATCTCGGGGTATTGCGCAATATGGACGCCGCCGACGCGGCTCATCCCTCCCGCTTGAAACGAACGCGTCCAGCGCAGGTTTCCATTTCAAACTCGTCGTAACGGCCTCGCCGCGGTAATACGAACCATCGCACGCTGTCGGTATCTTAAAGCAGCTCTGCCATACCACCGTTACCGTGTTCCCCATCCGCTTCGGCTCCTTTTTGGCCGAAATCACCAGCAGCCAAGCCTTATAATGACGAACCGTCTCCCAACGACAGCAGCGACGCTCAGTCCCGTACACTCCACACCCAGGAGGAATACTGTCCCGACAAAATCACTCTCTCGATAGCTTACAGCGGGCGACATCGGAGGCAATGCCGCGAAAGCTCGCCTCGGCATGATCGACGACTTCAATCGACAACAGAAAAAGCAACGACACACCCAAGACATATCCGGCCGTCTCGAACTTGGCCGCCATGACCGATCCACCATTTTTCAAACGCCCACAGATTCTTTCCGCAAGCCCAAAAACTGAACTCCAAAACTCACGCGTATAGCCAACACCGCCTTCACCACAGTTTCCATAAGCCGGAAACTCCGACACCAAGACACAGGCCCAGTAGACCGCTTCCTTGATTCGAACCCTATGGCCGACACGATGGACAAGCAGTATTTCCCTGTTAAATGCACGTTGTTCAGGTTGTTGGAAAATAACCCGAAATGATTCGTTTCAAGGAATCGCTATACTAGAGCGGATTCCATTCATATTGAAGCATAGCCGGCGTGAGCGAAGTATCTCCTGCATTTCCAAGATGAGACGCGAAGTAGCCGATACGTCGCTGAAGGCCGCGCGCCGTCCGAGCGGCTGCTTTTCGGAGATACGCCCTCATGGTACTGAAGGACATCTCGATCGGATTGAGATCAGGCGAATACTCAGGCAGGTAGCGCAGTTCTGCGCCGGCCGCTTCGACCGCCTCTTTCACGCCGGTGCCTTTGTGGGCCTTAAGATTGTCCATCACGACAATATCGCCGCGGCCGAGCGCGGGAGCGAGACCGTGTTCGACGTAAGCGAGAAATGTCTCGCCGTTGATAGCTCCTTCGAGGATCAAGGGCGCTGTCATGCTGTCGCATCGCAGACCCGCCACAAAGGTGAGCGTCTCCCAAGTCCCAAACGGCACTCGACCAACCACTCGTTCGCCTCGCGGGCCGCGACCATAAAGACAGGCCATGCTGGTGTTCACTGAACTCTCACCGATGAAGACGAGGCAGGTCGAATCAAGCAATCCTTGCTCCCGCATCCACCCTCGTCGCGCTCGGGCCACGTCCTCTCGTTCTTGCTCGGTCGCTCGCAGGCTTTTTTATAGCTGATGTCGTGACGCTCGAGAAACCGCCAGAGCCCGCTGCGGCTCCCCGGTATTCGCTGCTTGTGCATTTCCACAAGAAGCTCTTCCAGGGTCCGGGCCGGCTGTTCCTTGACGAGACTGACTATCTCCTCAGCATAGTCTTCCAGTGGCGAGAGGCTTCCACCCCGCGGCTTCGCCAACCGTCCCCCTTCTTTTTGCCACGGCCGCAACCACTTGACCGCGGAGCTCGCGCTCACAGCGAAAGGTTCCGCTGCCTCTCGCCGCGACGCTCCTTCTTCAACCGCCTCGATCACACGCTCCCGCAAATCCGCCGCGCAAGCCTCGGGCATTTATCCCCCCTCAGAGCCGAATCGATCCCCAAGACTCTTCCCCTCAACCTCTCGCCGCAATACCCGATTCTATTCCGACGAGAACCGCTCTAGTGGGCGATGATTGTTGATCCTCTACTCAGAGGTGCGCCGGGTGTTACAGGAGCAGTACGCGGTGCTGCACAAGATGGAGCTTAATCAGGTTCGGGGAGATCCAGTGTGCCGGCTCTTAATGACGGTGCCAGGGGGTGGTATCGGTGGTCGCGCTGACGTACCGGGCGACGGTCGACCAACCACAGCGATTCGTTCATTCGAAGCCGGTAGGGGCACACTATGGTCTGACGCCGCGGCGTATTCAGTCCGGCGAAGTGGATTGCGACGGAAGAATCTCAAGATGCGGCGACGAGATGCTGGTAGCGACGCTCTACGAAGCCGCACAGACGCTGCTGACGCGAACCAAGAAGTGGGCCTGGCTTAAGGCCTGAGGCCTGAGGCCTGAGGCCTACGGGTAGCGCGACGGCGTGGAATGCGGAAGGCGATCGTCGCCGTAGCCCGGCGCTTGGGGTAGTCCTACATCGTATGTGGTTGGATGGAACTGAGTTCCGTTGGCGCAAGGAGGGTGCTGCCACTCCTGCAACGCGAGCGCCATGTGAAGTGCGATAGCGAAGGAGGATTCTGAGTTCCGCGACGGCGGAAGCGTGTCGCTCCATGGGGACGATGGGCGAGGTGAGTTCGTGAAATGTCTTGTTCCGCTTCGGCGAAATGCCGAATAGGACGCGCTTCAGATTGTTCCCCTCGTCCTTCTAAACCCATCATGTGGCGGCCAATGCGCCGACCTCGGAGAGAAGCAAGAGCCTCATGCAGAGAACGACCGCTACCGCGAGAGACAGTGAAGAAGCGGCTTGACATCTCATGCCGCGATAGAGAAGACATTTCGTCACCTCCATGCCTGCTCCGATTGCTTCCCGGCGGGAGCGAGTTCGCCGGGTGGGCCTCTCACCCACTGGAAAGCGCCGCCTTGTCACGGCGCACGGAGAAAGCGGACCGTCCCGAACCGCAGGGGGAGCGCATCGCGACAAGTGGTACGGGCGATGATATGAATGACATCTCTACCCATTTGCAGCCACTGCCCGGCCTGGACGCGGACGGCTCAGTCGGGGCATTGGCCGCCATCCCTGTCTGGGAAAATATTTGTCTGCGGATGGCGGCTTTGCGGCGGAGAAAAGCAATATTATGCCTGATGCATTGAGGGCCGCGTTTTACCGGTCGACGAAGTGCTCGACGGTCAGTTGGGGCTCGCCCCGTAGAGTCTGAAGCACCACGCAATAGCGCTCGGTGAGTTGGAGCGCTTTTGTGATGGCTTCCTGC
Source organism: Ferrovibrionaceae bacterium (assembly GCA_046705265.1). Lineage (GTDB taxonomy): Bacteria > Pseudomonadota > Alphaproteobacteria > Ferrovibrionales > Ferrovibrionaceae > JAJYTL01. Next base: position 13,845 of record JBJKQL010000076.1, read on the forward strand.
CCTGCATCAGTGTCGAGATCGAAGCGGAGTCGGATTGTCCGGAAACCGACCGGAACGTCCTTTGCCACGCCCAGCGTGCCGCGAAAATCGAGATCACCTTCCGCATGGATGCGGCCACCTCGTATCGGAACAGAGAGCGCAGTCGCGACGGCCTTCAGGGTCACTCCGGCGCAGGCAACCAGGGCCTGCAGAAGCATGTCACCCGAGCAGGCGAAGCTGCCGTCACCACCGGTCGCAGGATGCAGCCCGGCCGCAACAAGGGTTCGGCCGGTCTCGACTGAACAGCTAATTGTCTCATCGTCCAGCGTGCCACTGGCGCGTAATGTTACCGTGCCAGCCTGCGGATTGTCCCGCAGCCGTTCCTTGATCGGTGCCTGTAGATTGCGAAGAGCTTCAGCATCCATTCTGACCTCCCGAGGTGTTGGCTTGGCGGGGAGCCGCTCCAGTACCGCCCATAGTGATGGTCGACGCTACAAACGACGACCTAAATTAACGCCTTGCCCTGGCGTACGGCCAGTGAAGAAAATGCAGTCGATCACGGCCACGGCGTATGAGGAGGTGCTGGATACCGCCACGTTGCGCCTCGCCAAGGCTCTCTTGCTCTGCAAGATCCCGCTCGATCAGGCAAGCGAGCGGGATATCGCCATGGGTTATATCCAGCGCCAGGTCGCGCTCGAATGCGGCGCAAACAGGTAGAGTCGGGATGTGGCGCGGTGGCGGTAGGCTGGACCTATCTGTTGCCGCCCCTTTCGTCTGGCGGTGCCTCATGAGTTCAGCCCTAGCTCCGTTTCCACATCCACCGGGTCACCGGAGGCGGTCGCCCGCCTCCGGTTCCCACAGAACGTGGCATGCGGCTTTCCCGCACCGACGCTCTTCGACAGTTGGTTCACAGCACTGCAAGCGCCTGCAACTCCCGATAAGGGAG
>JBJKQL010000077.1:0-21287 GCA_046705265.1 Ferrovibrionaceae bacterium
GGACCGCCTTCCAGCACGGTCGCCCACCAGAAGTTGGGCGCCGAACTGCTGCTGCAGGGAGGGCAACTTTCATGCCACCCAGTTTCGATTCCGCCGAATAGTGGCGGATTCTGACCGCCGTTCACACGTTCCGAATAGTCGACCGCTGCCTGTCGCACCGAAATGATCCGCAGATTTTCTGCGCCCTCGTCCGACGGATACGGCTAATAAGCTTGAAGGGAAGGAATCACGCGCTCGTAAAAGTCGCGCCGTTGGAGTGACGCGGCAAAGTCGGACGCTCTTGACCCTTGGGCGATCGAAAGCGCGTCGGAGCCGCGGTTGGAAGCGATCTGAAATCAAAGGTGAACTTCGCATGTGCCGAGCGATTCGGGACTTTTGGTATGTCACTCGGCTCTGGAACCCTCTGAGCTAACGGGGCGGTCTTCGTATTAGCTGGTCGGCTCTTTAACACCGAAGAGACCGGAAGCCGCGATTCGATCGAGGGGGGCGTGTCGCTGCGCCTGGAGCATGACGTCGTGAGCGATTTCCGCCGGGCGCAGGCTTTCGCCGCCGTGCTCGATGACGAAGCAGGCCGCATAGAGCGGTGCGTCTTCGGGAGCAAAACATATGAATAATGCGTGGTCACGCTCGATCCACGGCACCAGCTTGTAGCGTCCAAGACCAATCGTGCGGATCTTCAGATGGCGCGCCTGAGCTGTCCCGGTCTTGCCGGCCATGGCAAACGCCGGGTCGGTGATGCGTGCCTGGTAGGCGGTGCCGTACGGACTGCCGGTCACAAGCTTCATTCCGGCAAGGACGGCTGCGATATGGGCTGGATCGAGGCCAAGCGGACGATGGACCGGCTTGGCGTCGGTTCGGGGCAATTCGTTGGCGGCCAGGACGGCGGGGTTCCGAACCAGCCGGGCCCTAACAGCAAAGCCGCCATTCGAAAGCTGCGCCGCTAGGAGCGCCATCTGGAGGGGCGTGACCAGTATGTAGCCCTGGCCAATACCAGCGATCACCGTTTCACCCGGCTCCCAGGGTTGTCCCAAGCTCCTCTCCTGCCATTCCGGGCTGGGGATCAGGCCCGGCGCCTCCCCCGGAAGGTCAATGCCCGTGGCGTGGCCAAGACCGAAGTGGTGCGCCATAGCCGCAATGTTCTTGATCCCGGTGCGGTGCGCTACATTGTAAAAGTAAACATCACAGGATTGCTCGATCGCGTGCTTGAGATCCATCCAGCCGTGGCCCCCAAGCTTCCAGCAATGAAAAATGGCGTCGCCGAGCTTGTAATACCCGGGGCAGAAGAATTTGGTATCCGGATCGATCGCACCGCATTCAAGTCCGGCCAAGGCGACGATCGGCTTGAAGGTCGAGCCCGGTGGATACTGCCCCGCGATGGCTCGGTTCGAAAGCGGGTGCAAGCGATTACTATCGATCGCCTCCCATTCCGCATCTGTGATGCCAGAGACAAACTCGTTCGGGTCATAAGAAGGCGTGGCGGCCATCGCCAGGATGTCGCCAGTCTTGGCATCAAGGACGACGCCCGAGGCCGCACGATAGCGAGCGATGCGCTGACTGAGAAAACTCTGCAGCCGGGCATCGATCGTGAGATTGATATTCATGCCGGGGATGCCGTTATTGTGCTGCAGCTGTCGGACCACCCTGCCCAGCGCGTTCACCTCGACCTTGCGATAGCCCGGCGTTCCGCGAAGCGCGAGATCGTAGTACTTTTCGATACCGTTCTTGCCGACCTGATATCCGGGCAACGCCAGCATTGGATCGTGTCGAACATTCTTCGTGGTTGGGGAGCCGACATACCCGATGATGTGAGCGAGTTCGTCGCCCATGGGGTAGTACCGCGTCAGACCCACCCCAAGCTGGACGCCTGGCAGCGAGGGGATGCTCACGTTGACGCGTGCAAATTGGTCCCAAGTCAGCCGGCTTGCTACCGTAACCGGGACAAATGGATCTCGTTTGGCGACAATATGCTCAATTTCACGCATTTGGTCCGCATCGATTGGTATGATCTCGGCGAGCTTGTCGAGGGCCGTGCCGACGTCACTGACCTGTTCAGGTACGAGTAGCACGCGATAATTTGGCTGGTTGGTGGCAAGATCAGCACCGAAGCGGTCGAGGATCCGGCCACGTACGGGCGCGATGAATCGCAGGCCGATGCTGTTGTCACGGGCAAGAAGTTTGTATTTCGACGCCTCGATGACCTCGAGATAATAGAGACGTCCAACCAGACCGCCGATCAGCCCGATCTCTGCTGCACCGATCAAAATCGCGCGGCGTGTCAGAAGCTTATAGCGCGCGGCGTCGCGACGGTCCATGGCCTATCGAGACCTGATGAACCGCGGTTCAATGCGGCAGAGCCCGCGGTTGAACGGCGCATATAGAGGGGTAAGAAGGCCGAGAATTTTCTCATAGAATGTTCTGCCAACCGCCAAGCTCGGCAGCAGCTTGACGTTCGTCAGCATAACGGCGACTCCGTTCCGGCTCTGCGTCTGCGGGGATTCGGCCGAGGCGTGAATCTGTAAAGCACCAAACCGTGTAATCACGAGAATCACCGAAAATCTAAATCTTGTAACGTCACCATCATGGTAATCGTGCACCAATCAGAGTTGGATTTCCAGAGCGACTGCTGATCAGGGCCCACCGATAGAAAATTCAGCAGAAGATTTCCCGCATATCGCAAGCGTATGCGATAGTCATTCACGCCCGGATTCGGGATCGAGGGCGAATGGTTGCAGGAGGTGGTTCGGTAGGACCACAACGGTACTCCAAAAATGGAACAACGGTTTTCTGTATTGTCCCCAGGGGCGTGACAGGCCGGCGAGGGGGAATCTGCTGCCTGGTCGTCATCACATCGCGTCTTAGAACGGAAAAAGAATATTCCAGAGTTGGTCACCATAGGGAGGCTGTTGCATCTCCGTGAGTTGGCCGCGGCCGCCATAGGAGATACGCTCCTCGGCAATCTGGTTCTGATTGACGGTGTCGTTGGCGGTAATATCTTCCGGCCGCACAATGCCTGAGATCGTGAGATCTCGAACTTCGTTGTTTACCCTCACTTCCTGATTGCCGTAGATGACTAGGTTGCCGTTCGCTAGCACCTGGGTAACCATGGCTGCAATCGTTGTCGAAACGGTATCCTGGCGATCGGTGCTTGCCGAGCCGACGAATCCATTCTGTGAGCCGAGGTTCACGAGTTTTGCCGGATTGACGTTCTTGAAAATGTGCCCGAGTCCGCTGACACCTGAAGCTGGTGCCGCTTCAGCCCCGAAAAAGTTGGCCAGATTGGCATTCTCCGTGGTGTTGCGATTTTGGGAAGTGGTGTCCTGTACCTTCGCCTGATCGGAAATATTGATGTCGACGGTGAGGAGGTCGCCGACCCGGTGTGCGCGCTCATCCTGGAAGAATTGCTTGGCACCTGGGAGCCATAGGCTTCCGGGACTGGCATGCTGGATCCGTTTCGGTGGCATCGGGAGACCTGTGATGGGCCGAAAATCGGTTGCGCGTTCCTTTGCGGTAACGATGGGGCGTAGCGGTGGTGGCCTGCCGACGTTGCTGATTTCTTGCGGCAGAGCGCAAGCCGTAAGGGGTAGGCCTAGTACGCACAGTGTTGCTATACGGAACGACGAGAGAAAACGCACGGGCCTCTACTCGAATGACGCTCATTGTGTTGATCTCGACCAGCGCGATGCATTAGCCATGCCAGCTCGAACTCTCAATAAAACATGGGCCATATCGCCCGGACGGTGCCATTGACAGAGGCTTAGAGGCGAGAAGTGCCGGCAGTTTTTTCCGGCTGGCCAGATGCCAGCCGGTGGCAACCGTCACATTTTATCCGGCGATTGCGTGTTGCGGCGCTTGAACTTGGGGTGGAATGCTTGACTCTTCCGAAAGAGCCTACCGCCTAGGACAAGATCGGTGGCATCGCAACGGATAGCTGGATGGCCGCTATGCGCCTTCGGTTCTGCGATAGAGAAGACCGGATGCGAACTCGGGTCAGGATGACAAGGGACATAATAGCGATGAACGATATCCATATCACTTTCCGCACACCGCCGCCCAGACCCTGCTCATCAGCCGGCAGCGGCGCAACGTCAACCGCCTGGTCAACCGCCTGAGGATTCGTCGCCGCTGATTAAGGCGATGAATCGGACACCATGCTTGCGCCCGGTAGTGGTACGAATTCGTTGTTGTCGAAATCTGGCAACTTCATTCTGCCGGCACGCCAATCAGCGGAGGCCTGCGCAATTCTTTCCTTCGATGAAGAAACGAAATTCCATTCGACGAAGCGTTCCCCGACGGGGTCGCCGCCAAGCATCATTACTGTCGACGGCTCGGTCGCAGTCAGCGCGATACCATGACGTCCCTCGAAGATAAGCATCTGCCCTTCCTGAAAAAGACTTCCATCAAACAGGACTTTTCCGGTGACGATGTAGGCCGCTCGTTCCAGATAGGCTGCCGGTAGCTCTGCCCGGGAGCCCGCGGCCAGCGTGCAATGAAGGTAGAAAATCGGCGAGTGGACATCGACCGCGGCCTGTTGCCCAAAGGCGGCCCCAGCTAGAAGACGCGCATGGACACCGTGGTCGTCGATCACCGGCAGACTCTCCGCGCTATGATGAGAAAAGCCAGGGTCGCATTCCTCTTCGGTCGTGGGAAGAGCGACCCATGACTGGATGGCATGAATCCGGCCACCCTCAGCTCTCGCTCTCTCAAATCGCTCTGAATGCGTGATTCCTTTGCCGGCCACCATCCAATTCACCGCTCCCGGACGGATAGTCTGCTCCGTGGCCAGGCTGTCGCGATGCATAATTTCTCCATCAAAAAGGTAAGTTACGGTCGCGAGTCCGATGTGGGGATGCGGCAGCACGTCGGCGCTGCGTGGTAGGCCCTTAGCCAGGGTCACCGGTCCGAGATGATCAAAAAAGATAAACGGCCCGACCATTCGGTGCCTCGCGAACGGAAGAACGCGACCGACGGCAAGATCGCCCAGGTTCCGTTGACGCTTGTCGATGACCAGGGACAACATGTTGACCTCTTCGTCAAAACCCTTAGGGATAACGCATCTGTATCAGTGTGATTAGGACCTGATAAATGCGATGAAGCCCTCGAGGAACCGCCGGAGCTGCCCTTCCATTGAGGCATCGGTAAGTGCGCCATCCTTACCAAACATCCCTTGGGCCCGTGATACCATGAGTCGGCCGCCGAACCACGGCTCGGTTCCCAGTGTTCGCAACACAGGTAGCCAAGCACTCTGGGCGAGAATCGTCCCAAAGCCACCAGGAGAAGCACCAATGACGGCGACCGGCTTGCCGCCGAATATTCGCCCAATATCGGCTGCGGGTCGTGACAGCCAGTCGATTGCGTTTTTGAAGACGCCGGGCAGGGAGTTATTGTACTCCGGTGTGGCGAGCAGCAATCCGTCTGCTGCTGCGATCTGATTCTTGAGTGCCGTTACGGGCGCGGGAATACCGTCTTTCGCCTCCATATCACCGTCGTACAGCGGGATACCCCGAATGGTTGCTACTTCAAGATCCGAACCCTCTGGCATCAAAAGCGTGGCGGAACGGAGGAGTGCAGTGTTGTATGAGCCGCCACGGAGACTCCCGGATAATCCGATCACGCTCGTCATGTTGCGTCCTCCGTTGCGGGTGCCTTGGAGCCAGTTCGTACAATTCGACCGGTAACGCCCGAGCCAGTAACGCCCGAAATGTGCCAGGCGGCCGCGACTGACCATTTGGCAATGTTATCACGATTCGAGACAGGCTGTGACGTTCACCTTTATCTCACCTGCGAGCGCATAGGCGTTGTGGGAGAGTGACCGCGTTCGCGAGACAAACGCCGGATTACTTGGCGGGGCGACCTGCACCGGAGTCGGATAATTTATCCCTGGCGCAAGATTCCGATGTTGGCGCGACTGCCGCACATGCATGCGATTGCATCGAATCATCGCTCTATCGCAAAAAAAATCCATAATGACACATTGCTGACAAATTCTGGTCCGACAATCCGTTCAGAGAGATGCCGCGATCTGGGGAACGGCTTTCAACGTTGATGTCGTTGGAAGCCCGCGGGGTTGTTATGTGCTGCGTAAACCTGCCGATTGGCTTTCTGCAACAGTTTCTGCAAAGAGAAGCCACGTCTACGTCTTCAACACATGATCCAATGCGTCACACGCGAAGAATCTTCCGTGACGAAGTAGATCGCCCAGCCGTTTCCACGGCTGTGCCAAGACCGCGGAGTGTGCAAGGACGGCGCGAGGCGGTTGGCTTGCGGGGTCTGTCATGAGCGAGTCTCACCAGACCTGGGGGCCAATGGATTCGATCAAGGCCGACGCCCCGGTCGACAAGACCCGCCGCCGCCTTCTCATTGCGTCGATCGGGGTCTTAGGCGCTGGAGGTGCCGGGCTATTTGTTTGGTCTCTCGTCGACAACATGAATCCGGGATTGGCCGTCAAAGCCTTGGGCGCTCCAGTCGATGTCGATGTCAGCAAAATAGAGCCTGGGCAATTAATCGTCGCGCAGTGGAAGAAGAAGCCGATTTGGATTCTTCACCGTACACAAAAAATGCTAGCGACGCTGTCCGATCCGGGGCTGCTGAAGCGGCTGAAGGACCCGCACAGCCGCTCTGATCAGCAACCAACGGCGCATTTTATCAATGGCAACTTTCGCGCCATCAGGCCGGACCTTTTCGTTGCAGTCGCTTTGTGTACACACATGCAGTGCGTGCCCGACTACCGGCCGGCGCCTCATTCCGTAACGGCCTGGTGGTACGGCGGTTTTCATTGTCCGTGCCATGGCTCGATCTATGATTTTTCAGCCCGGGTGTTTGAAGGATCTCCGGCACCACTGAACATTCCCATCCCGCCCTATTATTGGCGTTCAGCGAGTGTGGTGCGGATTGGCGAGGGGGGCGCAAACGGAACTTTTAAGAATTGGACGCCGGCAATCTGGTAGAGGGGAGAGGCGATGCTGCGCAAGGTGGCGCTGACTGCAGGATTTCTCGGCGTCTTTGTCGCCGGTTCCAGCACGTACGCGGCACCCTCCTATCTCGGTATCACACCGCGAGGAAATCCTCAGGCGGTTGCGAGCATCGTCCATGGCACTTGTGCCGCGTGCCATGGGGCGGACGGTAACAGCATAGGCTCTAGCTTTCCCAACCTTGCTGGACAGAACTACAACTACCTTCTCAAGGAGTTGGAAAACTTCCGGAGCGGCGTGCGCAGCACGGAGCCGATGAGCGCTGTCATTAAGACCGTCCCGGTGGCAAAAGGGGACCGGAACATCCGCGATCTTGCCACCTTTTTCTCGGAGCAGAAGCTAAAGCGAAGCGGGGCAGCGGCGAAAATCACGCCGGCGATCGCAAAGCTCGGATACAGGATTTTCGCTGGTGGTATCCGCAGCGAGAAGGTTCCCGCCTGTGCCGCGTGCCACGGTTCGAGTGCTGGCGGCATGGCGCCGATGGCCGTCCCCGCTCTCGCCGGGCAGCGAGAGCCTTACGTGCTTCGGGAACTGAAACATTTCGCCGATGGAAAACGCCACAACAGCCCGCATCACGTGATGGCGACCATCGCCAAGCGGTTGACCAAAGTCCAGATGATGGCGGTCGCCGATTACGTGTCGATGATGAGGCCGAGTTTAATGCTCGCCTCTGGGCCGAAAAGCTATCGTGCGTATGTGAAGACCATGAGGAAATTGGCCGTACCGGGAATTCCAAAGGATGACTTGGTCGCCGCCTCGGCTGCGAAATGATCCGCAAGCTTGGCGGCACCGCCTGAGAAATGCCGCGGGTGCCTTGAACTCTGAGGATAGATGTGATCAGGAACGAAAAAGAGGCCTCTTCCGGTTTTTCCGCATGGATGAACGAGCGCCTGCCAGTGCGGGAGATGTGGCAGGAGCATCTCGCGGGCTACGCGGCGCCAAAGAACTTCAATGTGTGGTATTTCTTCGGATCGTTGATGATTGTGGTCCTGGTCATACAATTGGCCACCGGGCTGTTTCTCGCCATTCACTATCAACCCAATCCTCGGCTGGCCTATTGGTCGGTTTTGCGGGGAATCATGCGGGATTCCCACTGGGGATGGCTCATCCGTTACATCCACATTGTCGGCGCTTCGGCATTCTTTGTTTTGGCCTACTTGCACATGTACCGCGGCTTTCTCTATGGCTCCTACAAGAAACCTCGCGAGCTACTCTGGCTTATAGGAGTCGCCATCTACCTTCTTCTGGCGGCGGAAGCATTTCTTGGCTACCTCTTGCCGTGGGGTCAAATGTCGTACTGGGGGTCCAGCGTCGTCGTCAATTTCGTGACGGCAGTGCCTGTGATCGGGAAGCCCATAGCGACATGGATCAGAGGTGACTTCGTCACAGGGTTGCCGACACTCAACCGGTTCTTCATCTTCCACGTCTTCCTCATGCCGCTTCTGCTTCTGGCTTTGGTGCTTTTGCATATAATCGCGCTGCACCATGTAGGCTCGAACAACCCGGACGGCATCGAAATCCGCGGCGATACCAACGACGCAGGCTGGCCACGGGATGGCATCCCGTTCCATCCGTTTTACACCGTCAAGGATCTCTTCGGGGTTTTCGCTTTTCTGTTGGTGTTTGCGGTATTCGTTTTCTACAAGCCTGAGGGATGGGGCCTTCTTGTCGATCGCCTCAACTTCACGCCGGCGAACATTCTTCATACTCCCTCCGATATCCATCCGCTATGGTTCTTTCTTCCGTTCTACGCGATGCTGCGTGGAGTCCCTGATAAAGGTTATGGTGTTGCAACCCTCGTTGGCGCCTTCGTTCTTTTGATGCTTCTTCCATGGTTGGATCGAAACCCAATCAAGTCCGTTCGTTATCGGTCCTTTCTGTATAAGTTGAACCTTTTTTGCCTTCCGGTCAGCTTCATTTGGCTCGGTGTGATTGCGAGGGGAACCGCTACGCAATCCAATATGGTCTATGGCCTGCATGTAACGGAAGTCTTTTACACGACGTTTCTTTTATTGGTGTATTTCAACGCGGTGAGGTCTCGTGGTGTTACGCTAATGTGGCTTTTTGCTCTACAAGCTGCCATTTGGCTTATCGACTACTGGATGTACACGACGCATGCGCATGGTTGGTCGCTTATGCTGCGTACGGACTGGATTCCGGCCGCGTACGCGGCTGCAATTCTAATTGCCGCTTTGTTGTGGCCGCGCCTGCTGCATAACGTTCCTCAACTTCCGAAACGGCTGACGCCGGGGGGAGTCACGCACTAATAAGGGGTGGATGGCGGCGATTGGGCTCACGATTGATCTTGTCATCCCTATCGTAATCTAAGAAAGCTGGCCATGAGGTGTCGAGATCCAAAATATGGCCAGCGAGAGATTGCAGATGTGGTGACCTCACTTGCGGGGATGAATAAATGGCTAGAGGTTGGACAAGTGCTTCTCGGTAATCGCTATAGATTGGCGAAACGCCTTATAATCTTTCTCGGAATTCCGGCGATCATGGCTTCTCCGTCGGTCAGTTTCGCTAGCGTAAAGACGACGGCGCCGCCTTTGATGCATATGACGGTCAATCTGAACGATCGCAAGGCCCTTCGCTATGGCGCGCTCTACTTCGCAAATCAGTGTGAGGCGTGTCACAGCATACAAGGGACCCGCTTGGCGGAACTGGCGAGGCCATTAGGGCTCAGCCGAGCGGCCATCTTGAGGTATTTTAACCCTGGAAGCCGTAAGTATTATCAAACAATGGTTTCCGCGATGCCTAAGGGGATCGCGAGCAAATTCTTCAACAAAAGCAGCCCGCCCGACTTGACCGTTATTGCCAAGCGGCATTCTGTCAATTGGCTCTACACATATCTTAATTCGTTCTATCTCGACCCTACGCGACCGACCGGGGTAAACAACGTCGCGTTCTATAACGTTTCCATGCCGGACGTTCTTGCAAGCCTACAGGGTCTGCAGAAGCCCGTAGATCGTATGGGATATCGATTTGGTCAGCGGACGGAGGTGGCCGTTGGCGTGAAGCCGGTGACCGCGGGAGCGATGTCGCCCGCGCAGTTTCATGCCATGACACGGGACCTTGTATCATTTCTTTATTACGTGGCCCATCCGCATCAACAGGAAAGGGAGGCCATGGGAAAATGGGTTCTCCTTGGCTTGGCGCTGCTTACAGGTCTAAGTTTCGCGCTGTACAAGCTTTACTGGCGGGAGGTTGTGCCACCTGAAGGGAAAAGGTGGTGGACATACTGGCGGAGGTGAGAAACAAGAAGGCGCTGGCTACTGCGGGTGCTGCCGCCCGAGTTGTCGTCGCGGCATGTAAGGGACACGTCCGGAGCCGCGGCAAAGCGCAGACTGTTTGGAGGAGCGAGTGACTGCTAGAGGAGCTAAGCGCCGGCATGAGCTGAACTCTCTTTTTCACCGGATAATCGCGTCCTCCGACCTTGATCGCGTGGCCTATGCGGCGCAGGCCCTGTGTCTGATTTTTTACGTGCTCAGCCTTTGGCTGGAAGTTTATATTGATACCAAGAAAGCTTGGAAAGATCGTGGTGATCCGATTCGCGAAAGCCATCGGTATTGGCGCCTGCGATCAAGCTTGATATTTCTGACCTGGACTATATTGGGTGGCTTCGCCATTCCATTCGGGTTCGGGCTTCCGGTCGTGGCAATGGCCTATCTTTGGTACGCACTACGCGTTCTGAAGGGGTGGATTTATTGGAAGCACGGCCGCATTATTGGGAAGCGCCAAAACGCCGCCGTGGTCGGCTGAAGGAAGTTGCCAAGCCGGCAGGGTAGCCGTCACTTGTTTATCGAAGGTTGCCATTGGCCGCCAAACTCTCTTTTGAATCGCTGGCAAGCTACCGCCCGAGGGAAGCCGGTCTGAAGGATCGCGTTATCCTGATCACCGGCGGTGCCGACGGAATCGGACGGGAAGTCGCGATTGCTTGCGCGGGCTATGGCGCACAAACGATCCTCCTTGATTACGATGGCGGCAGGTTGGCCAGAACCGAGGAGATTATTTCGGAACACGGATGGCCAGCGCCGGTACTTTGCCCGATCGATCTTGCCGGAAGCACGCTTGCCGAGTTTCGCGTGGTTGCCGAGCGTATCGCGGAAACATTCGGAAAATTGGATGGCTTGGTGAATAACGCGGGTTGGATCGGTGCTTTATCGCCGTTCGAGCACTGCGATCCCACGATCTGGGCGCGCGCTGTAAATATCAACTTGGCCGCGCCATTTTTCCTGACTCAACAATGCATGCCTCTGTTGCGCTGCGCGGCGGATCCCGTCGTCATATTTTCGCTGGACAACGCGAGCCGTGCCTATTGGGGCGGGTACGGCGTCGCTAAGGCGGGCCTCGAAGGGTTTCTCCATATTCTCGCCGACGAATATCATCTTGGAAGCGCGCAACCCGTTCGCGTCTTTGGTATTGATACGGGGCCGGTCATGACGGGCGGACGACATCGTCACTATCCCGGCGAGGAACCAGGATTGCATCCAACGCCGGACCATGTCATTGGTCCATATCTATACGCTTTAGGCTCTGAAAGTGTTAGACAAACGGGCGTCGTCTTGAGGCGGCGGGTAGAAGTTGATTCATAAACCACGTAGAGTAACTTGAGCCTTTTACCAAACAGGCGACGGGTCATTGGAAGATAATTTTGGCGGAGAACAGGCGATTTATGCATACGAGAGCAGTGATAATGCTAAGTGTCTTTCTCTTTCTAGGGATCGGCATCGCCTTGGCTCAGGTCGCGCTGCCGATCAAGCCGGCTCAAGAAGTGCGTTTGGTGTGCTCGAACTGCCATGGCCTTCACGGCCGAAGCGTTTCGCCGACTTTCCCTAATTTGGCGGGGCAACCCTCTGCCTATATCGAGAGACAGTTAAAGCAATTCCGCGCCCATACAAGGGCTGACCCGCACGCTCGCGCGTACATGTGGGGTATTGCGTCCAATATGTCGAATGCGATGATCAAGGGCTTGGCAGAGTACTTTGCAGCGCAAAAGCCCGCGCCCGGCCGGCAAGAAAATCCAGAGCTCGTCGCTGAAGGGGCCGCCATCTTCACTAATGGTATTCTAAAGCAGGGAATCCCTGCGTGCAAAACGTGCCACGGTGCGGAAGGCCAAGGTAATGGAATCTTTCCGCGGCTCGCGGGGCAGCATCGGAGCTACATCATTGAACAGCTTACGGCGTTTAAGACCGGAACGCGTCACAGCAACATTATGCACATAAACGTACGCCATATGACCCATGCGGAGATGGAGGCGATTGCAGCTTATGCTGCATCGCTGTAGATCGCGCCGACATCCGAGTTGAGAAGCTCTTCGCGCAATACCATCTCCAGTCTGAGATCAGGATTGCTCTGCTACGCCGCAATGCCGTCTCGAATTCTTGTGGTGTCTGGACCCGGAGAAAGAGTATCGGTGTGGGGGACGTGATTCACGCTCTCCGAAAGGAGTGTACCGATGGTTCGAGGGTGGTTCTGGTTAGCTACCATTCACCACCGGGCGGCGCGCGAAGGCGTGACGTCGGCCTCCGGTCAAAAGGCCATCCTTGCCGGAAGAACGGCTCCCTGCCGCGTCGGTGCCAAATTGAATCGCGAACTGGCGCATGCTCGGCCGGCTTAAAGAGTTCCGGTGCGATCGCTTCTCTGGCCATTTCCTTTTCGCCGTTTGCCTAGCTGCTACCATCAATTATTGATGATGCCTCCGGTGTCTAACGACTGCCGTCGTGCCACGGGGATATCGACGAACTCGCTATTGGAGGCGGCGATACTTTTCGTCAGGAGCTCGAGAACGCCTACGACATGCTATTCGTATCGTTGACCTCTCGGGAAGGAATGCCGTCGGCTGGCGGTGGCGCGAAGAATGTTCTGGGCGCGTCATCTTGGCTGTGGTCAATCGTTCATTTTTCATTTTGCGAATGACCGCTAAATCTCGTTTCAATTACTTGAATTGTGACCGCACATTTGGCGTTCTTCCTAACAAAACGCCGCCATCCCATCCCGGTCCCCCGAAGTTGGACCCACGCTCAGCAAGACGACCGACTTTGATCGACGATGCTAAGGCATCGCGCGGTTTGTTAAAATTTTTCATCTGGCGTGTCGTTGTCAGCACCGACATGAGACGCTCGGTATGCTCCTCGCCCACGGTGCCGATCCAAAGCGGGGCCGAGGGCGAGCCGACGGCGCTGAGCATGACGCCAGAACGCCACATGCGCAGCACGAAGCGAGCGTTGTTCGCCTTCAGGGTGACCGGTCGAACCATTACGAGCGCTTCCTGGTGACCGTTCTCGAGATGCGGCAAAACCGGAAGATTCGCGAGGCCAACGCCAGGCTTCAGCCAAGCGAGTGCTGATTGCACTGTCCAGGGAACCGGCGCGGTCCATCCCTTGGCGGCAAGCTCGGCTTCAAGTGCCTGGCGGCTCCCCGCCCACTGGAAGGTCAAAGGCTCCTCGATTTCGCCAGTCAGCTCGATCCGGTGAGCCGGCAAGGTCGACCATCCGCGCCGCCACCATAAGGTCGCCGGCATGGTTTGGATACGTCGGCGCACGGCGTAACGGTCCATATCGCTTGCATGCGTTTGGATGATATGCGCAGCGCCGACCACGAGCAGCGTTAACCCGGCGGCCGTGCAAAGACCGGTCGCGCGAACCGGTGGAGGATTGCGACGCAGGTAGGCGATCCCCAACAACGCCGCCCATGCCGCGCCAAACGCCAGACCAGCCAGGGCGTCCGATATCCAGTGCACACCGAGATACACACGCGAAAAGGCGATGCCAACGACCAGAAGAGCCGCTGCACTGGTGATGGCAAATCGCCGCCGCAGGGAAATTTCCCAGGCGATTACAATAGCTAAGAAACCGTACAAGGCGGCGTTGATGGTTGAATGAGCGCTGGGAAACGCGAACACATTCCAGCCTGAGGAGACCAACGCAGGAGGCTGTACATGGAGGGTCATCTTGAGCACGATAGTAAAGAGGCAGGCCACGGCGACAGCCGCCACTTCATAGATGAGGCCGCGCCAATTGCGTCTCCAAGCCAACCAAAGCAATGTCACGAGCATTACCGCGAGCGTCACGGTCGCATCGCCCAACTCGGTGATTGCTACCGCGATCTGATCGACCCAGCCGGTCCGAAGACCTTGCAGGAAATGGAACACGGCGACATCGGCACGGACCAGCGGGTCGCCTGCAATCACGTCCTGAAGCACGCCGAAGAAGCACCATAGACCCCCAATCAGGACTCCGCCGAGGAGCGCGAGGCCAGGGAGCTCTCTGCGCGTGGGGTCGAGAACCGAAAGCAGTTGACGGCGAAGCCAAGTGTCGCGACCTTGAGCCCACGATCGTAGTTGTTCCTGAGCTTTGGTAATCAGGTCCGGTAAACGCCGGACAGCATAGTGCGTCGCCCACATGACGGCGCCGAGAAGCACGGCGAGGACGACGATGAAGGCGACGAGCCGGCCGGCAATCGCACCAAGCAGTACGAGAGATGCGCCAATTGCTGCACCCGCAAGAACATGCGTCGGGGCCCAGACCGCGGCCGAAAGCACGTTCATGATATAGAAGCGCGCCGGCGACATTTGCAGCGTGCCGGCGATCAAGGGGACGACCGCTCTTACACCCGGGGTGAAGCGCCCAATGAATACGCTCTTGCCGCCATGGCGCTGAAAAAACGCTTCACCGTGCGCGATCAACGCGGGATGGCGCTTCAGGGGCCAATGGCTGATTATGGTGCGATGGTATTGGTAGCCAAGCCAATATGAGATGCCATCGCCAAGGATTGCCCCTAGGGTTGCCGCGATGATCAATGGCCACAGGCTCAACGCTCCTGTCGCCACCAGGGCGCTTACCCCGAAGATGATGGCATCTCCTGGCACGAACGCGCCGATGACCGGGAGCGCCTCGGACAGGGAGACGATCAGCATCATGCCATAGGCAAGGTCCTGATGGGCGCGCGAAAACTCTATGACTGGGGTTATAAACGCGCCCACAAGACCTCCTTGAACCATAGGTTTGGAACTATGGTGATGTATCGTTCCGAAACCCTCAAGCGCCAAGCCACCGCAATGGCTGCTTGTGTCCGATTAGAAGTATCGGGAGATCGCGGCCGACCGCGGCGTCCCATAATATGTCGCGTCGGTTTCATCATGGTGGAGCAGGACGCGCGGAGAACCGTCGCCGGCTGTAACCAAATTAGAGGGGTGTTTCGCACCAGAGCCTCGCAAACTCAGGATGCTGCAGCAGAGGCTGATATGGCTTGGGCGACTGGCGTATAAGAGAGCATGGACAAGAGCGAGGTCTCGGCGACGGGGCCTCATCTCGACGACGTAATTCGTGCGCGGCGGTTGATTACGTTAAATATTCTCTGCCGGCGGACAGAAGCGCGCCAATGCGGCATAGAGCAGCGGCGCGAGCCAGAGTGAGCTCAGAACCGCCAGCGCAAGGCCTCCCATCACGGATACGGCCAAAGGCTGCAGCAGCGCGGTGCCGCGACCGACGCCGATAGCCAGCGGCAGAAAGCCGCCGATATCAGCCAGCATGGTCATAAGGATCGGGCGTAACCGCCGGCCGGCCGCCCGTGCTACCTGTGGCGGACCGTGTCGCGCGCCCGGATGGGCACGGATCGCAAACACCAGGATGACATTGTTCACCGTGATCGCATACACGATCAGGATACCAAGGAAGGCCGTGCTATCCAGGTTAAGCCTTGCCAGAAGCAGCGCCAACAATGCGCCTGGAGCAGCGAGCGCGATCGAGGCCATCGCCGGCAACGCCATGCGCTGGCCGCCGAACTGAAAACCAAGTAGCACCAGCAGGATCAGCAAGGTACCTCCGAGGACCAGCGCCATTTGCTGGAAACTCTGCGTCTGCTCCCCGTAATAGCCGCCAAGCAGTGTTGTTATGCCGCTTGGCAGATGCGCCTTTGCGATTACCTTTCGCGCTACCGCCGCGGCGGCGGAAAGGCCTTCGCCCGGAACGGGGTGCAGCCAGATATAAGCATATGGTACCAGAGCCTGGTGGGTAACATAAGGTACCGAGCCGCGCAGCCCGATGTGCGCTAAACTATTCAGTGGAGCGTAGGTCGGCGCCGTGCCACTCGCCGGCAAACGCACTGGGAGTTGCGATATTCCATCCAGCGTAGGTGCGGGACCGCCCGTGCGGACACGGATGGGGAGAATCTGCTCACCCTTGAGAAGGAATCCGGCGCGCTCGCCCCACAGCCGAAGCTTTACGGCTTGTGCCAGCGCCGGCGCGGTCACCCCGTCAAGCCGGGCCATTGCGCGCGGGCGCACCGTGATCTCCGAGCCTGCCGAGGCCGACTTGAAGGTAATCGACTCAAAACGTCTGGTGCCACGGAGTGCCTGTGCGATGCGCGCACCTTCATGAGATAAGGCCGCGGAACTGGTCCCAAACAGGAACACCTCGAGCGGCGCATGGGCACCGGACAAGTCACCGAGCCGGTTGCCCATGACCTGCGATTCGCTTAACGCCGCCAGGGCAGGATCGGCGGCGCGGAAGGCACGGTGCAAGCGTCGCATCACCGTCTGGGTGCTCACCGTCCGGTGCTGCTTCAGCACTACTGCCAGTGCTCCCTTGTTGGGTGTCGAGCGCCGGTAAGCGAAGCTGCGCCCGACCACTAGGGATGCGCGCGCCACCGTCGGATCGGCGAGGGCGATCTGCATCAGCGTTCTTCCCACCCGCGTCGTTTCTGCCACCGAGCTTCCTACCGGCGTACGAAAAGGAATCGATATTACGCCCTCATCCCAAGGCGGCAGGAAAGCCGTCGGCAGTCGGACTAAACAGACGATGCCAAGACCGGAGAGAAGTATTACAGCCGCTGCCGCCGACCATGGTCGCCGCATGCCACGCACCAGATGCCGCATGTACCATCGCCGCATCCGGGAGTCCCACCCCATTGTCGTGTTCGCGCCGCCCCGTCCGGCCAGCCATACCGCCAGTACCGGTGTCACCATCACCGCCACCACTTGAGACGCGATCAACGCCACCACGATAGCGATCGCCATCTGCCGGAACAGCAGGCCGATGGTACCGCTTAACGAGATCAGTGGTACGAAGACGAGGCAGGAGGTCAGGGTCGCCAAGGTCATCGCCGGCAGGATGCGTCCCGACTCGGTAATGGCGCTGCGTCGTCGTGCTGTAGCATCGGGCCCGCGCGCATACATCCCGCGCTCCATAACGACAATTGCGTGATCGACCAGCGCGCCAATCGCCGCGGTGAGCCCGCCCAAAGTCATTATATTGAGACCAAGACCAAGGAGGTGCAGCACCAGCAAGGTGGCCGCGATGGAGAGCGGCACGACGAGCAAGGTAGCGAGCGCCGCGCCGACCCGGCGCAGGAATACCAGCACCACGCACCACGCTATTACGCTGCCGAGAAGAAGCGCGATCCAGACATCGTGCAGGCTACTCGCGATCAAGCTGCTGAGATCATAGATCCGGACGAGCTTGACGCCATGCGGCAGCTGGTGACGGAGCTCCGCGATGCGCGCCCGTACCCGCCGCCCCAATGCCACTTGATTCACCCCGACTTGCGGTTGGACGTCCACCACCAGGGCATGACGCCAGCCGCCCACCGCCGCTTCACGCAATAGCGGCGGTGGTCCAGTCGTTACTGTTCCTAGCGCGCCGAGAGCAAGCGGCTGTCGAACACCGTCGGAGTCGGCCGGACCAAGTGGCAGCGTGAGCCGCGCCAGGGTAGTGAGGTCGGCCGGGCGCGGATCAGTCGCAACGATGAGCTGCTGATGCCGCGCTGTAAGCACTCCGGAAAAAAACGGTCCCTGGGCCTTCCGTAGTGACGCAACGACTTGTTCCGCCGTCAAACCGTGAGCGGCCAGTCGCCGGCGCGAGAGGCGCACCTGCACTTCCGGCCAGCCACGTCCCGTCCCGGCAACCCTGTAAACGCCAGGTACGGTCAGTAGCGCTGGTCGGATTTGGAAGGCGAGGAGCGGCTGCATCGCCGTGCTGCCAACGTGATTGGAGACCAGCGCATATTCCGCAAAGGGATATACCTCCGGCGTTTGCAAAAGGACCGACATTTTGGCACCCGCCGGCAGTCGGGCGTTCGCTAGACGCGCCTGCAACAGCAAGTAAGCGGATTCCGGATCAGTGCCCGACGTGAAATAGACGTGCAGCTTTGAAAGACCGTTGCCGGTCTGCGAACGCACCAGGCGGACACCGGGTTCCCCTTGAGCCATCAGCTCCAGCGGGCGGGTCACTTCCAGGAGCATCAGCTTCTCGGGAAGCTCGCTGTCCGTCACCAGGACAGCTACCTTGGGAAAAACGACATCGGGGAAAAGGGTCTCCGGCAAGGCGTCGAGTACCGCGATGCCTGCCGCTAGAACAAGAACGGCGAGCAGCAGAACGGAATAGCGGTTCGTCCAGAGGCCGCGCAGCAAGCCAATCATCGAGCCGTGCCAAACGAGGAATCGGGCCGGATGATGACCCGGCTGTCGTCCGCCAGCCGGGCGGCGTGCCTCACGGCCACCTGTTCACCCGCGTGCAGTGAACCGGCAAGCCAAGCTCGCCCGTTTTGTTCGGCAAGCACGCGAACGGGGATGGCGTGGGCGATGCCTCCACGCAAGACAAACACCATATTGCGGCCGCTTCGCATCACCACTGCACTGCTGGCTACGGTAGGTGCTGGGTGGCCGGGCCGGATGAGCCGCACCCAGGCCCACTGACCCGGGATCAGCGGATTGCCGTCGGGAAGGCGGATCCGCACCAGCACTAAACCCAGCGGTCGCGCATCGCGCCCAACCGAGACAACATGTCCGATGCCCGACCAGCCGTTCGCTACAATCCGCGCCGCTTCGCCGGGACGTATGTCACGAGCCGTCTCAGGCGGCACGCGGGCATCGATCCAGGGTATCGCCCGGCCGCTGAGGGTGGCTATCGGCGTTCCCTTATATACGACACTCTCGGGTGATATCAGATAGTGCAAGGTCCCAGCGAACGGCGCCTTGATGACATCCTGTTCTGCTTCCTCCCGTAAGCCGTTCAGCTTCTCCTTGGCATGCACAAGATCTCGACGCGCCCGATCAAGCGCCATTTGCGTCGTTAGCCGTTGACCCGCCAGTTGCCGGGTCTGCGCGTACACGGTTTGAGTCATGGCAACGTCGGCGCGAGTACTGGCGATCGAGCTTTTCAAGGTTGGTGGCACATTCCGGGCGATCACCGTGCCGGCCGCGATCTCGCCTTCTGTCTGAAACGGGCCAATGATCTCGCCGGTCGTTGGCGCTACAAGCGTTGTCTTTCCTAGGCTGTCCACCTCGCCCAAGGCCTGCTGTCCATTCGGTACCGGAGTGACCAGTACGCTCCCACCTTCCACGGATACGGCCGGTAAGCCGGCACCGCGCGCATGCGCGAAGTTGAACATTGCAACAACACAAGCAAGGCCAGCGACCGCGATTGGGAACCGAGGTACAGACCCACTCGCCGTCGACATCCGGCGTAAGCAGTGGACAAGTGCAGAGCAAGCCGCTTCGAAGGATTTGTACAAGCGCATCGTTCAAATAGTCGAATCGCGATTCGTAATGATGCCTTATAGCCGTCACTTTGTGGCAAAATTTAGAACATCGATCCGGGCCGCAGCATGACGCCTAGATAACAAAGTTGTCATCTTTAGGGGATTTGGCGCAACGGTGATCCGGAGCGCGGTTGTTGTGATGTCTAGGACCGGACTCCCTGCTGACCGGCCATCGGCTCGTACGGCAAGAACGCTGCCTTTGCTCTATCCGGCGAGCCGGGAGAGCATCATTGACGACCCATTCCTCCCCGCGCGGCGGCGAATAGGAGGTGTGAAGACGTCGGACATGCGCGTCGGGAGCTTCACCTCCGAACGTACCTGTCGCCACGAGTTCCGCGCGACGCCACACTGCCGAAGACAAGTGTCGCAAGCAGGGCGGATGCAAACGCATAGAAGTACGGTAACGACTGGCTCATCGAGAATAGGATCCCCATGATCAGGTTGGATAGAAACTGACCAAAGCTGCGCGATACCGAAAGAAACCCCATGCCGCGAGACAGCCGCGTGTGTCCAACGACCGACGAGACCAGAGTCGGTTCAAACGTCTCGACGCCGCCCATGCCCAAGCCCAGGATCCCGACAGAGAGATAGAAGGCGGCCGCCTGCAAGTGTAGCAGCTCGCTCACCCCAATGAGACCTGAACCTACGGCGGAGGGCAGATAACCGAAAAGCCAGAGCGACCGGACGGCAGAGAATCGCCGCATGCCGAGTACGTATCCACTTACCGCCGAGACTCCGAGATAGGTTATGAATGCAAGCACACCAGCCTCGTATCCAGCGGTCGTCGAGTGGCCGCCCGTCGCCGTCAGAATTGGAAAGCCAAGATTATAGAAGCTGAAGCCGTAGAGGGTGGCCGCGACCAGCAGGGCGATCAACAGAGCGCGTTCTCCGGGATCCCGCGTGCCTTCGGCAGCTCGAGGCGTCTCGGCGGGATAAAACTCTTGACGTTGTACGAAAAACAGTAACGCGGTTGACACGAC
This sequence comes from Ferrovibrionaceae bacterium, assembly GCA_046705265.1. Lineage (GTDB taxonomy): Bacteria > Pseudomonadota > Alphaproteobacteria > Ferrovibrionales > Ferrovibrionaceae > JAJYTL01. The sequence goes on from JBJKQL010000077.1 coordinate 20,489, forward strand.
GAGTGGAAAAACTGCAACCAAAATGATGGTATCGACGGAAATGCGGAGCGAGATGAACAGGAGTGCCCCGAGCGCCGAAAGCATTCCACCGCCGATATCGAGCGCATGCAGGAAACCAAATGCCGTGCTCCGTTCCTGCGGATGGGTTACGTTAACCAATAAGGCCCGGCGTGCCGGAGTGCGGAAGTATCGTGCCCACCATCCGAGAATGAACAACGCTGCGGCAGGCCAGAGGGCATGCGCGAGTCCTGCGAATGCCATCAAGGGGATGAAGGCATTGCCTACGATGGCGACCGACTTACGATCGAACTGATCTCCGGCCAAGCCCCCGATGTACGAGAAAAATGAACCGCCGCCGAAAGCAACGGCGGTCACGAGTCCGTAGACATAAACAGGCGCGCGCAGCTGAAAGACGATGTAAAGCGGAAACAGTGCCGCCACGCCCTGGTAACCGAGATCGGCAAAGAAGGCCGAAAAGCAGAGCAGATACGCATCGCGGTTGAGGCGCTTGCCCGGCAGACACTTGGCGAGTGACTTCATGAGGCTCCCGTCTTTCATTGAATACTTTGATCGGCCAAATCTACAATACTCGGCGTCTGCATTCAGCGCTCGGGTATCTTAGTCCAAACCAGTTCGAGGAGAAGCACGCCCGTCAGACAGTCAAATCAGTGGCCTAGTAATTTGACACGTAAATAACGAAACATATAAAGTGTGCATGTCTGAACTGTTGAAGGTGATCAGATATGCGACAGACCGAGCTGATCTTGACGAAGAAGGACCGTCGGACCTTGGAGGAGTT
>JBJKQL010000078.1:0-46486 GCA_046705265.1 Ferrovibrionaceae bacterium
GCCTCTTGTAGGCGTTTAGGCCGCTTGTCGGCCCCACTTGGGACTGGTTATACCAGAAGCCCGTCATGAACCGCCGATTGCAGCCACCTGTCCACATGTCTCGTCGGTCCGAGGCGGAGCCTCGCTACTATAATCTTCAAGAAATCGCTCTCGTTGCCATGCCTGCGCGGTACTAAGGACTCGTTGAAGCGTATATGCTCGCGCGCCGAGGATTACATGAATTGGCGGGCGAAAGCGGCTCGCGACTGTTGTTCCGCCCTGCGTCACGCCGGGGTCGACGGCGATCGGGACCGGAACCGCAAATCGCGGCGGCGAGATCTTTGCACGGAAAACCGATGGTGGCGTCGGTAAAGCGCGTGAACACCCGCTATCCGTCATGATCCTGCCAACGGCCGAGGTTACTCTCGGAAAGCGGGTGAACGGCTCATAGGCTCCATTCAAACCGGTACACGGGAATGCTTTGGGGAAATCCCTTGAGACGTTGCTCGCCGAGCGCAATGAAACGTGCCGTCTCCTCGTCGCACAGCTCGCGCACGAGCCCGGAGACGACGATGCAGCCCGCCTCCGCTTGGCTGCATAGTCGAAATGCAAGCTGGACCGTGGCGCCGAATAAATCTTGGAACTCCTCTACGGGTTCACCAGCGTGAATTCCGATACGAACGGTTAAGCTTTCGGAAGCATTCGCATTGTAGTCGGCGAAGCGCCGCTGTATATCCGCGCCGCCACGCACCGCATTCGCCACATTATCGAACGACGCCATAATCCCGTCGCCGGTATGCTTGACTTCACGCCCGCCGTGCGCGTCGAGGGCGCGACGGACGATTGCATCGTGCACCCGCACCAGTTCGAGTGCCGCGGCGTCACCGAGGCGCGCTGTCATCTCCGTCGAACCGACGATGTCAGTAAACATGACGGCACGTAACCCGGGATCGATTGCTGGCTTGGCGGCGCCGGAAGCGGCGCGCGGGTCGCCGATGCGCCCGAGGAATGCCATTACTGCGCCAAGGTCGACGGGAATGATGGCGTTGGCGATCTGACCGTGCGCCTCGCGGTGGACATGCTCCGCAGTCGCAGCGTCCGGCGCATCCACCAAGCAGAAGCCCGTGCCGCGTTCGTAATCCCACCAGTAGGTCATGTATTTGACCCCATATTTGTCTTGGATCTCCAGGTCCTTCTGATGGGCACCGAAGATATCCTCTTCGCTTGCACGGTGAATGTGGTGACGGTCCATGAATATCGGCATCAGGCTCTCACCTTCCGGCTTGCATCGCCTCAGGGTGGGGGTTCAATGTTCTGATTCACCCGGAACAGATTGGAGGGGTCGTATTGTTTCTTCAGCGTCGCCAAGCGGCTGTAATTATCGCCATAAGCGGCCCGGACGCGCGCTTTACCTTCGTCGGCCATCATAAAGTTCGAGTAGGCGCCGGCGAGATTGTAGCGATGCACTGCCTCCCAATAGGCCTTTGTCCACTGAGTGATCGGGTCTGCGTTCCGCGGCTTCGGGTCGATGCCAGCAATCACCATCGACCACGCCGCATCACGAACCGACCATGCGGTGTCTTCCCTGGCGACTCGATGAACCGCGCCGTCGATTGGATATAGATGCATCAGCGATAGTTGGCTAGGCGTCTTGGCCGCCTGTTCAATATGGACATCGATCGCGTCGTCCGGCAGCGCCTTGACGAAATCACCGCGCCAATACCATTGCAGGCCGGCGGGATAGAGTCTGTCGAACATGCTTTGCACGGCCGGAAATGGAGTCATGCCGGTCCAGTCAAGCGCCGGCGGCGGCAAGACTTCGAGGAGCGGGGCCAGCGCCTTTCTCCCTTCCTTCTCCGATCCATCGTAGCAAACCATGAGAAGACAGATCCTGTGTGCCCAGAACACTTCCGGGAACGGCGGCATCGAGGGTACCGTTTTCAAACCGATAAAGGCGCAAAGCTCCTCGGGAGCGTTCGGCAGAAAGTCCCGATAGCCGCGCATGATCGCGCGGGCATGATCCTGCGGCCAGGCGATTGGGCCGGCGAACACATTATCGACTGGATGGCCCTGGAACAGGAAGCTGGTGACGACGCCGAAGTTGCCGCCACCGCCGCGCAGAGCCCAGAAGAGCCCGGGATTTTGATTCCGGCTCGCCGTCATAAAGCTTCCATCGGCGAGCACGACGTCGGCTTCGCGCAGATTGTCGATGGTCAGACCATATTTCCGGGTCAGATACCCCGTACCGCCGCCGAGCGTCAGGCCGGCGATGCCGGTCGTCGAAACGATCCCGAAGGGAACCGCGATGCTGAACGGGTGCGTAGCGTGATCCACATCTCCCGAGGTGCAACCCGCCTCAACGCGCACGGTACGGGTGGCAGGGTCTACGCGAATGCCCTTCATCATGGACATATCAATGACAAGCCCGTCGTCGACGCTGCCAAATCCCGGCCCATTATGGCCGCCGCCGCGAATGGCGATCGTTAGCCCATTATCGCGGCCAAAATTCACTGCTGCAATCACATCGGCGACATCGGCGCAACGCACGATCAACAAGGGCCGCTTGTCGATCATGCCATTGTATAACCTCCGTGCCTCCCCGTAGTCCGGATGGTTGCGCCCGATGATCGGACCGCGTATGCTTTCGGAAAATTTGGCGATCGCTTCGCCGTTCATCATTGCACATTGCGGCAATGCGATCTCGCGTGGCCATACGTATTTGACCGCGACCATACTCTATCGATGCGAGTTGATCCTTCGGCCGTTCCCGTCTTTGTTGCGGCAAAAGAATGTGCCGGCGAGCTTTCTTATCACAGCCGCCACGCCGCGCTTCGTCGACATTCGCTCTCTTGTCGACACTGGCGCGATCCCGATGGCCATGATGCGCTCCCCTGCAGGTCAAGAGCGCTTGGTGCCGCTCGTGATTCAACCAAGCCCAATGGCGTCGAGATCGAGACCCACTATCGAAGATCAAGAGGCCACGTCGATCTCACTACGAGCCAATCGGTCCCCCACGCAGAATAGCTGGACACGGCTTGCTTATGAAGCCTGCCTTATCCATTCCAGCGATGGTGGGCCCGGCAGGACTCGAACCTGCGACAACGCCGTTATGAGCGGCGCGTTCTGACCGCTGAACTACGGGCCCACGGACTGGCCGACACTGCCGGGGCGGTATAGCAAGTATCCGCCCGCGGCAAAAGCCAAACCGCGCCCCCTCCCGCTCCCGTTTTCAGAAGTGCCGCCGGATCAGGTGTCGAGGAAGCTCCGGAGCTTGCGGCTCCGGCTCGGGTGCTTGAGCTTGCGAAGCGCCTTGGCCTCGATCTGGCGGATGCGCTCGCGCGTAACCGAGAACTGCTGGCCAACCTCTTCCAGGGTGTGATCGGTGTTCATGCCGATGCCGAAGCGCATGCGCAGCACGCGCTCCTCGCGCGGCGTCAGGCTGGCGAGCACCCGCGTCGTGGTCTCGCGCAAGTTCGATTGAATCGCCGCCTCGACCGGCAACACCGCATTCTTGTCCTCGATGAAATCGCCGAGATGGCTGTCTTCCTCGTCGCCGATCGGAGTTTCGAGGCTGATCGGTTCCTTGGCGATTTTCAGCACCTTGCGAACCTTCTCGAGCGGCATGGCGAGCTTTTCCGCGAGTTCTTCCGGTGTCGGTTCGCGGCCAATTTCATGCAACATCTGGCGCGAAGTGCGCACCAATTTGTTGATGGTCTCGATCATGTGCACCGGGATGCGGATGGTGCGCGCCTGATCTGCGATGGAGCGGGTAATCGCCTGGCGAATCCACCACGTGGCATAAGTCGAGAACTTGTAACCGCGGCGGTATTCGAACTTGTCCACCGCCTTCATCAGGCCGATGTTCCCCTCCTGGATGAGGTCGAGGAATTGTAGGCCGCGGTTGGTATATTTCTTCGCGATCGAAATGACCAGCCGGAGATTGGCCTCCACCATCTCCTTCTTCGCCTTGCTGGCTTCGCGCTCGCCCTCCTTCACGGTCGAGCAGATACGCCGGAACTCGGGAACCGGCAGCCCCGCGTCGGTCGAGATTTCGGCGATTTCAGCACGGAGAGTCTTGATCTCGTTCGTCTTCTTTGAGGCGAACGTGCTCCAGCCTTTGGCCTTGAGCCGCGAGACCCGCCTTAGCCAGTTCGGATCAAGCTCATGCGTGTAGTACTGGCGCAGGAAGTCATCGCGTGCGACGCCGAACTGCTCGGCCATGCGCAACAGCCGTCCCTCCACCGCCATGAGACGACGGTTCAAAGCATAAAGCTGCTCGGTCAGCCCTTCGGTGCGCGCGTTATTGAGGTGAATATCCTCGGTGTGCTGGACAAGCTCCTGCTTCAGTTTGGCATAACGGCGCTCTTCGCGAATCTGGATCGGCGTGTTCTTCAGTGCCGCCTGAAGGCGCGCCTCCTGTACCTTTTTCAGCTTCTTGTACGTGCGGGCGATCTGCTCGAAGCTCGCAAGCACGGTCGGCTTAAGTTCCGCCTCCATGGCGGCGAGTGAGAGACTGCCCTCTTCCGAATCGTCTTCACTGTTGGCGAGACCCGGCTCGCCTTCCCCCTCGCCGTCGGTGTCGGCGGCATCCACTCCCTTGACGACCGCGCCGTTGCCAGCGGCCCGCACATTCCCGGGCTCTGATCCTTCCGCATCGCCACTCCCCTGCGCGCCCGAATTCGGCTCGCCATAGGTGGCCTCAAGATCGATCACGTCGCGCAGCAAAAGACGTCCGTTCAACAGATCGTCGCGCCAGCCAATCATGGCCTGGATGGTGATGGGGCTCTCGCACAGCGCACCAATCATCTTCTCGCGTCCGGCTTCGATCCGCTTCGCGATTGCGATCTCGCCTTCCCGCGACAAAAGCTCGACGGAGCCCATTTCGCGCAGGTACATCCGCACCGGATCGTCCGTGCGCTCGAATTCAGTGGTTGTGGAAGCAGATTCCTCGTTCTCATCGGCGCCTTCGGCCGCCGCCTGCTCTTCCGGCTCCTCGTTTTCGACCACGTTGATGCCCATTTCGGACAGCAGTGTCATCGTGTCCTCGATCTGTTCCGAGGACATCTGATCGGGCGGCAGAACAGCGTTCAGCTCATCATAGGTAACGTAGCCTCGCTCCCGCGCCCGCGCGATCATGCGCTTTACAGCTTGGGTCGAAGAATCGAGAAGCGGGCTGTCCGGCGTCTCACCGTGGCTCTCGGGAGCCTCAGCAGCAGCGGCAGTCTTGCTGGCCATCTAGTGTCTACTCCTTACGATGCCGCACGCGGCATAAACCCGTTATCCGACGACGCTTCCCCGGCGCTTATCGGTGCCCAATTCGTCCAAAAATGCTTCGTCCCCCCTCCGCGCCGCAAGGTGCTCCTTCAGCGCTTGAACACGACGAAAATTCTCTTCCGTCGTCTGCTCAGCCAATCTGGCCTCTGCTAACCGCAGTTCGGCCTGGAGAGCCGCCTTCCCCTGGTGGCGTGCCAGCACGTGCTGCCACCCCGCCAGAGCCTCGTCCGGTGCCGCCTCCAGTCGGGCAAAGCTATAAAACTTACGATCTCTCGGTCCAACCCAATCAAGCGACTTACGCAAAGCAGAAATCAGGTCACCGAAACCATGTGCACTCAAGTGGTGCGTGAGACCAGCCCCGTCAAGACCCGGATTACGAAAGGTTTCTTCTAAAATTGCTTGGCGTAGCTTGTCAAGCTCCGGACGGGAAAACTCGATGGCGGCGAAATCCTCTTCCATCCGGTCGAGAAGTTCGGGGTGATGCAAGACGGTAAGCACGAGGACCTCCTCCCGCCTCGCCGTCTTTCGCGGAGGCGTAAGCGGTATGGGGCTGACGCGGTCGGCGGAGCCAGGGCCCGTTCGAACCACGCCGCCCTTTCGTGAAGTTCCCCCACCCTTCTGACCATAGGCTTCCCACAACCTATTCTTGAATAAATGCTTATAATTTTCTCGTACTCCGCGATCGGAAATGCGTCCGACCAGCTTGTCAAAGCCGGCCTGAACAGCGGCTCGCCGTTCCGGAATCGTTCCGGCCTCTTCCGGCCGTGCTTGCCGCCACAACCTCTCGGCCAGGGGTTCAGCGCTCGCCAGCACCGCTCCTAGCGCCGCAACCCCTTGGCGGCGAATCATGCTGTCCGGGTCCTCGCCCGCGGGTAAGAAGGCAAAACGGAACGAATGTCCCGGCTTCAACAACGGCAGGCAGCGCTCAGCCGCCGCGGCCGCCGCGCGCAAGCCCGCAGGATCGCCATCGAAACAAAGAATAGGTTCGGCCGCAAAGCGCCAGAGCAGTTGCATCTGCGTCTCGCCGAGAGCCGTCCCAAGAGGCGCCACCGCATGGCCGAGGCCCGCTTCGACCATCGCGATGACATCCATATAGCCCTCTACCACCACCAGCGTTCCGGCAGTACGCGCCGCCTCACGCGCAGAGCTGAGGTTGTAGAGCACACGGCCTTTGTGAAAAACCGGCGTTTCGGGCGAATTCAGGTATTTCGGCTTGATGTCGCCGAGCGCCCGGGCGCCGAAGCCGATAACACGGCCCAGGCGGTCACCGATAGGGAACATCACCCGATCGCGGAAATAATCGAAGGTTGCGCCGCTTTCCGGCTGCGCGAGCAGCCCGGCCTCGCGTAGCAACGGTTCGGGAAACCGGCCGAGCGCCGTTTTCAACGCCGTGCGGGCACGCGGCGCAAAGCCGAGCCGAAAGCGGATGATGGCCGCCTCGCTCAAGCCCCGCTGGCCAAGGTATCGCCGCGCCGGTTCGCCATCGGGGCCGGCAAGCCGTGCCTCATACCACCGTGCAGCCGCCTCCAGCACCTCCTGAAGCGAGGCCTGTTTTACCGCCGCGCGGCGCATCGCCGGCGTAACATCGGGAAGAGCGAGGCCCGCCCCGGCCGCGAGGCGCTCGACCGCCTCAGGGAAGGAAAGACCATCGATCCGCCGGACGAATTCCACCACGTCGCCATGGGCGCCGCAGCCAAAGCAATGATAAAAGCCTTTATCCTCAGTTACCGTGAACGACGGCGTCTTTTCATTATGGAATGGACAAAGGCCATGCAACTCGCGACCACTTCGCATGAGCCGCACGCGCCGCCCGACGACTTCCGCTAGGGAAACGCGGTCACGCAATTCACCGAGAAACTCGGGCGTAAAAATCATCCACGCTCCCCGACCGCAAGACTTGCTCTACTCATTCTCTTCACCCCCTCGCGGCAGCGCAAGCTAAGAGCGGCGGCGTTCGTCCGGAGCCATAATGGTTCGCCCCTAAACCCACCCGCCATACTGGCATTTATGGCGTCCGCTACAGGCCTATTAATTTTGATGTTCGGTGGCGGTCAGACCTCACCTTACCCCAACAGCCGCTTCACGATTCCGGAAGCCAGGCCGAAATCCATCTTTCCAGCATAACGCTGTTTAAGGGCCGCCATGACCTTGCCCATATCCTTTATGCCGGCAGCGCCGATTTCGCCGATCACCGTCCGAATTTGTTTCTCCGCTTCGGCGGCGTCCAGCTGGCGGGGCAGAAATTCCTCAATGACCGCAATCTCCGCTTCTTCCTTGGCGACGAGATCTTCACGCTTGCCCTGGCGATAAAGCTCAATCGACTCGCGCCGCTGGCGCACCATCGACTGCAGCATCTGCCAGATGCCCTCGTCGCCGACTGTCGCCGCCGCATGCCCCTCTTTGCCGCGGGCTGCGATATCCCGCTCCTTCAGGGCAGCGAGAATGAGCCGTAAGCTTGAGACTCGGGCGGAATCGCGGCTCTTCATCGCCGTCTTCAATGCTTCGTTCAGCTCGGCGCGCAACATTCGGCGCTCACTCCCACTTAATAGGCCCGGAAACTGAACAATCTACCCCAAAGAGACTCGGCTGGCAATCTGGAAACTTCTTTTAACTCGTTGATCTAATAGATAAAATTTGATTCATCGACGGCTTGACGCCAACCGCGGCATTGCCTATGGTGCCGCCGGCGGCTTTGATTTGCCCGGCGTCATGCTGGCGCCAAGGACCGAGCGGAGGCGCCAGGCGCGCTTGAGGCCCGCCCTGTCGCCGAGGCCGGGGAAAGGTGCGCCTCACATTCGCACGTGCGATTATCATTAGAGAAGAACGGCGCCCCATTGGGTCGCCGGGCGACGGCGTCGAAGTCGACGGCGCCGAGGAAGATTGACGGGCATTTCGGGGGGCGTGTGACCGCGCCATCACCCGACTTGAGGAGGTTGCTTACTTTTATGACCGAGGCCTCACGAAACATCTCCACGCCCCCCCTCGCGGGGACGAGCGCGGTGTTGGTGCTCGGTGACGGGACGCAATTCTGGGGCCGGGGTCTTGGCGCGACGGGAAGCGCCATCGGCGAGGTCTGTTTCAATACCTCAATGACCGGCTATCAGGAAATCCTGACCGATCCCTCCTATGCCGGCCAGATCATTACCTTCACCTTTCCCCATATCGGCAACGTCGGTGCCAATTTCGAAGATGTGGAGGCCCCGCAAGCCGCAGCGCGCGGCCTTGTCCTTGCCACCGACATCAGCGAGCCGAGCAACTGGCGGGCGACGCAACATCTCAACTCGTGGCTCAAGACGCGCGGCCTGATCGGCATTTGTGGCGTCGACACCCGGCGGCTGACAAGACGGATCCGCGACCTCGGGGCGCCGAACGGCGTTGTGTGCCACGCCCCGGACGGAGGTTTCGACGTTGTCGCCCTGCAACACGAGGCAGAGGCTTGGCCCGGTCTCGAGGGGATGGACCTCGCCAAGGAAGTGACCTGCCGGCAGCCGTATGCCTCGGACGAGGGACCGTGGAAGCTCGGCTCCGGTTATGCTTCCGCGGAAAACCCACGCTTTCACGTCGTGGCTGTCGATTACGGCATCAAACGAAATATTCTGCGTCAGCTGGTTGGCGCCGGCTGCCGGGTCACGGTGATGCCCGCAGAAAGCTCGGCCGAGGCAATCCTGCGCCATCGGCCGGACGGCATCTTCCTTTCCAACGGCCCGGGCGATCCTGCCGCGACCGGGGTCTACGCCGTCCCGGTGGTGCGGCGGCTTGTGGAAAGCGGGCTACCGGTTTTCGGTATCTGCCTTGGCCATCAGATTCTCGCCCTTGCGCTCGGCGCCCGTACCGAAAAGATGGCCCTCGGCCACCGCGGCGCCAATCACCCGGTCAAAGATATAGCCACCGGTAAAGTTGAGATCACGAGCCAGAATCATGGCTTCGTGGTACGACCAGAGACCCTGCCGGCAACGGCCGAAGTCACTCACGTCTCGCTCTTCGACGGCAGCAACGAAGGCATCCGCCTCCGCGATCGGCCGGTGTTTTCAGTACAGTACCATCCTGAGGCCTCGCCCGGCCCGCAGGACAGTCATTATCTTTTCGACCGCTTCGTCGCTCTGATGGATCAACACGCACAGGAAACAATCGGCTGACGGTCGCCCCCCGTCCGAGCCCAGGAACTCATGCCGAAACGCACCGATATCAAAAGCGTCCTCATCATCGGGGCCGGCCCCATCATCATCGGCCAGGCCTGTGAATTTGATTATTCCGGCACGCAAGCCTGCAAGGCTCTGAAGGCCGAGGGCTATCGCGTCATTCTCGTGAACTCCAATCCGGCGACGATCATGACCGATCCGGAGATGGCCGACGCCACCTACGTCGAGCCGATCACGGCGGAAATGGTGGAAAAAGTTATCGCCAAGGAGCGTCCCGACGCAGTGCTTCCCACCATGGGGGGCCAGACCGCGCTCAACGTCGCCATGGCACTGGCCGACAGCGGCGTCCTCGCGCGCTACGGCGTGACCTTGATCGGGGCCTCGCAGAAGGCCATCGCCAAGGCAGAGGACCGGCGTCTCTTCGGCGAGGCAATGTCGCGGATCGGCCTCGACACGCCAAGAAACGCGATCGCACGCAGCCTCGAGGAGGCACGGGAAAAACTTGCCGAGATCGGGCTTCCCGCCATCATCCGCCCTTCGTTTACCTTGGCCGGTACGGGCGGCGGCATCGCCTTCAATAAGGATGAATTCGATGAACTGGTCGCGCGCGGCCTCGACGCTTCTCCGATCGGCGAGCTTTTGATCGAGGAGTCCGTGCTCGGTTGGAAAGAGTTCGAGATGGAGGTAGTGCGCGACAAGAAGGACAACTGCATCATCGTCTGCTCAATCGAAAACGTCGATCCGATGGGCATCCACACCGGCGATTCCATCACTGTCGCACCGGCACTAACCTTGACCGACAAGGAATACCAGATCATGCGCAACGCCTCGATCGCGGTGCTGCGCGAGATCGGCGTCGAGACCGGCGGCTCCAATGTTCAGTTCGCGATCAACCCCGATAATGGCCGCATGGTTGTGATTGAGATGAACCCCCGGGTGTCGCGTTCATCCGCCCTCGCCTCCAAGGCAACGGGTTTTCCGATCGCCAAGATCGCGACCAAGCTCGCTCTCGGCTATACACTCGACGAGCTCGACAACGACATAACCGGCGTCACGCCGGCCTCGTTTGAGCCAACCATCGACTATGTCGTGACCAAAATTCCGCGATTCACCTTCGAGAAATTTGTCGGTACGGAACCACTGCTCACCACGTCGATGAAATCGGTTGGTGAGGCAATGGCGATCGGCCGATCTTTTCAAGAAAGCCTGCAGAAAGCCCTGCGTTCGATGGAAACCGGGCTGACCGGCCTCGACCCGGTAACCATCCCAGGCACTGGCGGGACCGGCGAAGACGACCGCGAGGCGATCATCGCCGCGCTCGCCAAACCAACCGCCGATCGCATTCTGGTCATCGCGGAGGCCTTCCGGCGCGGTCTCAACTTGGCTGAGGTCGCGGCGGCATGCAAATACGATCCTTGGTTCCTGCGGCAGATTCACGATCTGGTCATGCGAGAGGCCGAGGTTCAAGCCAAGGGTTTGCCGGCAACCGCAGCCGAATTTCTGCGCCTGAAGCGCGCCGGTTTCTCGGACGCAAGACTTGCCACGCTCGCCGGCGTCACGGAAGCCCACGTCCAGGCCCGTCGGCACGCCCTGGGACTGCATCCAGTCTATAAGCGGGTCGACACTTGCGCGGCGGAATTCGCGTCACGCACGCCCTATCTCTATTCCACCTATGAGGGCGACGGCACCTCTCGCCCTGAATGCGAGGCCGATCCCTCTGCGCGGCGGAAAGTGGTGATTCTCGGCGGCGGGCCGAACCGCATCGGCCAGGGGATTGAGTTCGACTATTGCTGCGTCCATGCCGCTTACGGGCTGGCCGAGGTCGGGATCGAGACCATCATGGTGAATTGCAATCCAGAAACTGTCTCGACCGACTACGACACGTCGGACCGACTCTATTTCGAACCTCTCACCGTCGAGGATGTGCTCGAGATCATCGCTGTCGAGCGCCGCCGAGGCACCCTCATCGGCGTCATTGTCCAATTCGGCGGCCAAACGCCGTTAAAGCTCGCGCGCGGGATCGAGGCGGCAGAGGTGCCGATCCTCGGCACCTCGCCGGACGCCATCGACCTCGCCGAAGACCGCGAGCGATTCCAGAAGTTTCTGGCCAAGCTCGGCCTGCGCCAGCCGGAGAGCGGCATCGCCCATTCGCTCGCGGGGGCTGAGGAGGTCGTTCAGCATCTCGGTTTTCCTGTCCTGATCCGGCCATCCTACGTATTGGGCGGCCGTGGCATGCAGATCGTTCACGATAGCGAGTCGTTCAACCGCTATATGGCCGAAGCGGTGAAGATCTCGGGCGACGCGCCGGTCTTGATCGATCAATATCTGCAAGACGCCTCCGAGATCGACGTCGATTGCCTTTCGGACGGGGAAGCAACCTTTGTTGCCGGAATTCTCGAGCATATCGAGGAGGCGGGAATTCATTCCGGCGATTCGGCGTGCTCATTGCCGGCCTACAGCCTGGCCCCCACGATTGCCGAGCGCATCGCGGAGGAAACGGCGACACTAGCGAGAGGCTTGGACGTTGTCGGCCTGATGAACGTGCAATACGCGGTGAAAGACGGCGAAATCTATGTGCTTGAGGTCAATCCCCGCGCGAGTCGGACGGTCCCGTTCGTAGCGAAGACCATTGGCTATCCGCTCGCACGCATTGCTGTCCGTATCATGGCCGGTGAAAAGCTCGCTTCTTTCGGCCTTGAGCAGCGCAAACTCTCCCATGTCGCAGTCAAGGAAGCCGTCTTTCCCTTCGCCCGATTCCCCGGCGTCGACATCATACTTGGCCCCGAGATGCGCTCGACCGGCGAGGTAATGGGTATTGATCGTGATTTCAATGCCGCCTTCGCCAAGTCGCAAATCGCGAGCGGCAACACTCTACCGCTTAAGGGCACGGTTTTTATTTCCGTCAAGGATAGCGACAAGCCGGCCACTGCCGAAATCGCACGCGGCCTCATCTCCCTGGGCTTCACCGTGATCGCCACGCACGGCACGGCGCGCTTTTTGCACGCTGCTGGGATCGAGGTCGAACGGGTCAACAAAGTCCTGGAGGGCCGGCCGCACATCGTCGATGCGATGATTAACGGTAACGTCGCGCTGGTGATCAATACCGTCGAAGGTACACAGGCGATCCGTGACAGTTATACGCTTCGGCGCAATGCTTTATTGCAAAGAATTCCTTATTATACGACAATTGCCGGTGCGCGCGCAGCGGTGAAAGGGATTGCCGCCTTACAGGCGGGCAGCCTTGAAGTTACTCCCTTGCAAGCCTATTCTTGACCTCAATATTTCCGAGATGCGGTGACGGACTGCGGTAGGGAGCTGCGGCCGGTGGGATGGTGTATCGCGGAAAGTGGGAGATGTGAGGCAACGGTGGATCGGAGACAATGCAGAAAGTTCCCATGACGGCTGCCGGTTACGGACGCCTCGACGCGGAATTGAGGCACCTGAAGTCGGTCGAGCGGCCGGCCGTGATCAGGGCCATTGCTGAAGCACGCCAGCATGGCGACCTCGCGGAAAATGCCGAATACCACGCTGCCAAGGAACGACAGGGTTTTATCGAGGCCAGGGTCCTGGAACTGGAGGACAAGCTGCGACGGGCCGAGGTGATCGATGTCGCCCAGCTTAGCGGCAAACAAGTGAAATTCGGCGCTACCGTGGTAGTGGTCGATGAAGACACCGACGACGAGAACACCTATCAGATCGTCGGCGCTGATGAATCCGACATCAAGGCCGGCTTGCTTTCCATCACCTCTCCATTGGCGCGAGCATTGATCGGCAAGAGCGTCGGCGACAGTATCGAGGTTTCCGCCCCGAGCGGGACAAAATCCTACGAGATACTCTCCGTCTCCTTCAAATAAACGCTACGCGCCCTCTACCGAAGCCTCGTCGAAGTTCGCGCTTTCGATTGGGATGCCAGGCAGGTTCTTTGAGCTGCGGATGACAAGGGATGTCTTGACGTGGGCGACATGGGGCGCGGCAGTCAGTTCACGAGTAAGAAAGTGCTGATAAGCATCCCAATCCTTGGCGACGATCTTGAGGATGAAATCGACCTCGCCGGCCAGCATGTGACATTCGCGCACCTGCGACCAGCTCTTGACGCGCTCCTCGAAGGCAGCAAGGTCGCTTTCCGCTTGGCTGCTGAGGCCGACCAGCGCATAGACGGTGACGGTAAAGCCCAACAGCTCGCCGTTGATATCGGCGTGGTAGCCACGGATGTAGCCCGCCTCCTCCAGGGCCCGCACGCGGCGGAGGCAGGGCGGCGCCGAGATGCCGACGCGATGCGCGAGTTCGACGTTGGTAACCCGGCCGTCGGCCTGCAGATCGGTCAGGATACGTCTATCGATATGGTCGAGTTTGACTCGGCGCATGGCCCCTCCCCCGCGCTTCCGATACCGGCCGCCTTATATCGCGCAATAATATTACAGATCGCTGTCCACCGAGACAATTGGCGCAAGCGACGGGCGGGCCATAACCCAGCACCACGCGGAACGGCAAACGGTGTCCGGCAGCGCGGAATGCATAGATGACGACTGTTCCGGCAACCGTAACGACAACAACCGTGAACGCAGACCCGAAGGCGTGCTGGGTACTTTGCGATGGTCGGATCGGCATCACCAACGAAGTCATCGGCCTGGCTGAGGCGGTTGGTCTACCCTTCGAAGTGAAGAATCTGCGCCCCCGCGCGCCTTGGCGCTGGTTGCCGCAGAGCTTCTGGCCATCGACCTTTGCCCCCCTCGATCATCAGAGTGACCACATCGGGCCGCCGTGGCCGGATCTTCTGATCGGGGCCGGGGGTCGTACCGCCGGGATTGCCGCGGCGATCCGCCGTAAGGCGCAGGGCAAAACCTTTGCTGTCCATCTTCAGGACCCGCGCATCGCACTCGATAACTTCGATCTCGTGGTGCCCCCCTGGCATGATCGAGTTTCGGGCCCGAATGTGATCGAGACCATCGGCGCGCTGCATCGCGTGACCCCAGCCAAGACCGCGGCGGACCTCAAGGTGCTTGCGCCGCGCATCGCCCGACTTCCGAGGCCCCACGTTGCGGTGCTCATTGGCGGCAGCAATGGTAGCTACCGCTTGAACGCCGCAGACGCTGGAGCCATCGCGACCCGGCTGGCCGCGCTCGTGAAACGCACGGGCTGCAGCCTTCTCGTTACATTTTCGCGCCGTACCGGAAGGAAAGCAGAGGCCGCTTTCCGCGCCGCGCTCGGCCCCGTGCCTGCCCTGGTTTGGGGGGGTGAGGGAGAGAATCCTTATTTCGGCTTTCTTGGCGCTGCCGATTTTATCCTGGCGACCATCGATTCGGTGGCCATGGTTTCCGAAGCGCTCTCGACCGGAAAGCCGGTCTATAGCCTCGCGCTTCCCGGCCACAATGACCGCATCAGCGCTTTTCACGGCCGCTTGGAAAAGGAGGGCCTGATCCGGCCTTTCGCCGATCGGCTGGAAATCTGGACATATCAGCCATTAAATGATACCGGCATGGTTGCTGTCGAAATCCGGCGGCGCCTAGGTCTGGTTCTGTGAAGGCCGGCTTTACGGCGGAAAAGTGCGAATATGTCCCTTGCCATCGAAACCTTCACCAACCCAACTGTGGCGCGCGGATGGCGTCCCGGCAACAACGTCGGCGGCCACAGTTTGTTCAAGGCATTGGGCCATCCGCTCGCGGCGCGTGCGGCGGCAAAGCTAAAATCCGAACTTGCCGCATTAGATGACTTTGCGATCTATGATCCAAATGGCTGGGTCAAGGATTTCGACGCCCTTTATGGTCTCGATGCGAGCCGAATCGAAGCAATCTTTGTCCAGCGGATCGAGGACCTCGAGCGCGAGGTTTTGGGACATCGGACGCGCCCGATTACGCAACTGCAAGATGGCAAGACACGAAATCTCCTGATCGCGGATTTCGAGTCGCAACGCCTGGTCGGCCAGATCGCGCCGCTAATGCCACCGGAGGTCAAGATCGTCTCATTCGCGTCGTTACGACTTCCCGAAACGATGCTGTCGAATACGCGCAACTATCTCGATCCGCTCAATTTCGCCACTAATTTCGCCTTTTTCCGCGACTCTCCGTCCGCGCATACGCGGCTTGTTTCCGCCAACTACTGGGGCGGTTATGGCGCCAGTGACGCCGCGCTTTGGCTTTGCCTGTTTGACGCCGCCGGAGAGACGCTTGCCGAATGGACAGAGCCACTGGGCCCAGCAGGCAGCACTTTTACCCTCGACAGCCGCGAGGTGAGGCGACGTTTTGGTCTCGGGCCGTTTGCCGGTTCGCTGTTCATACATGCCATTCGCGTGCGCGGCCACGACGTGGTGAAGTACGCGCTCGACACCTTCGACGACGCCAGCGGGGACCTTTCGTGCACCCATGACGCTAATGCCTGGCCGGCCGATCTTTATGCCGGCCTGCCGGCACCGGCTGCCGGCGAAACCGTCTGGATCTGGGTGCAGAATAGCCATCCCGCGGCAATTCCGTCCGGCGCTGTCGGCATCAATCTCATGGGATCACAAGAAATCGCCAGACTCGACAACGAGATTCCGGCCTTCGGCACGGTCGCACTCGACGTGAGCCGGCTTTTGCCAGAGGCGCGTTGGCCACAGCAGATCGAGATCCAGGCGGGACGGCATTTCGTCCGCCCGCGTTATGAGATACGCGGCGAAGCGGGGAAAACGCGCATTGCGCACGCCAACGTGGAACGCATCGACCTTAAATCCGACCCCGAGATTCCAGCCCTCGCCAAAGTCATGGGCAAAGGCTACATCATGCCGCTCCCGGTGCTACCGCTCGCCCGTTTCGAGACCCTGGTTCTGCCAACGCCAATGACGACGGCCCAGCACGAGCTTCCCATATCGGCTCTATTGATCGACGCCGAAGGGCGGCAGATTGCAGAGAAATATCTCGGCCGTATCCCACGTCGCGAAAGCCGGCTCGTGTCGATCGACGCGTGGCTGCAGGAAACGGCGAGGGCACTCGATCAGGATTATGGCCACGTAGAACTGATCTATGATTTCCGCGACGGCGGCGAGGCCGACGGTTGGCTGCACGCCATCGGCCGCTATCGCCAACGGCGCAATGGACATGCTACCGAGACCAGTTTCGGGGCCCATATCTACAACACCGCTTTGGTTTATCGCGACGAGCCTCAATCCTATGCGGCGGCCCCGCCAGGCTTGACCACCCGACTCTTCCTTCGCCTTGGGGCGGCGCTGCTTGATACCTTCTGTCATTTGATCTATCCGGCCTCGTTGCCTTGGCGCGCAAAATCGGCGACCGAACTCACGCTGATCGATGGCACGGGTCACCCGATCGCGAGCCACAAAGTCGAGATCGCTTGCGGCGGATCCTTATTCTGGCGTGTGAGTGAGACGTTTAGTGAAGCCGACCGCAAGGCGGCCGGTGAAGGCGCCTATGTACAGGTGCGCGACGCAACCTGCCGCTTGTTCGGATTCCATGGTCTGATCCGTGGCGAAAGCGCCTTCTGTCTTGATCATATGTTTGGTTTCTGAGTCTGGCTTCAATAGGACGCTCGGACGATGTGGACCGGGGTCGCTGCCTGCGTCAGGGAATGGCCTCCAGCGCAGCGGCCGAAAAATGGCTCCACGACGCGGCAATAGATCGGGTACCACCATGAATGCATCGCACCATAGCAAGGTTCTGATCCTTGGCTCAGGCGCAGCCGGTTGCACGGCAGCGATCTATGCTGCACGCGCCGCCTTGGAGCCGACCGTGGTGCGCGGCCTGCAGCCCGGCGGCCAGCTCACCATTACCACCGATGTGGAAAACTTCCCCGGCTTCGCCGAGGTCATACAAGGGCCATGGCTGATGGAGCAGATGGAGACGCAAGCGGCCCATGTCGGCGCGCATTTCGTCGACGACGTCATCGTCTCCTCTGATCTGACGCGGCGCCCCTTCGTGCTGCAGGGCGACTCCGGTGCCGTTTACACGGCGGAAGCGTTGATCATCGCAACCGGAGCCGAGGCCAAATGGCTCGGGCTGCCTTCGGAGCAGAAATACCGTGGCGCCGGCGTTTCCGCCTGCGCCACCTGCGACGGATTCTTCTTCCGCAGCAAGGAGGTTGCGGTGGTTGGCGGCGGCAACACCGCGGCCGAGGAGGCCCTCTTTCTTACTCATCACGCGGCGAAAGTAGTGCTCATTCATCGCCGCAACGCGCTTAGGGCGGAAAAAATCCTGCAACAGCGGGTTGCGGCCGAGCCGAAGATCTCAATCATCTGGGACCACGTGGTAGACGAAATTATCGGGAGCGGAACGCCGCCAAGCGTCTCCGCCCTCAAGCTTCGCCATGTCGCGACCGGTGCCCTCCGCGAACTGGCGGTTGACGGTCTTTTCGTTGCCATTGGTCACAAGCCCAACAGCGCCGCCTTTCAGGGCCAGATCGACTTGGATCCGGAGGGTTATATTAAAACCCGCCCTGGGAGTACTCTGACCAACGTCGCGGGTGTCTTCGCCTGTGGCGATGTGCAGGACAAGATTTACCGCCAAGCGGTGACGGCGGCGGGGAGCGGCTGCATGGCCGCGCTCGATGCCGAGAAGTATCTTGCCCATGCATCCACCGCCGCCGAGTGACTCTGTTCCCCCTTCGCAATTCCCGCCAGGACAACCACCATGGATTGGGACAAGCTTCGTATCTTCCATGCCGTCGCCCAGGCCGGCAGCTTTACGCATGCCGGTGAAATCCTGAGCCTTAGCCAGTCGGCGGTGAGTCGGCAGATCAGCTCGCTCGAAAGCGATCTGCAGACGCCGCTCTTCCACCGCCATGCGCGTGGCCTCATTCTTACCGAGCAGGGCGAGATGCTCTACCGCACCGCCCGCGAGGTCTTCGCCAAGCTGGCGATGACCGAGTCGGCCTTGACGGATAGCAAGGACAGGCCGCGCGGTGAACTCAAAGTCACCACCACCGTCGCCTTCGGCTCGACGTGGGTGTCGCCCAGGGTGCACGAGTTCATCGAGGGCTATCCCGAAATCATGTTGACCCTGCTCCTCAGCGATCACGAACTCGACCTTGCCATGCGCGAAGCCGATGTCGCGCTCCGCATGCGTCAACCGGTACAGCCTGACCTGATCGCCCGCAAGCTTCTCACCGTGCACTATCACATATACGCCGCAACCGACTATCTGAAGCGCTTCGGTACTCCGACCTCGCTGGCAGACCTCGACAATCATCGCCTGATCACCTACGGCGACGAGGCGCCGCCGCCCTTGCATGACGTCAACTGGATGATGACCATGGGCATGTCACAGAACGCGGTGCGCCACGCCCATTTCAAGGTCAATAACATTTACGCCATCATGGCTGCGGCTCGGAGCGGGCTCGGGATCGCGGCCTTGCCCGACTACATCGCCGAAGGCAAGGCTGGTCTTGTGCGCATCTTACCCGAGGTCGAGGGCCCCAGCTTCGACACCTATTTCGTTTATCCCGAGGAGTTGCGGCATTCGAAGCGGATTGCCGTGTTTCGCGACTTCCTTTTGCACAAGGTGACGGAATGGCATTTCTAATACGAAACACGTCACCGCGATTCGCCATGCAAAAAGCGCATGGCCGCTTTGTGGACTTCCCGCTACCGCACCGCACCACCGGGCAGTAAACAAGTTCTGCCCGGTCGTCAGTTGTCGTCCCGGGCACGAATTTCGGGCGCAGCGCCCGAAAATCGAGGCTTTCTGCAACTTTCCATCTGCGGCAAGCCTGTTTTTACGTCTCCCAGACGTGAAGCCTCCCTGTTAAACTTGCCGGGCCTCTAACGCCCGGCAATTTTTTTGCCGGAAGAGATGATGACATATCGGCAAAATCCGCCGCCCGGCAGGGTACGCTGGACAAGCTCGAGGATGATGGATTCTCGCAACAAGCGCAGGCGCCTCGCCCGCCATGTCTTTGGTCCGAGTCGCGGGCTCGGGCTGATCTCGCTCCTGCTCTCGGCCGCGATCTTGGCCACTCTCCTGGCGCGGCCGGAACTCCGTATCGACGGGGCACCGTGGCCAGACCGGATTGCGCTCGCGTTCGTTGTCGTCGGCATTATAGGCGGCTTCATCCACGGAAGCGGGTCTACGGTCACGCGCCGCCTTGCCCGTATCGCCGCAGACCCCCGTTTCGCTTGGCCAGCGATGATTCTTGGCCTTGCCTGGCTGGTTTGGCGCAACCATTAAGCCCACGCGAGTCAAGCCTGGAGGGAGGCTGCGATGGGCGGTTTCGCTCGCTCCCGGGCTGCGCTTCTGCTAAATTCTCGAATCGGTAGCTGGAACAGGCTAAGCCGCGCCAAAGCCAGGATAAAAGGCTGTGCGGTCGGGCTTGAACCGGTCCCGATGGCCCCATAACGATCAACCACAAAGGCCCCATGAAGCTGACCATCGAACGTGTTGCCTTGTTGACGGCACTCAGCCACGTGCAAAGCGTGGTCGAACGGCGGAACACCATTCCCATCCTCTCCAACGTCCAAATCGAGGCCAATCGCCAAGGCATTAGCCTGACGGCAACCGACCTTGATCTTGCCGTGGTGGAGCGGGTGCCTGCCAAAGTGGCACAGGAGGGTACCACAACGGTGCCAGCGCACACCTTTTACGAGATTGTCCGAAAACTGCCCGAGGGGGCGGAGATCGAATGCGTCTATCCTTCAAGTGAGCAGCGGTTAAGCCTGAGCGCCGGTCGATCGGAATTCTCGCTCGCCTGCCTCCCGAAGGAAGACTTCCCGGTGATGACGGCCGGCGACTTCAGCCATCATTTCTCGCTTCCCTCCGCCGAACTCCGGCGTCTGATCGACAAGACGAAATTCGCCATCTCGACCGAAGAGACGCGCTATTACCTGAACGGCATCTATCTTCACGTCGGCGAGTCCGGCGGCATCAAGGTGCTGCGTGGTGTCGCCACCGATGGGCATCGGCTGGCTCGGGTCGAGATTCCGCTCCCCGACGGGGCGGCTGGCATGCCGGGCGCTATTGTGCCGCGTAAGACGGTGATGGAGTTACGCAAGCTCGTCGACGCGACCGAGGACGACGTGCGCGTCAGCTTGTCGGAAACCCGTGCCCGATTTGCGGTCGGCCATGCGCTGCTTACCTCGAAGCTGATAGACGGCACCTTCCCGGATTACGAACGGGTGATCCCGACCGGGAATGACAAGCGCATGGAAGTGGAAGGCAAGGCCTTCGCCGCCGCAGTGGATCGCGTCTCCACAATCGCCACCGAAAAGGGCCGCGCCGTCAAACTGGTCCTGGATCGTGACCGTTTGGTGCTCTCGGCGATGAGCCCGGAAAGCGGTACCGCCAGCGAAGAGGTACCGGTGAATTATAGCGATGGGCCCTTGGAAATCGGATTTAATTCCCGATATCTTATGGATATCACGACGCAGATCGAAGGCGAAAGCGCCCATTTCGCGATGAACGATGCGGCGTCGCCAACCGTGGTGCGCGACGGCAACGACGACAGCGCACTTTACGTGTTAATGCCGATGCGGGTTTGAACCTTGCAGCCGTCTTCGTTCCGGCAGCGGCCGGAAGCTTGGCGGCCAGCGCCGGAACCGGAATGACCGCACGCGAAATCGCGCCACAAATGGCGACGCCCTGGCCGATGCCGCTTGCCGTGCGCCAACTGCGGCTGGATGAGTTCCGCAGCTATGCCGACTTGAGAATCGAGATCGACGCGGCGCCGGTGGTGCTGACCGGCCGGAATGGGGCTGGCAAGACCAATCTTCTCGAAGCGCTCTCGTTTCTCAGCCCAGGGCGCGGCTTGCGCCAGGCAAAGCTCGGCGAAGTGGCGCGGTGGCAGGGCTCCGGTGTTTGGGCGGTGTCAGCCCGGATCGAAACGCCAGACGGCCTGTGCGAAATTGCGACTGGCCTTGTGCCCGGGGAGGGCAATGAAGGACGAGAACGGCGGGTGGTGAAGATCGACGGCGTGGTGTCCGGCGCGGTCGATCTCGCGGCCGTGAGCGGAATGTTGTGGCTGACGCCGGCAATGGACCGGCTTTTCATCGAAGGGCCCTCGGGGCGGCGCCGGTTTTTGGACCGGTTGGTCTTTGGTCTCGACCCAGAGCATGCGCGCCGCGTCAACGCCTATGAAAAGGCTATGCGGGAACGAAGCCGCTTGTTGAGGGAAGGCCGCATCGATCCCGCTTGGCTCGGTACTATCGAGGAGCGAATGGCCAAGACCGGCACCGCGGTCGCGGTTGCCCGACGCGCTGTCGCGGAACGATTGAGTGCCGCTTCGGCGGTAGGCGGCGGACCGTTTCCCAAGGCCGAGATCGGCATCGCTGGTCTTTTGGAAGAGTGGCTTGACGCGATGCCCGAGGCTCAAGTGAATGCGTGTTTCCGTGCCCGTCTTGGCGAAACCCGTACGCGCGATGCGGAGGCCGGCGGAGCGTTCGACGGCCCGCATCGTTCGGATCTCTTCGCGCGCCATTGGGCAAGCGGCGCTTTGGCTGAGCAATGTTCGACAGGCGAACAGAAGGCGCTGCTCGTCTCCATTGTACTCGCCAATGCCAGGCTCCAGGCAGCGGAACGGGGCGCAGTTCCGATTCTGCTTCTAGATGAGATTGCGGCCCACCTCGACGCCGACCGGCGCGCTGCTTTATTCGACCTCGTGATCGAGCTTGGCGCTCAGGCCTGGATTACCGGCACAGACCCGGACCTTTTTGCCGGGTTGCGACATCGGGGGCGATTTTATGCGATCGACGAGGGACGAATTGGGAACGCCGTGGCGGCATGACCGGCGGTCATAGCGGCGGCAGCACAAAATGAAGCAACATCCGAGGACCTTGGCGTGACAATCGGTGAAACGAGTGGACGGCGGCGAGCAACGGCCGAGGAATATGGCGCCGATGCGATCACGGTATTGCGTGGCCTCGACGCGGTCCGTCGGCGTCCGGGAATGTACATCGGCGATACCGAGGACGGCTCGGGTCTCCATCACATGCTCTACGAGGTGGTGGATAACGCGATCGACGAAGCGCTCGGCGGCTATTGCGACAGTATAGAGGTGATGCTGAACCCCGACGGCTCGGCGACCGTCACCGATAACGGTCGCGGCATTCCGACTGACATCCACGAGGAGGAAGGCGTTTCCGCAGCGCAGGTCATCATGACCCAACTCCACGCCGGAGGAAAATTCGATAAGAAGAGCTATAAGGTCTCAGGCGGACTGCACGGCGTCGGCGTCTCGGTGGTGAATGCGCTCTCCTCGACGCTAGAGCTTCGCATTTGGCGAAACGGTAGCGAATATTTCATGCGTTTCCATGACGGCGAGCCGGAAGGCGATCTGGCCACCGTCGGCAAGGCGCCGGAGGGTAAGACCGGGACCGAGGTCACCTTCATGCCTTCGCCTCAGGTTTTCAGCCGAACCGAGTTCGACTTCGCGACCCTCGAGCATCGTCTGCGCGAACTGGCCTTTCTCAATACGGGCCTCGCCATCTCGCTCGCCGACTTGCGTGGCGTCGAGCCGCATCGCATTGATCTGCACTATGAAGGCGGCATCGAAGCTTTCGCTCAATATCTCGACCGCACCAAGACTCCGCTGCACCGGCCGCCGATCACGATCAAGGGTGAGCGTGACGACATCATTATTGAGGCGGCCCTGCAGTGGAATGACGGCTATCACGAAAACGTCCTCTGCTATACCAACAACATCCCGCAGCGGGACGGCGGGACCCATCTTGCCGGATTCCGTGCCGCACTGACGCGCACCATCAACGCTTATGCAACCGAGAGCGGCGTTGCACGGCGCGAGAAAGTTCAGCTCACAGGCGACGATTCCCGCGAGGGCCTGACCGCCGTTCTTTCCGTCAAGGTGCCGGATCCGAAGTTTTCGTCCCAAACCAAGGACAAGCTCGTGTCGTCGGAGGTCCGCGCTGCGGTCGAAGGATTGATTGCGGACCAACTCGCCGCCTGGTTCGAAGAGCATCCCGCGGAAGCCCGAACGATCATCGCCAAGGTCGTCGAGGCGGCGGCGGCACGCGAAGCGGCGCGCAAGGCCCGCGAGCTCACGCGCCGCAAGGGCGTGCTCGACATCTCTCATTTGCCCGGAAAACTCGCGGACTGCCAGGAGCGCGACCCGGGCAAGGCCGAGCTGTTCCTGGTCGAGGGCGACTCCGCCGGTGGCTCAGCGAAGCAGGGACGCAATCGCGTCTCCCAGGCGGTGCTGCCGCTTCGCGGCAAAATTCTGAACGTCGAACGTGCGCGCTTCGACAAGATGTTGTCTTCAAACGAAATCGGCACGCTGATCACGGCGCTTGGAACCGGCATCGGGCGCGAGGACTTCGATCTTTCGAAGATCCGCTACCACAAGATCATCATCATGACGGACGCCGACGTCGATGGCGCCCATATCCGCACGCTTCTCCTCACGTTCTTTTATCGCCAGATGCGCACGATCATCGACGCCGGCTATCTCTATATCGCGCAGCCGCCGCTCTACCGGGTGGAGCGTGGCAAGTCAGAGGTCTTTCTTAAGAACGATGCGGCGCTTGAAAACTATCTGATCAACTCGGCGCTCGAAAACGCGGTGATCGAACTTGCCGATAAGAGCCGCCGTGCCGGCGCCGATCTGCGGGCGCTAGTCGAAGAGGCGCGGATCGTGCGCGGATTGGTGCAAAGTCTTGCGCGGCGCTATTCGCGGCCCATCGTGGAACAAGCCGCCATCGCCGGCGCGCTTAGCACGCAAGTTCTTGCCAACCCGGAAACGGCCGTGGCCGCAGCCAATTACGTAGCGCAGCGCCTGAACGTCTTGGCGCTTCCCGCCGAACGTGGCTGGCAGGGCGAGCCGACGCCAGACGGCGGCCTGCATTTCCATCGCGCGGTTCAGGGCGTCACGGAATCCCATGTTATTGACGGCCGCGCGATTCGCTCGGCGGAGGCGCGTAAGCTCGATCAACGGGCCGGCGACTTGCAGGCGATCTATGGCCGTCCCGCGGTGTTTCGCCGAAAGGATGCCGAGGTCGTTATCCATGCGCCGACCGATCTTCTTGACGCCGTGCTTGGCTTCGGCCGCAAAGGGCTGTCGATCCAGCGCTACAAAGGTCTCGGTGAGATGAACCCGACTCAGCTCTGGGAGACGACGCTTGATCCCGACGCACGTTCGCTCCTCCAGGTCAAGATATCCCAGGCCGATGAGGCGGATGGAGTCTTTGCCACCCTGATGGGCGACGTCGTGGAACCGCGCCGCGAGTTCATTCAGACCAACGCTCCAAACGTCGTCAATCTCGATGTTTAGATCACCGGGATTTATACGGCGAAGCGGAGCGGGCGGCAATCCGGCGCCAGATGAAGTTTGGCGTCGGTTATTCTCTGCAGAGCGTCGAAGTCGAGGTCTTCCGCGATCTCACGCACGAGGAGGCCGTCCCGTACCTCGATCACCGCGAGGTTTGTATAGATGCGGGTGACGCAGCGTGGTGCCGTCAGTTCGTAAGTGCAGCGCTCGAGGATTCTCGGCTCGCCACTCCTCGTCGTGTGCTCCATAAGCGCCCAAACCTGCTTGGTCCCGGCCGCGAGATCCATCGCGCCGCCGACGCCCGGCGCCCTGTTATCGCCCTGGGTAATCCAGTTCGCGAGGTCCCCTCTTTGCGAAACTTGATAGGCCCCGAGAAGCGCGATGTCGAGATGGCCGCCGCGGATCATCAGGAAGGCATCGGAGTGGCTGCAAATCGAGGCCCCTGGCTG
Source organism: Ferrovibrionaceae bacterium (assembly GCA_046705265.1). Taxonomy (GTDB): domain Bacteria; phylum Pseudomonadota; class Alphaproteobacteria; order Ferrovibrionales; family Ferrovibrionaceae; genus JAJYTL01. The sequence continues at coordinate 25,037 of JBJKQL010000078.1, forward strand.
AAGGGTCACCGGCTGTTTGCTGGCATTAATGAGTTGCGGGTCTTCCTTCCCCGGCATAGGCGCCGGCCCGACGCCCAAGAGGCCGTTCTCGCTTTGAAAGACGACCTCGCGGCCTGCCGGTACGAATGGCGGCACCATGGTCGGGAGACCGATGCCGAGATTGACATAGGAGCCATCCGGCAGGTCCTGCGCCACGCGCCACGGTATCTGTTCTCGCGAAAAGCCCGTCATATGCCCAACTCCACCACACGATCGACAAAGATTCCCGGGGTCACAACATGCTCGGGATCAAGGGCACCAAGTTCGACGATCTCCTTCACCTGCGCGATGGTAAGCCGGCCACAGGCCGCCATCACCGGGCCAAAGTTCCGCGCCGCGCCATAATATACGAGATTGCCCCATCGATCGGCCTTATAGGCCTTGACCAGCGCGACGTCGCCGATGATCGGCCGTTCCAGCACGTACGTTCGCCCATTAAACTCGCGCTGCTCCTTGCCATCGGCCAATCGGGTGCCGACCGAGGTCGGTGTATAGAACCCTCCAATGCCGGCAGAGCCGGCACGAATGCGTTCGGCCAGTGTACCCTGGGGCACCAGCTCGAGTTCGAGCTTTCCTTCCGCATAGAGTTGGTCGAAGACAGGATTGCCAAGGTTCGAGCGAGGAAATGAACACACGACCTTGCGTACACGGCCGGCCGCGAGCAACTGAACGATTCCATCGTTGCCGCCACCGGCATTGTTTAGCACGATCTCGAGCTCGCGTGTGCCCTGTTCGAGTAGAGCCCTCAGCAACTCGAATGGCGTACCAACATCGCCGAAGCCGCTGATTAACACCGTCGAGCCATCGGCAATACTGCTTACCGCGTCTTCGATTCGAGTAATCCGTTTGTCAATCATGATGGGCTCTCAAACATTGCCATCTCGCCTCCCTCTCCCGTCCGCGTTTCCGCGCACGGCGAAATTCCACCGGGAAAAGATGTGTTCTTGGCGGCCCTAGTACCGTTCTTCGGCACTGGTCACTGGACCTCAGTCATGCATGGACGGGTTCGCCCCTGCGCAAAACTCCATGCTCATCTATCGATATAAACACAATACGCCAAAAATCGACTATCCGATTTAAAATGCCATGACAGTCCAGACTGGACGCCCCAACGGCTGAGTCGCTCCCGCTATCGCCACCACAAGGCGTCACGCGCCAGCCTGAGGATCGACGCGCACGGGAAGGTCCCAAACGGCACGGCGAAAGGCCCCGCACTGCTGATCCCTCACTGTCACCCCCTCATCATGATGCGATCAATCCGCGTACTACGACGTGTTGAACGGGGCGCGACATCCGGCTGGCTAGCTCACGCGATATCCACGATTTCGCCCCGCTCAATCGTATAGGTCTTTTGCACTATACGCGTCAAAAGGCTGGGGTTGGATTCGCTAATCAGAATGGCGACATGCCGATCGCGTTCGCGAAGCTCACACAATGCTTCGGCATAACGACGCGCAAGGGCAGGCGCAAGTCCTTGAAACGGTTCGTCCAAAAGCAGCAACTCCTGTCCCACCATCAACGCTCGACCAAGGGCGACAATTTTTTGCTGTCCGCCACTCAAGCTCGCTGCCCCGCGCTTTCGCAGGGGCCCAAGCTCAGGCAGTATATCCTCGATTTTCTTCAGCCGCTCCTCTGCTTCTCGACAAGAGAGACCGCAGGCGTTGGCAGGCAACCATAGATTATCCTCGACCGTCAGCGATGAGATCATGCGTCGATCTTCGGGCGCGTAGCCGACGCCAAGGCGAGCGCGCCAATGCGCGGGCTCGCGTTCAACTTCGTTGCCCAAAAGGATGACAACGCCGGCTGAAGCCGGAACCAAGCCCATGACGGCGCGCAGGGTGGTTGTCTTGCCAGAACCGTTTCGCCCCAGCAGTCCGACGGTTGAACCACGGTCGACGTGAAGGTTTATGGCACGCAACACCATGACGCCGCCGAGGTGGACGGAAAGTCCGTCGACGCTGAGAGCAAGGTTGTCCATCGTCACAGGACAAACTCCATTACATGCGGATCCATCAGGACATCGCTTGGTACGCCGCTCGTTAATATTTGCCCGTTCGCCCAAACCCCCACGCGATCGGCGAAGCGTCTGACCACCTCCATGTCGTGCTCGACAAAAACGGCCGTGACTCGTTCGTCACGCAGGGCTTGAGCCAAGGTGGTCATGACCGCGTTCTTGTCAGCACTGCTGACGCCGCTCGTCGGTTCGTCAAGCAGGAGCAGTGTTGGTTCAAGGGCCAGCGCAAGCGCCACATCCAGAAGTTTTCGGAAGCCTTCCGCGATTTTCGCCACGGGCTGCAGGGCTACCGGCTCAAGGCCGCAAAGCTCCAGAAGACGCTGGCTTCGAGCCTCAAAACGGGGATCGTTCAGGGCACGCCACGGCCGCCAGAAACCCGGTCCTCGCGCGGCGACGGCAAAGCGTAAATTATCGAATACGCTCTGCCGCGTGAACAATTGAGGGTGCTGAAATGCGCGCGCGATGCCCGCACGCGTAATCACGCGCGACGGAAGCCCCGTAATCGGGCGGCCTTGAAACAATATCTGGCCTCGTTGCGGCCGGAGATAGCCGGTGCAGATGTTGAGAAACGTGCTCTTTCCAGCACCGTTTTGACCGATGATGAAATAGAATTCACCAGGAAAGATCTGCAGATTCACATCCTTGGCTGCCTGTACACCTCCGAAGTGGAGCTCGACGCCTCGAGCCTCGAGCAAGGGCACTGTCACTGCAGCGACTCCGCCGCTAGCAAGCGTCGCCACAGCCTGTCGTAAAATCCCCAGAGACCACTCGGCGCAAAGCGAATGACGACGAAAATAACAACGCCAAGCAGGAGTTCCCAAGAGGAACTGAGATATTGGGCAGCGAATACACTGAGCATCTCATAGAGCGCTGCCCCCACAAAAGCGCCGAACACGTCACCCGCGCCGCCGAGCACCGCCATCACGACGAAACCCGCCGACGTGGTCCAGTAGGCGCTGTCCGGCGCGACATGGCCAACCGCAACACCAGCGACCGCGCCACCGAGACCCGCGAGACAGCCGGAAACCACGTAGGCAACGAGGAGTACATGCCGCGCTGATATGCCGAGATATTCGACGCGAATCTCACGATCCTGAATGGCACCAAGCGCCCACCCGGCCGGAGAATGCAGATACACACGCACGAGCCACGCCGCCAGGCTTGCCAACGCAAGCGCAACATAGAACAACACGTAGCCCAGCGCCGTCGGATCGAGCGGAAACCCGGCAGCGCCCGTCACCGGTACGGCAAGTCCGTCAGAACCGCCGGTCACGTTGTAGAGCTTAAGTAAGAGCGTATAGGCCACCATTGACAGTGCCAAATTCAACATGGCGAAGAAAATGCCGCGGTAACGGATGAGAAGGAGACCGGTCGTCAAGGCAAGCAGCGCCGCGCAGAGCATGCCAAGAACAAGCGTGGCCAGAAGGCAGGTGCCGGTGAAGGGCGCTATATAGGCGGCCGCATAGGCGCCAGTGGCGTAAAATAACGCATGGCCGAACGAAATCAGACCCGCCTGCAGCATCAGACTCACCGCGAGCGTCGCCAGGCCGAGTGCCAAGATCACGGTAAGTTGGTAGGTCAAAGAGGGGACAGTCCAGGGCAGCGCGGCATATCCTGCAACGACAGCCACCCAGAGCAGCGAACGGGCCGCCCGCACCTCAAATCCTCCGCGCTTGCGTTGCCGCGAACAGGCCATACGGTTTGAGCGCCAGAACCAGCAGCATCATCGCGTAAGGAATGACCGAGCTCAAAGCCGGATAGAAGAAGACGGCGATCGCGTGCGCGACGCCAATCGCGAGGGCGGCGATAGCGGCGCCCTCGATCTGGCCAAGTCCGGCGATGGCGACGACGGCAAAGGAAAGCACGATCATATTCGAACCGATGCCAGTGTTCACGCCGATCGTCGGCGAGGCGAGAGCGCCACCCAAGGCCGCCAGCACTGCGCCAACGGTGAACGCGACCGTGTATATGCGGCCGACCGGAATCCCCATGGCGGAGGCAACCTCGGGATCCTCGGCAACGGCAGTGACGAACTTTCCCGTCTTCGTGCCGCGCAACAGCAGCCGCAAGGCAATCAACACAGCGAACGCAATCAGGATCAGAAGAAGCTGATAGTTGGTGTAAGGGATGCCGTTAATGCGCGTATCGCCAAGGAGCCGCAAAGCGCCACCCGAGTAGTATGGTTGCCCACCCCAGATCAGCTTTTGCGCATCCTCGAGCATAAGGAAGATGGCATAAGTGGCGAGGAGCTGAGCGTTTTCGCGCACCGCCTCGGTTTCAACGCCAAAGGTCCAGCGTAACAACAGCCGCTCTACCGCTGGGCCAACCGTGATTCCGACTGTCAATGCGCTCATGACCAAAGCGGGGTATATCGCAAGCGGCGGCCAGTTCAGAGCCGAGATCAGCAACCATGCGCTCGCCGCCGTAAAGGCACCAAGCGCATAGAAACTGCCGTGAGCCACGTTCAGAACCCGCATCACCCCAAAGATGAAACTCAATCCGGAGGCAACCAGAAACAGCGTCGCACCATAAGTCACGCCATTGATGGCTGCCGACAGAAGCGGTCCTGCCACGGAACTCACGGCAAGATTCCCAGCAGGCTGTGTTAGGGGTAGGTTCTCGGCGCTGGCACCTTGGAGAGGAGAGCCGGCTTAAGCGTCGACAGCCATTGATCGGCGTTCGCCACTCCCTCTGGCGGCATAATCATACTTGCCGGAAAGGTGATGATCCTGTTGTAGACGGCAAATGGATACTGCGGCACATGGTCCGACACGCCAACCATTTCATGGTAGGTCGCCTGATGATCCTTGCGAATTACCATCGGTCCCATCAGGGTTTCGACCCTCAGGCCCTCGAGGGCGGCGGCAAATTGGGCCGCACTTGGCCATTTGCCGTCGTTGTCCTTGATGGCCTTCTCGTAGCCGGCGCGCACGGCGATGAGGGCGCGACGCAAGGTATAGGGATAGGTCGAAACCGGATACTGACCAAAACGCTTCTTATAAGCTGCAATGAAGCGGGCGACACGTGGATTCCGAATTTTGCCCGGATGCATGAGATAGCTGTGCTCCGAACCCACGATGACGCCGCTCGGCATCGCCTTGGCGCCTTGAATGCCCCCCTGGGTGCCGATCGAAAGGGCCACCTGCGTCTGACCGAATAGGTCCTGCGCATCGGCCTGTTGAATAAAGGCCACCAGATCGCCCCCCCAGAAGCTGGAGTAGACAAGGGCGGGTTTTTCACTCTGTAGTCGAGAGATGTCGCTCGTGTAGCTGCCCGAGAACAGACGGGCAAAGAGCGCGGAGCCGACCTTGATGCCCGGATCCAGGGCGCGCATGGCGGTGGAAAATGCGCTCCATTGATCACGGCCGAAGGCATAGTCCTGATTCAGGCCGGCGATGCTTTTCAGGTGCGGATGCATTTTCAATACGTAGAGAGCCATCGCGAGCGCATTGGCAGAGGCCGGCGGCTGCGTGCGGAACACCCAGTTATAGTGGTGCCCTTCGAATAGCGCATCGGTAGTGCAATCGGAAAAAATCGTCGGAACCTTCAGCTGTTCGGCGACCGGCGCGACCGCTAGGCAATCGGCGCTGGAAACGTAGCCCAAGATGACGTTGGATTTGGTAGCGAGCTGCCGGTACTCTGCCACGTTCTTGGTCGGCCCGCCGGATTCATCGACATAACGCGCCTTGATCGGCACACCGTCGATTCCGCCCGCCTTGTTGATTGCGTCGATCGTCAGCTTGGCGCCGTTCACGCTCGGACCGCCGACCACGGCGCCAGAACCCGAAAAGAAGGTGATGATAGAGACGTTCAGCGCCTTAGGCTTGGCTTGCGCCGACGCCGGCAGCAAGAGCAAAGCCAGGGACAATACAGCCCACCTCAATGTCAGTTGTTCCGTTTTCATCTTTCGTCCTCCTCTCGACGATCCCCATTCACTTTACTCGCCGTCAAATGCGCAGTCCCGCCGCAGTCTCACCGCTCATTACCGCGACGGCTACCCCTACGTCTGTAATTCTCTACCCTCACGACCCTCAATCCTTATACCAAGACCGCCGAAAACCAATTCAGTGTCGCACACATTTCGACCACGCTTCCATCAATGCGTCGAACGTCAGCACTTCCACCAGATGACGACGATAGGCGGCTGAAGCATGCAGATCGTTCATGGGATCGGTTTCCGCCGCTGCCCTTGCTGCTACGGCACGAAACAGGGGCTCTCCGGCCGGCTCACCCAATAGCATCTTTTCGGCAGCTCCGGCACGGAGAGGCCGGTCACCAACTCCGATGAGACCGAGACGCCCGGCCGTGCACCGCGAAGCCCCATCCACGGCGAGGTGACAGGCCACGCCAGCGAGCGCAAAATCGCCATGACGTCGGCTGAATTCCTGAAAGCTCCAACCTGCGGCCTTTGGCCATGCGGGCAATCGCACTTCAACCAGAAGCTCCTCCGGCTGTAGCGCAGTGGCCAAAAGGCCTTGAAAAAACTCGGTAGCCGGCACGGTACGTAATTCCGCGCCCTGCCGCGCAATGACCAAAGTTGCGTCCAACACGTGCGCCAGCGCTCCCCATTCGGCCGCCGGATCGGCATGACAAAGGCTGCCGCCGACGGTGCCGCGGTTGCGGATAGCGCGATGCGCAATATGCGGAATGGCCGCCGCGATGAGTGGCTGGTATTGGTTAAGATCGTCGTCGTCCTCAAGACTGCTCTGCCGCGTAAGGGCGCCCAAGACCAAGCCCGAGTCGCTTCGGCTCATGGCTTGCAGCGCTTCTATGCGGTTGATGTCGACGAGAAGCGTCGGCGTCACGACGCGCATGTTCAGCATCGGCCCGAGCGTCTGGCCACCAGCGATCACCTTGGCTTCGTCGCCGTATTGCGCCAGCACCGACAACACCTCATCGATGTTGTCCGGAGCTACGTAGTCGAATGGGGCTGGTTTCATTTCTCCTCCCCTTGCGTCGGACGCGCGTCCGAAAGCCAGTTCCAAACGCGCTCCGGAGTCAATGGCAATCGCGACACGCGATGTCCTTTTTCACCTAACGCGTCCGCGACGGCGTTCGCCACCGCGCCACCGATGCCAGCGATGCCGATCTCACCCGCGCCCTTGACTCCGAGAGGATTGAGCGGCGAAGGTGAATCCTGCAAACAGAGATGCGTAATGGGCGGCGTCTCGACCGCAGTTGCCAAAAGGTAGTCCTGAAACGAGCCGGTCAAAAGTTGCCCCTCGGCGTCATAACGAAATTCCTCGAACAACGCGCCGCCGATTCCCTGCCCGACCCCCCCCTCTATCTGCCCCGCTAACAGACGCGGGTTGACAATCCGTCCGACGTCGCAAACCAACCAGACGTGTTCCACCTTAACTGCACCGGTGAACGTGTCGACCTGAACCTCCACCACGGTGGCACCATGCGAATAGGTCATATGATTTAGATGAAAATAATGCGTCTCCTCGAGCGCCGACGTCGTGCCCGCGTCAGGATGGCCAAGTCTACGGAGTGTGCAAAGACGGGAAACCGGATAGCTGCGGCCGTCACGGACGCGAATCTCACCGTCCCACAGGTCGATGTCGTCTTCAGCGACGCTAAGCCACTCCGCCGCCCGGCGAATGAGTTGGGCGTGGAGCGCCCTTGCCGCCCCGAACACGGCGTTTCCGGCCATCACGGTGGCGCGACTCGCAAAGGTGCCGACACCGTAAGGAATCAGATCCGTGTCGCCGGCGCGCACCGTTACATGTTCGGCGCGCAGGCCGAGCCCCTCCGCTGCGATCTGCGAAAGACAAGTCTCGATCCCCTGACCAACGTTTGAAGCGCCGGTAACCACCTCGACCTCGCCGCTGGGATCGAGGCGGACACGCGCGCCTTCGAACGGCCCAGTGCCAGTCTTCTCCACATAACAGGCGACGCCAACGCCACGCACGAAGCGTTCGTTGACCGGTTTCGGCCGTCGGCGTGCATGATAATCGCTGACCCCAACCGCCTGCCGCAACGCTTTGGCATAGTCACCACTGTCGAATACAACCTCCTCACCGAGGATTTGGGTGCCACGCCGGTAAGGCATTTCATCGGTGCGGATGAGATTTTTCATACGCAAGTCTACGGGATCCATCCCAACCTCAGCGGCGGCCAGATCGATCAACCGTTCTCTTGCGGCGTTGCATTCGAAGCGACCGGGCGCCCGGTAGGTCCCCGTCGGTGTCTTGTTGGTTAGAACAGCCCGCATTTCGCAATCATAAGCATCAAATCGGTAGGGGCCAGGCAGCATGCCAGCGCTGAGGCCAGGCACGATGGTGCCATGCGTTCTGAGATAGCCGCCCATGTCGTTGACCACATCCGCCTTGAGGCCCAACAGGGTGCCATCGGATCGCACCGCAAGTTGCAACTGATAGCTCTGTTGGCGAGAGTGGTTGGCCGCGAGAAGATGCTCCAAGCGGTCCTCGATCCACTTGATCGGCCGGTGCAACGAAAGCGCCGCGATCGGCACGAGAAAATCCTCAGGATAGAACTCACCGCGAACACCGAAGCCGCCGCCGATGTTGGTTCCAACCAAGTGGATACGGTGCTCCGGCCAGCCGAGCATGCCGGCGAGCACCGAGCGATTGAAGTGCGGGACCTTGGCCGCACCCCAGATGCGAAGCCGCCCAGCTGGTTCATCATAGGCTGCGAGCAACCCGCGAGTCTCCATCGGTACGGCGGTATGCCGACCGGTGTCGAAGCGCAACCGGACGATTCTATCGGCCCGAGAAAAGGCATTCGTGATGTTGCCGAAAGATTGCCGGATGCGAGAGGCGACATTGTCGGGTGCCGTCTTGAACAACACCGCAGCCGGCGATGCCAACGCATCCGTAACGACCGGCAAAGGTTCATAGTCGACGTCGATCCGTGCCAAGGCATCTTCGGCACGCGCACGGCTTTCAGCCACCACCAACGCGACCGGCTCGCCCACATAACGCACCCGATCGTTCGCCAGAGGATACTGTAGAAAGGCCTTTAAGGAATCGTCTGGACAAAGCCGGATCGGGATCGGCCGTAGCCGATCGTACAATGTATCGAACGTGAACACCGCTTCGACCTGCGCGAGAGCCCGCGCGGCAGTGGTGTCGATGCCGCGGATGCGTGCGTGGGCGACAGGGCTTCGCAGGACCGCCGCATGCAGCATGTCCGGAAGCCGGATGTCCCCGGCATAGCCGCCCGCGCCGCGCAACAATCGCTCATCCTCGTGACGCGGCAATGCGGCACCGATTACGGCCGCGCGCGGAAGGCTCTCAGTCCCGGCCATGGACTTTCGCCTTCATCAACTCGTGCACACGCTGCGGCGTGAGCGGCAGGGTGATCCGCATTGGATCTATGTGCAAGGCATCCATCACAGCCGACACAACCGCCGCGGGTGCTCCAATGGTACCACTTTCGCCGACCCCTTTATGACCGCCTTCGGTGAACGGCGATGGCGTCACCTGGTGCACGATCTCAATGTCGGGCACCTCACCCGGCCCCGGCACCAGGTAGTCCTGCAAGGTCGCCGTCAGATGCTGCCCTTCGGCGTCGTAGACGACGTCTTCATAAAGAGCGCAGCCGATGCCTTGGGCAACCCCGCCCCGCAATTGTCCCTCGACCGCCATAAGATTGATGATCGGCCCGCAGTCTTCGGCAACCACGTAACGTTTGATTGCAACACGACCCGTGCGGACGTCGATTTCGACCAGCGCGAGATGGATAGAGGCAGAAAAAGGTGCTGCCTTCGGATCGTGAGCGACGCGCACCTCAAGCCCCGGCTCGAAGCCGGGCGGCAATTCCGTCCGAGCGCTGTAGGCCAAAGCCGCGAGTTCCGCGATCGAGAGCCTGCGGCCGGTATGATCCACCTGCCGGACGCCGCCTTCCGCGAATGCAACCGAATCCACCGGCACGGCCCAGTGCGTTGCGGCCAGCCAGCACAAACGGTCACACAGTATCGTGGTCGCCGCCAGAAGAGCACCGCCGCCACTCACCACGCTGCGGCTTCCAAAAGTTCCGGCGCCATAAGGCGCAATCGCCGTATCGCCAAGACCGATCGCAATCTCATTAGGCGGCACACCAAGGCGATCGGCAAGCAGCCGGCGGAACGTAGTGCGTTGTCCCTGGCCCTGGCTCGGCGTGCTGACCGCGGCAAAGATATCGCCTTGCGGCGAGACACGGATCAACGCCGCCTCAAACGCGGGAATTTCCATCATGCCGCGGCTACGATAGACGCGACGATTCATGCCGGTGGCCTCGACAAAACACGCGATTCCGACGCCGAAACGCCGACCGGATTTCACAGCCTGACTTTGTTCCTTCCGCCACGCAGCATAGTCCGCCTTAGCCACGGCCGCGCGCAGGAGGGACGGGTAATCGCCGCTGTCATAAACGGCGCCACTCACGCTTTCGAAAGGCATGTCTTCGGGACGCAGGAGATTACGGTTGCGAAGATCGATCGGATCCTGGCCGAGCGTCCGCGCCAGCCGATCGATCAACGTCTCCGTTACCAGAGGTCCGATGGGAAAGCCGACACCGCGATAGGCCCCGCCGGGATATTTATTGGTGGCGATGGCATAACCTTCATAATCGAAACACTCCCAGCGATAAGGACCGGGAAGCGCCGTTGCGATGGTGTGCGGCTCAAGCGCCGAAGTGAGCGGAAAAGCCGAATAGGCGCCAACATCGCACCAAGCCTTGGCGCGCAAGCCGAGAAGCCGACCATCACGATCGGCGGCGAGTTCCGCCTCCACGGTCACGTCGCGGGCATGGAAACTCGCGGTCAGATGTTCCGCCCTGTCTTGGATCCATTTGACCGGCCGGCCGAGCCTGCGCGCGGCGTAGGCGAGAAGAACTTCTTCCGGGAAGAGCTGCATCTTGATGCCGAACGCACCGCCCACCTCGGGCGCGATCACGCGAATCCGTCCTGCCGGCATGCGAAGACACCGACTGAGGCCATCGCGCAAGAGGTGCGGTATTTGGGTCGACGACCAGAGCACAAGATCGCCCGCTGCCACGTCATATCGGGCCAGTACACCACAACCTTCCATCGATACGCCGGCAACGCGCGGATGTTTGAAGATTGCCGACAAGCGCAACGGGGCCCCTGCAAAGCAGGCGTCGACTTCGTCGTTTTTCTTCCGCAGGTGAAAAATGATATTGGTTTCGGAAGGTCCGTACAGCCGTGGTGCGTCGGCGCGCAGCGCCGCGACGACGTCGGTCACCGCCGGGATCGGTTCGTAATCCACCGCGACAGCGCCAACGCCGTCTTCCGCTTTATAGCGATCAGTCGCAATCACCATGCCGACAATCTCGCCCACGTACCGCACGCGCTCGTGCGCCATGGAGGGCCAAGACGTCGACTGGTATTTGTAGTCACCGCTCGGGTCGAGCCGTGCCTCAATCGGCAACAAGTCTTTGGCAAGCTCTATACCCGCCACGACATCGACAATCCCCGGGCAACGCCGGGCAGATTCTGTGTCGATCGAGCGAATCCGCGCATGGGGATGGGGGCTTCGCACGAAAGCGGCATGCAGCATGTCAGGCAAGGTCAAGTCACCGATATAGCTCCCCTGTCCGCGCAAGAGCGGCGGGTGCTCCGCCTGGAGCTCAAAGACCGGCTCGCGATTGTGTCCGCCGCTTATCACCGACGTTCACTGGGGCGCATGGTATGCCGGCTAGCCATCCTTGCCGCTCCAGCCCCATCGCTTACGCTCGACTACGGCGAAGAAGTGCTCGAGCTCCGTGTTGAACCGCGCGGGTTCCTCGGAATTGATCGTGTGGCCGCTCATCGGGATAACCACCAAACCCGCGTTCGGGATCAGCCGTTTCAGAAAAAGTCCGGGTTCGAGACAGGGTTCGTCCTCATCGCCGGTGACGACGAGCGTCGGCGTGCGGAGGGCCCTAAGCGCATCCTGCAAATCCCAGAGCGAGGGACGCAGGCGCTGCACATTCAACATGGTAAGCGCCGAGCCCTCGGCGGAATTTTCACCAAGCATAGTGATGAACTCTCCATAGCCGCGCGGATCCTTGCGCTCGAATTGCAGCCGTCCCGGGCTTCGGCCATATTGCCGCGCGGCGCGCGGGTTGCCCTCACGACGGAAGAGATCCGCCGTCTCCGCCGTAAGCGCAAGAAACCGTTCCCGCGCGCTCGGCTCCGCGCCATAGCCGCAGCCGGCAAGAACCACCGATTCCGTGCGTTCCGGATAAGCCAAAGCAAAATGCAAGGCGGCAAATGCGCCCATGGAATGGCCGACGACATGAGCCCGGCCGACGTCGAGACCATCCAATACGGCCTTGATGTCGTCGCGAGCCCGAGCTTGCGAGTAGCGGCTGTCGTCAGCCGGCACTTCGGAAGGCGGATAACCGCGCGCGTTGAAGGTGATGCACCGATAGAGGCGGGCAAAGTGCCGGACCTGGGGCTCCCATGTCCGGCAGTTGCCGGCAAATTCGTGAACGAAGATCACCGGCTTGCCCGAGCCGGTTTCCTCGTAATAGAGCCTTATCGCATCATCCGCGTCGACATAGGGCATCCGTCTTCTACCTCCGGCCTGGAGCTACCGTCTTCAATTCCTGGTCTTGTCGCGCGCGGCTGCGGCCATCACCGCCTGGACGATCGACTGATACCCAGTGCAGCGGCAGATATTGCCGGAAAGTGCGAGGCGCACTTCCTCATCCGTGGGGTCGGCGTGGCGCTCGATAAACTCAAGCGCCGTCATCAGAAAGCCTGGCGTGCAGAACCCGCATTGCAAAGCGCCGTGGCGGGCGAACGACGCTTGCAGCGGATGTAGATGCTCGCCTTGGGCGATATCCTCGACCGTGCGAATGTCATGACCATTCGCCTGCACCGCATAAGTAATACACGAACGGACAGCTCTTCCATCAAGAAGGATGGTACAAGCACCGCAAACACCGTGTTCACAGCCGATATGCGTTCCAGTCAGTCCAAGCTCATCACGCAGGAAATCGGCGAGCGTGGTGCGCGGCTCGACGTCACGTCGATAGACGCGACCATTAACCGTAACGGAGATCCGCTTCGCACGGCCTTCCGGATCTTTCGATTCCAATATCCCCATCGATACCCTTGAAACTGGTGGCGCCCTTGCCCTTTAGTCTCTCCTTCTCGGCAGGAAGGCTCCGCCACGCTGATATTTGCAGCCCGTTAGCTCTTGTCCCTCAGCGCGTCCATGAGCGGCTTTTGCTGGCCGCCGTCGATCTCGATCATGGTGCCGTTCACGTAATGGGCGCGCTCGGAGGCCAGATAGGCGACGAGATCGGCCACCTCCTCCACCTCGGCAATGCGGCCAAGCGGAATGCTGGCGGCCGCACGCACATTGGCCTGATCGATCGTGATTCGCATGTCGCGCGCCATGGCCTGTATCAGCCCATCCCAGCGCTCGGTGCGCACCGGTCCGGGATTGACGGCGACGAAGCTGATGTTGAAGCGTCCATACTGTCCAGCGAGCGAGAGCGTGAGATTCTGTCCGGCGGCATTTGCGGCCCCCGGCACGATCTCCCAATAGGAGTGCTTGACGCCGTCATTACCGATCAGATTTACGACTCGACCCGACTGCTGCTTCTTCATGAAAGGAATGACGGCGCGCGTCGCCCGGACATAGCCGAGAAACTTGAGCTGCAGGCCCGACTCCCAATCACCATCGGAAAGCGTTTCAAGCACGCCGCCGGGTGCGGCGCCTGCGTTGTTGACCAGAATGTCAATGCGGCCGAAGGCGGCGGCAATCGCCTCGATGGCGCGATTGACCTCTTCGGTTACGGTCATATCAGCCGGAAAGGCGCCAACGTCGATGCCCGTCTCCGCTTTGATCTCGCGCGCAGCGGCCTCGAGCGTCTCCTTATGACGCGCGACGATGGCGACCGCACAACCCTCCCGGGCCAAGGCCCGGGCGATGCCTTTGCCAATACCCTGACTGCCGCCCGTCACCACAGCGACTTTGCCTTTGAGCTTGAGATCCATGACCATCCCTTTCCGCAAGCGGTCTTGGTGATTGTCCCTTATTAACCGATTTTTCCAATCAATCGCCCTCTTGCCGCGCGTTCAACCGATGGCCGCGCGTGCGGCGTGATCGAAGGCGCCGCCGACTTTCATCAGCAAACGGGATGCCTTTTCAACGAGGGCCCAATCCTCTTCCGAAAGGTCGAGCAGCAGCTCCATCAAAAGCCGCTCCCGCACTTGAATATAACTGTCGCAAAGCGCTGCTCCTGCGGCAGTCGTGGAAAAAATGTTTTCCTTGCCGCGCCGCCGCGATTCGAGAAGGCCTTCGCTCATGAGCTTTTTCGCGGAATAGGCAACCGCGCGGTTGTCGTCCATATTGAGTAGAAGGGCAATATCACCGAGGCTACGGCTCGGTGCCCGCCGATTGATGGCATGAAGCACCATGACGTCCAATGGACTCAGCCCTTCGCAGCCAGCCCGCGCCATACAGCGGACAATCCAACGCTGGAAGGCGTTGGTCGCAACCGTCAGGCCGAATTCCAGATCCCAGAGGCGGGCTGACCGCGCCTCATCCGGCGTCCCGTGCGCGGCGGCATGAGGGTGATTGTGTTTTTTACGTAGCGCTGCAGCCGCAATCTTATCGCTCATCGCGCCCCGCCGCTCTGAATGTTAGCGAATGACGATATGTTTATGTTTTCATTTTGTCAACGTATTGTCGATGAATCGGTATAGGATTGGCGTGAAAGCGAGCGACGAGCAACGCACGGACGTTGCCCGCTATCGAAAGAACACCCCATCTTTCTGGCTCACTACCGGCCGATTTCGTCTCGGACGAATTCCAGGACCACCACGACGATTCACCGGTGCCGCCATGTAAATGCCGCGCCGCGATAACAATAAGAGCCGCTCTGCGATGCGGCCCTCGCCACTGCCCAAAACGCGATATTAAGGGCCGTGAGCCACGCCACGGCCACGGCAAAGCAGGCCGCCAGAGAGCCGACCCATAAGAATAACCGCACGCGCTAACGATGATGTGTCAATTCGGCAGCGGACTTGCCTGCGATACCGTCCCGCGCCATCGGCATGCCCGGTTTCTAAGACCCGCTGGATCTCCCGCGGACCGCAGGGGTGCGCCGTTTGACACGACCCTCCAACGGCGTTGTTATAGGGCTTCATCGCGTCACATCGGCGGAAGGGATCGTTGGGTCCCAGGATCGCAAGTATTTCGCCGACAAAAGCGCAAGACAACCTAGAGGGAGGATACACACAGAAGGAGGAAATCGAATGCCTGTGCTCCGTTGCACGCCCACACCGCGCCGCGTTCTTGCCGCTTCCCTCGCTGGCGCGGGATTGACACTCTGCTGCGGAATGACGCCTGCAGCACATGCGGCAACGCCCATTCCCGTCGGTGTGATGGCACCCGCGTCTGCCATCGATGGCAGGTCGATTATCGATGCAGCCAAGCTTGCCTCCAGCCGCATCAACTCAAGCGGCGGCATCAACGGGCGACCCATAAAGCTCTATGTTTATGACGATCATTTTTCCGCCGCCGACGCTGCGCGCGCTTTCCAGAGGGCGGTAAGCCAGAACCACGTTGTCGCTATGGTCGGAATTTTCACCAGCGAAGTGGCGCTCGCCATGGAACCGTGGTCGGCGCGACTGAAGACTCCATTAATTGTGACGGGAGCCGCAACGCCGCGGCTCGAGGAGCGGGTTCACGCCGACTACGCGCGCTATAAATACGTGTTTCACGGCTATACCAATTCGACAGTCATTGCAAAGGAGGCCTGCCTTGCGACGAAAAAAACGATCGTCGATAAATTCCACTACGCAAAGGCGGTAATCTTTAGCGAAAACGCTGATTGGACCAAAGCCGTCGACGCGGAATACAAGAAATGCCTTCCGGAAATCGGCGTGAAGATTGCGCAGACGATAAATTTCTCGCCGGGCACGCAAGATTTCACACCACTATATAATAAGATCGAGGATAGCCACGCCCAAATCATCATGGCTGCAATCGCACACGTGGGCGTGAAGCCGGTGCTGCAATGGCACCAGCAGCACGTTCCTGCATTGTTCGCCGGCATAAATGGCCAGGCGGGATCATCGTCATTTTGGAAGGCGACAAACGGCGCCACTGATAGCGTCATCACGGGAAGTCTTGGTGCAAACGGCGTCCCTTTGACGCCGAAAACGCCGAGCTTTTACAAAGCATACAAAAGCCGGTTCCATCTCGAGCCAGCCTATAACGCCTACACGACCTACGATGCCTTTTATACCCTCATGCACGCGATCGACCGGGTGAAAAGCACCAAACCGAACGCCTTGGTGCGCGGCATCGAGCAGGTCGACTTCACCGGTGTCTCAGGACAGATCCGCTACTATGGACGGCACAATAAATGGACCCATGAAGTGGTCTATAGTCCTGATCCCAAAAAGGGCATGTCCTTCGTAGAATTTCAGTGGCAACACGGCAAGCAGGTTGTTATCTGGCCGAAGCGTCTTGCCCAAGGCAAGATCGAGGTACCGTCCTTTATTCCGAAACAGACTGGCTAGACCCGAACCTATACATGAAGGCGCCGGGCTCTCCGGGGATGTGACAGCGATCATTCCGAGGAGAGTTCGACGCCCCTTGAGCCTGCCGCGCGGATTATCGGCCTTCGATACGTCGCGGGGAGGGGCTTCAGTTATTCCTTCGCGCCCTCCTGAATCCAACGTCTGATCATCTGTCCGGCAATGTCCAAAAGGTTGGCTCCTTGCCGGTCCGCAACCGCAGTCGCCCCTCTCGGATGCGAATTTCCAATTTGTAATTTTCATACTAGACCTTCTTCAAATACCTATTATCGAATCGGATCAACGAAGGGCGTGGCCAACCGTGGCCGGCACCTCGGCCTTGGCGAAGCACCCTGCAGATCAAGAAGGTCGGAGACTAATGGTGAAAATGTTGGTTTACCGGCTGCCGAAGCCGGGCAGCATTGATGCATTGACACTCGCCGAGGAGAACGTGCCGCGCCCCGGACGCGGCGAAGTTCTCGTGCGCATGCGAGCGGCCTCGATCAATTACCGCGACATCATGATCGCGACGGGTCGCTATGCGCGGGGTGGATTGCGGGACAACTTGGTACCGCTTTCCGATGGTGCCGGCGAAGTGGTCGAAGTCGGCGAGCAGGTAACGCGCGTCAAGCCGGGCGACCGGGTTGCCGGAATCTTCCTGCAAAGCTGGCTTGGCGGCACGATCTCCGACATCGACGGAGAAAGCGCGCTTGGCGGATCGCGGCACGGCGTTCTGGCGCAATACGTGGTCCTCGACCAAAACGGACTCGTACATCTTCCCGGACATCTCTCCTTCGAGGAAGGCGCGACCCTTCCTTGCGCGGCCGTCACCGCCTGGAACGCCCTCTACGGCTTACGGCCGTTGCAGAGCGGGCAATCGGTCCTCGCCCTGGGTACCGGTGGAGTCGCCATCTTTGCATTGCAATTCGCGCACGCGGCTGGCGCTCGCGCCATCGTCACGTCGTCCAGCGACGCGAAACTTGCGCGCGCAAGGACGCTCGGCGCCTCGGACGGCATCAACTACCACGCAACACCAGAGTGGCAGAAAGAGGTTCTGCGCTTAACCGACGGACGCGGCGTCGACCATGTGATCGAGGTCGCCGGCGCCGGCACTTTGCCGCGATCGATCGCGGCAGCCCGTCTTGGCGGCGTCATTCATTTGATCAGCGCGCGCACTGGCGGCGAGATCGACCCCGCGCCGATACTCCGCCGCAACATTACACTGAGGGGCGTCTACGTCGGATCGCGCGAGATGTTCGAGGTGATGAACCGAGCGATCTCCTGGCACGGACTGAGGCCCGCGATTGATCGCGTCTTCCCCTTCGAAGAGGCGAAGGCGGCCTATCGTTACCTCGATTCGCAGGCCCATGTAGGCAAGGTCGTAATTACGATTTCTTGAGAAGCTACGGTTTAGGCGGTTCGTTTATCCAAGCTCCCGTTTGGTTGGTCGGGATAGAAATGTGGCGCATCTGCAAGCGTAGGGTACGGTGCTTGTTCCACCAGTTTCCCGATGGGCCGCAATCCGGCTCCCGTACTTACAAACGATTCCACAAGCCCTCCTACGATCCCGGATATCGGAATTTCTCCAATCCGGTTCTGACCTTGGCCTTTCCCTCGTAGGCCTTCCTTGACCCGGCGATTCTTAAGTGCTGACACACATACACCCCGCTCGTGTTGGTTTACCTACGAACTCGCCCCAGCTTCAGTGCTGACTTATCTCGGCTCCGAGTCCGAGCATCGCCCTAATCTGAAACCGCCAAGCGCCCAGAGCCCCTTCGCCGCCTTCGGCGTTACCGTCGCGCGGGAGACCTCTTGGGTCTCCTGGAGGGGCGTTACCCCCTCGTCGTCGCTCCTACGGGCTCATGCGCCGAACCTCTGCCCTTCGCTCGCCTCTGGCATCTGCCTCCTGCTCGCGGTCTTCGCTGGTTGCTATCAGCCCCAGCTGCGCAGAGGTCCTTCCCGAGGTTATCTCTGCCTATCCTTCCCTGCGTGTCTGGTCCTCTACCCCGGCAGCCCCCTGGGTGCATTTGCTCGTTTCTTCCCCAGAGACATTGGCCTTCCCTACGTGAACACCAGGTCGGCGCTTCACATCATTCCCGACAGTTACTTCAATCGGGGAGTGTATTTCGTGGCTGCAGACATTCGCTAATGTTCAGACCCGCAAGGTTTGCTCGCCACACCAGTAGCTCCCACTCTCGCGTCTTACGACGCCGAGCGGCCGCGTCTTTTATTGCCGCGCATATCCCGGTTCGTTACCTCCCCGAGCAGCGGCTATGCTAACCGCCCAAACTGAGCAATGGGCGGTAGAGGGACTCGCACCCTCCAAGACAGGCAGCCTTGTCGGCTGCTCCATCCACGCAACACTCGGAAATCCGAAGCCGCTGAGTCAGAGATCAATCCCGACTCGAGGAACTGTCCGCCGAAGGCGCGATTGAGCGCGAGGAATTCGCGGAAATGCAAGGGCCGCTCAGATTTCGATCACTTCGCCGCTGTGTGAAACCGACGCCAAAATTGCTCGAGTCGGGCACATGCTTCGGTGCGATCGTGGCGGACAAGCCCATCAGCGAAATGCACTGCGGTTGCCGCGCCGACGCGGGCCCCGCGCCGCTCACGACATCGAATGCAAGGCTCTCTTCCACGAGAAGACGGTCAAGGACACCGCAAGTGAAAGCTCCGTAAGAACCACACCACTCTGAAGGGCGAGAGACTTCATCCGTGACGACGACCGTCGGAGCAACATCACGCGCAGCCCATTCGATCGTCGGAACAGACGTCCCTGCAACCCGGCGCGTGGTCGGCAACCAGCGTCTCGCTGCACCACGACAAAAGGGCTCGTTACGAGGGAAATCTGATCTACCTGGAATTTGAACTCTCAAGAGGAATATCGCCACGTCGCGGCATTAAAGCCGATTTTTAGTTGTCTAAAAATGAAGAAATACACGTATAGTAAAATATAAAATATTTATTGCAATTCCAGGGAGAAATTTATTTTTTTGATCTATGTCATTCGGGGGACATGGTCCCCACACTATATAGACTTATCAAACATGCCCGCGTGCCAATAACCGTGTCGGTTTGAAGCGCGAAAAGGCCGAGGAGGGCGGGTTGCGCGTTCTGTTCGTCTCATCGGAAATCCGTCCATTGGCCAAAACCGGGGGGCTTGCGGATGTCAGTGCGGCCTTGCCCTTGGCGCTGGCGCGGCTTGGGGTGTCATTGCACCTTCTGCTCCCTGGCTATCCGCAGGCGATCGCCGCGGCTGCCAACAAATCAGTGCGGGCCGAGATCGCGGATTTCATGGGTTGCGGCAAAGTTCGCCTGATATTCGCGCGCATGCCGGATAGCGGCTTGCCTATCTGGCTCATGGACTGCCCGTCGCTTTTCGCCCGCGGTGGCAACCTCTATTGCGACGAGCACGGCCGCGACTGGCCTGACAACGCGAGACGCTTCGCTGTCTTCAGCCATGTTGCGACCCGTCTCGCGGCCGGTGAGTTGGTGGCGGACGAGCGTGTCGACGTTGTGCATGTCAACGACTGGCACGCCGCCCTGGTGCCGCTCCTGTTATCGGCCCGGGGCGGCCCGAGGCCGGCGACGGTCCTGACCATTCACAACCTTGCCTTTCAAGGTCTCTTTCCCGGCGACCTTCATGCCGAGCTCCGGCTCCCGGTCGATAGCATCAGCGCCTCCGGGCTCGAGTTCTATGGTCGGATTTCGTTCCTTAAAGCGGGAATCCGCTTCGCCGACCGGATCACCACGGTGAGTCCAAACTATGCCAGCGAGATATTGACGCCGCGCTTCGGCTGCGGCCTCGAGGGTCTGTTGAACGAACGCGCACACGACGTGAGCGGTATCCTGAACGGCGTCGACTACGGCATTTGGGACCCTGCGGCCGACTCCTTCATCGCGAGTTCTTTTCAGCCGGGAGACCTTGCCGGAAAACGAGCCTGCAAATTCGCGCTACAAACCGATCTCGGTCTCGACACGACAGCTGGGCGGCCGCTTATGGCTTATATCTGCCGTCTCACCCATCAGAAGATGACCGACGTGGTGCTCGACGCCCTGCCCCAGATCTTGGCCCGGCCGGTCGATCTCGCGGTGCTTGGAGAGGGCGATCCCGAGCTGGAGAGTCGCTTCCGCGCTGCCGCTCAGCAATACCCCGGACGCCTCGCCGTTCATATCGGTTATCGGGAGCCCTTGGCCCATCGCTTCTACGCAGGCTCCGACATTCTGCTGCATCCCTCGCGATTCGAGCCATGTGGTCTGGCGCCTCTTTACGCGCTCCGCTACGGAAGCCTGCCGGTGGTCCGCCATGTCGGTGGCTTGGCGGACACGGTAATCGATTCGCGCGAGGGTAGCCTGCGAAACGGGACCGCCAACGGTTTTGCCTTTCACGACGACAATGCCGATGACATGCTGACCGGCATCGATCACGCGCTCACCGCGTTTCGCCAACCCGTTATCTGGCGCCGCATGCAACGGACCGCCATGAGCCAACATTTCGGCTGGGCCGATTCGGCGCGACGCTATCTCGCCCTCTATCGCGCCCTTGCTCCTGAAGCCGAGGCTACGGACGTTACGGTCAACGATATCGCACAAACCGGCGCGGCGGATTAGGCGTCATTCCCCTGCCCATCCGGCTGCCAAACGATCGCGAATGACCAGCTTGGCCAACTCGCGAAAGGATCATTGCCATCGAGCAGGAAAGGCGGGACGCCCGCAACGAGCGATCATTTATGCCATTGCCTGCCGGGAAACGAGTGATGGAGGGAAAGCACCGTGACGGCCTATCGCCTCTATTATTGCCGTGAGGACATTCCGCGATTCAACGCGCACCATTTCCAGGCAACAAACGACTCGGAGGCAATCAATCACACAGATCAGCGTGTCATGCCACTCCACGTGCCCATAT